>JAKPQE010000111.1 GCA_029572955.1 Pseudomonadota bacterium
CTCGAAGGGCGACCTCGAGATCGACGGCGTGCGCCTCGACCTTGCCAAGGTCGAGGTGCCGATCTTCAATCTCGGCACCAAGGAAGACCACATCGCCCCGGCGAAATCGGTGTTCACCGGCTGCGCCAAGTTCGGCGGCGAGGTCGAATTCGTCGTCTCCGGCTCCGGCCACATCGCCGGCGTCGTCAACCCGCCGGAGCGCAAGAAGTACCAGTACTGGACCGATGGCCCGGCCGAGGGCACCTACGAGGACTGGCTGGCGAACGCCAAGGAGACCGCCGGATCGTGGTGGCCGCACTGGCAGGAGTGGATCGTCGAGCACGGTCCCGAGATGACCAATGCGCGCAAGGCCGGCAATTCGCGCGCGCCGGCGATCGAGGCAGCGCCGGGCTCCTATGTGAAGATGATGTCGTAGCCGATCCGCTCGCGCACGAGGGCAGCAGGGGCCGCCGCGGCGGCCCTTTCGTTTGCCGCGTCCCTCAGCGGTCGAGCGCCGGATTGTGCTCGCTCGGCCCCTGATAGGGTCCCGGATCGTGCGACGGGCCGCCGCCCATGCCGGGCCCATGGGAGATTCGGAAAGTCGGGCCGTCGAGAACGCGGTCTCGTGACGGCGCCGGATCGCGCAAGCAGCCGGTCCCCTCCCTCACGGCCAGGGCGGCATCGGGCCTCTTGCCGCACTTGATACTGCTACCTGCCACGACTAATGATTGCATTTAACACGCAACCTTCGCTAGCGCATTGCGGTGGCGGCATCCTCAATTTCCGTCCAAAGGAGGCGTTCATGGTTCTCGAAGGACTGCTCGTCCTTGCCGCGGCATCAATGACCGTGCCGCCGCCGGCACTGCCGGCGCTGCCTCCCATGGCGTTGATCGACGAATGCACCAAGAGCGAGCCGGAACGGAGCGTCCCGGCCTGCACGCAGATCATCGATGCCATGCCCGAAGGACAGCCGCTGTGGATATCGGCGCTGTTCTTCAGGGGCCTCGCGCGTCAGAAGCTCGGCGACCACATGGCCGCGATCGCTGACTTTTCGGCCGTCCTTGCGGCCGATCCCGGCCGCCTCTCGGCACTTGCGGGGCGCGCCGACAGCTATCTCGGCGCCGGCCGGTTCGACGAGGCCATCGCCGATCTGGACGCGTTGATCACGGCCGAGCCGACGGTCGCGAGCCGCTACATCAACCGCGGCATCGCATTTTCGGAGAAGAACCGGCATGAGCGGGCGATCGCCGATTTCGACAAGGCGATCGAACTGGATCGCGACGAGCCGAGGGCCTACGAGAACCGGGCCACCGCGCTTCGCAAACTGGGTCGCTTCGCGCAGGCCGCCAGCGACCTCGACATCGCGATCGGTCTCGACGACGGGTATGCGGGGAGCTTTTTCGAACGCGGCATCTGCCACACCGCGACGAGGCAGTACGACCTTGCGATCGCCGACTTCGACAGGGCGATCGCCCTCGATCCCGGCGACGCCATGGCCTACCGCGAGCGGGCGGTGGCCCACGAGCTGACCGGCAAGCTGGACCTTGCACTGGCCGATTTCGACCGGGCGATCGAACTCGACCCGAATGACGCGACCGCTTTCGACAACCGCGGCGCCCTGCACGGCCGGCGGCGGCACTTCGATCTTGCCATCGCCGATTTCGACCGGGCGATCGCCCTCGACCCCGACTACGCCGAGGCGTTCAGCAATCGCGGCAACGCCTTGCTCCTGCAGCGCCAGTACAGCAAGGCGATCGAGGATTTCGACCGGGCGATTGCGCTCGACCCCGATCTTGCGCCCGCCCTCAGCAATCGCGGTCACGCCCTCGTTCTCGCCGGAGAGCCGGCCCGCGGGCTGGTAGACCTCGACAAGGCCGTCGCGCTCGATCGGAAAAACGCCATCACGCTCACCGACCGCAGCCGGGCCCTGTTCGCGCTCGGGCGTGTGCAGGATGCCCTCGACGACGCCGACGAGGCGGTCCTCATCGAACCGGCCTATGCCCCTGCCTATGTCAGTCGCGGCAACGCCTATCGGGGGCAAGGCAAGCCGGCGCGCGCCATCCGGGATTTCGAGGTCGCCATCGCCCTTCTTCCCGACGATGCCGAAGCCCATGTGATGAAAGGCGCCGCGCTCGCCGATCTCGACCGCCACGACGCGGCCATTGCCAGCTATGGCGAGGCCATCCGCCTCACTCCCGCCGACCCAACCGCCTATTACAACCGTGCGCTCGAACACATGGCAACCGGCAATGCCGCCGCCGCCGTCGAGGATTTCAGCGCGGTGCTGACGCTCGATCCGGGCGACTGGGAAGCCCGCCTGCAGCGCGGCAATGCCTTCTTCCGGCTGGGCGACCTGGCGCGAGGCGACGCCGATTTCGCCGCAGCCGGCGACATCGCCACGGACAAGACCGCGATGCTGAACGCGCGCGGCTATTTCAATCTCTGGAACAACCGGGCAGACGAGGCCATCGCCGATTTCGAGACGGCGGTGTCACTCGCCCCCGAAGACTCTGCCTTCGCGCACAGCCTCGGCGAAGGCTATTTCCGCGCCGGGCGGACGGAGGATGCGCATCGGCAATGGCGCAAGGCCTGCGATCTCGCCTCCCCCGACGAGCGGCTCGCCTGGCAGGGTTCACTTGAGAAGAAAGGCTTCTATCGCGGCAAGGCCGATGGCAGTTGCGGGAAGGCGATGATCGACGCCTTCGCCGCCTGCACCAAAGCCGACTGCAACTTCTGAACCTGCCCTTCCCTCACGGGAAGAGCGGCATCTGGCCGAGGCCGGCGGTCTCGTCGAGGCCGTAGCGCACGTTCATGTTCTGGATCGCCTGGCCGCTCGAACCCTTGACGAGGTTGTCGATCGTCGAGACGACGATGGCGCGGCCGGGCATGCGGTCGGCGAAGACGCCGATGACGCAGTAGTTCGAGCCGCGCACCTGCTGGGTCGCCGGGACGACGCCCTTGGCGGCGACGCGGACGAAGGGCTCGCCGGCGTAGCGATCGGCGAGCGTCGCGCGGAGGTCGTCGGCGGTCGCGCCGTCGAGCTTGACGTAGCAGGTGACGAGTTCGCCGCGGCTCATCGGCACCAGATGCGGCGTGAAATTGACGATCACGTCCCTGCCGGCAGCGACGCTGATTTCCTGCTCGATCTCCGGCGCGTGGCGATGCTTGGCGACGCCATAGGGCGAGAGGCCCTCGCCGGCTTCGGAAAAGAGCGTGTTTTCCTTCAGGCCGCGGCCGGCACCGGAGACGCCGGACTTGGCATCGATGATGATCTCGGCCGGATCGATCTCGCCGGAATCGACGATCGGCAGCAGAGCGAGCAGCGTCGCGGTCGGGTAGCAGCCCGGGCAGGCGACGAGGCGGGCATTGCGCAGCGGCTCGCGGTAGTGCTCGGTGAGGCCGTAGACGGCTTCGCCCTGCAGCGCCGGGGCGCGGTGCTCGTGGCCGTACCATTCGGCATAGGTGTCCATATTGCGCAGCCGGAAATCGGCCGACATGTCGAACACGCGGATCTCGGGATATTCGGCGAGGATCTTCGAGGTGATCTCCTGCGTGGTGCCGTGCGGCAGGCCGCAGAAGACGGCGTCGACCTTCGACCAGTCGGCATCCTCGACGCGCACGAGACCGGGCAGGTCGACATGGCCGAGATGCGGGAACACCGCCGCCATCGGCTTGCCGGCATGGGAATTGGCGGTCAGCACCGTGATCTCGGCATTCGGGTGGCCGAGGGCGAGGCGGACGAGGTCGGCACCCGTGTAACCCGATGCACCGAGCACGCCGATCCTGATCTTGTCTGCCATTTCCGTCTCTCCTTGCCAGCCCGGCGCGATCTCGCGGCCGGTGGCGCGGTCTAACGCGATTTCACCCTTGCTGCAATCGGCCGTGTCGCCGCGACCTTCATGCGCCCCCTCCCGACCTGCGCTAACGATTTGCCGTTGCACGACAAATCGAAGCTGCGGTTGCCCTCCCCCACGGGAGAGGGCTTTGCGCCCTGCTTCGTGGCAAGGCGCTGCCCCGCATCACGGAACAAGCCCTCCCCTTCCTGGGGAGGGTTGGGAGGGGGCGGGAGAGTTGGGAGCGCACCGGTCGGCGCAGGCGAACGCCCTATTTCCCGCCGCGACGCTTCGAGGCGAGGAGCCCGAGATAGTGGTGGGCGACGGAGGCGCCGGCGATCGCGGTGATGTCGGCGTGGTCATAGGCGGGCGCGACCTCGGTCACGTCGGCGCCGACGATGTCGAGCGAGCCGAGGCCGCCGAGCACGGTCAGCGCCTCGCGCGTCGAAAGGCCGCCGGCGACCGGCGTGCCGGTGCCGGGCGCGAAGGCCGGGTCGAGGCCGTCGATATCGAAGGTGATGTAGGCCCTGGCGTCGCCGACGCGCTCGAGGATGCGGCGGATGACGCCGGGGGCGCCGAGGCCGTCGATCTCGTGGGCGTGGATGATCTCGATGCCGAAATCGGCCGGCGCCTGGGTGCGGATGCCGATCTGGATCGAGCGGGCCGGATCGACGATGCCGTCCTTGACGGCGCGGGCAACGAAAGTGCCGTGGTCGAGGCGCTCGCCGTCGTCGTCCCAGGTGTCCTGATGGGCGTCGAAATGGACCATCGCCAGCGGCCCGTGGCGCTCGGCATGGACCTTCAGCAGCGGCCAGGTGACGAAATGGTCGCCGCCGAGGGAAACGAGGGTCGCGCCGGAGGCGAGGATGTCGCGCGCCTGCGCGGCGATCGCCTCTGGCGCTTCCCAGAGCCGGCCATAGTCGAAGACGGCGTCGCCATAGTCGACAACGGCGAAGTCCTCGAAGAGGTCGAAGCCGAAGGGATATTGCGGATCGCCGTCGAAGAGCGCCGAGGCGCGGCGGATCGCCTGCGGACCGAAACGGGCGCCGGGGCGATTGGACGTCGCGGTGTCGAGCGGAATGCCCCAGACGACGGCGTCGACACCGGCAAGGTCGCGGGAATAGCGCCGGCGCATGAAGGAGAGCGCGCCGGAATAGGTCGGCTCGTGGCTGCCGCCCTTCAGAGGCCCAAGAAAGGCGTTGTCCGTCGGGCGCGGGCGCAAAGGATCGCGTGTCGTCAAGGGGCTCTCGCTTTCGTCGGCTTCGTCTCGTCTCGACCCGCCCCTATAGCACGAACGGGCAGCGTTGCGGCGGTCGTCTCAGCAGAACACCCGCAGCGCGGCCGGCAATCCGTCACCTCAGAATTCGGATTCACCGTTGGTCCACACAGCAACACGATCGTTTGGTGGGGAAAACTGAACCGATCGATACGATAACCTAGAATAGATGGCCAGACGGTGTAATCTCGGGATTACATGATTGGCACCTCATTTTTCAGGCCACGAGCGCTTTCATGACATGAGGCTTTCGATGGACAGCATCAAAGAATTATTCGATGCGTTCTCGCAGAGAATTCGATCTCCGTTTTTTGGCTATATCGCTATCGCTTTCGTTGCTTCCAATTGGAAACCCCTTGCCTTCTTGATTTTCGGGGATGTTCCGATCGCCGAACGAATTGCCCATTTCGATACCGAGACGACATACCGGACTTTAGCTGTCTATCCGATAGTTGCTGGCATCATTGCTGCTGTGGCGAGCCCTTGGTTCTCCTACTTTGGCGCTTGGCTTGCGAAGAAACCGGTCACTCTGCGGAAGACGCTCGAAGTCCGTGCCGCGTCGGAAGTCGCGAGACTTCGATCCGAATTACGTGAATCTGCCAACAAGGAGGTCGATGAACTGATCCAATCCGCACTCAAGCAAGACGCCCAGCTTAGAAAGATCGAGAATGAACAACTTCGAGACGAACTTCAAAAACAAATATCTGCATCCAGGGATGTGAATTCAAGGAATAATAGCTTTTTTTCAGACGATTCCGGCGCGAGATCGCACAATAGCAACCCAGGAAAAAGCTCCAAGAAAATTCAACTCTTGCAATCCCTTGCAGAAAACGCTCGACAAATGGGAAAATATGAAGAAGCGTCGGCTTTGCTTCGTGAAGCACTGGCACTTGAAGAAGCCTCAAGAAATTAGATTACTTAAACGCCATATCATTGAACAAATTCTCCTATCTTTATTTAACTATACCCATAGATAACTTAAGTCTCATTTTCCTGACACGTTACTTACACAAGCACCCGGAGCGCCCCCGGTAGGACCTCGAAGGTCGCCGGGAGCTGGCCGATGGCCTCGCCGTCGATGTCGAGAAGAACCGCACCGCCGCGATTGTCCGGCGCCGGCTCGACCTGGAGGCGGCGGGCGCGGGTGATGGTGATCTGCGGGTGGGCGCGGTGGCGGCCGCGATAGACGAGCGAGAAGTCCTTCAGCAACGTCCATTTCGAGGCACCGCGCAGGACGATGACGTCGAGAGCGCCGTCGGCCGGATCGGCATCCGGCGCGATCATCATGCCGCCGCCGAAATAGCGGCAATTGGCGGCGACGACGAGCGCGGTGTCGATCTCGACCACGGGGTCGTCGTCGAGCTTGAGGCGGATGCGCTGGGTGCGATGTCCGAAGATGGCAAGGACGGTGGCGAGGAAATAGGCCGCCGTGCCGTTCAGCCACTGCCGGGCCGAGAGCGCCGCGACCTCGCGGTCGACGAGGCCGGAGATGCCGAAGCTCGCGATATTGGCAAAGAGGCGGGCGCCCGGCCGGCCGTCGCCATCGACCAAGCGGACGCGGCCGATGTCGATCGCCCGCGTCTTGCCGGCAAGGATCGCCGCGACGGCGACCTCGGGGTCGGCCGAAATGCCGAAATGGCGGGCGAAGTCGCCGCCGGTGCCGATGGGAACGACGCCGAATGCGACGCCCTCGGCAATGCCGCCATCCGGCCGACCAAGGCCGTTGACGGCCTCGTTGACGGTGCCGTCGCCGCCGACGGCGATGACCCGGCGGGCGCCGGCCGCAACCGCCGCGCCGACATGCCGGGTGATGTCGCCATGGTCACGGGCGAGAATGTGGTCGAAGGCGCCGATGCGCTGGCCGAGCAGGCGCTCGAGGTCCGGCCAGGCCCTGCCGACGGAGCCGCCGCCGGCATGCGGATTGATCGCAACGAAGGTGTCCATGGCGGGCGGCGCGCCCCCTCCCCGTCTTTTTTTCCGAGAGTGCCGGCAAATCGGCGGCGCGCCAAGAGACCGGTGAACGGCGTGCGCGTTTGCGCCGGCGTGTTCCGCCCGACCCGGCCCGTCCGGTCAGGCGGCCGGGACGCGGAGGGCGAGCGCCGTACCGGCCTGATCGAGGCGCCTGAAGCCCGCGGCGATGAGATCGGCGGCGCAGCGCGTCGGCCCTTCCCAGCAGCCGACATCGTGCAGCACCACCACCGCTTCGGCGGCGAGATGACGGCGCCAGGCGGCGATGTCCGCGGTCACGGCGGCGTAGGCGTGGTCGGCATCGACGAAGAGCAGCGCGATCGATCCGGAAAAGGCATCGGCCGCCGCCACCGTCTCCATCCGCCAGGCTTCGACCCGATCACCGAGGCCGGCGCGGGCGATATTCGCCGCGAACACCGGGAAGGTGTCGACCGAGCCGTCGGGCAGGAGCGTTGCCGGATCGAAGAACTTTTCGCCGTGCTGGTGCTCCGGCGAGCCGCGGAACGTGTCGACGGCAAGAACGGTGTGGCCTTCGGGAAGGGCCGCGGCGAGCGCGACGGTCGAGCGGCCCATGTAGGAGCCGAGTTCGACGCAGCGTCCCTTCGCATGGCACTCACCGGCGAGGCGGTGGAGAAGCCGGGCCTCGTCGTTGTCGAGCCAGCCGGCAACGCCCGCGAGCTTGTCGATCCAATCCGGCGCGATGGTCTTTTTCTTCTTCCGGAACATACCGCCCCCCGCGCCTTTTCCGACGTCTTCTTGCCGATGCGGCGACGGCGAGCCTAACGCGATATCCCGCCGCGCACGAGGCCGGAGTGTCCGCCCGGCGGCACGATCCGCAAACGAAACGGGGCGACCCGAAGGCCGCCCCGCTCGAAAATCCGGATGGACGCCGATCAGCGCTTCGAGAACTGGAAGCTGCGGCGGGCCTTGGCGCGGCCGTACTTCTTGCGCTCGACGACACGGTCGTCGCGGGTCAGGAAGCCGCCCTTCTTCAGGATCGAGCGCAGCTCCGGCTCGTAATAGGTCAGCGCCTTGGAGATGCCGTGACGCAGCGCACCGGCCTGGCCCGAAAGGCCGCCGCCGGCGACGGTCGCAACGACGTCGTACTGGCCCGAACGATTGGCGGCGACGATCGGCTGCTGGACGATCATGCGCAGCACCGGACGACCGAAATAGACGGTGAAGTCCTTGTCGTTCACCGTGACCTTGCCGGTGCCGGGCTTGATCCAGACGCGGGCGACCGCGTCCTTGCGCTTGCCGGTGGCATAGGCGCGGCCGAACTGGTCGAGCTTCTGCACATGGACGGGCGCCTCGTTCTCCGGCGCGGCGGTGCCGAGGGCGGAGCCGAGATCACCGAGGGACTGGAGTTCTTCGGCCATGATCAGGCGCTCCTCTTGTTCTTGCCATTGAGGGCGCCGACGTCGAGCGCGACCGGCTGCTGCGCCTCGTGGGGATGCTCAGGGCCGGCATAGACCTTGAGGTTCTTCATCTGACGGCGGGTCAGCGGACCGCCCGGCATCATGCGCTCGACCGCCTTGACGACGACGCGCTCCGGGAAACGACCCTCGAGGATGGCACGCGCGGTGCGCTCCTTGATGCCGCCCGGATGACCGGTGTGCCAGTAGTACTTCTTGTCGGTGTACTTGCGGCCGGTGAACACCACCTTCTCCGCATTGACGACGATGACATTGTCGCCGCAGTCGACGTGCGGGGTGAAGATCGGCAGATGCTTGCCGCGCAGACGCATCGCCACCAGAGCGGCGAGACGGCCAACGACGAGCCCTTCGGCGTCGATCACCACCCACTTCTTCTCGACTTCGGCCGGCTTCGCCGAAAAGGTTTTCATCAGAACCTACCCGTTCTTGTCGATAAAAGCGGAAAGCGCCGGCGTTTCCGGCCGGCGCCGCGACGGGGCCGAAAGGCCGCCGTTCGTTCGGGGGCGGTGATAGCGGCGAACGAAATCGACGTCAAGCGAAAACGCCCGAAAAACGCGCCGAAAAACAGTCGGTTATCAATACGGTATGATATTACCGTAACTTCACCCACCCGCTTCCGGCGGAATGGCATAGGTGGCCGTGGCGTGGGCGACGAGGTCCTCGGTCGAGCGCGAGCGGACATAGGCCTCGACGACGGCGAGGCGCTTGCCGAGCTTCAGCAGTCTGCATTCGCAATGGATCCCCGACGGATCGGGTTTCCTGAGGAAATTGATGTTGAGGTTCGTCGTGACCGCGAGCGCGACCGGCCCGAGAGCGGCGAGGATGACGACATAGGCGGAGAGATCGGCGAGCGCCATCATGGTCGGCCCGGAGATCGTGCCGCCGGGGCGCAGGTGCCGGTCGTCGGTCTCCAGCCGCACCACGGCGCGGCCGTATTCGATCTCCTCGACGTGGTAGATGCGCCCGCCCTCGTGGATCTGCGGGAATTCCCGTTCGAGGAAATCCTCCATCTCGGCCACGGTCATCTTCGCCTCGCCCATGCGTCCCTGCCCTTCCCTTTTCGCGCCCGCCCGGGCCGCCGATGTCGTTCGGCCTCTTGTGGGGAGGCCATTCACCTGCGATCTTGTCGCAAAAGAAACCTTCGAACCAGTTCGAAACGGGAGGCTCCGACAATGACGGGCGCAACGGCGGCAGTGGCGGCGGAGCCGCTGGTCCTTTCGGAAGTGGCGGACGGCATCGCCCGTCTCACGCTCAACAACGCGGCAAGGCGCAACAGCCTCTCGGAAGCCATGATGGCGGCCCTGAAGGCGGCGCTGCAGGCGGCCGCGGCGGATGCCGACGTTCGCGTCGTCATCATCGCGGCGGCAGGTCCGGTCTTTTCGGCCGGGCACGACCTCAAGGAGCTGACCTCCCGTCGCGGCGACGGCGATCGCGGCCGGGCCTATTTCGACAAGATCATGCGCCAGTGCGCCGACCTGATGCAGACCATCGTGCATCTCACCCGCCCGGTGATCGCCGAGGTGCAGGGCACGGCGACGGCGGCCGGCTGCCAGCTCGTCGCCAGCTGCGACCTCGCGGTGACCGTCGACAGCGCCCATTTCTGCACGCCGGGCGTCAATATCGGCCTCTTCTGCTCGACGCCGATGGTCGCCCTGTCGCGCAACCTGCCGCGCAAGCGGGCGATGCAGATGCTGCTCACCGGCGACATGATCGATGCCGGCGAGGCCGCCGACTGGGGCCTCGTCAACACGGTGGTGCCGGCCGCCGAGCTGCGCGCGACGACCGAGGCGCTCGCCGCCAAGATCGCCGCGAAGTCGAGCCTCACGGTCAAGACCGGCAAGGAGGCGTTCTATCGCCAGATCGACATGGGACTCGCCGATGCCTACGACTACGCGGCCAGCGTGATGGTCGAGAACATGCTCGCCCGCGACGCCGAGGAAGGCATCGGCGCGTTTCTGGAGAAACGCACGCCGAAATGGCAGGGCTGCTGAGCGGGCGCACGAAGCTCTGCGACGCTCGCCATATTAGGTATCGCGAATATCCGGTCTGTGATATCTGAGGGTCGGGCGGCAAGAGAGCTTTGGGGGCGAGGCGAACCGGCCATGGATCACGACAACTACACAGACAGCTACATCCGCTCGATTCTCGAGGACGTGAAGACCATCGCGATGGTCGGCGCTTCGCCGAATACCACGCGGCCGAGCTACTTCGTCCTGAAGTACATGCTCGAGAAGGGCTACATGGTCTACCCGATCAATCCGGGCCAGGCCGGCAAGGAAATCCTCGACACGGAGTTCTACGGCTCGCTCACCGACCTGCCCGAGCCGGTCGACATGATCGACATCTTCCGCAACCCGGAAGCGGCCGGCGAAGTGGTCGACGAGGCGCTGAAGCTGGACCCGCTGCCGAAGGTCATCTGGATGCAGCTCCAGGTGCGCAACGACGAGGCCGCGGCGCGGGCCGAGGCGGCCGGCATCCGGGTCGTCATGAACCGCTGCCCGAAGATCGAATACGGCCGGCTCTCCGGCGAGATCAACTGGGCCGGCGTCAATTCGCGCACCATCTCGGCCAAGCGCCCGAAGCTCGCCGAGGGCTTCCAGCACCGCGCCCTGCCCGACGAAGGCAAATAGGCGAGCACGCGCCGACAACGAAAAAGGCCCAGCAATGCCGGGCCTTTCCGTCTGTGCGGGTGCAACCGGATTATTTCAGGTTGCCGCAGAAGCGCTGGATGCGCTGGCAGGCCTCTTCGAGGGCCGAGGTCGCGGTCGCGTAGGAGATGCGGAAATTCGGCGCGGTGCCGAAGGCCGAGCCCTGGACGACGGCGACGCCTTCCGCCTCGAGCAGCTGGGTGACGAAATCCTCGTCGGTCGCGATCCTGACGCCGTTCGGCGCGGTCCTGCCGATGACGCCGGCGCAGGACGGATAGACGTAGAAGGCGCCCTCCGGCGTCGGGCAGGAAAGGCCGTTCGCCTGATTGAGCATGGCGACGACGAGGTCGCGGCGCTCCTTGAACACCTTGTTGTTGTCGGCTATGAAGCCCTGCGGGCCATTCAGCGCCTCGACGGCCGCCCACTGGGCGATCGAGCACGGGTTCGAGGTCGACTGCGACTGGATCGTCGAGATCGCCTTGATCAGGCTCTCCGGGCCGCCGGCATAGCCGATGCGCCAGCCGGTCATGCAATAGGCCTTGGAGACGCCGTTGACCGTCAGCGTGCGGTCCATCAGCGCCGGCTCGACCTCGGCCGGGGTGACGAAGACGAAGTCGTCGTAGACGAGGTGCTCGTACATGTCGTCCGACATCACCCAGACATGCGGGTGACGGACGAGCACGTCGGTCAGCGCCTTCAGCTCGGCGCGGGTATAGGCGGCGCCGGACGGGTTGGACGGCGAGTTGAAGATCAGCCACTTGGTGCGCGGCGTGATGGCCGCCTCGAGCGCCTCGGGACGCAACTTGAAGCCGTCCTCGAGGGTGGCGTCGACGATCACCGGGGTGCCGCCGGCGAGCAGCACCATGTCGGGATAGCTGACCCAGTACGGCGCCGGCACGATGACCTCGTCGCCGGGGTTCAGCGTCGCCATCAGGGCGTTGTAGAGCACCTGCTTGCCGCCGGTGCCGACGGTGATCTGGCTCGGCTTGTAGTCGAGGCGGTTCTCGCGCTTGAACTTGTCGACGATCGCCTTCTTCAGTTCGGGGATGCCGTCGACGGCGGTGTACTTGGTCTCGCCGCGGCGGATGGCGTCGATCGCCGCCGCCTTGATGTTCTCGGGCGTGTCGAAATCGGGCTCGCCGGCGCCGAGGCCGATGACGTCCATGCCGGCGGCCTTGAGCTCGCGCGCCTTGTTGGTGACGGCGATGGTCGCGGACGGCTTGATGCGCTGCAGCGAGTCGGCAATGAAGGCCATGGCTGTTCCCCGGAAACTGGATTTCGTTCGGATGCGTTTTTCGCGCGGCGGAACCTAGTGGCGTTCGACCAAAGACGCAAGATGGCGGCCGGGAAGTTTGTGGCGCAAGCGGCCGAGAAGCCAGTCTGCCGCTCGGCACTGTGACATTCCCGCCGGCCCGCCGCGATATTTTCTGCAACACCTTGAACGGCCATTTGGCGATGACGAGATCATCGCTCGAGCGTTGCAGACCGAATGCCCTGCGATCGGGTATCGGCGAGGTGCGACCGCCAGCCAGTGGCCACAGGCCGGGGTCGGCGGGGCGTCCTCGCCGCATGCCGAAGATCTGCCCGGAAGCACCGGCCGTGGCTGCGCCCTTCGAACACAGTTCATCCATTCACCGCGGGGACGACGCAGATGGCTTGGCATATCGCACTGACCGTCGCCGGGCTGGTCTTTCTGTTCCTCGGCGGCGAAGGGCTGGTGCGCGGCAGTGTCGCGATCGCCGATCGGTTCATGATCTCCAAGGCGATCGTCGGGATGGTAATCGTCGGGTTCGGGACTTCGACCCCGGAACTGCTCGTCTCGGTCGACGCGGCCCTTGCCGGTGTTCCCGACATCTCGATCGGCAATGTGGTCGGATCGAACATCGCCAACATCCTGTTGATCATGGGTCTGGCCGCGCTGATCGCGCCGATGGCCAACACCGACAAGACGATCCGCCGGGATGCCGTTCTCATGACGGCGATTTCGGCCGCGCTTCTGCCATTTCTTTTCCAGGGCGAACTCGCCCGGTGGCACGGCGTAGTCCTGCTGATCGCCCTCGTCCTCTATCTGCTCTATTCCTTGCGGCTGGCGCAGCAACAGCGGGTGTCGGCCTATTCCGGAGAGGTCGAAGTCGTCGAGGATATTCCTCTCTCGACGCCGACGGCGGTCCTGGTCGCGATTGCAGGTCTGGCCCTGCTGGTGTCCGGCGCTCATCTTCTCGTCGAAGGCGCCACCTCGCTTGCCCGCACCTTCGGCGTTTCCGAGGCCGTCATCGGTCTGACGATCGTTGCGGTCGGCACCTCGCTGCCGGAACTGGCCACCTCCGTCATGGCGGCGTTGCGGCGCCAGTCCGAAGTCGCGCTGGCGAACGTCATCGGCAGCAACATCTTCAATATCCTGGCGATCCTCGGCCTCACCGCGATCATCGTTCCGGTGCCGGTCGCGAGCGGCTTCATAACCTTCGACGCTCCACTGATGGTCCTGATCGCCGGCTTGATGCTGGTCGTGGTCATCGCCACGGCGACCATCGGCCGATCGATCGGCATCGCGTTCCTGACGATCTACGCCGCCTATCTGGCGGCTCAGGGAATTCAGAGCTGATCTTTTTGCACGCGGGCGGCGCTGATCTACTCGCGCGGCCGGCAAGGATCGCCTCACGCCTGCAATCGCGCCGGAATCCGGGCAAAAAAAACCGGGCACGACATGAGGATCGTGCCCGGTAAATGGATCGGCTTGCGCGCAGATGCGCAGCACAATCACCTTCCAGAGGGGAACAGCTGAAAACATCCTGCGCCACGGGGAGGAAGACGCGGCTGCAGGAACCGGCTGTCGGGTTCTCGTTTCCCCCATTCGCCGGCATCCAGCAAGCCGCATGGCCGCATGTCAGGCATGCGGTTTCCTCATGGCTCGACCGCGATCGCGCGATCAGAATGCCCAGTGCTGGGCCTTGGCCACCAGAAAATCGCGGAACGCATTGACCCGGGCCGAGTTCTTCAGCTCCTCCGGATAGACGAAATAGGTGTCGAAGCTCGGCAGCTCGGCATCGGACAGGATGGCGACGAGGCTGGAATCGGCCTCGACCAGATAGTCCGGCAGCAGCGCGATGCCGATGCCGCGTTTGACCGCGTTGCGCAGCGCATAGACGTTGTTGATGCGCAGGGCCGCCTCGCGCGGCTTGTCGGCCTCGCGCCCGGCCAGTTCCAGCCAGTTCATGTCGGCGAGATGCGGCGGCGTCGGCTCGCCGAAGGTGACGATGCGGTGATGGTCGAGATCGTCGAGCGAGCGCGGATGGCCGAAGCGCTTGAGGTATTCCGGCGACGCATAGACGTGGAAGTGCACGGTGAACAGCCGGCGCATGATGAGGTCGGGCTGCACCGGCTGGCGCAGGCGCACCGCGACGTCGGCCTGGCGCATGCCGAGGTCTAGTTCCTCGTCGTCGAGGAGGAGCTGCAGGTTGACGCCCGGGAAGAGATCGATGAACTCGCGCAGGCGCGAGGTCAGCCAGGTCGAGCCGAGGCCCACCGTGGTCGTCACGCGCAGATTGCCGGTCGGCTGGTCGCGGGAATCGGTGAGACGGGTCTTCACCGCCTCGAGCTTCATCAATACCTCGTGGGCGGTGCGATAGAGCAGCTCGCCCTGCTCGGTGAGGATCAGGCCGCGGGCGTGGCGGTGGAACAGCGGCACCTTCAGCTCGGCTTCGAGCGCGCTCACCTGACGGCTCACCGCCGACTGGCTGAGAGCCAGCGCTTCACCGGCATGGGTGAAGCTGCCGGCCTCGGCGGCGGCGTGGAAGATGCGCAGCTTGTCCCAGTCCATCGACCGGCTCCCGTCGTTATCGGCACAGCATCGCGCGCCGACGCGCGCGCCGGCGGATGGCGCAGACTACATGCGCCGGTCCGCTCCTGCCAATGGGAAGCCGTCTCATTCGGCCGCGGCGGCCTCGCTCTCCTGGGTCGCGAGCCAGCGTTCGGCCTCGAGCGCGGCCATGCAGCCCATGCCCGCCGCCGTGACGGCCTGGCGATAGGCCTCGTCGGTGACGTCGCCGGCGGCAAAGACGCCGGGCACGCTGGTCGCGGTGGAATCGGGCGCCGTCCAGATGTAGCCGGTCGGCTTCATCCGGATCTGCTCCTTGAAGAGCTCGACCGCCGGCGCATGGCCGATGGCGATGAAGACGCCGTCGGCGGCGACGTCGCGGGTCTCGCCGGTCTTGACGTTCTTGAGGCGCGCGCCGGTCGCCGAGGGCGGGATGCCGTCGGTGCCGAGGACCTCGTCGACGACGCTGTCCCAGACCACCTCGATCTTCTTGTTGGCGAACAGGCGGTTCTGCATGATCCGCTCGGCGCGGAACTCGTCGCGACGATGGACGATGGTCACCTTCGAGGCGATGTTGGCGAGATAGAGCGCCTCCTCGACGGCGGTGTTGCCGCCGCCGACGACGATCACCTCGCGGCCGCGATAGAAGAAGCCGTCGCAGGTGGCGCAGGCCGAAACGCCGAAGCCCTGGTATTTCTGCTCGGACGGGATGCCGAGCCAGCGCGCCTGGGCGCCGGTGGCGATGACCAGCGTGTCGCCGGTATAGACTTGGCCGCCGTCGCCGACGAGGCGGAACGGCCGGGTCGTGAGGTCGGCCGAGACGATGTGATCGGCGACGAGCCTCGCCCCGACGTGCTCGGCCTGCTTCTCCATCTGCTCCATCAGCCAGGGGCCCTCGACCGGTTCGGCGAAGCCCGGATAGTTCTCGATCTCGGTCGTCACGGTGAGCTGGCCGCCGGCCTGCAGGCCCTTGATGAGCACCGGCTCGAGCATGGCGCGGGCGGCGTAGATCGCCGCGGTGTAGCCGGCCGGGCCGGAGCCGATGACGAGAACCTTGGAATGGATGACGGACATGGCGGAAATCCCGTTTTCCCGGGTCCGTCAGCGCGGACCGGGGTGTTGTCTGAAGGCCGCGTAGCGCTCGAGGATCGCGGCGGCGATGGTTGGCGTCGAATCTATGGTCTCGGTGACCCGGTTTTCAAGGTGACGTGTCGGACCGCCGCGCCACCACAGATCGATCAGCCCGGCCTCGGCCAGCCCTTCGAGGCGATGGCGGACGCGGGCGTCGGCGCCATCGGGCAGGTAGACGCGGACAGGCGCGCCGGTCGCCAGCGCCTCGTCGACCATGTTGACCGAATCGCCGGAGACGACGAGCCCGTCGGCCAGGGCGAGCATCTCGGCATACGGGTTGTCGCCGGCGCCGTCCCACCAGAAATGCGGCCAGCCGTCGAGGGCGGCACGCAGCGCCGCGGCGAAGGCGGGCGGCGTGCGCCGCGATTCGGTGACCATGAAGCTGGCGGTCTCGTCTTCCCCGAAGGGCACCGAGACCATGCCGGCGAAGGCGTCGAAATCGATATCGGTGTAGCGCACCCGGCGGCTGTCGCCGCCGAGCATCACAGCGATGCGCGGCCGCGGCAGGGCGGCGATCTCCGGCCGCGGCGCGGCCCTTGCCGCGGCGAGCCGCGTCGGCGAGAAGCGATGCGGCGAGGTCGGCGTCGCGAGCACGTTCGGCCCGCGCAGGCGGTCGTGCGCCGGCACCCAGATGAAATCGGCCGCCCCTGCCCCGACCCGCGGGTCCTTGAGAAAGACGGTGAAGGTGCGCCCGCCGCTCGCCTCCTTGACGCGCTTCAGATAGGTGACGGCGCGCCGGCCCGAGGCGACGACGAGATCGGGAAAGGGCGGGCGGATCGGGCTGCCCGGCCGATCCGGCGCCTCGGCGGGATCGATGCCGAACCACGGCATCGTCCAGACGAACGGCGCGCGCGGGGCAACGCGGCGGTATTCCGGCGCAAGGCCCAGCGCCTCGACGACGCCGAGGCACTGCATCTCGTCGCCGGCCTTGCCGTCGGTCAGGATCCAGACGCTTTCGGGGCGCGCATCTTCGGCCACGACGACCCCACTCCTTTGGTTATCTTTTCGAATCATGCGCGAATGTATTATTCCTGATCACAAACGCGCACAAATCTTATAGAGTCGCGGAACATTCGAAACAGCCATCGACCTTCGCCCCAGGCGTGCGGCGGTCGTGACGGAGAACAGCCGGTGAAGGTCAGGCTCGACGATATCGACTGGCACATCCTCAAGGAACTCCAGAACAACGGCCGCATCACCAATGTGGAGCTGGCGCGCCGGGTCGGCATTTCGGCCCCGCCCTGCCTCAGGCGCGTGCGCGCCCTGGAAGAGGCCGGCATCATCCGTGGCTATCGCACGCTGATCGACGAAAAGGAACTCGGTCAGGACGTGACCGCCTTCGTTCTCGTCGGCCTTTCCAGCCAGGCCGAGGCCGATCTCGTCGCCTTCGAGGAGCTGGTGCGGCGCTGGCCCTACGTCCGCGAGTGCCACATGCTCTCCGGCGAGGTCGACTTCCTGCTGAAATGCGTGGCGCCCGACCTTCGGCATTTCCAGACCTTCATCATCGAAGAGCTGACCAAGGCGGCTCATGTCGCCAGCGTGAAGACCATGCTGACGATCCGCCAGTCGAAGGACGAGGCGGCGCTGGCGATCGCCTGAGCCGCCGTCAGCCGTAGCGGTTCGGCCCCGGCGTCCCCTTCTGCACCATGAAGACCAGCAGGACGAGGAAGGCGGCGAGCATCGTGCCGAGGAACGCCAGCCCGACGACGAGGGCCGTCGTTTCGCTGTCGCCGCCCTCGATGACGGTGAGCGCCGGCATCGCCATGGCGAGGCCGAACGCGGCGACGAACGGCGCAAGCCCCAAGAGCAGCCACCAGGCGGAGCGGTCGGTGTCGTGCAGCCGGCGCACGGTGACCGACAGGCTGGGGACGAAGAGCGCGAGCCCGAGGACCGTCGAGACCGGCGTGAACTCGATGTCGGGATCGAAGAGCGCGCCGTCGATCGCCAGCGTGACGACATTGGCGATCACGTAGAACAGCGCGAAGTACCAGTATTCCGACCGCGAACCGCGGCCCGAGAAGGTCGCGTATTTGCGCTTGAGGCAGGTGGCGACCGCCTCCTTGAAGCTCAGCGCCGGCGCCGGGCCGCCGGGGCCGATCGCCGCGCGGGCGCCCGGGGTCGGCCGGGCGGGGGCCGGTGGCGGCGGCGGTGTCGGCGAGGACGGCCGGGCCGGCGGGGCGAGTTCGGTCGCCTTGGCCTCGACCCAGTCGGCCATGCCATCGGCCCACACGAAGGTATCGGCGCGCACCGCGCCGTTGCCGACCAGCGCCTCGATCTCGCTGCGCGAGAACGGGCCGCGCGGCTCGCGGCCGTCGGCGTAGTACCATTCGCGCGGGTCTTCGCTCATCGGGCATTCCCCCTTCGGTCGCGGGCCGTGGTCCGCAACCTTTCGACGAGGAGACCGGATTCTCGGCGGCGGTGCAATCGGGCGGACCGGCGCGGCCCGCCCCTGCGGCGGCGCGATCAGCCGAAGCGATTGCGCCCCTCGGTGCCGCGCTGCACGAGGAAGTAGATCATCGCGATGAGGCCGAGCAGCGGAACGAAGACGATCAGCAGCCACCAGCCGCTGCGGTCGGTGTCGTGCAGGCGGCGCACGCCGGCGGCGATGCCCGGCACGATCAGCGCGAGGCCGAGGACGGTCGAGACCGGCGCGAAGCTGGATTCGACGCCGACGATGATGCCGTCGATGACGCTGGCGACGATGTTCACCAGGAAATTGAACAGCACGAAATACCAGTATTCGGAGCGCGAGCCGCGGCCCGAGAAGGTTGCGTATTTCTCCTTGAGGCAGGTGACCACGGCCTCCTGGAAGCCCATCGAGGGCGCCGGGCCGCCGGGACCATAGGCGGCATCGTCGGCCTCGGCAGCGCCGCCCGAATAGGTGTAGCCGGCATCGCCGGCGAAGGTGCCGCGGCCGGCATCGCCGCGCGGCGCCATCGGGGCGGGCGGCGGCGCCGGCACCGCGGTGCCGGCGAGCTCGGTCGTGCGCATCTCGGCCCAGCCGTCCATGCCGGCGGCCCAGACCAGCGTGTCGGGCCGCACCACGCCATCGGCGATGAAAAGATCGATCTGCCGGCGCGGATAGGGTCCCTTCTGCTCGCCGGCGTCGGCGAAGTACCACTCGCGCCCGTTGGTTGCGTCCGTCATGGCCATGCCCCCCTCGTTCGACTGCCGCTCCGATCGACTGATCCGCCTTACTGATCGCCGGCACACTTCGGAGTAGAGCGGATTTTTGGAAGGCCCGCAAACGGGATGACCGGCGGCCGGGACGACCCGCCAGTGCCGCGCACCGCCACGGACCCGCTACGCGTGTGAAATTTGCGAAACAAAACAGACGGAAGGGCGGTTAACGGGCGTTAACCCAACATCACGGAATTGCCACAAACTCTGTCCGTCGGCGCCACATTGGGTCCCTACCGTCGTCCCATTCGGCTGGCTCGATAGCAACATCGAAGCAAAGTCGAACGACACACGAAGGACGCAAGAGATGACGGGACAGATCGAACGTACCGTGCCCGCCCCCGCCGGAACCGAATCGACCAGCGACGCCGCGCGCGGCCTCGGCCGGGCCTTCGCGGTCTGGGTGGCGGCAATCGTCCTCCTCCTCGCCTTCGGCTATGCGGCGATGGGCGAAGCGCAGTCGGCCGAGCGAATCGCCGTCCTCACGATGTCCGATGCGATCTCGCAAGCGAGCGGCCTTGCCGGCGCGGCCGATCCGGTGACCACCGGCTCGGTGCCGGCCCGCACGGTGCACGGCATCCGCGCGCTCGAAAAGCACGACATCGCCTTCGGCGGCATCATGCTGCTGTTCTTCGCGATGAGCGCGGGCCTCTGGCGCCTGTGGCGCTCGACGATCAGCCGCATGACCTATCCGCGTGGCGGCCTGCGCCGCTGACCGGCGCCAGGAGACGTCCCTCCCCTTTTCAGGCGGCGAGCCGCGCCTCGATCGCGGCGATCGCCGCCTCCGGATGGCCGAGCCCGGCAAGCGCCACCCGCCGGCCCGACTTCAGCTCCAGCACCACCGTCGCCATGCCGAAGCGGCCGGTCATCAGGCCGCGCCGTACCTCGAGGCCGACGATGTCGTCATAGGACCGGCGCTCGATGCGCCCGCCCGGGCGGCCGCTGTGAAAGGCGATGGTGTGGGCGTCGGCTTCCAGACGCACCGTCTCGAAGCGCAGGAAGGCGATGGCGACGAGGACCGGCGTCGCCACCAGCGCGACGACGAGGCAGAGCCGGGCGAGATCGCCCTCCCCCGCGCCGCCGAGTTCCAGCACCCCATAAGCGGCGAGATAGACCGCCGCCACGGCCGCCGGCGGGATGAACAGCGCCCAATGGCCGGCCGCCTTCGCCCGCCCGTCGTCGTGGCGGGCGGCGCCATGGTGCTCGGCAGACCTCGTTGCGTGTTCGTCGCTCATGGCCAACGACAATACGGCGCGATGGGCCATCAGGGGAAGATGGAGCATCGCGGCGGTTCGCGGCATTGCGGCGGCGCTGCATCCGCGGCCCCGTCCGTTCGCCCCTCACGCCCTCGTGACATCGCTTGATTTGCCGGTCCCGCCTGCCGGCGCTAGCTCTCATGCCAGGGACAGTTCGGTTTTGCCGCGCGACGGATGCCGGCGCGAACGGGCGGGAGACGTGCATCATGATCAGGCGGCGGCGCTGGGAAATTTCCGAGAACCTCGTCTCGCCCGCGGCGGCGATGTTCGACCGGCGGCGCTTCATCGCCACCGGCCTTGCCGCCATGGCCGGCTCGACGCTGCCGCTTCTCGGCTGCAACGAGAGCGTCGCCACCGTGCCGGCGACGCCCGACCCGACCGCCGACCTCTATCCGGTGCCGGCCAATTCGGCATTCCGCCAGGCGCGAGCGCTGACGCCGATCGCCGATTCCGCCAAGTTCAACAACTACTTCGAATTCGGCTCGGACAAGCGGATCGCCGGCGAGGCGCAGGCGCTCGAAATCCGGCCCTGGGAAATCCGCATCGAGGGCCTCGTCGAGAAGGAGATGACACTCTCGGTCGACGACCTCATCCGGCGGATGCCGCTCGAGGAGCGCATCTACCGGCACCGCTGCGTCGAGACCTGGGCGATGGTGGTGCCGTGGACGGGCTTTCCGCTCGCCGAACTCGTCAGGCTCGCCCGGCCGCTCGGCTCGGCGAAGTTCCTCCTGATGGAGAGCTTCAAGCAGCCGAAGAACGCGACCAACCAGCAGGCCTACTGGTATCCCTGGCCCTATCACGAGGGCCTGCGCCTCGACGAGGCGATGAACGAGCTCGCCTTTCTCGTCACCGGCGCCTATGGCCAGCCGTTGCTCAAGCAGTTCGGCGCGCCGCTGCGCCTCGCCCTGCCCTGGAAATACGGCTTCAAGTCGATCAAGGGCCTGACGCGCTTCCGCTTCCTGGAAAAGCAGCCGCGGACGTTCTGGGAGAAGATCGGCGAGAACGAATACGGCTTCTGGGCCAACATCAATCCGCGCTTCCCGCACGACCGCTGGGACCAGGACGAGGAATGGATGCTGGGCACGCGCGAGGTGTTCGCGACCGAACTCTTCAACGGCTATGCCGAGGAGGTCGCGGCGATGTACGACCTCGAGGACCGCAAGTTCTTCTACTGACGGCGGTCGGGCCTGATGCCGCGACCTCGTCCGCGCTCCGTCAACGCCCGATGATGTTGCAGCGCAGCCAGCGCTCGATTTCCTTGTTGCCGGCCGACAGAGGCGGCCGCGGTGCGCCGACGATGCCCTCGCAGGAACCGCTCTTCGGCTTGGCGCCACCGGGCGCGGCAGCCCCGCCGCCCGCGGTCGGCACAACGCCACCGCCGATCGGCGCCGGCGCTCCGCCCTCGAGGCGGATGTAGCCGACCTGCCCGTATTCGGTGTCGATGACCGACAGATCTTCGCCGAACCTGTAGATCCGCCCCCAGAGGTTCAGCCGGCCACTGTGCGGCCTGACGCCGGAGTAGGTCCAGGTCCCGATCTTGCCGGCCCCTTCGTTGTAGCCGGTGACGGCCCAGTTGCCGTAGCTGAATTTCACCCGGTAGGTCTCGCGGCACTTGAGAGTGCCCATCGGGTCACCCGTGCCCTGCCAGCCCGCATCGTTCGGACAGGATGGCCCGGTGAAGTCGACATGGAAAGTCTCGCCGCCGGCGATCCGGTCCGCCACGGCGCCTGCTCCGGCCGGGTTGGGCTGGAGCGCTGAAAAAACGAGGCAGGCCGCCCCGGCCAACCCCTTGATGACGTTTTCGACGTTCATCTGCTCGATCTCCAGTGGAGCTTCGCACCGGTCGTGCGTGTCCACTGGCTATGGAGCGTGCAGGCGAGAGATTGCCCCGAGCGGCGGGCGCCGGCCCGATCAGCGCTCGGCGAGCGCCGCCTCGCCCTTGGCTTCGCGGATGAGATTGACGAAGCGGGTGAAGAGGTAGTGGCTGTCGCGCGGGCCCGGCGAGGCCTCCGGATGGTACTGGACGGAGAACACCGGCCGGTCCTTCAGGCGGATGCCGCAGTTGGAGCCGTCGAACAGCGAGACATGGGTCTCCTCGACGCCGCCCGGCAGGCTGTCGCGATCGACGGCGAAGCCGTGGTTCATCGAGGTGATCTCGACCTTGCCCGTGGTGTGGTCCTTGACCGGATGATTGGCGCCGTGATGGCCCTGATGCATCTTCATGGTCGAGCCGCCGAGGGCGATCGCCAGCATCTGGTGGCCGAGGCAGATGCCGAACACCGGCAGGCCGCTGTCGACGAGGGCGCGGATCTCGGGCACGGCATATGCGCCGGTCGCGGCCGGATCGCCCGGGCCGTTCGACAGGAACACGCCGTCCGGCGAAAGGTTGCGGATGGTCTCGGCCGAGGTCGTCGCGGGCACCACCGTGACGCGGCAGCCGGCGCCGGCCAGAAGCCGCAGGATGTTGCGCTTCACGCCATAATCGACGGCGACGACGTGGTAGTCGGGTGCGGTCTGGGCGCCAAAGCCCTCGCCCCATTCCCAGGGGGTCTCGGTCCACTCGTACATCTGGGCGCAGGTGACCATCGGCACGAGGTCCATGCCGACGAGGCCGGGAAAGCCCGCCGCCTCGGCCTTCAGCGCGTCGAGGTCGAACCTGCCGTCCGGCGCGTGGGCAATGACGGCGTTCGGCATGCCCTTCTCGCGGATGAGCGCGGTCAGCGCCCGCGTATCGATGCCGGAAATGCCGAGGATGCCGCGCTCTTTCAGCCAGGCATCGAGATGCTGCAGCGAGCGGTAGTTGGAGGGATCGGTGATCGAGGCCTTCAGCACCACGGCGCGCGCGCCGGCGGCATGGTCCATGTCGACGGTCTCGACGTCCTCGGCGTTGGTGCCGATGTTGCCGATATGGGGGAAGGTGAAGGTGATGATCTGGCCGGCATAGGACGGGTCGGTCAGGATTTCCTGATAGCCGGTCATCGCCGTGTTGAAACAGACCTCGCCGACGGCCGTTCCCGTCGCGCCGAGCCCGTAGCCCTCGATCACCGTGCCATCGGCAAGAACGAGAAGCGCGGTCACGGGCGCCTCGGCCCATCCGTCGTCCGAAATTCCGGCGTTCGTCGCGGTCATGTCCAGATACGTCCGTTGCGGCCGATATGGCCGTCCAAATCCTCGCCCGGGCCATGGAACACGGCCATCGCTGCGGCGGAAGTCGCAGCGGGAGGCTCGCCCCGGCATGCTGCGCGCGCGAAAGCTAGGCCAAAGGCGGGTCGCCGTCAACCTTTCACAGAAAATAGATTATCCTTATTTATCAGCGCGTTACGATTTCCACTCGGGTTGCGGCGAGCGCGCCTTCCGGCTATGCTGTGCGCCGTTTTCGGGTCGTCTCGAGGGGGGCACCATGCGAGAGGCATTCAACAGCGCGCTGAAAGATGCGATGCGCGACCAGGACAAGCGTCGCATGGCGACGCTGCGCCTGATCACCGCCGCCATCAAGGACCGCGACATCGCGGCGCGCGGCGAAGGCAAGGAGCGCATCTCGGACGACGAGATCCTCGGCGTGCTTGCCAAGATGATCAAGCAACGCGAGGAGTCGGCCAAGATCTACGAGGAGGCCGGGCGGCTCGAACTCGCCGAGCAGGAGCGCGAGGAAATCGTCATCATCCGCACGTTCCTGCCCAAGCAGCTCGGCGAGGCGGAAGTGAAGGCGGCCTGCGCCGCGGTCGTCGCCGAGATCGGCGCTTCGGGCCTCAGGGACATGGGCCGCGCCATGGCCGAACTGAAGGCCCGCTACGCCGGCCAGATGGATTTCGCCAAGGCCGGCGCGATCGTCAAGGAACTGCTGAAGTAACAGGGGCGACGCGCCTCCCCGGGGCTGCGGCGATGCAGCCGTCGACCGGCGCCGGCGGCGTGCGAGACTGCACGGGCATGCACCGGATGCATGCCGACGGAGACTGGATGTCGGAGCTCGTGTGATCGACGCCCTTCCGCGTGAAGGGCGAGACACCGTCGAGGGGTGATCGGCGCGCCTGATCGCACGAATTCGTTTTGCTCCGAACTCCGGAAAACTCCCATGAAAATCCGAGATGAAATCCCCGGGGATCACGCGGTCATCGGCCGCCTCGTTGCCGATGCCTTTCGCGACATGCCCCATGCGCAAGGCGACGAGGCAGGAATTGTCGACCGCCTTCGCGCCGCCGGCGATCTGACACTGTCGCGCGTCGCGGTCATCGCGGGCGAGGTCGTCGGCCACGTCGCCGCCTCGCCGGTAGCGATCGGCACTCTCGAGGGCTGGGTCGGCATCGGCCCGGTCGCCGTGCTGCCGGCCTTGCAGCGGCAGGGCATCGGCTCGGCCCTGATGCGCGACGCGCTCGACCGGCTGAAGGCGATCGGCCCGGCGGGCGTCGTCCTCGTCGGCGAGCCCGCCTTCTACGGCCGCCTCGGCTTCGCGCCGGTCGAGGGGCTCACCGTCAAGGACGTGCCGCCCGAATACGTTCTTGCCGTGTCCTTCGGCGAGACGATCCCGCAGGGCGAGATCGTCTTCCATGCCGCCTTCGGGCTCGAATAGGGATCCGGCCTCGTTCTGCGGGCAACCGACCGCCGGGCGAGGCCGGCAGGTCCGGCGGCGGGCGGTCGTTCGAACCCGAGCCCTCGCGGCCGCTGCCATGCGGCATGCGGTGCCTATCGCTTTTTTGCGCTATGATCGCCCGGCAATCGCGTTTCGGGTAAAGACCGCCGCCGCCCCATGCAGTTCCAGCTCGCCAGACCCAATTCCCGGCACAAGCCGCTCAACGACGCGATCCGCCTCGCCAACAAGGGATTCCTCGAACTCGCCATCTTCGGCAAGTTCCTCGCCGACCGGCGCCAGCTCCCGCTCGGCCTTCGCCAATACGGCCTCTACCGGACGATCCACCGCTTCAGCCTCCGGGAGACCGGGCGGTTTCCGAACCTCGTCGCCTGCGCGGACATCAACGATTTCGCCAACTGGATCAAGCTCTTCGATCAGGATCCGCTGATCGTCCAGTGTTCCGACAAGCTCGCTGCCCGCGACTATGTCGCCGCGAAGGTCGGACCGGACATCCTCACGAGAATATTCCAGATCCACGAGCATTTTTCCGAGATCGACTTCGACGCCCTGCCGAAATCCTTCGTCATCAAGACCAACAACGATTCCGGCACGGTCATCATCGTTCCGGACAAGGACACGCTCGACCGTACCGAGGCCGAACGCCGCGTCGAGCGGGCCCTTTCGAACGTTTATGGCGCGGCCCACGGCGAATGGGCCTATGCCCATATCACGCCGAAGGTCTTCGTCGAGGAGAGCCTTGCCAGCGCGGACGGAGTGCCGCCGCTCGACCATCGCTTCTTTGCCGCCGACGGCAAGGTCGGCTTCGCCGTCATCAGTTACGGTGGCCGCGACCCGCGCGAGCGCCGGGCCATCCTGGTCGACACGGACGGGCGCGACACCGGCCTCAACATCGGCGGCGGCATCCAGTTCGACGACTACCCGCTCCCCGCCAACTGGACGGAGATGATCGAGGTCGCCGAAAAGCTCGCGGCGGACTTCAAGATGGTGCGGGTCGATCTCTATTCGGCCGGCGGCGGCATCCGTTTCGGCGAACTGACCTTCTGGCCGAATGCCGGGGCGATGACCGGTCCCGACATCGTCCGCGTCGCGCCGCTCATCGACTTCGACCGCACGACCTTCAAGCCGCCCTATCGCCCGCGGCAGGGTTGAGGGCCAGGCCGCTCCGCGGCCGTCGCGGCACGAGCCGGGCCGATGTGTCGCGGCGATCTTTCGACCAATCCCCGTGCCGGACGTAGCGACCTCGCGGCGCGGCGTGCTATGCCCCGCGACAAGCCGGTCGAAAGCGCTCCCCCCCGCGCGTCGAGGCAAGTGCGGGGGACAGGTTCGCGCCGTCTCGCCGGCCTCGATCGAGAGGACGCAGCGCAGAGCGATGCAGTCGATCATCAAACGATCGCGGCAACTTCGGGAGCGGGCCGAGGCGGCCCTGCTCGATCTGCGCATCGGGCTGAAGTTCCGCTCCGACCGGCGCTACCTGCCGCTGACCGCCGGGCATTTCGACCTCTACCGGACCGTCCACCGCCATTCGTATCGAGAACTCGGCCGCTTCCCCGATCTCGTCGCGTGCCGCGACCTCAACGACATGATCAACTGGTCGAAGCTGTTCGACCAGAACCCGGCAATGGTCGACTGTACCGACAAGCTCGGTGTGCGCGACTACGTCGCGGCCCGGGTCGGACCGCAGCATCTCACCGAGATCTTCCAGGTGCGGGACCATTTCGCCGGGATCGACTTCGAGGCGCTGCCGAAGTCCTTCGTCGTCAAGACCAACAACGATTCCGGCACGGTCATCGTCGTTCCGGACAAGGACGAACTCGATCGCGCCGAAGCCGAGCGGCTCGTCGAACGCGCCCTCTCGCAGGTCTATGGCGCGGCCCACGGCGAATGGGCCTATGCCCATATCGTGCCGAAGGTCTTCGTCGAAGAAAACCTGGCGGATCAGAACGGGGCATCGCCACCCGACTACAAGTTCTTCTGCGCGGGCGGCAAGGTGACCTACTGCTCGTATCTGTACGGTCGCGGCACTGCTCGGCGGGCCCAGGCAATCGACCCGATGGGCAACGACACCGGCCTCAATGCCGGGGGATTTCCTTACGGGTCGCAATACTCCAGACCGGACAACTGGGAACGCATGATCGAGGTGGCCGAGACCCTTGCCGCCGACTTCAAGCTCGTTCGGGTCGATATCTATTCCATCGGGGAAAGAATTGTCGTTGGAGAGATGACTTTTTGGCCGCTGGCCGGCGCCTTCAAAGGGCCCGACCTGCCTCAGATATCGCGGTTGATCGATTTCGACCGCACCAGCGTCCGGCCGCCCTACCGGGCGAAAGACCGCTGAGGCCGGCCGTCACTTGCCGCTCGTCGAATTGACGGTCGCCGCGATACCGAAGAGCGAGAGCAGCGTCACGATGATCCGCCGCTGGCGCCGGGTGCGGCCGGGAATGCGGATCGCGCCGTCGTTCGCATGCTCGTCGAAGAGGTTGCGCGGGCACTCGCCGCGCCAGCCGGTGGCGCCGACACTGTCGAAAAGCTCGCGCAGCAGCGAATCCTCGGGCGGTCGCAGCGTCTTGTCGAGCTTCTGGCGCCGGAAGATCTCGTTCCACAGATGCAGGAAGGTCGCGCCGCGTACCCGCTCGCGCAGCACGGCCGTGCGGGTCGGCCGCATCAGGTCGAGCGCTTCGGTGTAGTGGACCGGATAGGCCGTCATCATCGGCGCGACATCGGCCATCAGGCCGTGGCGCTCGAAAAGCGCGGTGACGAGCTTCGGCCCCGTCTCGCCCCACCTCGATCCGCGGCCGATTTCCTCGCATCGGCGCAAGGCGTCGATGGCGGCGGGATGACCTGCCGGCAGTCGCAGCACCGCCGAGTTGGCCAGCCCCGACTCCTGGAAGGCGGCGAAGACCTCGCCGTCCGGAACGGTGTCGCCGACGAGGAAGACGTCGGTGTCGACCCACCAGCCGCCGCTTTCGGCCAGCAGCTTGTAGCGGAAGAGATTGGCAAAGGCCGCCGGCGAGCCGGCGCCCTCGCGCGCTTCTTCGCCATAGGTGAAATAGCGCTCGGGCGGCAGGATCCGGGCGGCGTCGCACCGCTTGACGCCGGCCGGAACCTCGAGATCGCCATGGTAGGTGTAGAGATGGAACTCGTGGCCCTTGCGCACGAAGGACGCAAGGCACGCCGCCTCGTAGGGCGTGAGCGGACCGCCGTGCCAGAAGGATTGGAAGGTCGCCAACTCGTTTGCCGTCTCGATAGTTCGAACCGTCTGGCATAAAACAGCCTGAAGCCGGGCGATTTCAAGCCCGCCAATCGACCCATCGTGCCGCACCGGTCGCGCACCGCCTGTCCCCCCGCCTCCCCCTTAGCCACTGGCGCGCCGGCCCCTGCCTCCTATACTGTCCGGCCATGCGCTATCCGTCCGGCCTTCTCGAGGAAATCCGCACGCGGCTTCCGATCTCGGAGGTCGTCGGCCGGCGCGTGACCTGGGACCGGCGCAAGTCGCAGCCGGCCAAGGGCGACTACTGGGCCTGCTGCCCGTTCCATTCGGAAAAGACGCCGTCCTTCCACGTCGACGACCGGCGCGGCATCTACAAGTGCTTCGGCTGCGGCGCCTCCGGCGACATGTTCAAGTTCCTCACCGAGACCGAGGGCCTGTCGTTCCCCGAGGCGGTGGAACGGCTCGCGTCCGATGCCGGCGTGCCGCTGCCCGCCCCCGATCCGCGTGCCGCCGAGCGCGAGGAGAAGCGGGCGAGTCTCTACGACGTGATGGAGCTGGCGACCCGGTTCTTCGAGGAGTGCCTTTCCGGCCGTGCCGGGGCGGCGGCGCGCGGCTATCTTGCCGGGCGCGAACTCGGCCCGGCGCTGCAGAAGAAATTCCGCCTCGGCTACGCGCCGAACGACCGCTCGGCGCTCAAGACCTTCCTTGCCGGCAAGGGTGTCACGGCCGAGCAGATGGCCGAGGCCGGGCTCGTCGTCTCCGGCCCGGACATCGCGGTCTCCTACGATCGCTTCCGCGACCGGGTGATCTTCCCGATCACCGACCTGAAGGGCCGCGTCATCGCCTTCGGCGGCCGGGCGATGTCGGCGGACCAGCCCGCCAAATACCTCAACTCGCCGGAAACGCCGCTCTTTCACAAGGGCGACGTGCTCTACAACGGCGCCGAGGCGCGGCGGGCGGCGGCGCAGGGCGCGACGATCATCGCCGCGGAAGGCTATGTCGACGTCATCGCCCTCGTCGCCGCCGGTTTTGCCGGCGCCGTCGCGCCGCTCGGCACGGCGCTGACGGAAAACCAGCTTCGCCTGCTGTGGCGCTTCTCGCCGGAACCGGTGCTCTGCTTCGACGGCGACGCGGCGGGCCTGCGCGCCGCATCGCGGGCGATCGACCTCGCCCT
Organism: Pseudomonadota bacterium; assembly: GCA_029572955.1. Lineage (GTDB taxonomy): Bacteria > Pseudomonadota > Alphaproteobacteria > Rhizobiales > JAKPQE01 > JAKPQE01. The sequence goes on from JAKPQE010000111.1 coordinate 29,492, forward strand.
GCCGCTGATCGAGCCCGGCCGCAGCGTGCGCTTTGCGCTTTTGCCGCAGGGCCAGGACCCGGACGACCTGATCCGCGCCGCCGGCCGACAGGCGATGGAGGACGTCGTCTCGGCGGCCCGGCCGCTCGCCGACATGCTGTGGCGGCGCGAGGCGGAGTCCGGCGTCTTCGACACGCCGGAGCGGCGGGCGGCGCTGGAAATGCGGATCGGCGAACTCGTCCGCGCCATCGCCGACGAAACGGTGCGCCGGCACTATCACCAGGCGCTCGGCGAGCGGCTGCGCGCCTTCTTCGGCGCAGACACCGAAAGCCGCGGGCAGCGCGGCGGGCGCGGCGGGCAGCGCCGCACCGGCGAGCGCGGCCGCGGCGGCCGGGCGAACGAGCCGGCGACGGCGAGTTCGAGCCTGCTCGGCCATCCGATGCTGGCGCGCGAATACCGGGCGCCGTTGTCGCGCCGCGAGGCGGTGCTGGTCGGTGCGGCGATCAACCACCCCGGCCTCGTCGACCGGCATTTCGACGAATTCGCCTCGCTCGAGATCGCCCCGGGCGATCTGGAACTGGTGCGCCGCACGATCGTCGCGGCGGTGTCGGAAGATCACGGCATCACGTCGGTGGCGCTGCGCGAGCGGATCGCCGGCGCCGGCGCCGGGCCGACGCTCGAGGCGATCGACCGGATGCTCGTCTCCTGCCGCGAGTGGTACGCCAAGCCCGAGGCCGACCCGCAGGACGCAGAGGAAGCCTGGACGCAAGCGCTGATCTTGCACAAACGGGCGCACTCATTACATAAGGAACTCAGAGCCGCCGAGCTTGCCCTCGCCAACGATCCGAGCGAGGAGAACTTCGCCCGGCTCATCGATATTCAGGCCGAGCTGGCACGGGCCGATGGCACGGAGGCTTTGAGCGAAGGTTTCGGCGTGAGGTCCGGCCGATCGGGGCGGACATTTTGAGGGACTGGGGCAAACAGGGTTAATTCTGATTTAACCGCTTGGGTTTAGTTCCTGGGAAAGGCTTGCGCGACGGCGCGGGTGACCGGGAAAACCGGATACTGACAGGGCAGGCTGGCACCGCATGGACGGGCCGGCCTTCTTGCGGCTTGCGGCTAAGGTTTTTCCCCGATCCTTCTGGAATTGCGGCGGGCGTGCCTCTATGTGTCTGCCGCAGCGAACCTGGCGAGTGGGTGTCCACTTCCAACGTGACTGCTCTAGTGGGGCGAGCGAATGGTGACCAAGGCCACGGAAAGCACGGAAACGCAGGAAGCTCCGCAGGAGCATCAGGACGGGCCGCTGCTCGATCTCACCGATGCCGCCGTCAAGCGGATGATCAAGGCCGCCAAGAAACGCGGCTACGTCACCTATGACGAGCTCAACGAGGTGATGCCCTCCGAGGAGGTGACCTCCGAGCAGATCGAGGACACGCTGGCGATGCTCTCCGAAATGGGCATCAACGTGATCGAATCCGAAGAGGCCGAAGAGGCCGAACAGGCCGAGGCCGAGGAAGAGTCCGAGGGCGGCGAGCTGGTCGAGGCCGGCCCCACCCAGGTCACCCGCCAGACCCAGACGCGCGAACCCGCCGACCGCACCGACGACCCGGTGCGCATGTATCTGCGCGAAATGGGCTCGGTCGAGCTTCTGTCGCGCGAGGGCGAGATCGCCATCGCCAAGCGCATCGAGGCCGGTCGCGAGGCGATGATCGCCGGGCTTTGCGAAAGCCCCCTCACCTTCCAGGCCATCATCATCTGGCGCGACGAACTCAACGACGGCAAGATTCTCCTGCGCGACATCATCGACCTCGAGGCGACCTATGCCGGCCCCGAGGCCAAGCAGGCGCCGATGGCCGGAGCCGAGGAAGAAGAGGAAACCGAGAGCGAAGGCGGCGAGGACGAGGAAGGCGCGAACCAGCCGGAAGGCGAGGACGACGACGAGGACATGGAGGGCAATGTCTCGCTTGCCGCCATGGAGGCCGAGCTGAAGCCGCAGGTCGTCGAGACCTTCGACCGCATCGCCGAGGACTACAAGAAGCTGCGCCGCCTGCAGGACCAGCTCGTCGAGAACCGGCTGCAGAGCAAGACGCTGTCGCCCTCGCAGGAGCGGCGCCACAAGAAGCTCAAGGAAGACGTGATCGCCGAGGTCAAGAGCCTGTCGCTCAACCAGAATCGTATCGATTCGCTGGTCGAGCAGCTCTACGACATCAACAAGCGGCTGATCGGCTTCGAGGGCCGGCTGCTGCGCCTCGCCGAATCCTACGGCGTCGACCGCGAGGAATTCCTCAAGCAGTACCAGGGCTCCGAACTCGATCCGAACTGGCTCAGGCGCGTCGCCAACCTCGCCTCGCGCGGCTGGAAGGAACTGACCGCGGCCGAGAAGGACACGGTCAAGGAGCTGCGCCAGGAGATTCAGTATCTCGCCACCGAAACCGGCCTCGAGATCGCCGAGTTCCGCCGCATCGTGCACATGGTGCAGAAGGGCGAGCGCGAGGCGCGGCAGGCCAAGAAGGAAATGGTCGAGGCGAACCTCCGGCTCGTCATCTCGATCGCCAAGAAATACACCAACCGCGGCCTGCAGTTCCTCGACCTCATCCAGGAAGGCAACATCGGCCTGATGAAGGCGGTCGACAAGTTCGAGTACCGGCGCGGTTACAAGTTCTCGACCTATGCGACGTGGTGGATCCGGCAGGCGATCACCCGCTCGATCGCCGACCAGGCGCGCACCATCCGCATCCCGGTGCACATGATCGAGACGATCAACAAGATCGTGCGCACCAGCCGCCAGATGCTGCACGAGATCGGGCGCGAGCCGACGCCGGAGGAACTGGCCGAAAAGCTCGCCATGCCGCTCGAGAAGGTGCGCAAGGTCCTCAAGATCGCCAAGGAGCCGATCAGCCTCGAGACGCCGATCGGCGACGAGGAGGATTCGCATCTCGGCGATTTCATCGAGGACAAGAACGCGGTGCTGCCGATCGACGCGGCGATCCAGTCGAACCTGCGCGAGACGACGACGCGGGTGCTCGCCTCGCTGACGCCGCGCGAGGAGCGCGTGCTGCGCATGCGCTTCGGCATCGGCATGAACACCGACCACACGCTCGAGGAAGTCGGCCAGCAGTTCTCGGTCACCCGCGAGCGCATTCGCCAGATCGAGGCGAAGGCCCTCAGGAAGCTGAAGCACCCGAGCCGGTCGCGGAAACTGCGGAGCTTCCTCGACAACTGATCGATCTGGCGGACCTTTCTCCGCCGATCAGCTTGTCCTTCTCGCTCGTCCCGGCTTCGCCGGCGCCCGAAGCGCTGATCTTGTCATTCGGCCGATCAGCTTGTCCTTCTCGCTTGTCCCGGCTTCTCCGGCGCTCGAAGGGCTGATCTCGAAAGATCGAGGCGAAGGCCCTCAGGAAGCTGAAGCACCCGAGCCGCAGCCGCAAGCTCCGCAGCTTCCTCGACAACTGAGCAAGAGCGCCGTCCGCAACGAATTCGGGCCCCTTTCGGGGCCCGTCAGACTGCTGACAAACCCCTGGTGTTGGCCGGGGGTTTTTGATTCAGTGGGTCATGCTGAAGGAACCTGGACCTGAACAACTGGCGATCGAGATGGTGACGCTCGATCAGCTTGTTCCGCGCGATCACCTGTTGCGCCG
>JAKPQE010000113.1 GCA_029572955.1 Pseudomonadota bacterium
CGGCGCAACAGGTGATCGCGCGGAACAAGCTGATCGAGCGTCACCATCTCGATCGCCAGTTGTTCAGGTCCAGGTTCCTTCAGCATGACCCACTGAATCAAAAACCCCCGGCCAACACCAGGGGTTTGTCAGCAGTCTGACCCCGCCGTTTCGGCGGGGTTTTGGCGTCGAAGGCGGCGCGGGCGAGGTTCAGGCGGCGCGGCGGCTCGCCGGCGTCCTGCGGCTGCGCACGGCGGCGGCATCCTCGGTGCGGATCACCGACACCTCGCCGCGGCTCGCGGTCTTCAGCTCGATATAGGCCCGCAGGGTCGCCGGATCGCTCGCGGTCCCGCGCGCCGCAAGGACCGAGAAACCGGCCAGCCCGGCGACGTAGCTCGCCACACCGCCCGCGTCGATCTCGCCGACGTCGATCACGACGCGGTCGTAGGTCTGGGCAAGCGCCTCGAGGACATCGTGGAAGCGATCGGAATCGACGTCCTCGAGAGAGAGGTCGCGACCCTCGCCGACGCCGATGAAATGGACGCGCGAGGCACGATCGCGGAACAGCACCTGGGCAAAGGAAACCTCGCCGTCGAGCAGATCGACGAGGCCGGGCATCGCGCGCGCGGCCATCAGGCGGCTCAGTTCGCCGCCGCGCGCGGCGACGTCGATGAGAACGATGCTGGCGCCGCCCGCCGACATGTTGCGGGCAAGGCCGATGGCGGTCTCGGCGCCGCCGGCGGCGGGCCCCGCCCCGGCGACGACGACGATGCGCGAGTGGTTCAGCGTGTCGGCACCGGCGATGCGGGCGTCGAGATCGGCGACATTGCGGATCGGCGAGCGCGGCGTCGCGGCGGCCATCGGCTCGTCGGCGAGCGGCGGCGGCAGCTGCGGCTCGGCCAGGACCACGCCGTCGACCGGCACCTCGCCGGGCACCACCGGCACGGCGATGCCGTCGAGGTCGTCGCGGCGCTTCAGGCCGGAGCCGGCGAGGAGTTCGCGCACCAGCACGAACAGCACCGAGAGGATCAGCACGGCGACCGTCGCGGCGACGATGGTCACCAGCTTCTTCGGATAGGCCGGCTCGTTGGACGGGCTGGCGCGGGAAATGATGCGGGCGTCGGCCGGCAGGTCGGCGGCGTCCTGGCGCGCGGCAGCCTCGCGATAGCGCGCAAGGAAGCTCTCGAGAAGATCGCGCTGGGCCTTGGCCTCGCGTTCGAGCGCCCTGAGGTCGACTTCCTGCTCGCCGGCGCGCGAGGCTTCGGCCTTCAGCGTCGCCAGTTCCTCGGTCAGCGACTGCTCGCGGGCGGCGGCGAGCGTGGCGTCGTTGGCATAGCCGCGCACGATGCGGTTCGCCTCGCGGCGGATCTGCGCCTCGAGGTCGGTGAGCTGGGCGTTCAGTTCGCGGATCCGCGGGTGGCCCGGAAGCAGCGTGATCGACTGCTGGGCGATCGCCGCCTTCTGCGTCACGACCTGTTCCTGGAGCCGCTGGATCAGCGGCGAGCTCATGATCTCGTTGATGTTCTCGACGTCGCGGCCGGACGCCAGCATCTCGCCGAGCTGCTTCGCCTTGGCCTCGGCCTCGCTCTTCTCGGCGCGCACGCGGGCAAGCTGGGCGTTGATGTCGGCAAGCTGCGAAGAGCCGAGCGTCATGTTGTTCTGGCCGACGAGGAGGTCGGAGCCGGAGCGGAACGCGGCGACCTTGCCCTCGGCCTCGGCGACGCGCTTCCTCAGGTCGGCGATCTGGTTCTCGAGCCAGACGGTCGCGCCGCGCGTGTTCTCCGCCTTGGCGGACTGCTGCCAGGCGAGGTATTCCTCGGCAACCGCATTGGCGACGTCGGCGGCGAGCTTCGGATCGGCGGCCGAGAATTCGATGACGATGACCCGCGAGGTGGTGGCGCGGTAGACGGTGAGCCGCTCGTAGTATTTGGTGAGCACCCGCTCCTCGGCCGACATCTGCATCGGATCGCGGGCGATGCCGAGAGTGACGAGCACGCCCTTCAGCGCCGACATGCCTTCGAGCAGCGGGTCGAATTCGGCGAGCTTGCCGAGTTCGTAGCGCTTGACGACCTTACGGGCGAGATCGCGCGAGGTGATGATCTGGATCTGGCTGGCGACCGCCTCCTCCGACATCATCGAGGAGCTGTCGCTCGCCTGCGTCTCGCCGGAGGGCCGCGTGAAGGTCGTCTCCTGGCTCTCGACGAGCACCTGCGTCTCGGACTGGTAGAGCGGCGTCTGGGTGTTGACCCAGAGATAGGCGAGGCCCGCGGCGATCATGGCGAGGGCGAGGATCTTGACGACGGACGCGCGCAAGGCCTTCAGCAACCCGCTGAAGTTGACCTCGACCTCATCCGCATCGTGAAAATCGAAACTGCCCATACTCGTCCCCGCAACGCCGGTCCGTACTTGCCGGCATTACAGACGCTCATGGTAACCATGGGGTTAACCCTCGCCGCCCGTCGCCTCCCAACCTGCAAAAGCGGCAGCGGCCGGTCAGGATTTGTTAACCATGACGGCCGAAGAGTAGACGCAGCCAAGTTCGAACCATCGGCCGGAACTTCATGGTCTTGCGTGTCGCCGTGCAAAAGCTCGTCATGAGCCTCCTCGCGCTCGGCCTCCTTCTCGGAGGCTGTGCGAGCTATCAGCCGCGCCACACGGTCTTCGACGAATCCCTGACGGCTCCCTATCGGCTGGACAGCGGCGACAAGCTGCGCGTCAGCGTTTTCGGCCAGCAGGAACTCTCCAACACCTATGCGGTCGACAGCTCGGGCTATGTCGCGATGCCGCTGATCGGCGCGGTGCCGGCGCGCGGGCTCACGACCCAGGAACTCGAGGCCTCGGTCGCGGCGCGGCTGCGCACCAACTACATCCGCGACCCGGACGTGACCGTCGAGGTCGCCAGCTACCGGCCCTTCTTCATCATGGGCGAGGTCAAGACCGCCGGTCAGTACCCTTACGTCGCCGGCATGACCATGCAGACCGCGATCGCCATCGCCGGCGGCTACAGCCCGCGCGCCAACAAGCGCGAAGTCGTCGTGACGCGCCAGTTCAACGGCGAGGTCGTGCACGGCGTGGTGCCGATCACCTATCCGCTGCGCCCCGGCGACACGCTGTTCGTGCGCGAACGCTTCTTCTGATCTTGCGGACCGACGCGATGACCGACAGCGCAGGTGAAACCCTCGACATCCTGCAGGTACTGCGCGCGCCGGTCGGCGGCCTCTTCCGCCATGTCGCGGACCTGACGCGCGGCCTTGCGGCACGCGGCCACCGGATCGGCGTCGTCGCCGACGCCTCGACCGGCGATGCCATCGCCGAGGATGTCTTTGCCGAACTCGAAACCCTCTGCGCCCACGGCGTGACGCGGGTGCCGATGAGCCGCCAGATCGGCCTTTCCGACATCTCGGCAACGACCCATGTGCGCGACCGCATCGGCGCGACGGGAGCCCGGATCGTCCACGGCCACGGCGCCAAGGGCGGCGCCTATGCCCGCCTCGGGGCCCGCCTCGTCGGCGCCGGCGCGCGGCCCGCCGTCGTCTACACGACCCATGGCGGCAGCCTCCACTACAAGCGCTCGACGCCGGCCGGCTTCGTGTTCCTCACCCTCGAACAGCTGCTCGCGCCGCTCACCGACGCGGTCATCTTCGAGAGCGCCTATGGCGAGGGTGTCTTCGGCGAGAAGGTCGGCGCGCCGCCGGGCATCGCCCGGGTCATCCACAACGGCCTCCAGCCGGCCGAGTTCGAGCCGGTCGCGGGCGACCGGCGTTTCGATTTCCTCTATGTCGGCGAGCTGCGCACCCTCAAGGGTGTCGACGTGCTGATCTCGGCGCTTGCCCGCGTCGCCGGCCCCGACGGGCGGCCGGCAACGCTCAACATCGTCGGCGGCGGTCCCGACGAGGCCGCCTTCCGCGCCCAGGTCGCGGCGGCCGGTCTTGCCGATCGCGTCGTCTTTTCCGGCGTGCAGCGGGCCCGCCTCGCTTTCGGCACGGCCGGCGCCATCATCGTGCCGTCGCGCGCCGAATCCCTGCCCTACATCGTGCTCGAGGCCTCGGCGGCCGGCCTGCCGACGATCGCCACCCGGGTCGGCGGCATCGGCGAGATCTACGGCCCGACGGCCGACCGCCTGATTGCGGCCGACGACGTCGCGGCGCTCGCCGCCGCCATGAACGCCGTCCTTGCCGACCCGGCCGCGGCGGCAGCCGAGGCGGCCGAGCGGCGCGCCTTCGTCGAGCGGACCTTCGGTCTCGACCTGATGGTCGACACCATCGTCTCGCTCTACCGCGAGACGCTGGCAAGGCGGCCCTGACGCCGCGCGCCGTCCGCTCGGCAAGTCGGCCCGGGCGGCCGTTTCCAGGCACCGCTTAGCCGCTTAAGTCTTCCTGAAGCTTTTTCTGATACCGGTCGTTCAACAAACAACAGAACGAACAGCAGGTATCAGGGTGACAGGGATGCTGATCGATACGAAGGAAGCTTTCCGCAACGAATTGCGGTCCGGAACGGCTGCGACGCCGCAGGAAGAAGTCCGGCGACGCGAGCGGACCCGACCGCTCGGCCCGAAAGCCCTCGAAATCATCCGCGAACCGGTCGGCGAGCCGGTTTCCCGCGTCGTCCTGACCGGCATGGTGCGGATCGGCGATTTCGTGCTGACCGCGCTCGTCGGCGCCCTCGTCTACGGCGTCTACCTCTATGGCAGCCTCGGTTTCGACGGCCTCTACATGGCTCTGCTGCTCGCCGCGCCGGCGACGACCGTCCTGCTCCTGCAGGCGCTGAACGCCTATCGCGTCAACCAGTTCCGCAGCATCGCCCGGCAGTCGGCCCGCATCGCGGCGGCCTGGACCGGCGTCTTCGGCCTCGTGCTCACGACCCTGTTCTTCCTGAAAGCCGGTGCCGAGGTCTCCCGCCTCTGGCTCGGCGTCTGGTATGTCGCCGGCCTTGCCGCCCTCGTCGGCGCCCGCGTCGGCCTCTACGGACTGGTGCGCGGCTGGACCCAGGCCGGCCGGTTGCAGCAGCGCGCCGCGATCGTCGGCGGCGGCGAGGCGGCCGAGAAGCTGATCGCCGACCTCGAGGCCTCCAACGAGCACGACATCCGCATCTGCGGCGTCTTCGACGACCGCGGCGACGAGCGCTCCTCGGACATGATCGGCGGCTATCCCAAGCTCGGCAATGTCGACGATCTCGTCGAATTCGCCCGCCATACGCGCATCGACCTGCTGATCGTCACCATTCCGATGACCGCCGAGGCGCGCGTCCTGCAGATGCTCAAGAAGCTCTGGGTGCTGCCGGCCGACATCCGCATGAGCGCCCATACCAACAAGCTGCGCCTGCACCGGCGCGCCTATTCCTATATCGGCAACGTGCCGTTCCTCGACGTCTTCGACCGGCCGATCGCCGACTGGGACGTCATCGTCAAGGCGGTGTTCGACCGCGTCGTCGGCGCGGCGATGCTCGTCGCCTTCGCGCCGGTGATGGCCGCCGTCGCGCTCGCCGTGAAGCTCGAATCGAAAGGCCCGGTGTTCTTCAAGCAGCGCCGCCACGGCTTCAACAACGAGCTGATCGCGGTCTACAAGTTCCGCTCGATGTACACCGACCGCTGCGACACCAACGCGGCCAAGCTCGTCACCAAGGACGATCCGCGCGTCACCAGGGTCGGCAAGTTCATCCGCAAGACGAGCCTCGACGAGCTGCCGCAGCTCTTCAACGTCGTCAAGGGCGAGCTCTCGCTCGTCGGCCCGCGCCCGCACGCCACCCAGGCCAAGGCCGACAACCAGCTCTACAAGGACGTCGTCGACGGCTACTACGCCCGCCACAAGGTCAAGCCCGGCATCACCGGCTGGGCCCAGATCAACGGCTGGCGCGGCGAAACCGACACCGCCGACAAGATCCAGGGCCGCGTCGAGCACGACCTCTATTAGATCGAGAACTGGTCGATCCTCTTCGATCTCTACATCCTGGTGATGACGCCGGTCTCGCTCATGTCGAAATCGGAGAACGCCTATTGAGCGAGGCCAGCGCGACCGCATCGATCCGGGCAGACGGTGCCGCCCGCCCACGGGCGGCACCGCACGTCTCGCTCGGGCTCGTCGGACGCGTCCTCGTCTCGATCACCGTCTTTTCGAGCGCCATCGTCTATCGCGAGCCGGCGCCCTACGAGATTCTGGCGGTCGCGACGGTCGCCTTCTTCTTCGCGGTCGCCGGCCTCGCCTTCGCGCGCGAGACGCTGCCGGCGGTGATCCTGCTGCTCCTTTTCGTCGTCGGCGGCCTCGGCGGGCCTATCGTGGCGATCGATACCGGCGGCGCGGTGATGTATCTCGCCGTCACGGCCTTCCTCGCGGCGACGACGATCTTCTTTGCAAGCTATGTCGCGGCCAATGCCGAACGGCGGATGGAGGCGATCCTCGCGGCCTATCTCGCCGGCGCGCTGGTCGCCGCGCTCGCCGGCATCATCGGCTATTTCCACCTCCTGCCCGGCTCGGAGATGTTCACGCTCTACGGCCGGGCGCGCGGCACGTTCCAGGATCCGAACCCTTACGGCGCGTTTCTGATCCTGCCGGCACTCTTTGCCCTGCAGCGGGTGCTGGTCGGCCGGATCGAGCGGGCGGTCCTGCCGACGATCGCCTTCTGCGTCATCACCATCGCGATCTTCCTGTCGTTCTCGCGCGCCGCCTGGGGCATGCTCGCCGTCGCCACGCTGCTCGTCGTCGCCCTCACCTTCCTCCTGGCGCCGTCGAACCGGGTGCGCGGGCGCATCGTCGTTCTCGCGGTCATCGGCGCGGTCCTCGTCGTCGCGGCGATCGCCGTCGCCCTTTCGATCGAGGAAATCCGCAGCCTGCTCCTGCAGCGCGCGAGCCTCGTGCAGGACTACGATTCCGGTCCGCAGGGCCGCTTCGGGCGTTACCTGCCCGGCCTGCTCCTGTCGCTGGAACATCCGTTCGGCCTCGGTCCCGGCGGCTTCGCCCGTGTTTTCCCGGAAGACCCGCACAACACGTTCCTCAAAGCATTCGTCGAGTATTCCTGGCTCTCCGGCGTCGCTTATCTTCTGCTCGTCCTCGTCACTCTCTACGAGACCGGCAAGCGCGTCTTCGAGGCCGGCCCCTATCGCTGGTACCTCATACCGGTTTTCGTCGCCTTCCTCGTCAATGCGCTCGAGAGCGTGATCATCGACGTCGATCATTGGCGGCATTTCTATCTGCTCGTCGGCCTCAGCTGGGGCCTCGTTGCGGCGCACGACCGCGCACGAACCAGGTAGACGCTCTCGATCTGCAATTTTCGATTGCTTCAATATTTATATTTTTCTTTTTAATTGTATTCAGCAACCAAACCGCGCATCAAAGCTAGAACCGATACCCATTCCTTCGTGCAAACTCGATGCAAGGCATCGGCATGTCCTTTTGCCGACTATTTCCAAACCGACCGCACGATCTAAAAAAAACCGGTGCGGTATTTCTCTCAACGACGCACCAAGTGCATAGCTTTTCATCACATAAGAAAACTCTAATCAACAAATACTGGATCATTTCGGCAGGTATTAACGATCCATTAGCTCCCGAGCTGCACATTCGAGGCAATATGATCGAGTCCCGAGGTCGGTGCAGAGCGGCGGGATCCACCTTCACGGGCCGATGCCGCTTCTGCAAACAGATCGACTCCGTCTTCCGTCATCGGTCGCGGATGCACGGGCTTCGGTTCTTGGCCTAACGAGGATCAGCCAATGTCCTTTCTGAAGAACGTTCGCATCTCGACGAAGGTTTATGGCGGCTTCGGCATCGTTTTGCTGCTGCTGCTCGCCATCGCCCTGACGGCGACGATCAATCTCGGCAACGGAAACGACCAGTTCCAGCGCTATCGCAAGATCGCGCGGCAGGCCAATCAGGCCGGGCGCGTGCAGGCAAACCTCCTCGAAGCGCGGCTTGCGGTGAAGAACTTCATCATCAACGCAACGCCGGAGAGCATCGCCAAGGTCAAGGAACGGGCCGCCAAGACCCTCGAGCTCAACAACGAACTCGAGGAAATGGTCTCGTCCGCCGAGAAGAAGGCGCTGATCGAAAAGGCCGACGAGGAACTGCGTCAGTACATCGAGGCCTTCGACAAGGTGACCGAGCTGCAGGCGACCCGCGAGGACCTCGTCGCGAACACCCTCGACCAGATCGGCCCGGAAATGGAAAAGAAGCTCACGACGATCATGGAAAGCGCCAATGCCGACCTGGATGCGACGGCCACCCATCGCGCCGGCATGGTTCTGCGCAACCTCCTTCTGATGCGCCTCTATGCGACGAAATTCCTCGTTACCAACGACGACGCGGCATACGAGCGCGTGCTCGCCGAATCGGCGGCAATGTCGAAGAATCACGACCGGCTGATGTCCGAGCTGCAGAACCCGACCCGGCGCGGGCTCGCCACCGAGATCGGCAAGCTGCACGAGAGCTACGAGACGACCTTCAAGGCGGTGCACGACGCGATCGACGCGCGCAACACCCTCATCGCCGAGAAGCTCGACGTGATCGGCCCGACCATTGCCAACGAGATGGAAGACCTGAAGCTTTCGATCAAGGAAGAGCAGGACAAGCTCGGCCCGGTGGCAAGCGCGGCGATGGAGAACGCCGTCTATGTCGCCACGGTCGTTTCGGCGCTCAGCATCATCTTCGGCCTCTTCGCCGCCTGGTCGATCGGACGCGGCATCTCGCGGCCGATCCAGACGATCACCGCGGCGATGAAGACGCTCGCCGGCGGCGACAAGTCCCAGATGATCCCCGGCCAGGACCACAAGGACGAGATCGGCGACATGGCGGCGGCCGTCCAGGTGTTCAAGGAAAACATGATCAAGGCCGACGAAGCCGCCGAGCGCGAGGCCGCCGAGGCCGAGGCGCGGCAGATCCGGACCCGCCGCATCGAGAAGCTCGCGCACGACTTCGACGTCGGGGTCTCGGCGCTGCTCGCCGCCGTCTCGGGCGCCTCCTCCGAGATGGAGGACAACGCCTCGATGATGTCCGGCATCGCCAACGACACCAGCCACCGCGCGACCACCGTGGCAAGCGCGGCCGAGGAAGCATCGACCAACGTCCAGACGGTCGCGGCGGCAACCGAGGAACTGACCGGCTCGATCCACGAGATCAGCCGCCAGGTCTCCAAGTCGGCCGAGATCGCCGGGCGCGCCGTCGCCCAGGCCGAGAAGACCGACGGTCAGGTGCGCGGCCTCGCCGAGGCGGCCCAGCAGATCGGCGAAGTCGTCAGCCTCATTTCGGCGATCGCCGAGCAGACCAACCTCCTGGCGCTCAACGCCACCATCGAGGCGGCGCGGGCCGGCGAGATGGGCAAGGGCTTCGCCGTCGTCGCGGCCGAGGTCAAGGGCCTGGCCAACCAGACCGCCAAGGCGACCGACGAGATCGGCAAGCAGATCGCCGATATCCAGTCGGAAACCCTCGAGGCGGTTTCGGCGATCCAGACGATCGGCACCATCATCAAGGAAGTGAACAGCATCGCCGCCGGCATCGCCTCGGCCGTCGAGGAACAGAGCGCGGCGACCGGCGAGATCGCCCGCAATGTCGAGCAGGCCTCGATCGGCACCCAGGAAGTCAGCGCCAACATCGTCGAGGTGACGCGCGCCGCGGCCTCCACGGGCGATGCCGCTTCCAAGGTGACCGCGGTCGCCGGCGACCTCAGCTCCAAGGCCGAACAGCTGAAGGGGCAGGTCGAGCGGTTCCTCAACGACGTGCGCGCAGCCTGAGGCGCACCGCCCGAGGCACATCGCCCGAGGCACACCGCCCGAGGCACACTGCAAACACATCGACGGCGCTCGCGGGAACCCCCGCGGGCGCCGTTTCCATTTGTCGGACCAAGCCACGCCCCGGGGCCCGGCGCGCCTTGCGATCAGTCATCAAATCGCCTTGAAAGGCAGGCTTTCAATCCAGATTAAGGAACCCTACGATAATCTCGTCACGTCGCGTCTCGAGAGGCCAACCGATGCCCGAACTCGTCATCATCATCAAGGCCGTGTGGGACGACGAGGCCAAGGTGTGGGTCGCGACCAGCGAGAACCTGCCCGGTCTCGTCACCGAAGCCGACACGATCGAACAGCTTTACGACAAGCTCGCAGCGATGATTCCCGACCTCATCGACGGGGAGGGAATGACCGACATTCCGATCCACCTGATGGCCGAACAGTCCAGAAAGCTCCGCATCGCCTGCTAGATGGATCATTTCAGCAAGGACTTGAAAAAGCTGCTGCTGGAGGCCGGCTGCACATTCGTGCGGGACGGACGCGGCGATCACGAGATCTGGTACAGCCCGATCTCCATGCGCAAACTGATCGTCGACAACAAGATCAAGTCCCGCCATACCGCGAACGCGGTGCTCAAGGACGCCGGACTGCCGAAGGCGTTCTGAGCCGATCCCGAGGACCGAGGATGAGACCCAGCGGTGGAGCCCGATCGGCTCATTCGGGAAGGCGCGGGAAATGCATGGTCGGAGCGGCGGGATTCGAACCCACGACCCCTTGACCCCCAGTCAAGTGCGCTACCAGGCTGCGCTACGCTCCGACGCCCCATAAGGGGCAGTTTTTCCTAGTCTTTGGCGGCATGGAAGGCAAGCGGAAAAAGCCGGCGACAGAACGCAACGGGAAAATATCGGCATCTAAATGCACGGAGTGGTGCAAAAGTCCCACCAAAATTCCCACCGGTTTGACGCCACCTTGCCGCAAAGCTATCGCCTCGTTCACCCGCCGCGACTATGTGACCGATGGCACGTTCATCGACTATCACCGCGCGTTCCAACCGGTCAAAAGGAACGGGGAAAACGCGAAGCGTCAGCCTCGGGTTATCAACACGCTGCTGCGCGTCTACGACGACGGAAGCCGGCGCTTCTACAAAAACGGCGTGCTTGCCTACGAGCGTCTGACGGATGCTCGCCGCGATGCCGAGCTCGACCACGCTGAAGCGATCGGAACCCGCTGAATGGCCACCACCTTTTCTCTGCTCTGCCAACGCTGCGGCCTCTCAAATCGGGAGGCCGCGGACTATCTCTCCGTTCGGCTGGATACCGCAAAGTCATGGTCCGCCGGACGGAATCCGGCGCCAGTGGGCGCCATCGGCGAATTGCGGCAACTCTACGCCAGGATCGAGCGCGCGGCGGCGGGCGCGGTTGTCGAGATCGATTGTCAGACCATCAAGCACGGCGCGCCGGATTCCGTCGAACTCGGGCTCTCCTCCGACGACCACGAGGCGCAATCGATCGGCTGGCCTTGTGTCGGCGCCCACGCCGCCGTGCTTGGCTTGGTCGCGGCGCGAGTCGATGTTCCGCTCGCCATCGTTCCGCGCGGATCCACTATCGCCACGGCTGGTGCGTCCGACGCCAACGACTAGCCTAACCCCTCCGGGCTGATCATGTGGCGGAATACCTCGCCCTTGTCGCGGTGGTAGGTAACCGCCTTCATCGAGCGGTTGGACGAGTAGCCCATGGCGTGGTGCCATGCATCTTTCGGCGCCAGGGTCTGGTGCACCTCCCATTGCATCCCATTGCGCTCCCCGCCACCGGATGCAGCATGGTGGCGGTGGCCGCAATGAGCATAACGCCAGACCGTCTCGCCCCACTCCTTCGGCCAGAGCCCGGCGGCAACGCCAGGCATATCGGCCGGCTTGATCCGGTCTGTATGGTTGGCGAAAAGCAGCACCTTTCCGTGGCGGTGCACGAAATAGGGGTGCGGCGCGAGGTCGACCTCGACCCGCGGCTCGGACGCGTAGAAACAGTCGAGCGCGATCGCCAGCATGTGCGCCGATTCCGGGTCGTGGTTGCCCGGCAACAGGCGGACGATGACGCGGGCGTGGCTCTGCCGCGCCTGGTCGATCATGGCGATGAGCAGCTCGACCGCGGCCCGCTTGACCTTTGGCATGCGCGTGTCGACGTCGAGCGGGTGGCCACTCTGCGGCGTCCGGTTGTCGGCCGTGTCGGAATGGAGGAAATCACCGAGGCCGAGGAGGACGGCCGACTCGGACGGCGGCGACATGGCGACGAGCTCGGCCATGGCGCGGCGGTGCAGGTCGGTGGCGATGTCGGTATCGTAAGCCGCGCCGGTCTCGGCGCCCCATGCATACATTCCAAAATGCGGGTCGCCGAGGATGTAGGCCGTCAGCAGGTCGGCATCGACGTCGGCGCGAGGCGCGACCGTCGCGGTGAGGCCGGCATAGCCGGTAAAAGCCTCGCGGATCGCGGCGGCGCGGGCAAGGTCGGTCTTGACCCATTTGCCACGCACTCGCCCCTCGGCGTCGACGAAGGCCGACTCGCCCTTGACGAGATGGCCGGCGAGCGGGGTGAACGTCTCCCCCGGCTCGCGGGTGAACCTGATGGTCTGGCCGCGGATGCCGCCGGCGGCATCGAACCGCACCGACTGCTCGCCGACGACGAATCCTGCCGGGGCCGCCATCGGCGACGGCGGCGCGAGGCCATATTCGGCGGCCCGGCGCAACCTGTTGTGCAGTGCCGAACGTGAAATCTTGAGGGAGCGCGCCGCCGCGGAGATGTTCCCGCCGGCAGCCGCGAGCGCAGCCAGCGCGGCCGCGGCCTGGTCCCGGGTGAGCGGAGGTGTCGCCATCGCCTCAGTCCCCGCCCGCGCGGCGAAGCGCGGCTTCGATCTTCTCCAGCGTCTCGGCGATGTGACCGAGTTTCTCTTCGAGGCGGATAATTTTCTCGTTCTGACCCTCGAGCTTGTCGAGCCGCCTTTCCGTGGCCGCGATCTTGTCGGTGTTGCCGACAACGGCGGCGTCAAGCTTCGCCGCCCACCAGATCATGGTCGCCGACTGAATGAGCAGCATGGCGATCAGGGCGATGGGCACGTGCTTGTCGATCCGCCACCGACGCCCGTCGTCCGCTCCGGCGTCGCTATCTCGTCTCGCGATCATCGGCTTCTCCGCATCAAATCGTACCAGTCGGCGCAGTTGGTGAGCCGCCGGTTTACCGTGGTCAGCGCCGCGTCGTAGCGCAGGACGAGGGCGTCGAGCCGATCTCCTGCCTTGACCGCGACACGCTCTGTCTTGCGGCACTCGGCCGGGTGCGACGGCAGGTCGGCCTTGGCCGCCAGCGCCGCCTCGAGCGCATGGTCGACGAGCGCCGCATCGGCCTTCGACGCGCCGGCCGTTGCCAGCCGGTCAGCGGGCGTTGCGCAGCCGGCCAAGAAGATCAGCATCAGCGCGGCAGCCGGCAGGAGCAGGCCGCGCCAGAAGTTCGGCAATCTGGTCATTGGCATTCTCCAGTTCGGCGGCCGTCTCGGCCTCCTTGCGGGCGAGGTCTTCGCGGGCGGCATATTCGGCGGCGGCAGCCTCACGGGCCGCGCGGGCGCGCTCCTCGGCAAATTCCCGCAGCTTCTGCTCGCCCTCGGCCAGTGCCTTCGCCGCGGCCAATTCCTCCCCGGCGACGAGCTCGGTCACCGCCTTGTCGACGGCATGGCGGACGGCTGAGGTCCGGTCGATCCACCACCAGCCGGCAACGACGACGACGGCGGCGAGCGGGACGGGGATCGAGACGCGCAGCACGCGCCAGAGCCACGCAAGGATTGGGCTCAGGAAGTGCCCGATGATGGCGAGGATGGCGGTCGTCACGGGTGCACCATGAAGAGCGCAGCGAGCCCACCGAGCGCCAGCAGGAGGATAAAGGCGGCGGCGAAGGCCTCACCAATGGTGACGCCGCTCTCGCGCGGGTCCGGTGTCGGACGGTCAAGCATCACCGGCGCTCCACGGCAGCGGACGGCCGGCATCGTCCCAGCGAGCATACATCGCCCAAAGTGCCCCGGCGACGATGAGCCCGCCGACGACGAGGCCAAGCCAAGTGCCGGCCGAGACATATCCATTGGCTTGATCGAGCGTGTCGGCGAGGTTGGTTGCCGCGTCGGCAAGAACAGCGACACCTCCCGCTCCGGCGCTACCGGCACCCCACAGCGTCCGCGACCCGACGAAATCGGACTCCATGTCGTCCGTCATCGGCTCGTCGGTCGAAAGGAGGCCGGCAACCCGGGCGGCGGGATAGGCCTTCCAAGGCAACTGCCAGTGCGGGCCGTCCTTGAACCGCTTCCAATCCCCGCCCCATTCGATGGAGATCCCCTCAGCCTTTGCCGCGGCCTTCATGATCTTGGCGAGGCGGTAGTAGAGCGGCCAAGCCCACGAGACGTGGCCTGACCCATCAACCGGTGCAATGTCAACAGCGTGCCCGGTGATGTGCCGAGAGTTCATCGTCTTCGATGCGCCCTTGGCGACAAGCTGCTTCTGGCGGGCGATGGAGCGCACCCCCTCAAGGATGGTAAATGGCATGTCGGACATTGCCGCAGCGCGTTTTACGACGCGGATCAAATCTGCGTGCACCCCGTCAAGCCTATTCAGGCTGTGGGCGTCGAGTTCAAAGCCCATGGCTTCTCTCCAATGAAAAAGCCGCCTCAGTGGGCGGCGGACGGCCGGCAGGAACGAAAAAGGCGCCGGAGATCGGCGCCTTCGAGGAAGAGCGGTCGGCCGGTGAGGCCGCCGCGATCGCTGAGCCATCGTCGGATGGCGGGCGGATACCAGGCAAAGACCCAGCGCGTTGCCCGCTCGTCGCGCGGGGCGACGGCATAGGCAGCGCCGGCATCGTCGGCGACAAACTGCCGGGCCGGCAGCGAGCGCGCCTCGTGGAAGCCGAGCACGGCCCGCGGGGTGACGCAGACTTGCCTCGGCGGCAGGTGCAGGAAGAGCGTGCAGGCCGACAGGCACGGCCCATCGATCCTCACCTCGGCGCCGCTGCGCAGCGCCTCTACCGTGCGGCGGATATAGTCGGCCGCAGCGCCTCCTCGGTCGTCGACGATGACGATGGCGGGTGGTTGATCCATTGGAAGAACCGGTCAGGACAGAGCAAACAAGACCCTGGTATAGGTCTCATGGCCCGACCAGCTCGTGGCGGTACCCAAACCAGTCGTGGCAAAGGAATAAGTGCACCGATACTCGATGCGGTAGGTGTGACCAGCAACAACGCGCGCAAAGCAGCTTAACTCGGTTGCAATGGCAGATGGCCAAATCGGCACGGAGTCACCAGCAGATGCACTAGCAGTGACATCATACACCCTCATCGCCGTCCCTTTGGTCTGGTTGAATGTCGAGGTCACCGTCACAATGCCGTCGACAGAAGGCGTAAAAGCATTGGAGGCCAAGGAGGCGATCACGCTGTCCTGGTTCATGACCAGTGTGTTGAGGTCGCGGGTATACCATGCACCAGTGGTGGCGCTGCCCCCATTGGTGCCTGATGACTTTTGATCCTCGATGATGGCGCGGAGGCCACTACCCCCGCCGCCACCTCCCAAAGCAGCAATCGCCTGAGCTACACGCTGCGGAGTCATGAGCTTGGTCGAGACAGTTCCGGCCTCAGCCTCTGCCTGCGTAGCGATGTTGGCGGAGAGGGTGCGGTTGGCAGCCAGACTTCCTCCGCCAGTCAACCCTGTGCCTGCTGATACGGTGGTGGCAGCCAGCGCAAGAAGCGCCTGATCCAGCGTCATGGACCGGATGGTTCCACCACTGTCTTTGTAATAGAGCTTCTTGTCCGCCGTGTTTATGGCGATCTCGCCATCCAGCAGCGTGGCCGGCGCTGAACCTGCCGACGAAGATCGCTTCAGCTGCCAGGTGTTGGTCATCAGTAGGTTCCACCGTCAAACGCAATGCCGTTGATGGTGCCGCCGGTGATCGCAACTGCTCCTGCACTCTGAGTTGCCATTGATCCCAGCCCAAGGTTGGTGCGGGCGGTGCTCGCCGACTGCAGATCACTCAGGTTCGAGGTCTTGGTGAGCTTAGTGGCGATGCTGGTGGAGATGGTCGTGGCAAAGTTCGGATCATCGCCAAGAGCAGCAGCAATCTCATTGAGGCTGTCAAGAGTGCCGGGAGCCGCATCGATGAGCGCAGCGATGGCCTGCGCCACAAACTGGGTGGTGGCGATCTTGGTGGTGCTGTCTCCCGCCGTCTGGGTGGGGGCGGTAGGAAGGCCCGTCAGTGCAGGCGAGGCCAGGGGGGCCTTGGCGGCGAGAGCCGTGTCGAGCCCCGTCACCTCGGAGGTCGCATGGGTGTGCGCCGTTGGCGCGAATGTGGTCGGCTTTCCAGTGATCCCGGTCCAAGCCACCGCGTCGGCGCTTTCAGCGCTATCGACCTTACCGTTGTTGTTCGTGTCGTAGACTGACTTCAGCATGTCTCCGGAGGCTAGACCGGAGATAGCCGCATCCATTTGAGATTTGCGCACAAGGTCGGTGCTGGCAGAGGCATCCTGACTGGATGATGGAACTGTGGAGAAAGTCTTCTTCCCCCCAACGGTCTGAGCCGTAGAGCGATCTGTGAATGCACCAGTGCCGCCCAGAGGGACAATGGACGTGGCATTACCACCACCATCATCGCCTTTGCCAATGTAAAGAGTGTCGTCCACTGCGTTGTGAGCGAGCTCTCCCGTTGCCAGGGCAGATGGGGCGCCAGCCAGCCCGGAAGTGCGGCGCTTGATGCGCAAAACATTCGCCATGGTCTAGGTCTCCTTCAGAAATTCCCGCCGTCCACAGGCGTGCCATTCTCGATTGATCCGGGAGCGCCAGGAGGCCCTTGCTCGCCCGTTTCCCCCTTTTCGCCAGGGCGGCCCTGCGGCCCCGGCGCAACCACATCAAGGCGCACAGGTGCAGCCTGCGTCATGGTCACTATCGTTGATGGGGGTGGGAAGACGACGATACCGTCCAGATCAGCCATCGCGACGCCTCGTTACCGGCAAAATAACTGGGACTTGTAACCTGAACCCTAGATGAGCATCTGGATCGAGATCGACCCGAACAAAATCCAGTGTCACTGTCCCGATCGGCCAGTTTACCGTCGTTGCTCCGTCGAAAACCAGGGTAACGGTGTTTGATTCAGCAACATCAACACCATTGCCAGTAGACAACGTCACGAGTGGAGTAGCGTCACTCACCGACCGCTTAACATCTACTTCGTAAAGACCATCTGTTGCAAAGTAGATGTCTTCCGACTCGACGATCAACCGAATTCTCGTAGTGTATCCTACGACAATTGGCTGCCCTGCATGGGACGTGCGACATGCCATCGATCATGCTCCATCAACGACTCCACCGTCGAGGCCGACGGTGGAAAAGGCTCACGTCATTGCCAATAGCCGTCGTCGGCAAAGCTGTCCGGGATGGGCACCATCGCCTGCATCGCGAAGCTCGCTGCGAATATCGCCTGGCGAAATGCCGCCGCAGCAATCACCACCATCTGCCACTCATCGGCCGTCACCGTGACAGGTCCGGTATCGGTAACGATATTGATGCCAGTCTGGCCCTGGCCAGCAGCGATGAGCGCCGAGGCATACTTCGTCACCTCGTCCCAACCTGCCATATCGACGTCCGTAGTACCGATGCGGTGCACGCCGCGCGGGTCTCCAAAATCGTAATCGAAACCAGCCGCTAGACGGCGCCGGCGCTCGGCAATGATGTCGTCCTCGGTCTTGGCCCGCGGCGGCGGCGGAGAGAACGCACCACTCGCATAGCGATGACCAGCGAACACATCGTCCGGCACCTCCATCCATCCATCCATGTTGGCCGGCTCGACGAGCGACACAACGACGACCTCGCTATCGATAATCTGCACGTATTTCATGGCTTATGATCTCCAGAAGAGCACTTGCGTATATTGTTCAGTTCCGCCACCCGCCACAGACGACGTAATACCGAGGCCATTCGTTGCCTGCGATGTTTGCGTGTAGTATTCAATTCTATATGCAGTATTCGCGCTAACGCTAGTGCATCCAACCGAATAACATCCACCAGCGTATGCATACGACGCCGATGCTGAAATGCTTTTTACAATTTCTGCGGCGGCAGTCACATTATACAGTCTCGTTCGAACTGCATCAGACTTGAAAAACGGCGAGCGCCAAACAATGAATCCGTCTACCGATGGCGTAAACTCATTGGAAGACAAGGAAATAACGCTATCGTCGTTACGCGCCAGCGTATTGAGGTCACGGGTGTGCCAAGCGCCAGAGGAACTTGACCCACCGGCTGTCCCGGCCGTCTTTTGGTCCTCAATGATCGCTGCCGGAATCCCGCCTCCACCAGTCGCTGCGACGGCCAGCAACTCCGTCACGGTGACCTTTTTCGCATCTACCCCATCATGCACAGCGACAAGCTCTGTGCCGTCAAGGGTAGCGGCAGCCGTCAGCGCGGCGAAATTCTTGCCGAGGCGGGCAGTCAATGCGGTCGCCATCGTACCGGCGAAGTTGGCATCGTCACCGATGGATGCGGCCAACTCGTTGAGCGTGTCGAGAGTGGCTGGCGCGCTGTCGATCAAGGCCGACACGGCGTTAGAAACTGCGGCATCTATATCGTCACCGGTCACCAGCCCTTGGCTTTGCAGCCATGCCAGCAAGACCGCCGCCGAAATCGGCGATGGCACCGATGCGTCGCCATCCGCCGCGCCAAGCAACACCGCATTACCCCCAATAGATGGGAGCGGCGCAGCTCCTTTCAGATTAATCGACATCGGCTATGCCTCACAGCGGCTTCTCTAGCGTCAGTTCCAGATAGGCGTCGACATGGTTGCCAGGGATAGAGTTGTCCTCGCCGGAAAGGCGAGAGCCTGACAGCTCTGCGTAGTGGTCGAGCCGAATTGTGCTCGGCGATGACAAAGTAAAACGTCCGATCAACTCTGAACTGGCCGAGCTGTCGGAACTGGCGTCCGGATGCGTATCCTGCGACGTGCCTGACGCGATCTCGGTCGCGCCGGTGACATTGTAGAGCCGGATATGATGGTGCCCGGCGTCGACGCAGACAGCCGCAGCGCGCGCGCGATAGATACCGGCCGGCAAGGAGATCTCGTAAGTCGAACCGTTGAGGCTGGCGCCAATCTGGTTAACGAGGATCGTGTTGAGATGCCGAGACGTGTACGCTTGGTCCGGTAGGAAATAGGGCGACGACGAGCCGCCGCGCGATTCCTGCACCATAAGCACTGGTGCGGTAACGCCTAGGTCGAGGGCAGCCGCCGCAAGCCATGGCTCAAACCCAGATGCCGTCCGCCGCCAATCATCACCCGTATCGGAGGCTGTAATCAGCGTACTGAGCGGCACTGGGAAATCGAGCCAAGCATCGCCATCCCACACGACGAAACGATCTTCAAGACCCGCCCAATCCCCAGTCGCCGGAGCGCCAACCACATAGGCATCACCTTGGGCAGGCGTACCAGGCGGCGAGGTTTCGTCGATCGACAACACCGCATATGCCGGCAGGCGGTACCACGCAGGCAGACCGCCCGTGGCCGCGAGAATAGCCTCCCACAACATGCGATCATTGGCGTTGTCGACTGCAATACCGGCCTCCTTGATGACGGTGCGAACCTGCGCCAAAAGCCCATTGAGCCAATTAGCCGTGATTGGAGTCCCTGTGCCGGGCTGGTTGCCCTGGCACGCCTTGAACCACGTATCGTCAATCCCAAACGTCCGAGTGTCCGTGGGTCGAACAGTTACCGCATTGGCAATGACGCCAACGCCGAGGAGATCAGTCATCGCAAACCTCGTTATTGCCTATTGCCAGACGAGCAATTCGGCGGCCCACATCAGTTTGTCCTCGCCCCACATCAACACGTTGGGTGCGGCATATGGCTCAATCACCAGATCGAGATGGGCCTGCACGACGCGCCGCATGACGCATTCGAGACTGGAAAAATCAGGCGCGCAGCGCACCCGGTAACCGGCCTCGATGAGACCCGCTTCGGCCTGGATTTCCGACGGCGCGACATAGGCCGAGCTCGCCTCGAGATCGACGAGGATGACGAGCGTCCCCGCGATAAACGTCTCCCCCGCCACAGCGCAATCAGCCTCGGCGAGCCCCGCCTCGGCCCCACAGCCGCTATCAATACAGGTCACAGACCAGCCATGACGGGCCGCCACCTCGACGTAATATTCGCAACGCGCCGAGCCGACGGCTCGGACCTTGTCGCAAAGGTCGGCATAGGGGTCGCAAGGGTCCGGCAGTCCGTAGTCGGAGGCCCAGAGATCGACCGTCTCGACGGCCGTGCCGCAGTTGAATTCGGCCATCAGCGCGCAGATGCGCTCGTTGACGTATTCCGCCATCTCGGCGAGCGCCGACCAGAAGCCGTGCAGCACCGAGCCCGGCCAAGGGCCGCCATCATGGTTGCCCCAGGCCCGACCGCGCGGCAGCAGCATCAGAAGCCGTGGCAGGATCTCCGTCTTGGTCGGACAGCGGTCGAGGTCTTCGCCGGTCTCGCAGGTCATCGCGTCACGCAAAGGTCACGGTGCCGAGCACGGCGATCTCACCGGTTGCCAGCGGCACGTCCAATTCGGGCGCGACGATGCCGTGACGCTCCTCGCCGGCCGCATTGGCCACCGCTTGCCAAAGCCACGACCGCGAGAATGTCTCGGGCGTCGCCAGAAAATCCATGCCGGCATGCGGCGTAGCAATGCCCGC
Source organism: Pseudomonadota bacterium (assembly GCA_029572955.1). Taxonomy (GTDB): domain Bacteria; phylum Pseudomonadota; class Alphaproteobacteria; order Rhizobiales; family JAKPQE01; genus JAKPQE01. Next base: position 20,420 of record JAKPQE010000113.1, read on the forward strand.
GACACGGCCAAGACGGTCGAAAGCATCGCGCAGCGAGGCAATGACCTCTTCCTCCACCGCCGTCGTCAACGGCTCGAGGCCAGAAATCGTCACGTCAATGACGTGCGCCACGGGAAACTCGACGGCGACATTGGCCCCCGACGGTTGCTTCGTGGCGATGTATGAGGCCACGCGCTGCGCCTCGGCCGGTGGCCCGAGCCCGTCGTCGTAGCGCTCGTCCATCAGCACAAACACCCGCACCGAGGCGAGCCCGAGCCCCATCGGCTCGACGAAAACGCGAGTGACCCCTGAAACCTCACGCGCCCAGCGCCAATAATCGGACGCTGCCCCAGCTTCCGGCGGAAACCGCTTGCGGAAGAGGATACGCGCGCGATAGCTCTCGACGTCCTCGACGTCCATGCCGGCCGCCATGCCGTCACTGCCGACCGCCACCGTCGCGCCCGTGCCGGAGACGCCGGAAACGAGGACGAGCGGCGTCCCGGCAAGAGCGTTGCCTCCGGCGCCGTCGCTGGTTGCAATCGCTGCGACCGTGACATCGCCGGCGCTCGCGCGGCTCGCGGCGGCAAGCGCCCGGTATTCGACGCCATCCGCCCGCCGGAACAGGGCGCCGGAGGTGATCGACGCGCCGGCATCGCCGGCCGTCACGGTCACCGTGCCGATCGCCGGCTCGGCCGGCAGGCGCGGCATGCCATAGTCGGCACCCTGCAGCAAGAGGCCGTCGAGATCGGCGGTCACGGCGAACTGGCGCCGGGCAACGATGTCGAGCCGATCGAACAGCTCCTTCATCATGCCGCCAATGACCTTCGCCGTCGGGCCGATATTGTTCGGCCACAGCCAGGCATCGGCGCCGGGCAGATTGGCGCGGAAGGCCCGGCGGACCCGCTCGACGAGGCCGGAAAGCGTCTCGGAAAATGTCGTCATCGACCGACCTGTGCCCAAATGTTGTCAAACTTGCGGTCATAGACCAGCGACCCGTCGCGGCCGTAGAGCCGGACGACGAGATCGAGCCGGTCTTCTTCCGGTCGGGCCGTCGCGACCGCCTCGATTTTCGAGACCGCCTTCTGGTCGACGAGCGGCTGCAGCGCCTCGATCGCGAAGGCCTCGGCCCACATCGCCGTCTCTCCGTCGAGCGGCGCACGCTCGAGGAGCCACAGCAACGAGCCCAGCGGCGCCTCGCCGAGGTCGGCCCGCACGTCGACGGCATCGCCCCACCAGCCGCGCCGATCGCCATCGGCAAGCCAGGCGAGCGGATGGTCGGCCGGACAGCGCCGGTCGGTGAAAAGACAAAGGACAACCGCCGTTTCAAGCGCCGCCGTGGCCCGAAGCCCGCCGATATTGTCGGCCTCGTCGGCACCGGCCATCGCCCAGTCGCCGCGGCCTTCCTCGGTCGACCACACCGTATCCCAGAGGCCGACCCGTTCCGGATCGCATCCTTCCGTCTGGCGCAGGCGGATATCCGGCATCAGTCGACCCTCGCCCACACCACGTTGCTGAGACCGCCCTCGGTCATCACCCGATAAGGCGCCTCCTCATCCGGCGACAGTACGCCGAGATCGATGCGATGCGGGCGCACGCGAGTAAAGCGCGCGTCAGCGGCGGACGACACCACCTCGGCGTTGCCCTTGACCGTCACCTTCGGCGCGTTCGAGATCGTGACAGGCTTGCCGCCGGCATCCCATTCGGTGCCGTCCGGGAAGAATTTCAGCGCCTTGCCGTGCGCGTCATAGAGCACCGTGCCCCCCGGCGGCGTCTGCCGCGGCCGGTGGTCGGCATGCTCGAGTCCGAGGAGCACCGCCCGATCCGACCGCCCGCCGAGATCGGCGATGATCCCGTGCGCACCAGCCGGCGGCACGGCCGAGAGGCCGAACGACTGGATACGGTGCACGCCGCGCGGCTTGTCGCCGACGAGACCACGCAGGTCGACGAGTTGATGCGCGCCATCGTCGGCAAGCGCCTCGAGCGTCGCGCGGCGCAGCATCGCATCGAACCTACTCGGCATCGCTCGCGTCCATTTCCCAGGCCTCGCCAGACTTGTCGGCCCGCCCGGACTTGCCGCCATGGGCGCGCGGGTCGACAAGCGACAGCGCCGAGGTCGAGCCGGTCGCCTGCGGCCCTTGGCGCCAGGCGACGGACGAAATCCGCATTTTTTGCTCGAGCATCAGGAACGGCGAATAGACCGGCACCAGCGCGCCGGGGCGCCACAGCGCGCCGGAAGAATCGCGGAACCCCTGCAGCGTAACCGAAGCGGTCAACCCCGCGCCGGCCGAACGGTCGCGCTCTTGGCGAGCCCGCTTCCTCGCCCGTGGCCGGCTGGTGTCGTCCTCGTTGACGATGAGACGCGGCCGGTGGCGCTTGACGAACCGGTCGCGCGCCACCGCCTCGATCTGCAGATCCTCGTCGGTCACCCCGACCGGGCGCTGGCCGCGCACCCGCGTCTCGGAATACCGTTTCGACCAGTCGTGCGTCGCGGTGCCGATCTTGAAGTCGCGACCCTCGACGATCTCGCCGGCCATCTCGTCATCGTCGGCGCCGACGATCTCGAGGCCGCCATCGGCGGCGCCGCGCATCGTCGCGCCCTGCGAGCGCAGCATCTTGTCGGCCGCCGCGAATATCGTCTCGCCCGGCGTGATCTGGTAGTCGACCGGATCGAGCTTGACCTTGACCCGGATATCGACGTCGAACTTCTCGGCGAGCTTCTTGATGATCGCATCCGGCGGCATCTGCTTGAAACAGCCGGTCTCGTCGAGCGCCGAACAGTCGACGAGGTCGGCCGACTTCGACCGACCGGATATTGTGATATCGGCGGCTTTCTCGCCGAGCCGCGGCACGAACTTGTCGGTATATCCGGCGCAAAGCAGGTCGCCGTTCGATTTCACCTCGACGAGCTTGCCCGGTGCAAACACCCAAGCGAGCGCCTTGGTGCCGATTTCGGCAGCGCAGGCCAGCGTGAACGAGCGCGCCGCCTCGTCTTCCCCGGCGGTCGCCGCCATCGAATCCCAGGCCGAGAAAATCTGCCCGTCCGTCGTGACCGTCACCACCTCGATCGATGTCATGTGGCGAGGGCCTCGAAGGTGAGCGGCATGAACTGCGGATGCTTGACCCGGTTGCGGGTGACGAGCTCGTCGGCCCGCGTCGGATCCTCATAGAGTTGCCAGGCCATGACGATCGCCGGCATTTCGGTCGCGGCCTCGACGGTCATCACCGGGGCCGCATCGATGACGACCCGCGACAGATGGTCGATCACCCGGCCGCGCGCCTCGTCGAGCGCCCGATAAAGGGCGGCATCGAGCGCCCCGTCGCAGCGGCCCATCTCGGCTTCGAAACGCTCGGCCGCGGCAGCGCGGGCAGCGATCGCCTCGCGCCGGCTCGGATAGTCGGCAAGGACCAGCGCTTCCGCATAGGCCGTCAGGGCCGCAAGCCGCGCAAGCCGCGCCATCTCGGCAACGTTGCCATCGGCGAGATGGGCGAGAACCGTGCGCCGCGCCGGGAACGTCGGGACGTCGGCATCGGCCAGCGCCGCGAACACCACGACCGCCGCCGCCGGCACCATGCCCTCGCCGAGCGCACGGGCGATCGACACGACCCGCTCCGGCAGGCTCGCGGCAAGTCCGGCTCCTGCCGTGACAAGCGCGGGGATATCGGCGACCGCAAGGTCGAGCGCCGTCCTCGCCGCGGCCGAGGCCTCGACCGCCACCGCCTCGCTGGAGCGAACGGCCTCGAGCCCGGCAAAGGCGTTGGTGACACCGTCGCGGACACTTGCGGCGACGAAATCGGCCATGCCCTTGACGCGGGTCGAGGCGAGCACCGTCGTCACGATCGTTGCGGCAAGGCTCTCGGCCGCATCGAGGGCGCGCGACGCGAACGCCGTCGAGGAAACGAGCGCCGCCGGGGCGCCCTCGCGCACGAAGACGATATCGATGACGACGCGGCCGAGTTCATCCTTTTGGAACTTTCGATCGAACTCTTCGCAGCGGACCGTGAGCGAACCCTTGTCGGGAAGCACCAGCACCCCGGCGCCGCGCTGGTCGAGGGCGGCAACGAGCGCTGCGGCCTCGGCATCGGCCGTATCGCCGCCGAGATAGGCGGTGACACTGTAGCGCCGCGCCGACGATCCGAGGTCTTCGACGAACGGCGCGTCACGCATCGGGAATTCGTGGACGTCGAGGCGCCGGCCGCCCTTTTCCGAATCCTCACTGACCCAGAACGGCCGGCCCCGAAACGAGGCCCGCCACAGCGTCGCCATCCAGTTGCGGCAATCGCTCATGGTTCAACGTCCGCCATGGTTTTTCCGGTCGAGCCGGGACCGGCCGACCCACCGACCGCAACATGCGGAATCGCATTGCGCACCCGCTGGTCGATCTTGGCCAGGAAGTCCGGCGACGGACTGACGACGATCGAGGTCGAGATCGATGCCTGCCCGGTCAACTCGGCCGTGATCGGCCCCTCGACAACCGCCTTGAGGTTCTCGAGCCCTTGCAACTCGGACGCGGCGCGAGCCCCGCCGGCCGGCGACGACGCCATCGGGGCGGCTGACTGCGCCGCGCTGTAGATCACGGCCCGCCCCTCGACGCTCTGGTTCAGTCGGGCAAGGGTCTCGGCGGCCTCGGCCTGATACCGCTCCCCAATGCGCCGGCGGCGGTCAATCGCCGCCGCCGTTGGCATCGTCGCCCGCTCCGCCGGCGACAGTGCTTTCAGTTTTTCCAGATCGGCCGCAGCCTTGGCAATCATGTCCCGCCCGCGAACAATCTTGTCCGCGGCAGACTCAAACGCCGCGCCCGCCGCATCTGTCGCTGAAACAAGAGTGCGGGCCGCTTTTTCCGCGCGCAAGCGCTCGACCTCTGCGTTACCTGCCGCGACACCCGACATATCACGAGCGGCCATCGGGCCAAGCGTCTGGCGGCGGCGGCGCGCCACCTCGGCGGCGGCGGCAGAACGGCGGGACAAGTCCGCCGCCGTCTCGCCACTTGTTGCCAGAGATGCAATCGCGAGCGTCTCCGCCATCTTGTCGGCACGCTCCATCTCTTTGACAAGCCGATCCCGGCGCGCCTTGTCCGGCGTCTTGCCGAAGAGCAGGTCGTCGAAATTGACGATCTCTTGGCCACCGGCGGAGATGTTGCCGAGAATTCCACCCTTGTCCCCGCTCGCCACATTGCCGGAAGCCTTCAGCAATTCGGACAGCAGACCACCGTCACGAGACTCGATATCATCAACCATGGCACGGAGTTCATCGGCCACCTTACCGATCGCCGGAGCCAGGGCCCCACCAATCGCCGTCGCCGCGCGATCGAGGCTCGCGGTCATCTGGTCGATTTTACCCTGCGCCGTTGCCAAACGCCGCGCGAGATCCCGGTCGATGACCCCGGATGTCGACCGGATCTCGCTGACCATCTCCGCATAGACGTCGCGGAAATCGATCATGGCATTCACCGCAGCGCGAGCCTGTTTGTCCGGGAACAACTGCGAGATGAGCTGCGCCCGGGCCGTGTCGTTCAGCCCCTTGGTCATCTCCTTGACGGTATCGATGACCGCAACGAACCCATTCTCGCCGCGCTTCGCCGCGTTCTCCAGCACCTTGCCGATCTTCACGCCCTTCTTGGCAAAGTTCCGTTCGGTCTGCGGCGCGAAAACTTTTTGCATCGCATCGTTGAGATTGTTCGCCGCCTCTTCACTCGTACCAGACGTCTTGCGCACCACCTGCAGCATGGCCGCGAGCTCGGCAACGCCCTCGATCCCATGAAATTTGAGCTTGGCCGCGGATGCCGCCAACGACGGGAACTCGCGGGCCATGTCCTTGACTTCGAACCGGCCGAGCTTGCCGGCGACGGCCATCTCTTCAAGAGCCTTGCCGAGATCGTCGACGCTGATGCCGAGTTGTTCCATCGCCGCGTAGCCGGCCGTCGCCATGTCGTTAAGAGCCGCGCCAGTCGCCACTGCCGCCTTGGCAATCGTTGGCGTCGCCGCCACCGCCTCGTTGAATTCCATGCCGGCTGCGGCCAGCAGCCGCGTAACCTCGACGGTCTCCTCGCCGGTCTTGCCGATTTCCGGGGCAAAACGCTGCAGCGTCTTTTGCGCCCGCGCGATTTGCTCGTCCGTCGCATCGGTCGTAATTCCGAGATCGGTAATCGCTGCCTCGAGCGTCATGTAGCGCTTTGCCGAGACCGCAAGCGCCCCGCCGAGTGCTGCTGGCCCGGCATAGCGCGCGGCGATGGCCAGGGCCGAGGCCTGAGCCGACATCGACGCTTTCGAGATGGCACCGCCGAGCGCCGTCGTCCGATTGATCTGCTTCTGCGCCCTGTTGATCGCCGCCATTTTTCCGGCGATCTGGGCGAAGGTCCGCCCAGTCTTGTCACGCGCGGAAATGACCGCAGCCGCTTCGATCGTGCGCATCACTCAACTTTTCTTTTTCATGGCTTCGCCGACTTCGGCGACGTAGCGCATCAGTCTCGTGATGGGCAGCGCGGCAACGACCGCGATCTCACTCGGCCGGCCCTGTCCAAGGCGGATGAGCAACCGCGCTGCCATAGTCAGTTTCCCGGCGTAATGTCCCGAAAAAACATCTTGACGCCAGCCACCATGTTGCGGGCATCAGGCAGGCTGCCTTGGGCACGTAGCGCCTCCGGTGAAACATCGCTGAGGCGCTCGACATAGGCCTTGATCGTCACCATGTCGTCGGACGGAACGAGGGCATTACCGCCCGATCCGAAGACCAGTGTCGTCGGGTCGCCCAGATCCATGAAGTCGCCATAGGTCGGGACTTTCAGAATCACAGCATCACGGGCGCCATCCGCCGTCTGCACCGGCTTATCGAGGGTGACCCGCACACGGCCGTCGTCGAGACGTTCGACTCTTCCGCTCACAGCCCGACGCTCCGATACTGCGACGTCTCGATCGACATGCCGGAGACCTCGCCCGTCGAGGCGTTGACCGAGACGGTGCCGACAACGAGCGCGTTGGTCCAGAAATGCTGCTTGCCGACATCGACCTCGGTAGCGGTGACGTTGATGCGGCAACCCTTCAGCGCCGCGACCCAGTCGACGTCGCAGGGCGCGCGGAACGAGAACGAGGCCCGATAAGGCTTCGGCTTCTTGATGCCGGAGACCGTGCCGTCGTGGTTCGACTCGGCACTGGTCTCGAAGTTGAACGGCTCGTAGGTGAAATCGCCGGTGACGCTCAGGCGGATGCCGTTCGCCTCGAGTTCGATCACGCCGCCATAGCAGCACTCGGTCATGGGTCTGTCTCCTCAGAGGGCGCGCTCCCCTCCCCGCCGAGGGGAGGGGTTGGGGGTAAGGGGAATACTGGTCACACTTCGCGATATTCGAGGAACGCCGTGACGTTCGCGGCAAAGACGCGGAGCTGGTTGACGACGTCGACCGGCAGATAGGCGTTGACCCGGTCGGCATTGTTCGGGTCGCGCACCACTGTGACGAACCTGGCGAAGAGGTCCGCCTTCTCGACGACGCCGAGGCCGACGAGCTCCTCGTAGAGGTGAATGAGCGTCGCCTTGATATCGCGCGGCGTCGTGATCTGGGCAACGCCGGCCGGGTTCTCGTCGGCGAGCGCCTGGCGGCCGTGCTTGGCCGAAACACCGGCCCGCACATAGCGGGTGAAAAAGACGAGCTGCGCCATCGTCTCGACATTGCGGAACGTCGCATCCGGCGAGCCAAGGGCACCTTCCTGATAGGTCGTCACCACCCGGTCGATCTGCACCTGCCCGTCGACAGTGACCGTGTAGCCAGAGATACCGTCCTGGTAGAGTGCCTGGCGGTCCGGCTTGTCCCACCACAGCGCCCGGTCGGCAGGCGGCCGAACGCCGAGCAGTTTCAGCGTCTGCAGCGGGCGCGAGAGCTCCGGCGCATCGGTGAGGTGCGCCTGCGCCACCGCGCCAAGCGCCGCAGCCCATTCCCATGGCGGCGTCGGCGAGGCCTGCGAACCCATGATCGACACGTGCTGGTCGTTGCGGCCGTCGCCGAGGGCAACCAAGGCCGACAGCGTGCCGAAGCCCGCCGAGAAATAATGGCCGTAGAGCTGCTGGTACGGCGACCAGCGGCCGGCCGCATCGTCGAGAAAGCCACGAACCGTATTGAGCGAGGTCGCATCGGTATAGGGCGCGGCGAGGAAGTCCGCTTCGTCATCGCCGAGATTGGCGAGAGCCGCGGCAAGATCGGGGATACCAGTGCCGCCGGCCATGGCAACCACCGTGACATGGCCGACAAGGCCATTCGGCTCGTCAGCGGGCACGCGGATGAGGATGGCATTGCCGATCTCGCCGACATGACGCGCCGTGATGGTGACGACCGCCGTCGCCGCGGCCGCAGTCACCGGGACCTCGGCCGCATTGACCGTCGCCGCGATCTTGGTCGCGATGTCAGCCACAGCGTCGGACGCACCGATCTGGAAGGTCATCCGCTTGCCACAGATGTCGAGCACGCCGACATTGGCCGCGCCAGGCGCCGTGTTGACCGTGATCGTGCCATGCGCCGCGTTGCCGGCCGGATCGGCCAGCGGCAGCATCCAGATGGGCGCCAGGCCGGCGTTGCGGCGGGCGATCTTGTAGGCGGCCACCGCCATTGAGCCAACGCCGAAAAGCGCGCGCGCCTCGCGCTCCGACTGGATCGGGCCGGCCAGCGTGCCCGCCGGCGCCGTGCCGGCGCTCGTCCTCTGCATCGCAAGCACCAGCTTCGACTGCCCCTCATAGGGAGAGCCACCGGAATTGATCTCGGCCCAGAAGAACGGAACGAGGGTGTTTTCGGGGATCGCATTGAAGGCGACGGTATTCATCGGTCACTCCTCCGAGGGGGTGGCGTTGGCGACGGCTTCCGCCGCTGTTTCGGTTTTCGCCGCGCGGCGGCTCAAGGTCTTTGCTTTCGGCGCCTCGGTGGCGATTTCGACCTCGCCGTCCCGCGCGCGGCGACGCCAATAGGCAGCGTCGGCGACCCACTTGCCCGTCTCGGGCAATTTCTGGCGGAATCCCTCTTCGACGTCGGGCACGCGAAGAGGCTCACCCGCGGCATCGCGCACGGGCGTCACGTAGATTTGCGGCATCGCATCAGTCCTCGGTTAGCCCTCTCCCGCCGGGGGAGGGTCGGGAGGGGGGAAAGCCACATCCGCCACGACGGCGGGCTCGTCACCCTCCCCGGCATAGGCCGCCGGCGGACTCTTGGCATGAATGGCGAGGCCGACGCCGGCAAGCGGCACACCGAACATCGGCGACGGAGCGAGTCCGGCCAGTTGTGCGGCGATGAGCCGGCCATGCGAGCCTTCCGGCAGGGCCTCGGCCACGGCACGCAGCGGCTGCGGCAAACGATCGAAGCCGGTCGCGCCCGCCGCCACGCTGGCATAGCAATCGGCCCTCGCCCTGATGGAATAGGTCAGCGACCGGCTGGCGAGCCGCGTCGCTTCTTCCGCCGACCGATAGGGCTCGGACGTGATGCTCATCACGCCGAGGCCTCCGGCGTTTCGGAAAATCGCCCCACTCTCACCCTCGGCGAGGGCATGGCGCACTTGCGCCTCCAAGAGGTCGAGATGCGCCTCGATGGCCGGGTCGGTGTCGAGCGTCAGCACACCCTGGCCGGCACGACGCACCACCGACAGTTCGAACGCCAGTTCGACGGTGCCCGGTGTCAGGTCGCCGCCGGCGCCGCTGCGCGTCTCCGCCGCGCTTTTTTCCGTGTAGACAGCCACAATCGGCCGCCCTTCCTTGTCTGAGAGGTCATCGAACGCGGCAAACGCCGTGTCATAGACCCGGCCATCAGCGAGCGTCGGCCAGACCGGTTCGTCCGCGCCATACTGCGCGAACGGCGCCAGCGCCTCGAACGCAGCGAGACGAAGGGCAAGACGCGAGAGCATCAGACCGCCTCTAGATGCAATATGGTCCGCGTCGTGCCGCGTCCGGCCGGGCCGGCGATGCGATAGGTTGTTCCGTCCGGCACCGTCAGCCTGTCTCCTGCACGAACGTCCTTGCCGTCAAGGACAGCGGTCGCAACGAAGGCAACCGTTCGGACGCTGCGATGTCCGGCATGCCGGGCATCAGCTTCTCGCCAGTTCGCCGCGCCGCGGCCGCTCTCCACCGCCGCCGTTCGGATGATCAACGGTAAAAAGACAGACCAGCGATCAGGGTCTGGCTCATCCGGGCTATTCGGCGTCGGCGCGCGGTAGGGCAGGATTTCGACGTCGAGCGTCGCAAACACACCGTCTACGGCATCGGTGACCTGTCGGCGGATAGCATCGGCGGGGGCGGTTTGCATTTAGGAGGAGCCCTCCGAGGGCTGGTCGCCGAGGGGCAGCGAGGTTTCCGGCGGCGAGGCAACGAGGGCAACATCCACAGCCTTCTCCTCGACCGGTTCACTGCGGGTGACAACCGCTTCCGCGAGACGTTCGACGATCAGGTGCTCGCCGTAATCCGCCGGCAGACGCACCGTCTCGCCGCGCGATCCGACAGCCTGCCGCGCCACGCGCACCACGTCATCCGGAAAGATGACAGTGGTACGCAACACAAACTTGCCAGTCTTGGCCATGCGATTCTCCTGTTGCAATCCCGAGGCCGCTGGCCTCGGGACGACCTATTGAACGCGGCGGTCAGGTCAGCGTCAGCTTGCGGAGCGTGCTCGGCCTAGTACAGAGAGAAATCGCATTCATCTGCACCTGCAAGTCCCGCCCCTTGTTGAACGGCTTCTGCTCCTGCTTGACGTAGAACGGAAGGCCGATCGTATTGACGGTCTCCTCGTAGTCGGCCGGCGCGAAGCGGGTGATGAACAGGCCCGGAACGCCCTTGACGATGACGCGCGCTTCGTCGGCGGCAATGTACGGCGCACCGAGGGCGGTCGTGGCCGCCGAACCGGTGCGATAGCGCTCGAAGGTCATACTGCCGAACTCGAACACATCCGGCGTCGCCATGCGCAACTCGACCGCACCGGCATGCGACAGCAGCGTCTCCTTGACGCTCTTGTGCCGCCACAGCGCGGTGTGGAAATCGCGGCCCGTATAGACGTGAAGGCCGTCATAGTTCGCATCGAGCGAATCCTCGATGGAATAGCGCACCGAGTCGACGAGCTTGCCGACATCGGTCGCATCGACATCGAGTTCGAGCGAAACGGCCGCCGGGATCGCGATGCCGAAGCGGGTATAGAGGTTTTCGAGGATCGCGCCCGACTTCGTCGCCACGATACCCTTGATCGCACCGACCCGCTGATGCTCCAGCGTCATCGTCAGATCCTGGGCATGACGGCGGGCCTTGCTGTTCACCCGGTCGAGAACCGTCTCGAGGTCACCCTCACTGCCAAAGGCGCGCACGTTCTGCACCTCGTCGGCGAGAACGCTGTCGTCGCGCTGGTAGTGTGGCACCGCGAACGGGATGGCCGTCCGACCATGGTCGCCGGTGGTTTCACCGGTCGCGCCGCGCTGGCTTGGCTCGACGAGGCCGAGTTTGCCATCGCGCTCCTCGATCCAGACGGACGTCGTCGCAACGCCCTCTTCCTCGAAGACGCCGCCTTCCGAAATCTGGCCGGGACGGTAGTGCTCATGGTTGACGGCAGCCGTCAGAGAGACGACGGAAAAGGCGTCGTCGTTGAAGATGTTCATGCCGGGCATGTCAGTCACTCCAATGCAAAAAGCCCGCACGCAGGCGGGCTGGAAGGTTGCGAGATACCCGGCGTTACCGGACGATAGTACCGACGGCGGCGAGCTGCGTCGTCTTGGCGGAGATCTTGGTCGCGTCGTCGACGCTGGCGTCGTAGACCAGCATAGCGGCCTTGACCTCGGCATCGCGCGCGATGACGACGGCCTCGACATCGGCGGACGTTGCATCGACGCCGTGGCCCAGAACGGCGGTAGCAGTCTCAGCACCTTCCTTGCCCGCCACCTGCGCCGCAGGCGAGGGAATGTACTTGGCGCTGGCCGTGATCTTGCCGAGGACCATGCCAGCGGCGAGAACGCCGGCGCCGCTGGCGATCGTCACGGTCTCGCGCGAGCGGTGGCCGTTCGCCTCCGAAAGGAGGGCGGCCATATTGCGGAGAGATTCGGTCTTGTTGTCCATGTCCATGTCCATATCCTCGGTGCTTGCCGCGCTCAGACGGTCTTGCCGACCCGGCGGGCGGCGTAGATGTCAGTGGGATTGATCGTCGCCTTCTGGCGCTCGCTGCCGCGCGCCAGCCCGGCACCGGCCGCGCGGGTCCGGTCATAATCGGCGACGGTCTGAGTCTCACCGCTGCGGTCTGGCGCGGCCGCAAGAACCGCCTTCACCTGGTCAACGGTAAGATCGGTCTCGATGAGCGCCTCGGCCTGGGCCTCGCGGCCCTTGGCATCGTCGAGACCCATGATCTCGGTCCGACGGGCACGCGTTGCCTTCACGCCTTCGGCGAAGCCCTGGGCACGGGCGGCAGCGATCTCGGCGCCGACATCCGGTGCGGGAGTCTCGGCGGACGGCTGGTCCGCCTTGGTTTTCTCCGTCATGACAATCTCCTTCTGACGGGTGGAGGCGGCGGACGCCGCCGGAGAAGTGGCCGCGAACGACCAGTCGTTCTGCTTGGCCAGCGCGACGAGCCGCGACGGCGCATGCGCATAGAGGCGATAATCGTAGGCGGCGGCGGCCTTGGCCTTCTCGCCGTCGACCGATGTCGCATAGCCGGCAGCGACCGCCTTGTCGGCGGTCAGCCACGTCTCGGCCGCCATGGCGGCCAGAACCTTGTCGACAGGATTGCCGCTGCGATCGGCATAGATGCCGGCGAAGCTGGCGAGGTAGGCATTGAGCGATTCGATCGCCACCTCGTGGTCGCTGATCGTGCCGCGGCCGGATGTGAACGGATTGGCCGGCTCGTGAATCATCATCACGGTGCCGGGCTTCATCACGATCTCGGACCCGGCCATGGCAATGAGCGAAGCTGACGATGCGGCAACGCCGTCGATCTCGACCCGAACCTTGCCCTTGTGGGTAGCGAGCGCGTTGTAAATGGCGACACCGTCGTCGACATAGCCGCCGCCGGAATTGAGCCGCACGACAAGGTCGTTGTCGCGGCCATGCTGCGCCAGGGCGGCCAACACCTCACCCGCTGTGAATCCCTCGTCCCAATAGCTGCTGCCGACGAACCCGTAGAGCACGAGCTCGCCGTCGATATAGACGGTCATGTCGTTGGTCCTTAGTAGGGCCGAAACCGGCCGAATTTGGCAAAGCGCCGGCGGGTCACGGGCTGCCCGGACTGCTCGGCGCAAAGCCGCTCCGCTTCGCGCATGTCGCGCTCAACGCGGTCGAGATCTGGCCGGGTGAAAGCCGTCCGGTCGGTGCCCTCGAATCCGGCCTCGCTGACTGCAATGCCGTCACGCAGCGCTTCGTAACGAGCGCGCAGGGCTGACGCCTTGGCGCACCAGTCGATGTCAGCCATTTGCCGAAAGCCCCAATCCATCAGCGGCACCGCCGAGCGGGCCGCCATCGCCGCCGCGCGAGCGTCCAAACGGAATTGGCAATTCGAGATCGGTCAGCTTGCGGGCTTCGCGGGCCTGCTGCTCGAGCGCCTCTTCCCAGTCCTCGCCCTTCTCGGCATAGATCGCCTGCAGCGTCGTTGCCCCGGTCTCGAGTTCGACTTTGTTGGCAAGCGCATCCTTGTATGGATCAGCCGACGGCCGCTTCGGCCCGCGCCATTCGGTGTCGACAATCTTGTCGAAATTTGCCCGGAACGCCCGATAACCGCCCTTGAACGGTACCGCACCCGTTGCCACCATCTCGTCGAGCCAGGACTCGTAGATTGCTTGCAAATAGGGTCCGACGATCCGCTCGCGCCGACGAACGGCGATCGGCCAAACTGTGGCGTTACCCATCCTCACTGACGAATAGTTCGCCTGACTGAAGTCGAGCGTGAACGTCTCGAAGAGAATGCCGAGACGGCGCGCCATCTCGCGCCTGAGATCCTGCGCGAACGGCACATATTGCGAGCCCGGCGTCTGCGGGGTGTGCATCTCGAATTCCTCCCCGGGACCGAGATGAGCGATCCCGGCCGGATCGGAAAGACTGATGCTGCCATTCTTCAGTGCATCGAGACGCTGACCCCAGACCTCCCAGAGATCGGCGGCGAGATCCTCCTGCCCCTCGGCCAGCGACTCAATCGCGTTGAACGCATCGATACTGGCCTCCGGCGACTTGATGATCGCCGCATAGATGCTCTGCATCAGCGCCTGCGCCAGCGTGTAGTCGGCCAACTGGTCGGCCTGGGCGATCACCTTGAGGATCGGCGCCATCACCGAAATGCCACGCGGGCTGTCCGGCACGTCGCCACGATCCATGACGTGGATAACCCGCCGCAGCCCGGCGGTATCACGCGCCGCAATATCGACATCGCGGTCATATCCGCCTTCGCGCTTGACGAAGCGATAGGCAATCGGACGGCCGTTTTCGTCGACAAAGATGCCCTGATGCAGCCGACTGAATTCGTCGGTCTCGCGCTTCAACCTGTGCGGCGATGCCAGCGTGACCTTGGTTCCTGTTTCGATGCCGTAGCGCTGCCGCTGCTCGGCCGGCAGATAGTCGATGACACCAAGCCCCTCGCCATGGGCGAGATAGTAACGCATCACCCCATCGCTCATCTCGGCAAGCGTCGACACCCCGGCAAGGTCGCACTCGGCAGGCGTCCATGCCCAGACCCGCCACTTGCGCTCGACGAGCCGGCACCAGTCGGCGCGCTCCTTGTCGCTATAGCCGAGCCCCGAAAAATCTGGACGCGCATTGAGCTTCAACTCGCTGCCGACCGTATCGGTAATGACCTGGTCGGCAGCACCGGCAATCCAGCCGGAATTTTGCATGAAGTCCCAGGCAAGGGCCGATGCCCGCGCCGCCGCCTCACGCACATTGACCCATCCGTCTCGAGTCACTGCCCGCCGCGCCTGCAGGATGCCGGTCCGCTCGCCGCGCAGATATTGGCCGCGCGGGCGTGGCGACACAGCGCCCACCCTGCCGCGGCCGATCAGGCGGTCGAACAGACCCATCTCAAGTCCTCTTGTAGGCGCCCCATGGCCGCCTCTCGCGCTTCGTCGGTGCAGTTGTCTTTGCCGGCGTCATGACGTCCGGCGCGTCGAAAAGATCTGGCGTGTTCTGCCGTCCATGCACCTCGACGAGGAGGTCTGCCCATTTCTCGGCCGTCAGGTGGCGCTTGGTCTCGAGATACCATCCGAGCGCAAAGGCATAGACCGTGACATCGAACCAGTCGTTCTGGCGGCCACCAACCTTCTTCCACTCGCGCTTTGCCTTCGGGCTGACGAGATTGCGGGCGCGGCGATTGACTGAGGACCGCACCTCCTCGTCAGGGTCGACCAGCCGCTCGGCCGTCAGTTCTTTTGCAAAATCTTCGTCGACGAGATCGCCCGACAGGTGCAGCACATTGCGCGGCCATCCATTGGCCGCTGGACCGTCGACGAAGTTGGCCAGCGACGCCACGACCTCGGTTTTCACGTCGTAGAGATGGACTGGATAGAGCGCCGTCTTGGCGATGACCCGACCGAACTGGTCCTTGATCTTCTGAACCGTCGGCGTACCAATCCACGAAGTCTTTTGGACATGACGACCGTCGAGAGCCATGACCTGCGGCCGGGCGGCGCAGAACCTATAGGCACGCTGCGTTGCAAATCCAGTATCGACACCGGACAGGTCGAGCCCCTTGAGAGTGCCGCCGGCCGCCGGATACTTGCGTTCAAGCGCATCGGCGAGGGCAATCCACGCATCGTCGACCTTATCAGGCGGTCCCTCAAATATCTCCCTGTCGATCAGCCAACGCTGCGACCGCGGCCCGATTGCATAGACCGCCCACTTGATTCCGTAACCCTGCACGTCTGCGGCCGAGACCAGCAGGCCCGCTTCGCGCGGAACTTCCCGCACCGGACCCGCGAAGCCGCGGGCCATGTCGACGATCTTCTCCCAGTCGACCGCATCGACACCGGGATCGTAGGGCTCAGCCAGCGTCTGTTGCGAGAAGGTTCGAATCTTGCTGGTATCCCCTTGGGCATCCATCCAGCCCTTCCAGATGTCGTCGAACCGCTCGTTCTTTGAATAAGCCGCCCACAGATGGTAGCTCGGCTGCCAGTCCCTACATCGTCCTTCGCATGGCGGGCATTCGAACTTTGCGATTTCCTCAGCCTTCAAGAATAAGCCCGGCGCTGTTTCGCCGTCGTCAACGCGCCTAGCGATCCATTTCCCACCAGCCAGCATATCGGTCTTGTGCCCATCGACGATCGCCCCGTCGCAGGAAAGGCATCGGAGATGTGCATCAAGCCCGATCGCATGGGCCGGGCCGCGCATCTGTTCGAAGGTCAGAACCTGAAAGACGCTACAATGCGGGCACGGAACATAGTAGTACCGCTGATCTCCTGCCAAAAAGTCCGCCGTCACCACACAATACCCGACATCGCCTGGTGTCGAACACTGGAATTCCTTGGCCATATCGCCATATTGCTTTTGACGGGCGCGGGCCTGATCGCGCGGACTGCCGCGACCATCGACGTCGTTGGCATAACCGGTCACCTCGTCCATCGCGAGGTATTTGATTGACAGCATCTGCAGGCCTTTTGACGAGCCTGCGTTGACGATCTGACAAAAGCCGCCGGCAAAACGCTTGAAGGAGATTGTGGACCCACTCTCATCCCGGCTACTGACCGGCTTCACCTTGTGTTTCAGCCGCTTCGACGCATCGATCATCGTTTGCAGCTTGACCCGATTGAATTTGGTCGCCTCATCGAGGGTCGGAAACACCACCATCATCGGCCCCGGCGCCTGGTCGACGACGAAGGCAAACCAGTTCTCCATCGCTGTCGTTTTGCCCAACTGCGCCGCCCATCTTGCGACCACGCGCCGCGACGGATGGTCCGGGTGCAAGCAATCCTGCACCTCACGCAGGTACGGCATCCGATCGGTTCGGAACGGCCCCGGCCACGGCGAGCCACTCTCTGGCGACACCACCCGATAGCGATCTGCATACTCGCTGATTGTCAGGTCTTCCGCTGGTCGACTAGCGGCGGCCAACGCCGAAAACATGACCTTAGCCCCAGATGGCAACTCCGGAAAAGCCGAACGCATGGCACAAGCAGTCATGACGTCACAGCCAAAGCACCGTCTTCGACAAGATCATCCTGAACGAGTTCGGCTTCTGACGCCATGGCATCGAGATGCTGCAACATCACGCGATGAAACATGTCAAGACCTATGCGCGCATATGACTTAAGCACGAGGCGAACCTGACGCTCGTTCCATCCGTACTTGATGGCACATTCCGATGCCATCGGCTCGATCGCCCGATCGAAGGCACTTTGCATCAGCACCACGGATCCACGACCCGACTCGTCCACCTCCCTGGTCGGTGTCAGTTCGCGCCGGCGCTCGGCGAGATCCATCTCCCTGAGCTCGGCATCAGCCAGCGCCTTGCGAGCCGCGCCGACACTCTGCGTCTTGGCCGTCGCATCAGCCACCGCGTTAGCCCCGGCGCTCGCTGGCGCCGTCAGTAACGGTGCAGGCTTCTGCTCGACGCGGATATTTTCGCGCCGATGTACGACCAGCGCTTCGAATTCAACGAGACCGCTGCGCCCCTCCCGCCTGACCGGCAACGCCTCGGCATGTTGCTTCAAGTATCGCGACAACGTCGAGCGATCGATCGAGTCGCCGAGCGCCGTCAGCCGCGCCGCAGCGTCCGTGATCGACAGCCAGTCCGCCATTCGTTCCGTTCCGTGCAGCACACGTGCACCCGTGCGGCGCGTGTACCGCTTGCGATGTGCCCTACTAGCGAAATTTCGGGCCGCAGCGCCGCCGTGGGGGGTCGGTTTCGGGGTACGGTCCCTGACCTGGGGGGCGCACATAGTGCTACTATCTGGGGACCGCCCCGATCAGAATCGCCTCGAGTTCATGCAGGATGGCGGCAGGCACTTCGACGAAAACAGACGCATAGAACGCTGCTTCAGTCTCGCCCTTCACCAACTCTTTCGGGATCGCCGGCCCCCACAGTTTCTCGAGCGGACGGCGATCCTTTGTCGTCCGCACGAATACGTGGCCGCCGAGCTTGCCGATCCGCGGCCCGAAGGTATGCGGGAAGATGCGCCGCTGATTCCAAGGTGCGGCGGAAACGCCCTTCTTCGTCTGTCGAGCGCCGAATTCCTTCAACGAGATATGCTGGCCACTCGCCTCGATCCGATATTCGAGTCTGTTGTAGCTGGCCTTCTTGGTCCTCAGGGCCTTCTTGACCGCGCCGTATTTTGCGCCGGTCTGATCACGCAGCGCCCGGATGACTTTTGTCCTCACCTTGCCACCGGCTCTGTTGAGGCCACGACGGATGACGTGCGGTGCCTGGTTCCCGGCGCCCCGCAGCACATCCTCAAGCGCGATGATCTCGCTGATATCGGCATGCAGGAGTTCACCTGCCACGCCAGGCCCTCGCCATCAGCCTTTCCCGCGCCGCCTTCAGTGCTGCGGCGGCGTCTTCGCGCGCCGAGGTAACGACGAACCGCGCCGCCTTCGTGGCACCGACACGGTTTCCGGCCAGCGCCTGGCGCGCGCCGAACACGATCGCCCGCGCCCGCTCGCCACAGCGACAGCCCATGCCGTCTCGCCTCTCTTGTTCGATTGTCCCGGAAGCCCCGCCGCGCTCGCCGAGCGCCGGCACGTCACGACAGTGCACGACACCGCCGCTTCCGGATGCCCTCCCGGTCCATCGCGCGCTGGCGGCCGGGGCGTTACCCGCTTCTCGACCGTCGGCTGAATGCCGAGCGCCCCGCCCGACGGTGCAGATGCGCTCCAACCTGTTGCCCATCGAGGGCGACAACGCCTCACGCAGGGCTCGCGCTACATCACCCACTCCCCAGAAACGCCGAAAGCCCCGCGCGTCTCCGCCGGGGCTTCCCTGAAGTTCTTTTGAACCGTGGCAATCCTGTGTCAAATCACACGCGCATGTCAAGCGGTTTTCTTCGGCGGCCATGATGCCGGGCGCGGATCGTAGAGAATGGCGCCGCCCATCACGAGGTCGTCGGCCGCTTGCCACGGCTCGAGGCGCCGCGCCGAGCCGTCCACCTCGTATGCACTCAGCCGTCCTGCCAGGTCATCGCAGAGAAGGCCGAGCGCCGAGTGCCAGACGCAATATTCGACCCGCGCGATGAGAATCGGTGCCGGGTCCGGACGGAACACCGTCTTGGTGTAGGCGCCGGGACGGGCGCGCTTCGCCGTGTGGTTCCAGCCTTCGATCTCTCGCTCGATGGCGACGCCGTCGACAACGACGCGCTCGCGCAGAAACCACCGCGGCTTGCCGTTCTGGTGCCGCTCGACGTCCCGCTCGCACGGCCCGCCGCGCCAGTCCGGGGCCGACCCCATGATCGCGTGATGCTCGACGAGCCGCCGCGCCGAGCGCCGCGTCGTCACGTCGCCGGCCCGGTCGATCACAGTGCCCGCCGCCATCGCCCGGGCAAAGAGCGCCGGCCCGTCCGCCCCGAGCCCGAGCCCGGCGTCCGGGCACCAGCCGTCCGGCATGTCGATGACGAGCCCGTCGAGCCCGGCCACCGCCTCGGCGATGATCAGCGCGTCCGGATGCGGCGCCTCGGTCGCGCCCCTGTCGGCAACGACGCCATAGCGGTTGACGTCGACATCGGCGGAAAGCTCGCCGAAGGCGATCACCGCGTCCCATCCGCAGCGAAATCCGATGCCATAGCCGCCCGCCTTCGGCGCCGCCTTCGGCAGCTCTTGCCCATAGGCCCAGGAGAGCAGCTTCTCGATATCGACGCGCTTTTTCATCTGACGATCTCCTATCGGTAATGATTGCTGTCTCTTTGTCGATAGTGGCGGGGGTCTGTAGGTAGTCGTGTAGATAGACGATATAGCTGTTTTTTACACTGTTCTCATGTACTTGAGAGTATTTGGCGGGGATGGCGAAGGTTCTTCGCGCATTACGTATGAGTTTTGTTTCTTGTCTCCGCTTCCCCCGAACCCCGTTTTTACACATAGGCGCGCGGCGACCCCCGCCATCCCCGCCAATCGGCCACAACCATTTGATCGATCGTTCCTTTTTGCCGGCGACAATCGTCATTCGACTGTCGACACATCCCCGCCATCCCCGCCGTTTGGCGTGGGTCACACATAATCGTCAGGCCCTGACGGGGGTTGCGGGGCGTCGTCGACCACCGGCACATGGACGAGGATGCCGAAATAGTAGTTGCGGCCGGCGATCTCGCGCTTCTCGAAGCGACCGCTCGCGGCAAGACCGAAGCGCTTCATCGAGGGCGGCTTGTTGAACTTGGCGTTGGCCTCGCCCCAGACGCAGAAGGCCCGATAGAACTCGTCGGCGCCGACGCGCCCCTCGGCATCCGGCTTGACGCATTTGTCGAAGAACTCGCCGATCGGGTCCTGGCTGACGCGATAGGCCTCCGTATCGTTGCGCACCTCGTCGGCGATGTAGAGCCCGCCATTGTCGAGATAGTCCATCAGGCCGTCGACGAGCCAGGCGAGGATACCCGGCCCTTCCTCGGCGACGAATTCGGAAACGACCTCCTCGAAGTCGCGGCGCTTCTCCTCCGGGATTGTCTGGTCCCAGTGCATCACGAGCAGGCGCCGCGCAGTGCCATAGTCGGCGCCGTCGATGGTCGGAAAGCCGTTGCCGCTCATGTGCGCCGTGGCCCGGTTCTGGAATTCCATGAACCCCTTGAAGAGGTCACGCGCCGGAAACTTCTCGCCGCCGGTCAGCCGCTTGACGAGATCCTCCTGCAGCGGCGCGTCCTTCTTGACCTCGAGGATGCGCACCATGCGCTTGCCGTAGAGGCGGATGATGTCCGGGGAGGCGCTTCCGGCGCCGCGCTCGGCCGCCCCGACGATCGATTCGCGCGGCAGGCCGACGGCGAGCGCCTCGCCGAGCACCCGCACGATGACCTCGAGGAAGACGCTCTTGCCGTTGGCGCCGGCGCCATAGTGGAACATGAGGTACTGCACGGCGACGCCGACAAGGCCGAGCCCGGCGAACTGCTGCAGGCTGCGGCGCTTCGAGGGCTGCACGATCATCCTCTCGATGAAGGCGCGCCATTTCGGCGCCGGCGCGTCGTGCCCGGCCCAGGGCAGCGGGACAAGCGCGGTGATGAGATCGTCGCGGTCGTGCCCCTCGATCGCCCGCATGCGCGGCTCGCCATCGGGGAGATCGTGGCGCGGGTCGAAGACCAGCGTGTGGGTCATGGTCGCGACGCGCCAGATCCGGCCGTTGAAATCGTCCGGCGGGCGACGGCGGCGCGGGTCGACGAGCTCGAGGCAGGATTTGATCCGCCCGGCATTCTTGCAGGTGACGCCGAAGGACCGGCGCTTGGCCCTCCTCTTGTCGATCGCGCCGGCGGCGGCGAGGGCGGCCTTGGCGACCCGCTCGCTCGGCTTGTCGAGATCGCCGCTGTCGACCATCCGCTCGAGATCGTCGAACGAGGCCGACGGAAACATCTCCCGCGCGGTCGTGACGGCGGCCTCCTCACGCGGCGTGTAGAGCAGGAACTCCGCCTCCATCATGATGCGGTTGCCGAGCCGGCTCGCCAGCGTCAGCGCCATCGCCGTGCCGTTGGAAATGTCCCAGTGCCGGCCGGACCAGACCGCCCGCATGCCGCCGGCCGTGCCCTCGGCGGCGACGACGAGATAGTCGCGGCCGAAATGACGGATGAAGCGCTCGGCGTTGTCGGTGTCGGAGGCGTCGAGCGCCGCGCAAGCCGCAACAATCGTCTCGTCGACGTCGGGCTCCGGAGCGCGGGGTTGCGGGGCGTCGCAAAGCTCGTCGTTGTCTTCGTCATTCCCGCGAAAGCGGGAATCCAGAACGGGGTCAGACTGCCCCCCATGCCCCTCGTCCGGCCATACCGGCGGCGGTTCCGGCGCGCGGGCGCCACCACGCCCCGCCCGCGTTGCGACATCAGAGAGATCGCGGGGATGGGCGACGCCGAAGGACAAGCCGCTGTCGATCGTCTTCCTGACCGCCGGCCAGCCGTCGTCATGGGCAAGGCCGGATGCGGCGGTTTCGAGACCTGCGCGCACCGTCGCCTCGGAGAGCGCGCCGGCCCCGACGAGCGTGCCGAGCCGAACCGCCGCCTTGTGCAGCGTCTCGTTGCGGGTGCCATGGCCGGCCTGCTCGACGGTTCGCAGCTCCGCATCGAGCGCAGTCAGGGCATATTTCCGCAACGCCTCCTCGGCGCCACCGCCAGAACCGGCCACCGCCCCGGCGTTCCGGCCCGGCGATGGGCGCGGCGCCCGGTCTGGCGCAAACTCGCCACGCTTGAGGATGACATCGAGCAGCCGCGCCGGCGCGCCGGCGAGGCGCTCTCCCGGTGCCGCCAGCCAGCGATAGGCATTACCATTCGCCATGACCGATGGCGGCACGATGACATAGCCGCCGGTGCCGCGAATATCGACATGGGCGGCGATGGCCGGGAAGGCATCGACGAACCCGTCGATATCCTTGGCCGCGTTGACGAAAAGCCCGGACCGGTTGCCGATATCCTCGACAGGCAGCGCGAACCACAGATGCAGCCCGCCCGATTGTGTCTCGGCGATTGCCGGCATCAGGATTTCGCCGGTTTCGCCGTCGATCGAGCCGAGATCCCCGCCGCAGAAGCGTTCGAGGTCGGAGAGCATCGCGCCGGCCGCGTCGACCCGCGGGTCTAGGTCGACGACGAAGGCGCCGACACGCACGCCGGTCGGAACGCCGATCAACGCCTTCGGCCAGCGCCGCCACCAGGCGTTGATCTGCGCCTCGTCGGTCGTCGCGAGATGAAACCCGCCATCCTTGGCACCCGGTGCCGATTCTCCGGGCACGAGCGGGCGCTTGCCGCCCTTGCCGGCAGAAGGCGAGCAGGGGAACACCGGCCAGCCACGGCGGGCGATCGCCAGCGCCTCGGCAAGAAAAGGATTTTCGACCCGGGCGTTCATCTTATCCCCGACCCCGTTCTTCTGGTGTGGTTGTTCTTTTTGCTGCGCGCCCATCCGGGCTTGCTCTTGTTCGGCCTGACCGGCCGGCGCGCGGTCGCGCTTGCGGCGCTTCGCGCCGGAGTGCCTCGATCGAATGTCCCGCGCGACGCCTCTTGCGTCCCCTCGCCCCAGCGGGGAGAGGGACAGGGTGAGTGGGATCAGAACGGAATCTCGTCGTCCATCTCTGCCCCAACCCCGCCACCAGGCGCGCCGCGGCCGAGCTCATAGGCCCGGTCGGCCTCGGCCTCGAGGCTGCCGCGCCCGCCGCCCCCAGCCGGCCGGCCATAGTCGTCCGGCGAGGCCGCCGGCGGCACGCCCTCGCGCTTGTCGAGGAGGACGAGCGTCGCGGCAAAGCCGTTGAGCACGACCTCGGTCGTGTAGCGCTCGCCGCCGGCCTGGTCGGTCCACTTGCGGGTCTGCAGCTTGCCCTCGAGATAGACCTTCGAGCCCTTCTTCAAATAGCTCTCGGCGACCCCGACGAGGCCCTCGTTGAAGATGACGACGCGGTGCCACTCGGTCTTCTCGCGCTGCTCGCCGGTGTTGCGGTCCTTCCAGCGCTCCGAGGTCGCGACCGAAAAGCTCGCCACCTTCGCCCCACTCTGGCCGGTCCGAACCTCCGGGGCCTGCCCGAGATT
This sequence comes from Pseudomonadota bacterium, assembly GCA_029572955.1. Classification (GTDB taxonomy): domain Bacteria; phylum Pseudomonadota; class Alphaproteobacteria; order Rhizobiales; family JAKPQE01; genus JAKPQE01. The sequence goes on from JAKPQE010000113.1 coordinate 43,979, forward strand.
GCCGACGAGGATCACCTTGTTGACACTTCCGCTCATGATGAGTCTCCTTTCTTGCCGGTCCTATCGGCCCGGCGGTTCGGCCTGACCGGCCGGCGCGCCACCTGACATCGCTGGCGCGAATGTCAGGCCTTCTTGGATCGTCTGCCGGCAAAGCCGGCGGTCGCGCTTGCGGCGCTTCGCGCCGGGGTGCCTCGATCTAGGCTTCTCCGTGTTCGTCATTCCCGCGAAAGCGGGAATCCAGTGGTCGAGCGCGTCTCCGGCGCATCAAATGTCCTCCATCAGGCGAACAAGCTCGCCTGCAACGGCATTGCCTGCACCGGCGGCGCGAGTTGCGAGAGTTCGGAACGCATGGCCTGCGACCAGCGGCACAACCCCGTTGCCGAGCATGCGAAGCCGGTCGACCCGGGCAGCGCCATGAGGGTCCAGCCCGCCGGCCAGCCCATCAGCCACTCGACGAACAGCGGGTTCAAGCGCGGGGACGCGCTCGAGGACGGCACACCATCCGTCAAAGTCTCCGGGTCCTGGCGGCCATGTCGGCAGGCCATCGCCGGCAGCGGTTCCCCGCCCGCCGAGAAGGCCTGGTTCGGACCGCCCTTCTCGCCGTCGCTCGCTCGCGGCGTCGACCACAGTCTCGCCTGCCCCTCGAGCGTCGGCCGTTCGCTCCCCTTCGCCCCGCCATCGCGGGTATAGGCCCCCGTCGCCACGCGCGGGGTCATCCAGCCCCGTTCGGCGACGAAGCCCAACATGTCCATCCGGCTCCTGCCATCGGTCCGCACCGTCGCCGGGCCGCTGCCCTTGTGATCGCGCACCGTTGCCGTCGGCCATAGCGCTGCCGCACCAATCAGTCCCGACTGCTTGCTTGCCATCGTCACCTTGTGACCATCGTCCGCCGCCATCGGCGTCGGCCAAGACCCCGAGGATAAAGAGCCGTTGCCGCTCGTGCGGCGCGCCGACTTCCGCCGCGCTGAATAGTCCGCCCTCAACGCGATAACCCAGTCGCTGTAGGTCGCGCCAAACCCGCTCGGCCCCGGCGACGAGGCCATTGCCGGCCGAGAGCATGCCGGTGACGTTCTCGACGAGGCACCAGCGGGCGCCGGACTGGACGAGGATGCGCCGGAAGTCGGCCCAGAGGTCGCGCGGGTCGTCGTGCCCGCGCCGACGTCCGGCGAGGGAATGGGGCTGGCAGGGGATGCCGCCAACGACGCCAGAAACGTGCCCGCGAAACTGCCGGCCGTCGAAGGTCTTGGCATCGTCCCAAACAGGTGCCGGAGCCAGGAGACCCGCTTGCATCGCCGCGACCAGATGGGCGACGGCGAAGGCTTCCCTCTCCACCATAGCGACGGCGCGGCTTCCCGGCATTGCAAGGTGCAGTCCGAGGTCGAGCCCGGCCCCGCCGGTGCAGATGGAAAGATACCGGCCGGAGTCGGGTCCGTTGCCGAGGTCGGGACGTAGAGCCACATTCATGCCCCCTCCCCGCCGATCGTCGGCCCCGCGCCCTGAAGCGCCTCGATACCACCATTCGTCTCGGCCTTGCGCGCCCGGCGGGCGGCGAGAAAGCGGCGCACCGAGGCCATCGCGGTGCTCGCCTTGCGCGCCTGCAGCGCCGCCGCGGCCATCCAGAAATCGCGCTCGGCCTCGGCGAGCGTCAACCGCTCGGCAAGAGACCCCGTCTCGCTGCAGCGCCGCCGCGTCCCGCTCGGCCACAAGGGTGTCGAGGGTCTTCATGGCCGCTCCTCCCGGAACAACGGCCCGGCATCGCCCGGCTTGTCGCCATGCCGCGCCTTGGCGCTTGCCGCCCGGCGCGTCGCGGGGCCGTTGGTGAAGCAGGATTCGATCCGCCGCCGCGCCATCGCGGCATAGTCCGGGTTGATCTCGATCAGCGTTGCCTCGTAGCCGTGGATCGCCGCAACCATCCCCGTCGTGCCGGCGCCGCCGAACGGATCAAGCACATGGCCGCCTTTCGGGCAGCCCCCACGCAAGCACCGCTCGACGAGAGATGGCGGGAAGGTCGCGAAATGGGCATCGCGGAACGCCGCCGTCGCCAGTTCCCAGACCGGGACCGGCCCGGCCGGCTCGTAATTGCGCAGTAGCCGGCCGGCGTCTCGACCGCCACCGACAGCTTTCATCGGTCCGTTCGTCTTGCCGACCGCACGATCTGAACCGTCCTGAGACGCAATGTCCTGGGACCATCTCTGAATCGACGCCGGTGTCGCAGGCAATCGAACGGCCTCGGCGTCGTAGTAGTGGCCGAGGGCGATCCAGCGCGGCCCGAGCCGGCCTTCCGGGCATTTGTCGGTGATGGTCGAAACCATCACGACCTGCTCTGAAAAGTCCGGGTCCTGCGAAATCTCACCGGTGTCGCGCGCCACCCAGAATTCCGGCGCGTCCGACTTGGTGAACAGGAAAATCTTCTCGTGCGCCGTCGCCGGGCGAAACCGGCCGGATGAATCCGGCATGCCATTCGGCTTGCCCCAGACGATCTCGGACCGAACCCACCAGCCCGCATCCTGCATCGCTATGGCGAAACGGTTCGGCATCATCACCAGGTCTTTTGGCTTGAGGTAGCCGGCGGCCTCAACGCGCAGGGCCGGGTAGCCTTCGCCATCATCCCCGCCATTCCGGAGATTCTTTGAGGCGCCATGCCGCCCGCCGCCCCCTTTGCCGAGGCCAAGCCCACCGACAGGCCCCACCGTCGAAAACGGCTTGTCGCGGAATGTCCTGTCGTCACCGCCGCTGGCCTTCGTCTCTGCCGCGCTGCGCCCGTTCGGGGTGGTGGCGTAGCAGTCGCCATAGTTCACCCAACAGGTGCCGGAGGGCTTCAGGACCCGGCGCACCTCCTCGAAAACCTCCATCATGGCGTCGAGATGTGCGCCAACGCTCGGCTCCATGCCGAGCTGGCCCTCGACGCCATAATCGCGAAGGCCCCAATAGGGCGGGCTGGTGACGACGCAGTCGAAATGATCATCCGGCAGCTCGCGCAGCCTTGCGCGAACGTCACCGACGAGGATCGAACAGCGCCCGTCGAGGAAGGTCTCGGCCGCCGCCGTGATGTCGCGTTCATGACGCATGGCACGCCGTCCCCTACCCGCTCGATACCCTCGCGGGCGCTCGTTCCTTCGCTCGATTCACTGGATCGAGCGATCGGCTTTGCCGACCGGTTCTCGCTCTCATCGCCGGCCCCCCCGGCGCGGATGCGGCAGGTCGTGGCGCGCGCAATGCGCTGCAATGCCGTGCAACACGGTTGCACAATCGCGGCCACCGAGCGCCGCGCCGATTCTGGAAAACGGGGCGCGCGTCAGCGCCGCGCAGAGCCACATCACCCTTTGGCGCAGGAGCGAAGTCGCGGCGCAGCGCCGCCGACCCGCGAACCCCTCGACGTCTACCCCGTGCGCCGCTGCGACGGCCGCGATGATGTCTCCGATCTCCGCCCCCGGTGCAAGGCCGTATGTCTCGGCACCGGCGGCGCCGACCACCGAAGGATCCAGCGGCCGGAGCGAGCGCCGATATTCGGCCGGCGTCGGCACGCCGCTGGCACCGGCAAAATCACTGGACGCGGCCTCGACCGCACCGACAGAGGCATAGCCGATCGATGCGGCGATGGCGGGCCATGGCTCGCCCGTCACCATCCTGGCGAGCCATGCGGCATGTGCCCGGATCGGCCGGACGCGCCCGCCTTTGTTGCCGAGGATGGCCACCTCACGGGTGACACCGTAGGTCTCGGCCACCGCGGCAATGACATCGGCGATCGATGCGCCGGGGCCGAGGCCGAGCATCGCCTCCTCGATGGCCTCGGCCTCTGTCGCGGCGGCCATCTTCGCGGCCGGCAAAGGGGCGACGACCGGTGCCGGGTTCGGCAAGGCCGGCACCGAAAGCGCCCGGTCATGCACCGCGCGGCGCGCGGCGCGGGTCGCGGCGGCCAGGTCCGGCGCATCGAGGCGGGTCGGGATGGCCCGCCGCCGGGTCATCACCTCGTCCTCGGCGAGCGGATCCGTCACCCCGGCGCCGGAAAGATCGCGGTAGAACGCGCCGGTATCGACAAAGACGGCAAAGAGCCGCAGCGTCTCGACCATGGTCTCGGCGCGCAGCGCCGCGGCTTCCTTGCGCGCCCTTGCGCGCAGCCCGGCATCGAGGCCGTCGTCGCCCCGCTCCGGCGCGGCATTCGCCGCCTCGATATCCGAAGCGAGCCGGCGCGGGAACAGCGCCGCAAGGCGCGGCTCGCTCGCCGCGGCGAGGATGTGCCCGGCCGGGGTCATGACGAGGACTCCTGGTCACCGCCCACCCCATAGGCTCGCCAGAAATCCCGAACGGCCCTCCTGAATTCCTCATCCTCACGTGTGAATTCCTCATCCTCACGTGCCGGCTTCGCGAGGCGGTCATCGACGGCCCGCTTCACCGGATCGCCGGAATGCGCCCGGCAATGCTTGTCGCCCGGCAGGCTGACCTTGAACGGACCGCGCGCGCCGGGCGGGCGCTTCATCAACTCCGCCCGGGCGCCGGCTATGACATCCGCCAGCCCCGGGTCCAGAACTGGGTCTGCCACGATATCGAATTGTCCCGCGTTCGCCCGGACGGCGCCGTCGGCCGCATGTTTCGACAGCCCGGCCAGCGCCTCCGCCACGCCGCGCGGATAGGGTGCCGGCGCGGGCTCCCCGATTGTAGTCTCACCCTCACGCCCCGCCACCGCGCCCATGATCTTCGCGGCGTCGGCCTTGAGGTGCAGCGGCGGCAGGGTCTCGGCGGCGAACTCGGCGTCGGGCCGGTTCGCCGGGTCCATCAGCGCCCCGGCGAGGGCCGCATAGCCGGCCATGTCGCGGAAATCGTCGAGATTGAACTGGCCGTTGAGGGCGCGGGCGATCTTCAGCAAGACCATCATCTGGGCGACGTCGCCGGGCGTCAAATCTGCATGGTGGATCGTCTCGAGATAGGCGTTCCAGAGACGGGCAATGTCGGCGTGGGTCACCTCCGAACGCCCATGCGCCTCTTCCCGCCCGCCTTCGACGAGCCGCGCCGTCTCGCGCAGGATATCCCCAGGTCTCATTCCACCCTCCCCCAGCTCGCCAGCCGGCAGGCGCTGCGGTCGAGCGCGTCGACCAGCCAGCCGGCGCTCGCCTCGACGAGCTCGGCGATGTCCATCACCCCGAGCGCGATCCAGATCACGCCATAGGCGAGGACCCACTGCACCGTCGCGAGACCCCGCGCCAGCCGTCGCCGCGCACTGTCGAGATCAGGCTTCATCGTCCCAGCCCCCAGTCGCCCACGCGGGTTATCGCTTCACCCAGCCATCCGTTCACGCGGATACGCCACCCGATCCAGTCCAACAGGACCCCGTTGACGCGGCTGCGCCCCTCGGCCCAGGTCCTCAGCGCTACGATGACGAGCCAAGCGATTTTGCGCCGCATCACACCCCCTCCTCGCCCCGCGCCACGCGGCGGGCGTCGCGCTTGAACCGCACCAGCGCCTCGATAACCTCGTCGGCCTCGCGGTCGAGCCGCTGCGCCTCGTCCGGCGTCACCCGGCCATCGGCAAGGGCGGCGACGAGCGCGGTCTCGACATCTCCGGCCTCGGCAATGAGCCGTCCGAGATGCGCCATCCAGGCGGCCGGCGAGGTCTCCCCCGCCGGCGGCAGCGCCACCACCTCGTGGCCGGTGAGCCGCGCCAGCGCCTGGGTGACAATCGGCCGGCCCGTGTCCATCTCGAGGTCGGCGATGACATCGAGCGCCGGCAGCGTCTCCATCTCGTTCGTCGACCCGGCCCGCGAAATCTGCGACTGCGACACCCGCGTGATCGATGCCGCCGACTCCTGCCCGCCGGCAGCGATCACGAGTTGCCGGAACGCGCCCTTGAGCGCCAGGATGTCGCGCTCGTGCGTCGGCCGCGGTGATTGGAAATCCTTGCGCATATTCCCGTTGCTCCTACCCGGTGACGCGGCTCCCCGGCCCTGCCACCCTGTTGATCGATCCCCGCCATCGGCCGCCGGCGGGCGAGGGACACCGTCGGCGGCCATCTCTTCCGGCTCCGCGACGGGGGGCGACGAGGCCGGAAGGTTCGCCGGACCGCAGGGACGGACCCCGCTCCGGCGCTGGAACTTCGGGGGCGGACGCCGCGTCACTGGTCCGCCCGCCCCCTTGCCACCGGCCACGAGGGCCGGCGGCAAACTCACCCGAACCGGCCCGAGAAGGACCGCGCCGGATGCTCGATGGAGCCGCAAAGATCGAGCCCGCCGCCCGGCCCGCAGTCGCGGGTCTCCCGCCGCGCGCCCGCCGAGCTTGCGGCACCACCGGTGCCACTCCCCTCCCCCTCGCGGGGAGGGGTCGGGGGTGGGGGGAACCGAACATCGGGAACACCCGCGGCAACACATGCGGCCTGACGTCGGCCGACCATTCGGCGAGCGAGGCGGAAAGCGCCGCCTGCCGCCGCCGGGCGATGTCCGCCCCGGTCATGAGGCACCCCACCGCCCCCTCGTCGCAGTCGGCGAGCGGACAGACCAGACACCAGTCGATCGTGCGATAGCTCATTCCGCGGCCTCCTGCGTCTCGGCGCCATCTCCCCTCCCCCTGGCGGGGAGGGGTCGGGGGCGGGGGGTACCATCCCCGGAAAAAGACACCGGCGAGCCCGTCGTCGCGGACGACACGGACCCGCCGGCAGTCGGTCCTGGGGAGGAAATCGAATGCGAGGCCTCGCCCTCGCCGGCGGCGCCCCGCGCCGCCCAGGCGACGAGGTCATCGGCGCTGACGTCGAGCCCAGCCTCGGTAGCGGCGCGCAAGAGGCGCGACCAGTGCAACGGATGCACACTGTCGCGGCGGCGCGCGTTCGAAACGTTCTGCGGCGACATCGAGCCAATGGACCGCGCCGCATCGGTTGGAGTCCCGAGTGCCGTCAATAGATCCGCGAAGGAGGAAGGTTTGCTCACCGCTACGGTCTCGCTTGCTTCGCAACATCGAAACAGTTCGTTTCGTTTGCGTCAAGCAAAATCCACACGTTGTGTCTCGGAAGGCGGCAACGATGTGCCCATGAGTGAAAAAGAAGCCAATGCCGCGACGCAGAATGGCCGCTTGCGCATGGCCCGCGAGCTTGCCGACATGTCCGTCGCCGAAGCCGCCAAACGCCTGGACCTGACGCCTCAAGCCCTGTCGCAGATCGAGCGTGGCGATCGGCGCCGCGAGCGCGTCCCGAAAGACCTGCTCGACCAGGCCGCCACCCTCTATGACGTCGATCGCGTCTGGCTCGGCATGGGACTCGGCGCGCCGCGCGAGGATACCGCCGGCAACGCCAAGCCCGCCACGGCGGGCCTGGCGCCGACAGCCGGCATCACGGTGCCGATCCGCGGTCGCGCCGCCGGCGCCATCCTGAACGGCTTCGCCTTCGACGGCCAGCCAATCGGCCTATGCCCCTGCCCGCCTGGCCTGCGCTCGGCCCGCGGCATCTATGCCTTTTATGTCTCCGGCGATTCCATGAACCCGACCCACCCCTCGGGGGCGCTGCGCTTTGCCAGCGAGAACCTGCCGCTGCGCGTCGGGGACACGGTCGTTGCCATCTACGCCGCTCCGGGCAAGTCCGTGCGCCCGGCCCGCATCAAGATTTTTCGCGGGCGGCGCAACGGCAAGGTCATCCTCGAACAGTTGAGCCCGGCTGGTACCATCGAGGAACCCGGCGACAGCATCGACGAGATGCATCGCGTTCTGACAACGAACGAGTTGTTCGGCGTCTGAGTGCCCCCCAATATTTCGGGGATTTCGCCGCCTAAGACTTTCGTATTTTCCTATATGAGAGGGCACCAGCCCGACCTTTGCCGCGGTTTTGCAGTCCAGACGGCAAGCAGACACCTATCTAGCGTTCGGTCAGATCGGGCTGGCGCTGGGAAAAGTGCGCGCGTCTGGACGCAAAATCAATGAAAAGTCACCGCAAAGGCAAATCAAAATCTAATAATTACAATGCTAACGATTCCATTCATTCTGCTCTAAGCAACATAGTACTTGCCGAGTCTATCGCCCGGGCATTGCGAGCAATGACCACCGGCCGACAAACCATCGACGCCGGCATGGTCGCCGCCGCCGCCACCGCGATTGAAGCCGCCACATTCCGCTCCGGGTCCATCCTGTCGCAAAACGAAACGTGAGTCGATTGACGCAGGTCGCCACATTTTGTTGTTGACACCATGTAAACATTCTGTTTCGCTGGGCGCCATCACACCCGGAGATGGGCCATGTCACTTCCGCACCAGCGCCACGAACCACACCTCGGCGCCACGCCATTCGAGGCGATAGGTGCCCCCATCTCCGACAACCTCGGCGAGATGCTGTTCGTCGAAGAAGTGGCGCAAGGTGAGTACGACCTCCCTGCCGCGAAGCGCATCTTTGAAATCGCCGATGGCCGCCGACGCAATGAAGAGGACGCCGAGCGCATTGCTCGAAGGATCGACACGGGCCGCCATCTGCAGCCCACCGTTGGCGTCCATGATGAAGAATTTCGTCGTGGCGCCGTCGACGTCGAACGTATAGGCGCAGCTCGACGGCCGGAACGGCGCGCAGCCGGCGGCAAAGACCGTCGGCAGTCCGCCAATGGCCGAGAATATTCGGTTGATGTCCACATCGAGACCGTCGACCGTTCCGGCGGAGGCCGGGCCGACGAGCGCAAGCATCGCCAGAGCGGCGTGAAGCACCGCTTTCATCTACTTCCTCCTGACCAGCCCTTTCACGCCCTTGCTGGCGCGGCCGGCGCCGAGCGCATCGGAAACAGCTTTCTCGAGCGCCGTATCCGCGCCCCGCACCGGCGCGACGTCGAGCCGCTCGCCAAGCGCCGCCTGCACCCCTTGGGCGCGGATCGCGTCCCGAATTTCGCTGAGGAGCCGCGCAATACCGCCGAGCACGACTTCACCGGATCGGGCGCTCGGCTGCGCCGACCGGCTCTCACCCCATCATTCAACCGCGCCGCGCGGCAACGCGCAAGCGCAAGCTGACGGAGATCGCGCCATGACTGACCCCATCCTCCAGTTCTTTGCCTTTCGCCATCTGCCCCCGCATTTGCAGGCTGTGAGCCAGCCCTTCGCTGCCCTCGCGGGCGAGATCGTGGACACCGTACCCATCTGCATCGAGCGCACCACCTGCCTGCGCAAGTTGCTCGAGGCCAAGGACTGCGCCGTCCGCGCTCACCTTTTCGACGAGGAGTGGGACGGATGACCGCCAACGTCGAAAAGCCAGACTTCGATGCCTTGCGGGCGGCGCGGAACGAGTCCGTCGCCAAGGTGGTGGCAAGGCTTTGCGACGAGCACGGATGGGACCCGAATTTCGCCGGCACGACGTTCGATCCGAACGCCTGCTACTGCGCCTGCGCCGAAGGCGGACCGTGCGAGCACGACTTCAGCGGCTGGCGCGATTTCGATGACGGCCGCGGCGGCGAGAAGGTCTGTTCTCGCTGCGGCATGGGCGCCATGAGCCACACACTCCACACTTGTTGGGACATCTGACATGACCTTCCACGACCGCGTCGTTCGCATCGACTGGTCCGCCCCGCCCCGCCGCGCCGTGAGGCGCGAGAAGCTCGAGGCTGCCGTCCGCGCCTGGCTCGACCTTCCCGGCGACCACCTTCTGACCATTCGCCCCGCCGGTGTCGACTGGCTGTGGGGCGCCGAGGTCGAACGCATCCTCGCCGTCATGACCGACGACGAGCTCGCGCAGTGCCTCGCCGAGCCCGCGCCCCTCGCCGCCCGGAACCTCGAGGACGTGCTCGAGGAAGAAGCGGGGCGGCCGACCGATGGCACCATCCGCCGTGGCCGCGTCGGCCTTGCGGTCACCGGCCGCCGGATCGACTGCCCGGCGCCGGGGAAGCGCGGCGAACGCCCCGCCTTCGGCTTCGGGCCTGTCGTCGAACCCCTCATTGCCGATACCGCCAGCCTCGTCGCTATCGGCCTTTTCCTCGCCAACGCCGCCGTCTGGGGCGGCCTTCTCGCCGGAGCGCTGTGATGACATCTTCGACCACCACGCGCTGGATTTGCGACATGCCCGAATGCGGCGAGACCGTCTCGGCCCCGGGCGCAGGGCTACCGGACGGCTGGTCCCGCCTCGAGATCGCCGTTGCCGACGGCATCGGCGAGGACTTTTCCGGCAAGGCAGATTTCTGCCGCGCCTGCGGGCAAAAGATCCTCCTCGCCTTCGGCCTCGAACGCGAGCCCACGCCAATCGAGAGGGCGTCGTGATGCGTCAGCGACGCCGCATCCTCATATTTTCCCCGCTCCTCGTCCTCGCCTTTTGCCTCGGCTTCATCGTCGTCGCGGTGCTGACCGCGCTTTTCTCGGCGGCGCCGTGATGGACCGCGCCAGCCTCTTCGTCATTCCCGCCCTCCCCGTCATTCCCGCGAAAGCGGGAATCCAGAAAGGCGCCGGCCGATGACCGCCCGCCCGAACCATTGGTACTTCCGGAACGGCAAGCCGGTGCCGGCCGATGCCCTCGCCGGCTTCAGCAAGACGGACCGGCAGATCCTCGTCGCGATGTTGCTCGGCGCCGCCCGTCTCGACGAGGGCCGCTACCGGGCCGCCGACGGCACCGATTTCTCGACCAGCGCCGCCGACGGGCTCATCGCCAGGCGGGCGCTCTACACCATGGCCGACGGCCGCCTCGCCCTCACCAATTTCGGCCGCGCCAAAACCGCGCCAACGAAAACGCCGGGGCCGAGGGACGGGTCGAAAATCGCCGCGGCCATGCCGACATAGCCGACCGCAAGGCCAACCCAAAGCAGCGCGCCGGCCGGGTATTGCGCGACGATCAGACCAACCACGATCGGCAGCGCGCCGAAGACGAGGCCGAATATGGCGAGCAGGCCGCCATCGATCCCACCACCCATTCTCCCCTTCCCCCCAACCACTCGGCGCCGGTCTGCCGCATCTCCCGGCGGCCCAGCCTAGCCGGCGCGACCCCGCCCCGGCGACCCGTGCTTTTTCAAGGAGCAACCCGATGGGCATCGTGATCACACGCACCATCATCTGCGACGGCTGCGGCAAGACCGGCGAGCCGGCACCAAGCCTCATCTTCCAAGACTGCCCCGGCGATTGGTACTCAATCACCAGGCGTCACGATGGCACCATCACCAGTCGTCACTACTGCCCGCGCTGCGCCGGCAAGCAATTGGCCGCCGAGGGAAGATACGCCGACGCGAAAGACAGGCTGCAGCAGATGCATGGCGGCGAGATCGAGGCCTGATCATGCACCTCCTCGCCGACCGCATCCTTGCCATGCCGAAAACGCGCGACCCGGACCTCGAGCGGGCCCGCGACATGCTGCGCCTGCCAGCGCCGAACCACGCCGGCAGCCTTCTCGACCGCGACCGCCCAATGGTCGACCGGTACGTTTTAGATGAGGATGCAGTCGAACAAATTTCCAAGATTACTTTTGCAACAAAAGACGAGCTGCGTACTTGCCTTGTTCAAGCGCCGCCGCCACAAGCACCATGTTGGATCGAAGCTACAAGCATGAGAAGCGGGTGGCTGATTTTGGATAGCGGAGAAGAGTATACTGCATCCTGTCTTTTATTTCGAAATAGCGGGGAAGTCTTACCGGTTGGAAAGTGTCTTTTTGCTAAAAATGACAGGACTTTCTCAAGAAAAGCAATGTGCCAACAAGTAATGATATCTCTTTCTGGTGCATCGTTGATATCTGGAGAAGTAACGGAATATATGGTTGCCACATTTATTTCACAAGTGCGCATGTACTGCGCCGTTCTCGCCTCGTCTCACTTCGTCGTTGTCCGACAAGCCTTGACCCGCGACACAGGCGAGGCCCGTCTGCTGCGACGACGCAAAGCGCTCGGTCGGGTGCCCTTCTTTTCCTACAACTACGTCACCCTGCCCGTCCCCGGCGATCCGTGCTTCCGCGGCGAAGTGCTGCCCGGCGACGGCACCGGCTCCCACCAGCGCCGCCATTGGCGACACGGCTATTGGCGCCTGCAGGATGCCCGTGCCGTCGACGGTGAACTCGTTCCCTTCTGGGTCTGGGTCGAAGGCTACGAAGCCGGCAACGAAGACCTCGGCCGCATCGTCAAGGAACGCCACGTCACGGTTGATGTCGCGGGTGTCATCGACGGCCCCGTCTTCCGCCGCGGCTACCGCATGCCTGACTTCGAGGGCCGCAAAGGCCAACGCATCAAAGCCACCAAGGAGTCTGTTGTATGACCGTTCACCCCCGCGACTTCTGCCTTTGCGCCGGACGGCGGCAGCGCGCCGCTGCAATCTTCCCGGCCCGTACCAAGATCGAGGCTGCCGTCCGCGCCCATGTCGGCCGCGCCGCCGACGAGCGCCTCGCCTATCTCGACGGCGACGGCCGGCGCACCGAGGCAACCGTCGGCGACATCCTCGAAGCGATGACAATCGCCGAGCTCGAGCAGTGCTTGCGCGAGCCCGGCCCCCTCGCCGTGCGCAACCTCTTCGACGTTCTCGCCGAGGCCGCCGACCCGGGCACGGGCTGCCGGGGTCGGCGCGCCCTCCCTGTCACACACCACGCCAACGGCGCCGCCACCATGGGAGCGGGCGAATGACCTCTCTCACCACCACCCTTTGGGCCTGCGACATCTGCGGCCAGCGCGCCGAAGCCGACGGCGAGGCGATGCCCGCCGGCTGGATGTCCTTCAACGGCGCCATCAGCCGCGGCCGCGGCGCCGGCTTCCGGGGCGAGGTCGACCTTTGCGAGGCCTGCGCCACGCCGCTGCTCGAGGCCATCGAGGCGCCGGCGAAACGCCAGCCGAGCCCGATCGAGAGGGCATCGTGATGACCGCCCGCCCGAACCATTGGCACTTCCGCGGCGGCAATCCGGTGCCGGCCGATGCCCTCGCCGGATTCTCGGAGGCCGAGCGGGTCGTGCTCGTCGCGCTGCTACTCGGTGCCGCCCGTCTCGACGAGGGCCGCTACCGGGCCGCCGACGGCACCGATTTCTCGACCAGCGCCGCCGACGGGCTCATCGCCAGGCGGGCGCTCTACACCATGGCCGACGGCGGCCTCGCCCTCACCAACTACGGCCGCGCCAAGGCCGCCGAAGTCAACCGCCGCAAGGCGGCGCTGAGAAAGGCAATGAGATAGCCCCCTCCCAATCCTCCCCCAGAGGGGGAGGGCTTACTCTGCGCCGGCGGGCGGCGTCCCCTCCCCCTGGCGGGGAGGGACAGGGTGGGGGGAGTGCCAAAACCGAAAGGACAATCCAAATGACCAATCCCGGACACAACAGCGGCGTTGCCGGCGCGCAGCTTCGCGCGTTCATCGAGCGCATCGAGCGGCTCGAGGAAGAAAAGAAGGCGCTCGCCGACGACATCAAGGACGTCTTCAGCGAAGCGAAGAGCCAAGGCTTCGACACCCGGACCATGCGCCAGGTGCTCAAGATCCGCCGTCAGGACGCCGACGAGCGCCAGGAGCAGGAAGCCCTGCTCGATCTCTACCTCCACGCCTTGGGGATGACGCCGCTCGAGGCGGCAATCGCGGAGGCCGAGTGATGACCGATCGTCCTATCCTTTTCTCGGGGCCGATGGTCCGGGCCATCATCGAAGGACGCAAGACGCAGACGCGGAGGCCGGTCACGACGCGCAACACGATGGTCAACGGTCACGCATGGTCGCGGCTCACGCGCGAACAGCAGTGGGATTGGGCCGCCGCGTCGGTTGATGGCGGACCATCGCCGGCGGGAAACCCCGGTCCATACCTGCATCTGCCGTGGCTGGCCGGAGCGTCAGACCCGTTTGAAAGCACGGTCCAGCGCATCTATCCGAAGGTTCAGCCCGGCGATCGCCTTTGGGTGCGGGAGACGTGGTGTCCGGTCGATGACCGGCACTTTGGCAGCGGTCAATGGATCGACTACCGCGCGACACCGCGCTACGAGGCCAGCTATCCGGCGGGGTGGGAGAACGACCCAGACAGTCCCGAATGGCTCAAATGGCGCCCTTCCATCTTCATGCCGCGCGCGGCGTCGCGCCTGACGCTCGTCGTCACCGATGTTCGCCTCCAGCGGCTGCGGGACATCAGCGAGGATGATGCACAGGCAGAGGGAGTATTTGTGCCGGAAGCGCAATTTGCCAACCAAGGCTCATGTGCGCCAATCCTTGCCTTCTTCGGATTGTGGGAATCCATCAACGGCAAGCGCCATGGCTGCACATGGAACGATAACCCGTGGGTCGTGGCGATCACCTTCAAGCCGCACCAGTGCAACATCGACAAGATGCCGGAGGCCTCGTGATGGCAAAGACCAGCGTATACTGGGCCGAGATGGTCTGGAATCCGATCGTCGGCCGAGAGCACAACGATTTGCCTTGGGGATGAAGAGATGAGCGAGCGTAAGCATATCACTGAGGATGAGATCGAGGCGCTTGAGAAGGCGCTGGATGGCGTGACCCTAGGGCCGTGGGAATACGACAACGCAATCGGCAACATCTATTGCGACACCGAGATCGGAGAGTTCGTTGCCGCCGATATGACTGAATCTATCGGCAGCTTCATCGCCGCCTTCGACCCGCCGACAGTCCGGCGCCTTCTTGACGAGATCAAGGCGCTGCGGATGGAGCGTAATGCGCCTCCGGCCTATGGCGAGATCGTAGCCATATTAGATTGGGATGAATGATGGCAGCCAAATTCACAGATGCACAACTCGCAGACATCGAGATCCTTGCCGATATGGGATGCGGCGTGGACGACCTGGCTGCCCGTCATCTTGTCGAGGAAATACGAGCGCTGCGGGAAGCGCTGGCGCCGTTCGCCGACATGAACGCTGATTTTCCTCTGTCAATTCATGATGATGAATTTCTGCCATGGGGTGGAGGTCTGCGGGTATGGAATGTTCGCCGCGCCGCCAAGGCGCTTGGAATGGAGGAGGACTGATCGATGATCACTGACAAGATGCTTCGGGCGGCTGTCGCTGCATACGGGCGCCGCCCGGCCCCCCTATTCGGCGTGGATGTGAGGAGATTGAAGGCTACTCTTGAGGCCGCCGAGGCAGCGGCGTGGCAGCCCAGAGAGACGGCGCCGAAGGATGGTACGTTCCTTATTCTCCATTACGAATCGGGGGTTCCTATCGAGATCCGGCAATGGGGTTTGGGCATCCGGATTGGCGATGAAGAGCGCCTCGGGTGGCTCTGCCAGCGCGGCCACCTTCGTGTTGATCAGCCAGTTCACTGGCGCCCTCTCCCCGCCGGGCCGAAGGCGGCTTGACATGCGCCTATTGACGCCCGCCGAGGTTGCCGAAATGCTCAGCGTCTCGGACAAGACGCTGAAGGGGCTCGATATCAAGTATGTCGACCTCGGGCGGGGCAAGCGCGTCATCCGCCGCTATGACATGGCCGACGTCGAGGCATGGGTGAGGGAGGCGAAATGTCTGTCTACCGAAAAGAAAATCGCCAGACCTACACCTATGATTTCCGCCACGCCGGTCACAGATATTGTGGAAATACGGGCGCGACGTCGCGCCGCGAAGCAGAGCGCGTCGAGCGCGACCTCAAAGCGAGGGTAAAACTCGCCGCCAGGCCTCCTTCCACGTCCATGACAGTGCAAGCGGCATTTGCCCGCTACTTCACGGAGGTCGGCAGCCACCACGTCAACATCGACACGACGCTTGCCGACCTCGAGCGCCTGCAGCGCCTCATAGGCGCCGGCACGCCGCTCGCCGATATCGACGATGTGCGCCTCGCCGCCATAATCGCCCGGCGCCGCGGCGATGGCGTCAAGCCGGCAACTGTCAACCGATCCGTGACAGTTCGCCTCCGCGCCGTCATGACCCACGCCCGCGTGGTCTGGCGCCTCGACCTGCCGCGCATCGCCTGGAAGCGTCACATACTGAAGGAGCCGCAGGAGAGGGTGCGCGAACTCACCGTCGACGAAGAGGCGGCGCTCTTCGCCGCCCTGCCGGACGGCTACGCCGAGCTCGTGCGCTTCGCGCTCCTCTCCGGCTGCCGCATGCAGGAATGCCTCGATCTCACATGGCGCGCCATCGACTGGCACGGCGGCTTTTTCACGGTCGTCGGCAAGGGACGCAAGCGCCGCGAGATCCCCCTGTCATCGGCGATCGAAGCGCTGCTCTGGCCGCTGCCGCGCGCCCACGAGCGCGTCTTCACCCACGTCCTGCGCCGGCCGGCGGCGGGCGGGGCCCGGCGCGGCGAACGCGCGCCGATCGAGCGCGAGGGGTTGAAGAGCCTCTTCGACCGCGCGGCGCGCCGAGCCGGGCTCGTCGACTTCCGGTTCCACGACTTGCGCCATACATTCGCGACGCGCCTCTTGCGCGCCACCGGCGACCTCCGGACGGCGGCAGACATCCTCGGTCACGCCGACCTCGAGACGACGAAGAAATATGCCCACGCCACCCGCGCCGACATGCGCCGCCGCATGGAGGCGATGGAAAGTCACACCGCAACTACCACCACACGCCGCCGCGACGTGTCATAACAGATTGTTTTCATTAGGAAAACACGTCGAGCGGCGCCATTACCCCCAGTCAAGTGCGCTACCAGGCTGCGCTACGCTCCGACAGGGCGACTAGGTAGCGCCTCCCCGGCGGCGGCGCAAGGCTTATTCGGCGGGCCGAACCTCAGCGCGACTGGTCGAGCAGACGCTTGCATTCGAGCAGCTCGAAAAGCGTCGCCTGCAGGCGGCGCACGTCGTCGCGCGAGAGGCCGCCATGGCTGTCGGCGGCGCGGTCGTGGCCACGCAGGCGGTCGATCAGGCCGACGCGCTGGGCATTGCCGGCAGCCACCTCGGCGACCGAACGGGCGACGACCGGCTTTTCGTGGCTCTCGACGCGATGCTCGCCATAGCCGGGAACCGGCCGCTCCTGCGGCGACGCGACGAGCGCCGGGGCTTCCTCGGCCGGCGCGGGCGGATGCGGCACGGCGCGCGCGGCGAGCGGATGGTGATGGGCGGCCGGCGCAGGTGCGGCCGGCTTTGCGGCCGGCTGAACCTCGGGCGGCGCGGGATGGCCTTCAGGCTCGGTCTCGGCAGCGGCGGGCTCGACCGGCCATGTCAGGTCGGCGACGGCCTCCGGCGCGGCGGCGCGGCGCGGCGCACCTTCGAAGGGCAGATGCGGCTCGCCGGCGCGCTCGACGCGCGGCGGCATCGGCGCCGCGGGAATCACCGCCTCGGCCTCGCCGGCAGCCGCGATCTCGGCGCCATCCTCGTGCCAGATGGTCATCACATGGCGCACGCCCTGCTCGCGCAGGATCTTCTGCACGCCGCGAATGGTGAAGCCCTGACCGTAGAGAAGGTGACGGATGCCGCGCAGAAGGTCGACATCGTCGGGCCGGTAGTAGCGGCGGCCGCCGCCACGCTTCATCGGCCGGATCTGGGTGAACCGCGTTTCCCAGAAACGCAGAACGTGCTGCGGGAGGTCGAGATACTCGGCCACCTCGCTGATGGTGCGGAAAGCTTCGGGGCTCTTGTCCACGTTGCTCTACCGACGCGCCGCCTTTTCGACCGACTACTTCTGGTCCTCGGCCAGGCCTTCATTGATCTTCTGCTTGAGCACGTTGCTCGGCTTGAAGACCATGACCCGGCGCGGCGAAATCGGCACTTCCTCGCCGGTCTTCGGGTTGCGACCGATACGCTCGCCCTTCGACCGGACCACGAAAGAACCGAAAGACGACAGCTTGACCGTCTCACCCTTGACGAGGCTGTCGGAAATCTCCTTCAGCACCATCTCGACCAGCTCGGCAGATTCGGTACGCGACAGGCCAACCTTCTGGTAGACCGCCTCGCACAAATCGGCACGTGTTACCGTCTTGCCCCCCATCAGCTCACCCCGACGACCGCATCCTGATGAAATCTGTTTAACTTCAGCGCCTTCCACGCCGATTTGCAACGGTATTGCCTCCCGCACCCATGGTCAACATGGCGGCAGGCGATTCGCGGTCAAAATCAAAAATTCGTAAAGCGGGTCGTTCCGGCTACCAGCGCAGCAGCACCGAACCCCAGGTGAAGCCCCCGCCCATCGCCTCGAGGAGGACGAGATCGCCCTCCTTGATTCGGCCGTCGGCGACGGCGACCGAAAGGGCGAGCGGGATCGAGGCGGCCGAGGTGTTGCCGTGACGGTCGACCGTGGTCACCGTCTTTTCCAGCGGAATGCCGAGCTTTTTGGCCGATCCGTCGATGATGCGCCGGTTCGCCTGGTGCGGCACGAACCAGTCGACGTCGCCGGCCGAGGTGCCGGTCGCGGCGAACGCATCCTCGATCACGTCGGTGATCATGCCGACGGCATGGCGGAAGACTTCCTTTCCTTCCATGCGCAGATGGCCGACCGTGCGGGTCGAGGACGGGCCGCCGTCGACGAAGAGCTTTTCCTTGTGGCGGCCGTCGGAGCGCAGATGGCAGGTGAGGATGCCGCGGTCGGCGGTGGTGCCCTCGCCTTCGGCGGCCTCGAGCACGATGGCGCCGGCGCCGTCGCCGAAGAGCACGCAGGTCGTGCGGTCGTCCCAGTCGAGGATGCGCGAGAAGGTCTCGGCGCCGATGACGAGGACCCGGCGGGCCTGGCCGGCGCGGATGAAATTGTCCGCCGTCGTCAGCGCGAAGACGAAGCCCGAGCAGACCGCCTGCAGGTCGAAGGCGGCGCCAGTGGTGATGCCGAGGCCGGCCTGCACGGCGCAGGCCGTCGCCGGGAAGGTGTTGTCCGGCGTCGAGGTACCGACGATGATGAGGTCGATGCTCTCCGGCTCGATGCCGGCGGCGGCGATCGCCTTCTTCGCGGCGGCGAGCGCGAGATCGGAGGTGCACTCCTTCTCGGCCGCGATGTGGCGCTCCTTGATGCCGGTGCGCTGCTGGATCCACTCGTCGGTGGTGTCCACCATGGCGGCGAGATCGTGATTGGTGAGGGTTCGAGCCGGCAGGTAGCTGCCGATGCCACGCACGACGGATCTGATGACGGTCACTGGTTCCCCGCTTGGGCAGCCGCGGCATCGGGATGGAACCCGGCGCGATGATAGAGGCTGAGATCGGCCGCGATCTTGGCGAGGAGATCGTTGCGGACCATGTCGTAGCCGACGTCGACGGCCGCCGCGAAGCCTTCCGCGTCGGTGCCGCCATGGCTCTTGATGACGATGCCGTTGAGGCCGAGGAAGACGCCGCCGTTGGAACGGCGCGGATCGAGCTTTTCCTTCAGGGCGTTGAAGGCGGAACGGGCAAAGAGATAGCCGATCCGGGCCATCAGCGTGCGCTGCATCGCGCTGCGCAGGAGGGCGGCGAACTGCTTGGCGGTGCCCTCGGCGGTCTTCAGCGCGATGTTGCCGGAAAAGCCCTCGGTCACCACCACGTCGACGACGCCCTTGCCGATGTCGTCGCCCTCGACGAAGCCGTGATAGTCGATGCTCGGCAGGTTCGCTTCGCGCAGGATGCGGCCGGCGGTGCGCACTTCCTCGAGGCCCTTGACCTCCTCGACGCCGATATTGAGCAGGCCGACGGTCGGCCGCTCGACGTCGAACAGGGCGCGCGCCATGGCGCCGCCCATCATGGCGAAATCGATGAGCTGCTGGGCGTCGGCGCCGATCGTGGCGCCCATGTCGAGCACGACGCTCTCGCCGCGCATCGTCGGCCAGATCGCGGCGATCGCCGGGCGCTCGATATTGGCCATCGTGCGCAGGCAGAATTTCGACATCGCCATCAGCGCGCCGGTGTTGCCGGCCGAGACGCAGACGTCGGCCTCGCCGGTCTTCGTCGCCTCGATCGCCCGCCACATGCTCGAGCGCCAGCGGCCATGGCGCAGCGCCTGGCTCGGCTTGTCGTCCATGCGCACGGTGACGTCGCAGTGGCGGAATTCGGAGGCGGCGGCAAGGCGCGGATATTTCTCGAGGACCGGCAGGACCTCCGCCTCGTCGCCGAAGAGCACGAAGCGGACGCCGGGATGGCGGGTCAGCGCGATATCGCAGCCGGGCAGAACCATCGCCGGTCCGGCGTCACCGCCCATCGCGTCGATGGATATCGTTACCCGATCCGCCATGGCCCCTTTCCGATCGACCCGTCTTCGTCGGAGCCTGCACGCAGCCGTCGAGACGGCTCGCAGACCTTCCGAAATCGCGTGGAAGATACCCGTTTCGTCCCGTCAGACAACCGGAATCTTGTCCCGCCGAGATGCGCAGAGTGCGGCTGCCCCGTCGCGGCGATCGCTGCCGGGAGCGCGCGTCCGCGGCTAGTCCTTGCCGTCCGGCTGCTGCCCCTTCAGCGCTTTGAGGACGGAAAACGGCGAGGTCGCGGACGCCACGACGTCCTCGTCGGCCTCTGCCCCCTCCTCCTCGTCGGCGATCACGACATAGTCGATGCCGGCCTTGCGCGGATAGGGATCGAGGCCGAGCGCCAGGTGTTCGACGACGAGCGCGCCGAGATCGACGGACTTGCCGGTGAACGGTTCCGGCGGATCGGTCTCGTCGTGGCCGATGTCGAGTTCGGGCGCGGGCTTCGGCAGACCGCCCTCGCCTTCCGGCAGAAAGCGCGCCTCGATCTCCTCGTGCACGGTCTCGGGCACCGGCTCGAGGGTGACGCCGCAGGCCTGCGTCACCTCGGCGTCGAGCGTGCCGACGGCCTTGAGACCGCTGCGGCGCCAGCGCGTGACGGCAAGCGTCGCGCTCAGCTTCTCGACGGAGAGGACGCCGAGATCGGCGGCGAGCGCGGCGCGCTCCTCCGGGCTCGCCTCGATGTTCAGGACCGTGCCGGTCGGCGTCAGCGTGCCGACATCGACGGGACGCGAGAGCGGGGTCGCGGTATCGCTCATTCGGTTTCTCCCGGGCCGGCCGGCGCGAAGGCGTCCGGATCCGGCAGATCGAACCGCCCGGCGAGCACCGCCTCGAGCGGCTGGCCGGCAAGGCCCGTCGCGGCGGCGCGGGCATAGCGGGCGAGCGCCGCCGCCTCCTCGCCCGAACCATGGCCGCCATGGACATTGCGCCCGATCGCCTCGGCAAGGGCGGCATCGTCGCCGGCGACAAGCGCGGCGTCATAGGCGGCCGTGCGGCCATAGAAGCCCTGTGCCATCTTCTTGATGCGCTTGGGGACGGCGAGATCGCCGACGCCGAGTTCGCGCAGGCTGTCGTCCATGTCGGCAAAGAAGATGTCGAAAACGGCCTGTCCACGGGCGGCGGCGGCCTCGCCCGCGTCCTTCAGGCGGTGGAGCACGAGGAAGACGTGCAGCACCAGGAGGTCGAAGCGACCCTCGACCGTGTCGGCAACGCCGAAACTGGTGTAGAATGCCGGCAGACGCGCCTGCTCGACGAGCCGGACATAGATGTCGCGGGCGGCGGCGTCGGCGGTTTTGCGGCGGAACAGGCGGGCGAACATATTGCTGCCGGAATGCTGGTGTTCTCGGTTGCCCCGAGCGGCGTCCTGGACTCGGCCTTGTCACCTATCGCAGGATCGGGCAAAAGCCAAGCGGCGGCACGAACCGCAACAGTCCCGGCGCGGCGGCGCGACGGGCGGACGGCCGAAAGGAAAGGGAAAGCCTTTTGGCCGATGGTTGGAATGGCCTTTCGTCCGCGCGCACGGGCGGAAAGCCAGCGTGGGGAACCGGGAGACGGCAGGTGCCGGTCCCGGCTTGAGGAGGCCGATCAGTAATGCGTCATTCGACTTCGAAACTCACCTTGCGCGCCGCGACCGCGCTGTCTCTGGTGCTCGCCGCCGGCCTTGGCGGTTGCGTCACGACCGAGACGCAGCAGCACGGCTACGTGGTGTCCGAGAACGCGCTCGAGCAGGTGCCGGTCGGCTCCAGCCGCGAACAGGTGATGATCGTCCTCGGCTCGCCCTCGACGACGGCGACGATCGGCAACGAGGTGTTCTACTACATCTCGCAGAAGCGCGTGCGCAACGCCGCCTTCATGAAGGACAAGATTGTCGAGCAGCGCGTCGTCGCGGTCTATTTCGACGCCGACGGCCGCGTCGAGCGCGTCGCCGACTACGGCCTGAAGGACGGCAAGGTGTTCGACTTCATCAGCCGCTCGACGCCGACCTCCGGCAAGGACCTCAACTTCCTGTCGCAGATCCTGCAGGGCCTCGGCCGCGGCTCGCCGTTCGGTTGATCGGACGATCCGCTTCCCGGGTTTTTCGGACGGCGCCCCCTGCGGGCGCCGTTCTTCGTTTCGGGCGCCTGCCCGACAATCATGGCGGCAGAACCGGTTCTCGGTCTTGCATCCTTGTCATGACGCAACAGGGTTCGGAGGCGTGTCATGGCACAGATCGGCCGGCGGCAGTTTCTTCTCGTGGCGACGGCGGCGCTCATCCTGCCCGGGGCGGCGCTGGCACGGCCCTATACGCCGCCGCGCGGCTCGGCCGAGCGCAAGGCGATCCTCGATGCGCTGCGGCCGCGGGTCGAGCGCGAAATCGGCGCGCCGGTCGAGTTCGTCGTCGACACGATCCGCATCGACGGCGACTGGGCTTTCGTTTCCGTGACGCCGCAGCGCCCGGGCGGGCGGCCGATCGACTGGGCGCGGACCAAATGGGCCGATGCCTGGCGGGCCGATTTCATGAGCGACGTGGTCCAGACGCTGTTCCGGCGCAAGGGCCGGGGCTGGCGGATGGTCGAGTTCGCCTTCGGGCCGACCGACGTGCCGTGGTGGTCGTGGAAGACGACCTACGGCCTGCCGGAATCGTTCTTCATGGGCCGCTGAGTTTTCGCCGCAAAGAAAAAGCCCCGCGGTGTCGCCACCGCGGGGCTTTCGTCTTGTCGGATCGTTCGTCGATCAGCCGCCGTGCGCGAGGATCGCGAGCAGCAGCAGGGCGACGATGTTGGTGATCTTGATCATCGGGTTGACGGCCGGGCCGGCGGTGTCCTTGTACGGATCGCCGACGGTGTCACCGGTGACCGAGGCCTTGTGCGCCTCCGAGCCCTTCAGGTGCTTGACGCCGTCCTTGTCGACGAAACCGTCCTCGAAGGACTTCTTGGCGTTGTCCCAGGCGCCGCCGCCGGCCGTCATCGAGATGGCGACGAAGAGGCCGGTGACGATGACGCCGAGCAGCATCGCGCCGAGGGCCGAGAAGGCCTCCGACTTGCCGGCGATCGCATAGACGACGAAGAAGCAGACGATCGGCGAGAGCACCGGCAGCAGCGACGGAATCACCATCTCCTTGATCGCGGCGCGGGTCAGCATGTCGACCGCGCGACCGTAATCGGGCCGCTCGGTGCCGGCCATGATGCCCGGCTTCTCGCGGAACTGGCGACGCACTTCCTCGACGACGGCGCCACCGGCGCGGCCGACGGCGGTCATGCCCATGCCGCCGAAGAGATACGGCAGGAGGCCGCCGAAGAGCAGGCCGACCACGACGTAGGGGTTCGACAGCGAGAAGTCGACCGTGACGCCCTCGAAGAACGAGCCCGGAGCCGCGTTCTGCGCGAAGAAGGCGATGTCCGAGGTATAGGCCGCGAACAGCACCAGGGCGCCGAGACCGGCAGAGCCGATGGCGTAGCCCTTGGTGACCGCCTTCGTGGTGTTGCCGACGGCGTCGAGAGCGTCGGTGGTGACGCGCACTTCCTTCGGCAGGTCGGCCATTTCGGCAATGCCGCCGGCATTGTCGGTGACCGGGCCGAAAGCGTCGAGGGCGACGACCATGCCGGCGAGCGCCAGCATCGTGGTGACCGCGATGGCGATGCCGAACAGGCCGGCGAGCTTGAAGGCGATGATGATGCCGGCGACGATGACGAGAGCCGGCAGAGCGGTCGCTTCGAGCGAGACGGCGAGGCCCTGGATGACGTTGGTGCCGTGACCGGTGACCGAGGCCTGGGCGATCGAGCGGACCGGGCGGAAGCCGACGCCGGTGTAGTACTCGGTGACCCAGATGATGAGGCCGGTCACGCCGAGGCCGACGAGGCCGCAGTAGAACAGGTGACGGCCGGTGAAGGTCAGGCCATTGGCGGTGGTGAACTCGCTCGAGCCGCCGAGCCAGCCCCAGATGATCGCGGCGAGCGCGACGGCCGAGAGCACGGCGGTGGCGATGAAGCCCTTGTAGAGGGCGCCCATGATCGAGTTGTTGGCACCGAGCTTGACGAAGAACGTGCCGATGATCGAGGTGATGACGCAGCTCGCGCCGATGGCGAGCGGCAGGACCATCAGGTTCACCGCGACGTCGGCGGTAAAGAAGATCGAGGCCAGCACCATGGTGGCGACGACGGTCACCGCGTAGGTCTCGAAGAGGTCGGCGGCCATGCCGGCGCAGTCGCCGACATTGTCGCCGACATTGTCGGCGATCGTCGCCGGGTTGCGCGGATCGTCCTCGGGAATGCCGGCTTCGACCTTGCCGACGAGATCGCCGCCGACATCCGCACCCTTGGTGAAGATGCCGCCGCCGAGACGGGCGAAGATCGAGATCAGCGAGGCGCCGAAGCCGAGGGCGACGAGCGCGTCGATGACCGCACGGCTGGTCGGCTCGAGGCCGAACATGGTGGTCAGCACCGTGAAGTAGACGGCAACGCCGAGAAGGGCGAGACCGGCAACGAGAAGGCCGGTGATCGCGCCCGACTTGAAGGCGATCTCGAGGCCGGCGCCGAGCGACTGGGAGGCCGCCTGGGCGGTACGGACGTTGGCGCGCACCGAAACCAACATGCCGATGAAGCCGGCCGCACCCGAGAGGATCGCGCCGATGGCGAAGCCGACCGCGGCCAGACCGCCAAGGAGGAACCAGGCGGCGACGAACACCACGACGCCGACGATGGCGATGGTGGTGTACTGGCGCGAGAGATAGGCCGTCGCGCCTTCACGGATCGCGGCCGCAATCTCTTGCATGCGCGCGTTGCCGGCATCGGCGGCCATGACCGACCGGATGGCCCACACGCCATATACGATCGACAGCGCCCCGCAGGCGATGATCACCCAAAGTGTGTTCATGAGATCTGTTTCCTGTTGCCCCAACTGTCCAAAAGATGCCTTGCGAACCGACGCCCGGACATGGCGGCGTGCGGCGAACCGGATTGTTGTTTTTTTGGCATCCCCCCGGCTGGACCGAATTTGTGCCAAAGAAGCGCCCCCGGCGCAACCGCGCAATAAGGCGGCAACGTGGCTGTTGACTGGCCGATCAACGAATGCGAACCCGCCTGATGCGGCGGCGCACATCGAGCCAGAGCAGCATGGCGAGGCAGGCGCCGGTGAAGGGGAAGAGCATCCAGTTGATGGCTTCCCAGCCCGAGGCGTCGAGCAATTTGCCGGAGGAAACCGAGGCGAGCGCGACGAAGGCGAAGACCAGGAAGTCGTTGGTGCCCTGCACCTTGTTGCGCTCCTCCGGGCGATAACAGTCGGTGACCATCGTCGTCGCGCCGACGAAGCCGAAATTCCAGCCGACGCCGAGGAGAATCAGCGCCAGCCAGAAATGCATCAGATCGACCCCGGAAAGGGCGACGACGCCGCACCCGGCAAGAAGCACAAGACCAGCCATTACAACGGCTTCCTTGCCGAAGCGGGCGATCAGGTGGCCGGTGAAGAAGCTCGGCGCGAACATCGCGATGACGTGCCACTGGATGGCAAGCGCGGCATCGCCGACCGTGTGGTCGCAGCCGACCATGGCGAGCGGCGCGCCGGTCATGACGAGATTCATCAGCGCATAGGAGGTGATGCCGCAGATCGCCGCGACGATGAAGCGGGGCTGGCGGACGATCTCGACGAGCGGTCGGCCGGTGCCGGTCTCGGCGATCGGCCGGGGTGGCGGAATGCGCACGAAGGAGAGCACCAGCATCGCAAGTGCAGCAACGATTGCCTGCACTGCAAAAGCGCCGGCGAAGGCGATCGGTGCAAAAAGGTCGCGGGTGTAGATGACGAGCTGTGGACCGATCACGCCCGCCGCGACGCCGCCGGCGAGCACCCAGGAGATCGCCTTGCCGCGAAAGGCGTCCGAAGCGGTGTCGGCGGCGGCGTAGCGGTAGAGCTGGACGAAGGCGGCGTAGCAGCCGGCGATGAAGGTCGCGAGGGCGAAGAGCCAGAAGTCGGCGATGAAGATCGCCCGCATCGCCGTCAATCCGGCGACGATGCCGAGCAGCGAGCCGAGCATGAAGCCGGCGCGCCGGCCGATGCGCCGGGTCAGCATCGAGGCGGGAATCGTCGTCGTCGCCGTGCCGAGCACGAAGCAGGTGATCGGCAGGGTGGAGAGCGACTTGTCGGCGGCGAGCCAGTGGCCGACGAGGCCGCCGAGGGCGAAGGTGACCGTGCTGTTGGCGCCGCCGAGCGCCTGGGCGACGGCGAGAATCAGCGCGTTGCGGCGGGCGAGCGCGTCGTCGACGCCGAGATCAGAAGTGCTCATAGCCGGCCTTCTCGAAAGCGATCTCGGCGCCCTCGCCGTCGAGCAGGCGAACGATGCCGGTATCGGCGGTGATCCGGCCGATCGGCGTCAGCGGCACGCCGGTCGCGGCGGCGGCGGCAACGAGGTCTTCGACCGCGCCGGCTTCGCAGGTGACGACGATCTCGTAGTCGTCGCCGCCGTCGAGAAGGATCGCGAGGAGCGCCGGATCCCGTTCGAGGGCGACGCGGGCCGCCGCCGACAGCGGGATCGCGGCGACGTCGAGATCGGCGCCGGTGCCGGCGGCGCGGCAGAGCTTGCCGGTATCGGTGACGAGGCCGTCGGAGACGTCGATGCCGGCGCGGCCATGGCGGCCAAGCGCCGGGCGCAGACCGAGGCGCGGCCGGGGCAAGAGGTAGCGATCGCAGAGGAAATCGACCTCGCCCGCGGCAAGGCCGAGCAGCGCGGCTCGGCCCGGGTCCTTGCGGATGAGGAGGCCGAGGGCGGCATCGCCGATAGTACCGGAGACGCAGACGATGTCGCCGGGGCGGGCGGCGGCGCGCTTCAGCGCCCTGCCCTTCGGCACCGTGCCGAGCGCGGTGATCGAAAGGGTCGTCGGGCCGTCGGTGCGGATGGTGTCGCCGCCGAGGAGCGTGACGCCGAACTCGGCCTGGTCGGCGGCGAGGCCGGCGGCGAAAGCGGCGAGCCAGTCCTCCGTCCAGTCGGCGGCAAGCGCGATCGTCAGGAGATAGCCGAGCGGTTCGGCGGCCTTGGCGGCAAGATCGGAGAGATTGACGCGCAGCGCCTTGCGGGCGATCGCATCCGGCGCATCATCGGCAAAGAAGTGGATGCCGGAGCCGAGGGCATCGGCGGTGACGACGAGCTCGCGGCCGTCCGGGACGGCGAGGACCGCCGTGTCGTCGAGGAGGGAAAGGGCGGCCGGGTCGTGCGCCAGCGGGGCGAAGAACCGTTCGATCAGCTCGACCTCGCCGGGCCGGGTCATGCCCCGGTCCCTGCCTGGCCGCCGCCATCCGGTCCGCCCTCGGCGAATTCGTCGGGACGCAGCTGGCGGGCCAGCGTGTCGAGAACGCCGTTGACCATCCGCGGCTCCTCGCCATCCTCGAAGAAGGCGCGGGCGACCTCGACATATTCGGAGATGACGACGCGGGCCGGCACGTCGCGGCGCTGCATCAGCTCGAAGCAGCCGGAACGCAGCAGCGCGCGCAGGGTCGCGTCGAGCCGCTTCAACGGCCAGGCGGCAGTGAGCGCGGCGTGGATGCGCGGATCGATGCGGCGCTGGGCACCGACGACACCGGTCATGATATCGCGGAAGAAATCGGCGTCGGCAGGAAGATATTCCTCGCCCTCGATCTCGCGACCGAGGCGGAACGCCTCGAACTCGGCCATCACCGAGGCGAGGTCGGCGCCGCCGACATCCATCTGGTAGAGCGCCTGCACGGCGGCGAGCCGGGCCATGCCCCGCTTGTTGGCGGGACGCGGCGGGCGCCGGTCCGGCTTCTCGTCCTTGCCGCTCATTCGGAAAGTCCAAGCTCCTCGGCGACGCCGATCATGGCGAGCGCGGCGCGGGCAGCGAAGCCGCCCTTGTTCTTGCCGCCCTCGACGCGGGCGCGGGCCCAGGCCTGGTCGCCGTTCTCGACGGTCAGGATGCCGTTGCCGACCGCGATGCATTCTTCGATCGCCAGGTCCATGACCGCCCGGGCCGACTCGTTGGCGACGATGTCGTAATGGCTGGTCTCGCCGCGAATCACGACGCCGAGCAGGACATAGCCGTCGAACTCCTCGCCGCCGGTGCCGGCCGCCTCGAGGGCCATGGCGAGCGCCGCCGGGATTTCGAGGACGCCCGGCACGGAGACGCGGGTATGGGTCGCGCCCGCCTCGTCGATCGCGGCCACGGCGCCACGGACCAGCTCGTCGGCGAGATCCTCGTAGAAACGGGCGTCGATGACGAGAAGATGCGGGCGTTTTGCCATTCGTTCGGCCTCCTTCGGGCGATTTGTCGGCCCCACAGACCACGGACCGGGCCGCTTGTCCAGTGCGGCGCGCCCGGCGCTCAGCCGGCGGCGGCCTCGTTGAGGCGCGCGATGTAGCGGGCCATCAGATCGACCTCGAAATTGAGCCGATCGCCGGCGTGGCGGCCGCCCCAGCTCGTCACCGCGAGGGTGTGCGGGATCAGGAGGATGGTGAAACGGGCGCCATCGACCGAATTGACGGTGAGCGAGGTGCCGTCGAGGGCGATCGAGCCCTTGGCGGCGACGAATCTGGCAAAGCCCTTCGGCGCCTCGATGGTGAAGCGGGCGCAGCCGTCCTCGTCGTCGCGCGAGACGATGGTGGCGACGCCGTCGACATGGCCGGTGACGAGGTGGCCGCCCATTTCGTCGCCGAGGGCGAGCGAGCGTTCGAGATTGACCCTGGTGCCGGGCTTCCAGCCGCCCATCGTCGTGCGATCGAGGGTCTCGACCGAGGCATCGACCGCATACCAGGTGCGGCCGTCGGCGAGCGTCTTCTTCTCGATCACCGTGAGGCAGGCGCCGGCATGGGCGATCGAGGCGCCGATGGCGATGCCGTCGGCCGGATAGGAACAGGCGATCTCGAGGCGGCAGCCGGCGCCCTGCGGCGTCACGGCGAGGACCTCGCCGACATCGGTGATAATTCCAGTGAACATCGCTTCACTCCCAGTCCTTGACCCACCAGTGGCGGTATTCGTCGGTGCCGATCCGGCCGGCAGCGGCGAGCACGTAGCGGCCGCTCGCCTCGATCGCCTCCGGCCCGGCCGTCGCGAAGGCCGGAAGGCCGCCGGCGCCGATCGTCACGGGCGCCGAAAAGACCATGGCCTCGTCGACGAGCCCGCCGTCGAGCAGCGCCCGGGCGAGCGTCGCGCCGCCCTCGACCATCAACCGCGTAATGCCCTCACCGGCAATGGCGCGAAGCGCCGCAACGAGGTCGCTGCGGCCCGTCGCGTCGCGCGGCACCTCGACGAGGGTGGCGCCAGCCTCCTCGAGCGCCGCCCTGCGGTCGGCCGGGGCGCGCGCGTCGACGACGAGCCAGAGCGGCGCCTCGCCGATGCTCTCGACGAGGGCACTGTCGAGCGGCAGCCGGGCGGCGCCGTCGACGACGACGCGGATCGGCGAGCGACGCTCGAGGCCGGCAAGGCGGCAGGTCAGCATCGGATCGTCGGCGAGCGCCGTGCCGATGCCGATCATGATCGCGTCGGCCTCGGCGCGCATCAGGTGAACGCGGCCGCGCACCGTCTCGCCGGTGATGGCAAAGCCCGGCGCGCCGGCACGTCCGATCATGCCGTCGGCGGATGTCGCGAGCTTCAGCTGGACGTGCGGGCGGCCCTTCAGCACGCGGGTGAAATGGCCGGCATGGTCGCGCCGCGCCGCTTTTGCGCAAACGCCGGTGGTGACCGCGATGCCGGCGGCGGCGAGACGGGCATGGCCGTTGCCGCTGACGCGCGGATCGGGATCCTCGACGGCGCTGACGACGCGGGCGACGCCGGCCGCGACGAGGGCGTCGGCGCAGGGCCGGGTGCGGCCGTGATGCGAACAGGGCTCAAGGGTGACGTAGCAGGTGGCGCCGCGGGCGAGTTCCCCGGCCTCGGCAAGGGCCAGCGGTTCGCCGTGCGGGCGGCCGCCCTCGGCGGTCCAGCCGCGGCCGACGACCAGCGGTCCGGACGGGGTGTCGCGCACGATGACGGCACCGACGGCGGGATTGGGCCAGGTCTGGCCGAGATTGCGCCGGCCGATGGCGAGCGCCGCACCCATGAAGCGACGGTCGCGGTCGGCATCGACCACGATCGCCTCCGGGGTCTTTGCGGCCGCTACATCCAACTCAACGCCTCCGGACGGCGGGCCGGCGCCTTTTCACAATGCATGGAATTGCGAAAAGGCGCCAAGCCTCTGATTTGTCGCGTTTCCGGACGGCGAACCGGTTCCCACTTCGCCTGGAAACGCTCTGGCACCGCCATTCACTCTCCGTCGTCCGGCGCTCCGCCGCCGCCGGTCTGCACCAGTTCGTCGAGGAACTCCTCGAAATCCTTGGCCTCGCGGAAATCGCGATAGACCGAGGCGAAGCGCACATAGGCGACGTCGTCGAGGCCGCGCAGCCCTTCCATCACCAGATGGCCGATCTGCTCGGAGGCGACGTCGCTCTCGCCCATGCTCTCGAGCTGGCGGACGATGCCGTTGACCATGCGCTCGATGCGGTCCGGATCGACCTGGCGCTTGCGCAGGGCGACCATCACCGAGCGCATCAGCTTGTCACGGTCGAACGGCACCCGCCGGCCGGTCTTCTTGACCACCGTCAGCTCGCGCAGCTGCACCCGCTCGAAGGTGGTGAAGCGGCCGCCGCAATCGGCGCAGATGCGCCGCCGGCGGATGGCCGTGCCGTCCTCGGTCGGACGGGAATCCTTCACCTGCGTCTCGGCGCTGCCGCAATAGGGACACCGCATCCCTCGCCCCCCGGCCCGCTCAGTCGCGATAGATCGGGAAGCGGGCGGTCAGCGCCTCGACGCGGCCGCGCACGGCCGCCTCGGTCAGGGGCGCGCCCTCCTCGCCGGCCTGCGAGACCGCGTTCAGCACCTCGGCGATCATGTCGCCGACCTCGCGGAACTCGGCCGGGCCGAAGCCGCGCGTCGTGGCGGCGGGCGAGCCGAGGCGGATGCCCGAGGTGACCATCGGCTTTTCCGGATCGAACGGGATGCCGTTCTTGTTGCAGGTGATGCCGGCCCGCAGCAGCGCCTGCTCGGAGACCTTGCCGGTCAGCCCCTTCGGCCTGAGGTCGACGAGCATCAGATGGGTGTCGGTGCCGCCCGAGACGATGTCGAAGCCGTGGCTCTTGATGCGCTCGGCGAGCACCTTGGCGTTCTCGACGACGCGCGCCGCATAGGTGCGGAATTCGGGCCGCAGCGCCTCGCCGAAGGCGACCGCCTTGGCGGCGATGACATGCATCAGCGGGCCGCCCTGGGTGCCCGGGAAGACCGCCGAATTGAACTTCTTGGCGAGTGCCTCGTCATTGGTGAGGATGACGCCGCCGCGCGGGCCGCGCAGGGTCTTGTGGGTGGTCGAGGTGACGACATGGGCGTGCGGGAACGGATTGGGATGGGCGCCACCGGCGACGAGGCCGGCGAAATGGGCCATGTCGACCATGAGATAGGCGCCGACCTCGTCGGCGATCGCGCGGAAGCCGGCGAAATCGATGTGGCGCGGATAGGCCGAGCCGCCGGCGACGATGACCTTCGGCTTGTGCTCGCGGGCAAGGCGGGCGACCTCGTCCATGTCGATGCGGTGGTCGTCGGGCCGCACCGTGTAGGGAACGGTGTTGAACCACTTGCCGGACATGGCGACCGGCGAGCCGTGGGTCAGGTGACCGCCGGCGGCGAGGTTGAGGCCCATGAAGGTGTCGCCCGGCTGCAGCAGCGCGAAGAACACGGCGGTGTTGGCCTGGGCGCCGGAATGCGGCTGGACGTTGGCGAACTCGCAGCCGATCAGCCTGGTCACCCGCTCGATGGCGAGGCGCTCGGCGACGTCGACGAACTCGCAACCGGCATAATAGCGCCGGCCGGGATAGCCCTCGGCATACTTGTTGGTCATCACCGAGCCCTGCGCCTCCAGAACGGCGCGCGAGACGATGTTCTCGGATGCGATCAGCTCGATCTCGTGCCGCTGGCGACCGAGCTCGTCGGCGATGGCCGCGGCGATCTCCGGATCGGTGGCGGCAAGGCCGCGCGTGAAGAAATCGGGCGAAACGACCGCATCGGCCGCAGCGTCGGTCTTCGACATGTTCGCAATGTCCCTGTTGGAAGCGGACCGCTCCCGGAACTCCGCCGATTCCGGTCGATCCATTGGTAACGCGCAGTGGCCATAACACACCCGCCGCGGCGACGCCACCGGCAGGCGAACATCTCGGCCAAGATGTACCGCGTGCGCTCAGACGAGGCGGCCGGGGCCGCCTCCCCCGGAAGGGGCGTCGGGCTTCTTCGGCGCGCCGCGCCGCTCGAGCAGCGCGTCGAGCTTGCGCACCGCGAGGCGTTCGAGGTCGCCGCGCGGCGTCGAAACGGGACCGACGATCGACACCTCGTCGCCGCTCTGGCCGTCGACGGCGATCACCTTGACCTGACGGCCGAGGGGGACGAACTCGAAATAGACGATCCGGCCACCGCTGGCCTGTTCCTCGTAGTCGTTCAAGTCATGTCACCGACACAGCCGCGGCGCGGTCTTCGACCGGCATCGCGCAAGCTCCCGCCCGACCGGCCGGGCGCGCCCCGCCGGCATGCAACAGGATAGCAAAGTAGAGAAAAAGAACACGAAAAAACCCGCGCTCGGCGCGCGGGTTCCTTCGGCGTCGCGAAGATGATCGCAGATCAGTTCTGGGCGTACTGGCCGAGACCGTCGCGGTTGTAGATGTCGTCGCGGAAATTGACGACGCCGCCCGAGGTCGCCCAGGCCGTGATGTAGGTGGTGTAGATCGGCACCGGCTCGACGAGCTTGACGTCGGTGCGCTCGCCGCTCTGGATCGTCGCGTCGATCTGGGCGCGCGACCAGCCCGGCGTGTCGCGGAGCAGCCAGGTGACCAGCTCGCGCACGTTCTGGACGCGCACGCAGCCCGAGGAATGGAAGCGATAGTCCTTGCCGAACAGCGTCTTGGACGGCGTGTCGTGCAGGTAGACGTTGTGCGGGTTGGAGAAGTTGATGCGCACGTTGCCGAGCGAATTGATCTCGCCCGGGTCCTGCCGGAACATGTACTTGGTGGCCTCGTCGCTGTCCCAGTTGATCTGCTCGGGAAGCAGCTCGCTGCCATAGCCGTCGTAGATGCGGATCTTGTTCTTGGTCAGGTACTGCGGGTCTTCCTTCATCTTCGGGATCAGATCCTTCTTGATGATGGAGAGCGGCACCGTCCAGAACGGATTGAAGTTGAGCTCGGTGATGCGGCTGGCGACGATCGGGGTCTGGCGATCGATCTTGCCGACGACGCCGATGTGGCGCGAGGCGACCTGGCCCATGTCGACGGCCTCGATCTCGGCCGCCGGAATGTTGACCATCACGTAGCGGTCGCCGAGGAAGCCGGACATGGCGCGGACGCGCACGAGGTTGGTCTCGAGCTGCTGCAGGCGGACATCGGCCGGCACGTTGAGCGCGGCGAAGGTCGAGCCGCGGACGACGCCGTCGGCGATGATGCCGTGGCGTTCCTGGAAGCGGCGCACGGCCTCGGCAACGTAGGAATCGTAGGCGTCGCCATTGCCGCTGTTGGCATCGAGGTCGCCGGAGATCTTCAGGCGCTGGCGCAGCGTCATCACGGCGGCGGCGCGCACACCGATGCGCAGCGTCGTCTGGGTCGCCACCTTCGGCCAGCCGCCGCTGGCGACGATCGCCGAATAGCGCTGGATCGCCTGCTCGATGTTGATCGCCGTCTGCGGCGAGAGCGTCGCCTCGGAACCGCGCACATTGGTGTGCTCGCCGGAATCGAAGCGCTGGGTCCATTCGGCCTGGAGCTTGGCGTTGATCAACGCCTCGAGCGGGCTCTGGGCAAGCGCCGGACGAACGGTCGCCGAGACCAGCGTGGCCAGGACCAGCGTCAGGGCAGCCCGCATGGCGCGCCGCTTCATCTTGGACAGGGCCTCGGTCCGCTCGCTTCGATCTTGATGCTGCACTTCAGGTTCCTCGCTGTCCGGGTTCGGCGTCATGCCCGGCCGGATGGTCGTGCGCGGCCCGGAAAGGACAGATTCCGGTATCACGGTTATGGTTAACAAACAACGGACGCCCCGGCACCGTTTCCCGAGCCGGTGTCCCGTCGGGCCCCTGCCCGGCCGGTCCGGCCGACGGTACGGCGATGTATCGACGACGCCTGCGATTTTGTCCTCGGTCCCATTCCAATGTGGCGAATTGATGTCTCGCCGCCCGCCCCGCGCCGGCGGCGGCGGCGCCCGCCAACGCCACAAATAGCCGACTAAACGGTTGAAAGGCGCGGCATCGGACCCTAGCGTTCCGATATGGCCGGGACGGGCGCCGGGAGCGGTTCCGCGGGCGGCCGCCACGACCGGCCGGCGATGCAAGTCGACGATATCGAAGAACCGGGATCACCCGGTCGAAAACTCGGAGGGATGCCATGAACACGTTGATCGAGAGGAGAAATCTCCTGCCCTTGTGGGCCGCCGCGATGCTCTTCTGTCCGCCGCTCGCGGCGCTTGCGGATGGCGGCGGCAACGAGCCGGGCAGCGGCATCATCCGGCCCTACGAGATCGGCAATCCGCCCGCCGGCGCCAAGGAAAAGACGACGACGAAGCCGCCCGCCGGCACGAAGGCAAAGCCCGGCGCGGACAAGTCCCTCGCCGAGGAAAAGCGCAACCTCGAGAAGGAAATCCGCGACACGGAAAAGGCAAAAAAGAAGAACGACAAGAAGATGACGCGCCTGATCGAGAACGACGAGAAACTCGAGAAAAAGATCCTCGACGAGCGCGAGAAATTCGAGGACAAGAAATCGGCAATCCGCGAGGAATACGGCCAGCGGATGGAAAACGAAACGCAATGCTGCGTCAACGAGTACGAGCGCCAGCGGCTCTATACGGAAATGCTCAAGAAGGTCGATGCGGTCGACGCGGCGTTCGGGCGCTTCTACTGGAAGACGGTGAACGACGCGCGGAGCTGGGAGGACCCGGCGGCCTATGACGAGTTCCAGGAACTCAGAAAGCAGCAGGCGGAGAACGAGAAGACGCTCGATCGCCTGAACAAAGCTCTCGAAAAAGTGAAGCGCGCGCTCGAGCGGCCGCTGGTCCAGCCCTGAGCGCGGCAACGCGAAAAGCCCCGGCGCGCAGCCGGGGCTTCCCTCATCTCGTCGGCCTCGCTGGCCCGGCCGGTTACAGCCGGTAGCGGATCTGGTCGGTCCAGAAGCGCTCGAGGCGAAGCAGCGCCTTGTTCAGGTCGCGGAAGTCGTCCGCACCGATGCCGCCGACCGTCTCGATCGAGGCGATGTGGCGCTGGTAGAGCGCATCGACGACGTCGGCGATCTCGCGGCCGGATTCGGTCAGCGAAACGCGCACCGAGCGACGATCCACCTTGGAGCGCTCGTGGTTGATCAGACCGGCGTCGACCAGCTTCTTCAGGTTGTAGGAGACGTTGGAGCCGAGGTAGTAGCCGCGGCTACGCAGCTCGCCTGCCGTCAGTTCCGCATCGCCAATATTGAAGAGCAGCAGAGCCTGCACACTGTTGACATCGGAACGACCCATACGGTCGAACTCGTCCTTGATGACATCCAGTAGCCGGCGATGCAGCCGCTCGACGAGGTGCAGTGCCTCGAGGTACAGCGGCTTGACTTCTGCCGACTCCCCTTCGTCGGCAAATATCTCTGCTGCCCGCTTTGCGTTGATCATCCGTAGTGCCTCTCTGTGAGTTTTGTTTTTATCCCACCTGATTGCGTGACTATACGGACGGCACGCAAAAAAACGCTTAAGCGGCAAGCTTAAGATGGGCTTAAGGCGGCAATTATTGCCGGGCAGAGAAATAACGGTAATCGAAGTATGAACGGCGCGGCGGCGGCGCCGATACGAAAACGGCCCCGCCGGGGCGGGGCCGCCGATGCGCGGAAGCCTCGTCGAGGCCCCCTCGCTGGCCGTCACTCCTTGCCGCGCAGCATCCGGATGATGCCCGAGAAGTCGACGCCGTCGTGGCCGGCATTGCAGAACAGGCTGTAGAGCGCGGCCGCCTCGGCACCGAGCGGCGTCGCCGCGCCCGAGGTGGAGGCCGCTTCCTGGGCGAGCTTCAGGTCCTTCAGCATCATGCCCGCGGTAAAGCCGGCCTGATAGTCGCGATTGGCCGGCGAGGTCGGCACCGGGCCCGGCACCGGGCAATAGCTCGTCAGCGACCAGCACTGGCCGGACGCCGTCGAGGAGATGTCGAACAGCTTCTGGCGGTCGAGGCCGAGACGGTCGGCGAGCACGAAGGCCTCCGAGACGGCGATCATCGAGATGCCGAGGATCATATTGTTGCAGATCTTGGCGGCCTGGCCGTTGCCGGGCCCGCCGGCATGGACGATGTTGCGGCCCATCTTCTCGAGGATCGGCTTGGCCGCCTCGAAAGCCTCGGGCGCGCCGCCGACCATGAAGGTGAGCGTGCCGGCCGCGGCCCCGCCGACACCGCCGGAGACCGGGGCATCGACCATCTTCAGGCCGGCCGCCTCGGCCTTGGCCGAGACCGCGCGGGCGCTCTCCACGTCGATGGTCGAGGAATCGATCAGCAGCGCGCCGGCCTTGGCGTTCTCGATGATGCCGCCTTCCTCGCCATAGACGGTGCGGACGTGGCGCCCGGCCGGCAGCATGGTGACGACGACGTCGGCGCCGGCCGCCGCCTCGGCGACAGTCGCGGCCTTGCGGCCGCCGGCCTCGGTGAAGCGGGCGATGGCGTCGGCCGACAGGTCGAAGCCGGTGACCGAATGGCCGGCCTTGAGAAGATTGGCGGCCATCGGACCGCCCATGTTGCCGAGACCGATGAAACCGATCGCTGCCATCGCGCATTTCCTCCCGATTTGTCGCCGCCCGTCCGTTTCAGGCGTGCGCTTCCTGATGCACCCAGTAGGTGAGCATGAAATAGACGACGATCGTGACCAGGTGGAACACCACGAGGCCGAGATCGAAGCCGAAGATCTCGAACAGGCCGACGAACATCACGACCTGGGTCAGCGCCGCCAGCATCCACATGACGCTGCCCCAGGAGACGCCGATCCACAGGCCGACGGCGGCGACGAGATCGAGCACGGCGAAATAGACCGTGGAGACGCGCCATTCGATGGTCATGTCGGCAAAGGCCTTGCCGCCGAGCGGCACGCCGAGAATGCGCAGCCAGTAGACGAGGCCGCCAATGAGGAAGAGCAGCGCCAGCCCCCTCAGATACCAGACCAGCACCGTCTCGAAGGTGATGCGGGTCCTTGCCTTGCGCTCGTCGGCCACGCTCAACTCTCCAGCACCAGATCGCCCTCGGCGAGCGGGGCGAAATAGCCGCCGACCGCCTCGTCGGACAGCTCGGCAAGGGTCGCCGGCCGCCAGTTCGGGGCATTGTCCTTGTCGATGATCTGCGCGCGCACGCCCTCGAAGAAATCGTGGCCGCGCATCACCCGTTCGACGACACGATATTCCATGCGCATGCAGTCGTCGAACTCGGTGCGGCGCTTGCCCTCGCGCAGCTGGCGCAGGGCGACCTTCATGCTCGTCGGCGAATTGCGGCGCATCGCGGCGGCGGCTTTTCTCGCCCATTCGACGTCGCCCTCGGCGTCGAGCGCGGCAAGGATTTCCTCGATGCCGGCCTTCGAGAAGATCCGGTCGATGTCGGGCTGCAGGCGGGCGAGCGGCGCGTGCTTCGGCCAGATCTCGTGCCTGGCGATCACCGCGTCGACGTCGGTCGCGGCGCACAGTTCCTCGACGAGATCGCCGATCCTGTCCGACGGGCAGCCGTGATTGGCGATGCCGGTCCAGCGCGCGTCCTCGAGGCCGACGCGGGCTCCCGTCAGCGCCAGATAGGTGCCGACCTCGCCGGGCAGGCGCGGCAGGAACCAGGAGCCGCCGACGTCGGGGAACATGCCGATGCCGACCTCGGGCATGGCGAACATCAGCTTCTCGGTCGCGACGCGGTGCGAGCCGTGCACCGAGATGCCGACGCCGCCGCCCATGACGATGCCGTCGATGAGGGCGACGTAGGGCTTGCCGTAGTGCTTGATGGCGGCGTTGAGGCGGTATTCCTCGCGATAGAAGTCGCGCCAGGTCTCGTTGCCCGAGCGGCCCCAGTCGTAGAGGTTGCGGATGTCGCCGCCGGCCGAGAAGGCCTTGCCGCCGACGGCGCGCACGACGACGTGGTGGATCTTGTCGTTCCGCGCCCACTTGTCGAGCTTGGCGTGCAGGGCGCGAACCATGCCGAGGGTGACGGCGTTCAGCGCCTGCGGCCGGTTGAGGGTGACGAGGCCGGCCGGGCCGCGGCGCTCGAACAGGATTTCGTCGGTCTTGTCGGACATGGGATCAGTTCCTTGCGAGGCGGTCGCCATAGAGAAGCGCCGTCGACAGGACGATCGCGTACCACCAGAGCGTCAGCGAGGCGATGAGGTCGGCCATGGTCGAGGAGAGCCCGGGAAAGAAGTCGCAAAAGGCGATGAGGCTGCCGGCATAGCCGAAAAGGCCGGGGATGGCGAGGCCGGCACCGAAGCGGGCAACCTTGCCGGGGGTGCAGACATATCTGAGGAGAAGCGCGGTGACGGCGCCGGCGAGAATGCCGGCGACCAGCATCACGAGCATGAAGTCGGCCATGTCGCCTTCGAGCAGCCAGCCGCCCCAGATCCTGAGGATCATGGTGGTGACGAACCACATGGCGAAACCGACGAGGAGCCCCCTGCGCATCGCCGCCTCACGCGCCGAAGAGGTCGCGGGCGATGATCAGCCGCATGATCTCGTTGGTGCCCTCGAGGATCTGGTGGACGCGCAC
This sequence comes from Pseudomonadota bacterium, assembly GCA_029572955.1. GTDB lineage: Bacteria > Pseudomonadota > Alphaproteobacteria > Rhizobiales > JAKPQE01 > JAKPQE01. The sequence continues at coordinate 82,625 of JAKPQE010000113.1, forward strand.
GTCGCGCAGATAGCGCTCGAGCGGATAGTCGCGCAGATAGCCGTAGCCGCCATGCATCTGCAGCGCCTCGTTGACGACGGTGAAGCCGGTGTCGGTGGCCAGCCGCTTGGCCATCGCCGCCGTCACGGTGGCGCCCGGCGCCTTGGCATCGACCATGGTCGCGGCCTTGTGGAGAAGAAGGCGGGCGGCGGCGAGCTCGGTGGCGCAATCGGCCATGCGGAAGCGCAACGCCTGGAAGGCGGCGAGCGCCTCGCCGAACTGGCGGCGTTCCTTCATGTAGGCGACGGCACGATCGAGCGAGGCGGCGGCGGCGCCGAGCGAACAGGCGCCGATGTTGAGGCGGCCGCCGTCGAGGCCAGCCATGGCAATCCTGAAGCCGTTGCCCTCGCCGCCGACGAGGTTTTCGGCCGGCACGCGGCAATCCTCGAAAATGACGGCCGCCGTCGGCTGGCTCTTCCAGCCGAGCTTGACTTCCTGGGCGCCGAAGGAGAGGCCCGGCGTGCCCTTCTCGACGACGATGCAGGAAATGCCCTTCGGCCCCTCGCCGCCGGTGCGCGCCATGACAACATAGACGTCGGAGACGCCGCCGCCGGAGATGAAGGCCTTCGAGCCGTTGAGCACGTAATGGTCGCCGTCGCGCACGGCGCGGGTGCGGAGCGAGGCGGCGTCCGAGCCGGCGCCGGGCTCGGTCAGGCAGTAGCTGGCGAACTTCTCCATGGAGCAGAGCGCCGGCAGGAAGCGGGACCGCTGGGCGTCGTCGCCATAGGCGTCGATCATCCAGGCCGCCATGTTGTGGATCGAAATGTAGGCCGCCGTCGAGGTGCAGCCGCGGGCAAGCTCCTCGAGGATGAGGGCCGCGTCGAGTCGCGACAGGGCCGAGCCGCCGACGTCCTCGCCGACATAGATGCCGCCGAAACCGAGGGCGGCCGCGTTTCTCAGCATGTCGACCGGAAAGACCGACTTTTCGTCCCATTCGCGGGCGAAGGGCTCCATCTCGGCCGCGGCGAAGTCCGCTGCCATCTGGCGGATCAGCCGTTGCTCCTCGGAGAGCTCGAAATCCATGATGTGCCTCCCGCGCCTTTTCTTGTCGCCAAGGCTTATCGGCGGGCGGCGGGAGCGTCAATCGGCCGGGCGGTTCGCGGCGGCCCTGCGGCGATCGGGCCGCACCGGTCGGAACGGCGAAACCGGGCCGGAGGGCTCCGACCCGGGTCGATGTCGCTGGCGATCGAGCCGTGCCGCAATCGGCTCTCGCCTCAGATCATTTCGGGCCGTAGGGAACGGACGAATGATGCAGATTGATCTTCAGCCGGCCGTCCTTGCCGCGGACGTAGCCGAAACTGTACTCGACCTTGGTTTCCTTGCCGGACGGATCGGTGAAGTAGTAGTTGCCCATCGCCAGGGCGCTGTCGCTGTCGATGGTGACCGCGTCGTTCTCGAAGCGCACCTTCGTCCAGGGATTGATGGCGAAGCCCTTGTCCTCGGAAATCGAGCCGCCGACGAAGTACGACAGCGCCTCTTCGGCGGTGCCGCGGAACTGGTCGGCCGCCGCCTTGGTGGGCTTGAACAGGACGGTCCCGCCCTCGTCGTAGGCGTAGAGGGTGGCGATGTGGTCCTTGGCCGCCTCGACATGCGTGCCGGCCGCCTTGGCCTCGCCGATGGCGACGATGCCGGCGCCCCAGGCCGCCTGGACCTGGTCGATTTCCGCGGCAGTGATCGGCTTCATTTCGTCAGCGAACGCCTGGGCGCCGAAAAACGCGAATGCGGCGGTCGCGAGCAGATACTTGGTCTTGGTCATTCCAGCCTCTCCATGGTGGCAGTGTTGACGACACGGTCCCGAGAGCGATCGGGCGCCTGCAAGCCTCCCGGCGGTCCGCTCCTTGCCGGAGCGGTTTTGCCGGGAGGCGACAGGGCGCTTGTGATCGTTCGGCCTTGTCGAGAGACACGCTAGGCAACTTGACCTTTGGGAACTTGAACCCGCAGTGTCCCGCCGCTAAAGGCTCCATGAATTTTCGATGAAGGCCGGCGGGCGCCGATTCCGGCGGTTCCGGCGAGGCTTTGACACGACTCGGGATGGAGGCGGACGGGAACCCGAACACGGCCGCGAGGCGCCGCCTCGCACCGGTGACGATCCGACCGGCCGGGGAGCCCGGTATCAGTCGAGCCGGTAGCCGGAGCCGCGCAGCGTCACGATGCGGCCGCCATAAGGACCGAACCGCTTGCGCAGGCGGCCAATATAGACGTCGACGATGTTGGTCATCGGATCCGACTGCGTTCCCCAGACGGTGTTGAGGATCCGCTCGCGACTGAGGGCGCGGCCCACATTGCCGAGGAGCAGGACTGCCAGGTCGCGTTCCTTGGCCGAAAGCTCGACCTCGCAGCCATCGACGAAGAACTTCTGGGATTTCGAATCGAAGCGCAGTCCGGCATGGCTGATGATGCCGACATCGCCGTCGGCCGAGAACTTGGCGGCACGGCGGTAGAGAGCCTCCAGGCGGGCGAGCAATTCCTCGAAATCGAAGGGCTTCGGCAGATAGTCGTCGGCGCCGGCGCGCAGCCCGGCGATGCGCTCGTCGAGCGCATCGAGCGCGGTCAGCATCAGCATCGGCGTGGTGTCGCCGCGCGCGCGCATGCGCTGGCACACCTCGGTGCCGGAAATCCCCGGCAGCATCAGATCGAGGATCACCACGTCGAAGCTGTAGGCGCGCATCAGGTCGAGCGCGGTCTCGCCGTCGGGGCTGTGCTCGACATTGTGCCCTTCGGCCTTCAGGCCGCGGCGAATGAAATCGGCAACGCGCGTTTCGTCCTCGACCAGCAATATGTTCATCGAGTCCCCTCTGCGGCGGGGGCGTCGGGAATGCCGATCCGCGCCGACATGCCACCACCTTCCCGTTCGACAATCCAGGCCTTTCCGCCATGCGCCTCGGCGATGGATCTGACGATCGGCAGACCGAGTCCGAGACCGTCAACATACACCTCCGAGGCGTTCGGGCCCCTGTAAAAGCGCTCGAAGACCCGCTCCCTGTCGGCATCGGCGAGACCGGGGCCGTCATCCTCGACCGCGATCACATAGCCGTCCGGCGTGCGCTCCAGCCGGATGGCCGTCAGGTCGCCGCCGTGGTGATGGACATTGTGCGCCAGCGCCAGAACCGCCTGCCGCAGCCGCTGCCGATCGGCCTCGATCGGGGCGGACGACAGGGCGGACTGCACCAGATCGACCTGTCCCGACAGGCCGGCGACCTCGCGCAGCAGCTCGACGAGGTCGAACCGGGCGAGCCGCAGTCGCACGCGCCCCATTTCGCTGCGGGCGATGAACAGCAGGTCGTTGACCAGCGTTGCCGTGTGAACGGTGGCGTCCCGGATCCGCCGCAGCGCCTCGCGGTAATCCTCCGGATCCTTTTCGGCACCGCGCAGGGCCACCTCGCTCTCGCCCTGAATGACGGTCAGCGGGGTGCGCAGCTCGTGGCTGACGTCGGCGAGAAGCTGGCGCCGGTCCTCCTTCGATTCCTGCTCGCGCGCCAGCATGTTCTCGAGTTCCTTCGTGCGTGCCTTCACGGCGAGCTCGAGTTGCTCGTTTCTCTGGATCAGATCCTTCGACTGCTTCAGAACGACGCCGGCCATCCGGTCGAGCAGAGTTCCGATTTCCGAGAGCTCGTCGCGCCCCTTGAGGTCGATGGCGGTATCGAAATTGCCCGCCGCGAACCCGTTCACGCCCGCCATCAGCTTGTCGAGAGGCCGGGTCAGGCGCCGCTGGAACACGATTCCGGCGCCGACCGAGACCAGCAGAAAGGTCGCGCCGAGAAGGATCGATATTCTGCGAGCAAGAAGATGGGCCGCGGATTCGCTCGCCTCGGCGGCGGCGACCTGTTCGTGTTCGTCAGCGAGCGCCTCGGCGATGAGCGCGCGGAAGTCCTGCTTGAGGTCGGTGATGAGGATCGTGCCGAGGTCCCGCCAGTTTTCGCGGATATCGCCACGTTCGGGGGTCTGCTGGGCCTGACGGAAGCGTGCGACCAGATCGCCGATCACCTTCTCGATCTTGTCGACGCGCGCCAGTTCCTCCAATTGCCGCTCGCCGACGAGCTCGATCTCCTTGCCGATCACCTGCCGCAGCCCCGAAAGCGTGTTCTGCAGTGTGGCGACGAGCTGTTCGTTTTCCGCCTCGCGGTCGGCAGTCCCGCCAAGCAGCAGGTCACCATACCGCTTGAAGAGCAGATAGGTGTCCGCCGATACCGTCAGATGCAACTCGTAGGATTCATGCGCCAGCTCCAGCAGTTCGTTGTTGATCGCGCTGCTGCGCACCGACCAGATGGTGAGAAGGACGGAGGCCATGGAGAGTGCGAGCATCACCAGCAGGTAGCTTTTGACGAGGGTAATCAGTTTCATGGCGCGGCCGCCCGGTCGTGGGAGTGAGGAAACGGTTCTCGGCAAGGGAATCTGGCACACCAACCCTGCGGGAATCACAGCGCAAGATTATTTTTCGCTGAATTCCAGATGAAGATTTCATTCGGCCCGCGCCCGAGGCGCAACCGCCTCCGAATCTTTCCCATCGGTACAAATCCCAGGGCCGGGGACAATTCGTCCCACCTTAGAGAATCCTCGTTTTTTCGGCTCCCGACACGGGTCGCCTTAGGGCTGCGTTAACCACCCCGCCGAACACTCGTCGAACGCAATTTCAAGTTGGAGACGAACGCAATGATGCGGCTGGTCAATAACGCTTCGATCTCGGTACGCATCGCGTTCCTGTCGCTCATCCCGCTCCTGGCGCTGATGGGCCTCGGCATTTCCGATCTCGTCGACAGGCGCATGACGGCGGCGGAGGCGACGATGGTCGCCGAAATCGTCGAGCGCGCGCCGGCGATCTCCGGCCTCGTGCACGAGCTGCAGAAGGAGCGCGGCGCCTCGGCCGGCACCATCGGCTCCAAGGGCAGCGACAAGTTCGTCAGCAAGCTGAAGGCCCAGCGCAAGGCGACCGACAAGGCGCTCGCCGCCTTCCGCGCCGCCGTTCCGGCCGCCGAAGGCCGCCTCGCCTTCGACGATTTCGCCGCGCCCTTCGCGCGCTCGGCGACCGCGCTCGACCAGCTCGGCACGACGCGCGGCAAGGTCGACGACCTCTCGCTCACCGTTCCGGACATGGCCGGTTACTACACCAAGCTGATCGGCGATCTCCTCGCCATGGTCGAGAGCGTCGCGACGGCGACCGACGACGGCCGCGTGGTGCGCTCGCTCGTCTCCTACATGGCACTGCTGCAGGGCAAGGAACGCGCCGGCATCGAGCGCGCCATGGGCTCGGGCGGCTTCGGCGCCGGCAAGTTCGGGCCGGAGATCTACCGCAAGTTCGTCAGCCTCGCGGCGATGCAGACCGCCTTCGACACCGTCTTCCGGCGCTTCGGCTCGAACGAGGCCAAGTCGGCGCTCGCCGCCGTCTATGGCAGTCCGGCCCAGGCCGAAGTCGACCGCATGCGGACGATCGGCTACGACGGGCCGTTCGGCGGCGACATCTCGAGCGTCGCCGGGCCGGCCTGGTTCGACGCCGCGACGGTGCGCATCGACGCCCTGAAGTCGGTCGAGGACAAGGTCGCCGCGGATATCGTCGCCCAGGCCCATGCGATCGCGTCGGACGCCCAGTCGGCGTTCTGGATGCTGGCCGGCCTGCTCGTCGGCCTGCTCGCCCTGACGATCGCCGCCTCGACCGTCATCGCCCGCTCGCTGGCGCTGCCGCTCGGCCGCCTCGCCCGCAACATGTCGCAGCTCGCCGGCAACAACACCTCGATCACCATCGAGGGCACCGAGCGCCTGGACGAGGTCGGCAACATGGCGCGGGCCGTCGAAGTGTTCCGCGAGAACGCCATCGAGCGCGAGCGGCTGGAGGGCAACGCCCACGCCGAGCGTGACCGCGAGCGGCACCGGCAGGCCTATCTCGAAAACCTGATCGGCCGCTTCCGCAAGGCGATGGCCGCGACGATGAGCGCCGTCGACGACCAGACCGGCGCGATGCGCGGCACCGCGCACAAGCTCTCCGGCGTCGCCACCGCCGCCTCGGTCGAGGCGAACTCGGCCGGCGAGGCCTCGGCCGGCGCATCCGGCAACGTGCAGACGGTGGCGGCGGCGACCGAACAGCTCGCCGCCTCGATCCGCGAGATCGCCGGCCAGGCAGGCCGCGCCAACGCCATCGTGGCGAGCGCGACCGAGACCGCCATGGCCACCGACCGCGACGTCTCGTCCCTCTCGGACGCCGCCGAGAAGGTCGGCGCCGTCGTCTCCCTCATCCAGGACATCGCCGAGCAGACCAACCTGCTCGCCCTCAATGCCACGATCGAGGCGGCACGCGCCGGCGAGATGGGCAAGGGCTTCGCGGTCGTCGCCGCGGAGGTGAAGTCGCTCGCCAACCAGACCGCGCGGGCGACCGAGGAGATTTCCGGCCAGATCGCCGGCATCCAGGGCTCGACCCGCAACGCCGTCGAGGCGATCCGCACGATCACGCACACGGTCAGCGAGATCAGCGCCGTGACGACGATGATCGCCTCGGCCGTCGAGGAGCAGGAAGCGGCGACGCGGGAGATCGCCGGCTCGGTCTCGCGCGCCTCGGACGGCACCGCCACCGCCGTGCGCAACGCCAGGAGCGTCGCCGATGCCATCGGCGAGACGGCGCACGAGGCGCACAGCGTGCAGACCGCATCCGACGAACTCGGCAAGGCGGCGGCCGAACTGACGGCGGTGGTCGAGAGCTTCCTTCAGGATGTCGCGCGGGATGTCCAGGAGCGCCGCGACAGCCTGCGCGTCAAGATGAGCGAAGTCGTGGTGATCCAGGCCTGCGGCCGGCGCGCGACGGGCACGATGGTCGACGCCAGCGAGGGCGGCTGCCAGATCGACGCCGCCGCCGCCGGCTGCACGGTCGGCGAGGCGGTGCGCATCCAGCTCGCGGACGGGCGCACGGTCGACGCGACGGTGGTGCGCAAGGCGGGCGAAGGTCTCGGCCTCAAGTTCGACGACCGCCTCGACAACGTCGACTGGCTGCGCTCGGCCTGACGAAGACACTCCGGAATTGCCGCGACGGGCGGGTGGGGCCGAGCGCCTCGCCCGCCCGTCGCCATTTCAGACAGAGCCTCACCGTCATGACAGGATGGCGGTCCGACCGGGTTCGGCACGGCAAGAACCGATCGACCGACCCCGCAGTATCATTTTTCTGTTCTACTCGGTCGAAATCGACGTATCGCCTAGTATTCTAATAAACTTATTGAATCTAAACTGAATTTGCCTTTGCCTGGAAGTCTGAAGACCTTCAAAATCTACATATCTTGTTAACCTGCCACTGCAATCCTCGGGCTAATGACAAATTGGCAGCACCCCTGCCGCCCGCCAGACGAGGTCTGGCCACGGGAACCCATCCCAGGAGCACGCGCGTGTCATGATCTTCAAGAACACCGCCAACGACGATGCCGCCAAGCTCGATGCCATCGGCCGCTCACAGGCGCTGATCGAGTTCCGGCCGGACGGCACCATCATTACCGCCAACGACAACTTTCTCGCAGCACTCGGCTACTCGCTCGACGAAGTCCGCGGCAAGCATCACTCGATGTTCGTCGAGCCGACCTATCGTTCCAGCCCCGAATACAAGGAATTCTGGGAGGCGCTCGCCGACGGCCAGTATCAGGCCGACGAGTTCAAGCGGATCGGCAAGGCCGGCAACGAGGTCTGGATCCAGGCGAGCTACAATCCGGTGCGCGACCGCTCCGGCCGCACGGTGAAGGTGATCAAGATCGCCACCGACATCACCGAGGTGAAGCTGCGCAACGCCGACTTCGAAGGCCAGATCGACGCCATCAACAAGTCGCAGGCCGTCATCCACTTCAATCTCGACGGCACGATCATCGAGGCCAACGACAACTTTCTCTCGACGCTCGGCTACTCGCTGTCCGAGATCAAGGGCCAGCACCACTCGATGTTCGTCGAGCCGAGCCATGCGGCGAGCGCGGAATACCGGGCGTTCTGGGACAATCTGCGGGCCGGCGAGTTCCAGGCCGGCGAGTTCATGCGGGTCGGCAAGGGCGGCAAGCAGATCTGGATCCAGGCGAGCTACAACCCGATCTTCGATGCCTCGGGCAAGCCGTTCAAGGTCGTCAAGTTCGCGACGGACATCACGGCCCAGGTCGCCGAGCGGATACGCCGCGAGGAGGTGCAGAAGACGATCGACGCCGATCTCGTCGAGGTCGTGCAGGCGGTCGCCAACGCCAATGGCCGGGCCGGCAGCGCGGCTTCGGCCTCGACCGAGGCATCGGCCAATGTCCAGACCGTTGCCGCCGCCGCGGAGGAACTCGTCGCCTCGATCGGCGAAATCAGCCGCCAGGTGGACCAGGCCTCCGCGATCGCCCAGAAGGCCGTGCACGAAGCGACGAGTTCGGGAACGATCATCAACGGCCTGTCGGACGACGCCCAGAGCATCGGCGACGTCATCCAGCTGATCGACAGCATCGCCGCCCAGACCAACCTGCTGGCGCTCAATGCGACGATCGAGGCGGCACGCGCCGGCGAGGCCGGCAAGGGATTCGCGGTCGTCGCCTCCGAGGTGAAGAACCTCGCCTCGCAGACCACCAAGGCGACCGAGGACATCTCCGCCCGCATCCTTTCGGTCCAGGAATCGACGGAAGGCGCCGTGACGGCGATCGATGCCATCAAGGAGATCATCAACCAGATCAGCGACATCTCGGCCGGCATCGCGGCCGCGATCGAGGAGCAGTCTGCCGTGACCCGCGACATCTCGGACAACATGCAGACCGCCTCGCGCGGCGTCACCGTGATCACCGACAATGTCCAGGCGATCTCGGCCGCAACCCAGCAGATCGACGCCGCCGCCCGAAAGGTCCGCGACGCCTCGCGTTCGATCGCCTGAGCGGCGCAACAGGTTTCCCGGGTCGGCTCCCCGCCCTCACCTCGCCGTCCCGCGCATGGACGCCCGGAAGCCCGCTTCCGGGCGTCTTTCGTTCCGGGCGTCCTTCGTTCCGAGCGGGCGCGTCAGGCCGGGCGCCGGCTCAGCGCTCGCGCACCGCGCAGGGATCGGCAAGGCCGCCGGTGACGACCCAGGTCTCGTTGCCGTCGCGGGAAATGTCGCGGCGCACGCAGACCGTGGCGTCGCGATAGACCTGCTGGTCGGCGCCGGCCGTCCAACTGCCGCCACCGACGGCAAGCACGTCGGCGGTGAAGAACTCCTGCCCGTCGGGCGTTTTCTTCAGGAACTTCTTCTTCGAAATCTCGCGCGTCTCGCCGGCCGCTACCGAGAAATCGCCGAGCGCGGCGACGCCGTTCGGATGGATGTGCAGCGTCACGCCGGTCTGGTTGACGACGATCAGCGCCCCGTCCTCGCCGCCGCCGGCGATTTCCTTGGCGCAGGGATGGTTCATCTGCTCCATCGCCGGCTCAAAGCGCGGCAGCTCGGCGCGGGCGGCATCGAGGGCACGCTGGAGACCTGCCCGTTCGGTCTCGTAGACGCCACGGATCTTGGCGATGAAGGCGTCCTTCTCGGCACTCGCCGGACAGCCGGCATCGGTCTCGACAACGAGGGCGAGGCCCTCGTCGAGGCGGGCGATGGCGCTGACGTAGATCGCGATACGGTTTCGCACGACCTGCTGGACGTCGGACCAGGCAACGGCGAGCTCGGTGCGCTTCTTCGCCGCCCCGGTGTTGTCGCCGGCCTTCAGCGCCGCCTCGCAGGCGGCGGCGACGGCGTTGACGTTCTTGATCGCGACATCGACCGAAGGGCTGATGTTCTGGGCAAGCCGCGAGGCGGCGACGATTTCGTCGTGCTTGGCCTTGCCGGCCGCCTGGAGCGCGGCGCAATCGGCCCGCGCCGGGAGCGTGCCGATGGCCATCGCCATCGCGACGAACGCCGTGGCAACGATCAGTGTCTTCATGTCGAACCCCTTCCCCGGGTGCGGGGGAATGCCCCGCCCGCTTTCGCCATCCGGCGACCAATCGATCGATTTTCACCTCTCCGGCATTGGAAAGCCGGGTGACCATTTGGCGCGCCGGCGTGAAAAAATGCACCGCAGCGCCCTCGCCCCGGCGGCTGGTTTTACAGCCGCGCGCGCCTTGCCTAGCATGGACGGGCTGCGGGCGCCGACCAGGCGCTCCGGCGAGTGCGACGGGAGGCGTGCGATGGCCCACACCTTCGATGGCCTCGGCGATATCGTCGGCAACGGCTTCTGCATCGGCTGCGGCCTCTGCCGGGCGCTCGCGCCGTCGGCAGCGATCGAGATGCGCGAGGCGCCGAACGGACATCTCAGGCCCGAACCCCGCCGACCGATTCCCGCCGCCGAGGAAGCGGCGATTCTCGCCCTCTGCCCGGGCATCAACGTCACCGGGCCGTTCGGCGGCGGCGGCGACCTCGATCCGGTCTGGGGCAAGGTGCGGCGCGTCGTGCGCGGCCATGCCGCCGACCCCGATATCCGCTTCCGGGCGGCTTCGGGCGGGCTGATGACCGCCGTCTCGCAATTCCTCCTCGGAAGCGGCAGGGTCGCGGGCGTGCTGCAGGTGGCGGCCGATCTGGACGACGCCCTCGCCTCGCGGCCGGTGCTCAGCCGCACGCCGCAGCAGGTGCTGGCGGCCGCCGGCTCGCGCTACGGCACGTCGGCCTCGCTCGCGACACTCCTCGAGGTCATCGCCCTCGGCGAGCCGATCGCCGTCGCGCTGAAGCCCTGCGACGTCGCGGCGGTGCGCAACCTGCAGCGGCAGGACGCACGAGCCCGCGGGCTCGTCGTCTTCACCATGGCGATGTTCTGCGGCACGGTGCCGGGCCTTGCCGCCTCGGACGAATTCCTCGCCCGGCGCGGCCTTTCCCGCGACGAGGTCGCCGAGTTCCGCTGGCGCGGCCATGGCTGCCCCGGCCCGACCTATGCGCGGACGCGCGACGGGCGCGAGTTCACCGGCGCTTACGAGGAATTCTGGGTCGACCATCCCTGGACGACGCAGTTCCGCTGCAAGATCTGCCCCGACGCCATCGGATTGCAGGCGGACCTTGCCGTCGGCGATGCCTGGCCGGGCGGATGGCCGGCAGCGTTTCCAGGCGAAGTGGATCCCGGTTCGCCGTCCGGAACCGCGGCAGGGCAGGAATTCGGCGAGGACAAAGGCTTCAACCTCGCCGTGGCGCATACCGAGATAGGCGCCGCGGTGCTGGCCGCGGCGGAAGCGGCCGGCGACGTCGTCCTCGAGGAGAGCGACATCGCTGCCCTCCGCGACTGCCAGCCGCATCATGTCGACCTTCGCCGCCTGCTCGCGGCACGGCTCGCGGCCGCGCGCCTTGCCGGCCTGCCCGCGCCGAATTTCTCGAACCTCGGCCTCGAAGCGGCGGCGGCTGGCGTCGACCCCGACCTCCTCGGCGCCAATTTCGCCGGCACCCTGAAGCGCCTTCGCGCCGGCCACGGCGACGAACCGGCAACGGCGGACTATGCGGGGTAGGCCCCGCCCCTCCCCGACCCTTTAATCCACCGCCTCGCGGTGCTAGTGTCCGCGCCCAAAAGGAGCCAGGAGCGACCAGCGGGAGAGTTACGATGGATCACGGGACGGGCAGCCGGCCGGGCATGCAGTATTCGGCGGATCTCGGCACCATCCTCGCGGGCCGGCGCATGCGCCGCAATCGCCGCGCCGACTGGACGCGGCGGCTCGTGCGCGAGACGACGCTCTCCGTCGACGACCTGATCTGGCCGATCTTCGTGCTCGATGGCGCGAAGCGCCGCGAGGCGGTCGCCTCGATGCCCGGCGTCGAGCGGCTCAGCGTCGACATGGCGGTGCGCGAGGCCGAACGGGCGGCAAAGCTCGGCATCCCGGTGATCGCGCTCTTTCCCTATACCGATCCGGAGAAGAAGACGCCGGCCTGCGAAGAGGCCTGGAACCCGGAAAACCTCGTCTGCCGGGCGACGCGGGCGATCAAGGACGCCGTCCCCGAGATCGGCATCATGCTCGACGTCGCGCTCGATCCCTACAATTCGCTCGGCCATGACGGCATCGTCGAGGGCGAGTGCATCCTCAACGACGAGACCGTCGACTGCCTCATCGCCCAGTCGCTGGTGCAGGCCGAGGCCGGCTGCGACATCCTCGGGCCGTCCGACATGATGGACGGGCGCATCGGCGCGATCCGCGCCGCGCTCGAGGCGCATGGCTTCGCCGATACGCTGATCATGTCCTATGCGGCGAAATACGCCTCGGCATTCTACGGACCGTTCCGCGACGCGGTCGGCTCGGGCGGGCTCCTCAAGGGCGACAAGAAGACCTACCAGATGGACCCCGGCAACACCGACGAGGCGATCCGCGAGGCCGAGCTCGACGTTGCCGAGGGCGCCGACATGATCATGGTGAAGCCCGGCATGCCCTATCTCGACGTGCTGTTCCGGCTGAAGCAGGCCTTCGCCATGCCGACCTTCGCCTATCAGGTGTCGGGCGAATACGCGATGATCCAGGCGGCGGCGCGGAACGGCTGGCTCGACGGCGAGCGGGCGATGATGGAGAGCCTCCAGGCCTTCAAGCGCGCCGGCGCCGACGGCATCCTCACCTATTTCGCGCCCGCGGTCGCCGAGCGGCTGAAGGGCGGGGTCTGACCGGCCCCTGCGCCGCGCGCACAACCCATCGAGACGCCATGGCCCTCCCCTCCGGATCGCGGCCTCATCCCTTTCGGGTCCGCCTTGCCGTGTTCGCCGGGCTCCTCCTGCTCGGCGGCTGTTCGGCCGATCTCGTGCAGCAGCAGATCTGCGCCGACGTGATCCCGGCGCTCGAGACCGAGGATCCGATGATCTCGATCGTCGAGACGCAGAGCGCCGAGGGGGCGCCGGTCGCGATCGTCGACTATGCCACCGGCGGCGAAGGCATTCGCTGGACCTCGAAACGCATCGTCTGCCGCTTCGCGGGCAAGGGCTTCGCGCGCGGGCGCCAGACCCTCGTCGGGGTCGAGGTCGACAACATGCCGCTGAGCGAGGTCCAGCTCTGGACGCTCAACCGGTTCTGGCTCGGCGAGCTCGGCGCGGTGGCGGAAGGCCGTGACCGGATCGTGCGCCGGCCCGACGACGGCAGCTCGCCGGCGATCGGCTATTTCCTGCAGCAGCTCGTCAACGGCGCCGTCGTCTCCGCGCTCTACGCCCTCATCGCCGTCGCCTACGCGCTCGTCTATGGCGTCACCGGCCGCATCAACCTCGCCTTCGGCGAGATGGCGACGACCGGCGCCTATGGCGCGGTGATCGGCGTCGTCGCGGCGGTGGCGATCGGCCGGCCGGACATCGCCGGGGCGCTGTCGCTCGGCGTGGCGATGGCGATCGCCGTCACCGTGCTCTGGGGCAACGCCATCGCGCGCACGATCATCGTGCCGCTGATGCGCAAGCGTTCGGCGGCGACCATCGTTGCGACGCTCGGCGCGGCGATCGCCCTCGAGGAGGCGCTGCGACTCGCCCAGGGCACGCGCGAGCGCTGGCTGCAGCCGGTGCTCAACGATCCGCACATCCTCTATGGCGGCTCCTTTCCGGTGATCGTCACGACCATGCAGGGCCTGATCCTGTGGGCGACCCTGCTCACCATCCTCGCCCTCCTCCTCGCCATGCGCATCACCGCTTTCGGCCGCGACTGGCGGGCGGTCGCGGACGATCCGAAAATGGCCGCGCTCGTCGGCATCGACGTCCCCGACACGGTGCTGAAGAGCTTTTCGGCGGCCTCGGTGCTCGCCGCCCTCGCCGGCGCGATCCTGACGCTGCACTATGGCGGCACCAGCTTTTCCATGGGCCTGATGATCGGCCTCAAGGCGCTGGTGGCGGCGATCGTCGGCGGCATCGGCTCGCCCGGCGGGGCCGCCGTCGGCGGCCTCGTCATCGGCTTTACCGAAACCTTCTGGTCGGCCTACATGCCGATGGCCTATCGCGACGTGGTGGTGCTCGGCATCCTCGTCGTCGTACTCATTCTGCGTCCCGGCGGTCTCGTCGGGCTCCCGGCGCAAGGAAAACGTCCATGACGGTGACCCTCGACGACATTCGCGCGGCCCAGATGACCATCGCCGGCGCGGTGATGCGCACGCCGTTCCTGCCGGCGCCGAAGCTCTCGGCCCTGACCGGCGCCGACATCCGCGTCAAATACGAGAACATGCAGGTCACCAACGCCTTCAAGGAGCGCGGCGCCGTGGTGAAGCTCACCTCGCTCGCCCCGGCCGAACGGGCGCGCGGCGTCATCGCCATGTCGGCGGGCAACCACGCCCAGGCCGTCGCCTACCACGCCGCCCGGCTGCGCATCCCGGCGACCATCGTGATGCCGGAGACGACGCCCTTCGTGAAGGTCGCTGCGACGCGCGGCTACGGCGCCCGCGTCGTGCTCGTCGGCGAGACGCTGTCGGAAGCGCAGGCCGAGGCCGAGACGATCGCGGCGCGCGAAAGCCTCACCTTCGTCCACCCCTATGACGACGAGGACGTGATCCGCGGCCAGGGCACGGTCGCCATCGAAATGCTGGAGGACGAGCCCGATCTCGACACGATCGTCGTGCCGGTCGGCGGCGGCGGGCTCATCTCGGGCGTCGCGACGGCCGCCAAGGCGTTGCAGCCGCGGATCGAGGTGATCGGCGTCGAGACGGTGCACTATCCCTCGATGTGGTCGGCGCTGCGCGGCGAGACGCCGAAATGCGGCGGCAACACGCTCGCCGAGGGCATCGCCGTCAAGAATGTCGGCAAGCTCACGCTCGAGATCGTGCGTCGCCTCGTCGACGACATCGTGCTCGTCAAGGAGGCCGAGATCGAGCGGGCGGTGAACGCCTATCTCACCCTGCAAAAGGCGATGGCCGAGGGCGCCGGCGCGGCGGGGCTCGCCGCGCTTCTGGCGGCGCCGGCGCGGTTCCGCGGCCGCAAGGTCGGGCTCATCCTCGCCGGCGGCAATATCGACGCGCGCATCCTCGCCTCGATCATGGTGCGCGAACTCGCCCGCGAGGAGCGCATCGTCGCGGTCCGCATCACCATTCCCGACCGCCCCGGCGTGCTCGGCGTCATCACCACGACGATCGGCACCCTCGGCGGCAACATCCTCGAGGTCTCGCACCACCGGCTGTTCCTCAAGGTGCCGGCCAAGGGCGCCTCGGTCGACGTCACCCTGGAAACCCGCGACGCGGCGCATGCCAACGAGATCATCGCCGGCCTCGAGGCCAAGGGTTTCGACGTCGCCCGCCTCGGCGAGCCGAGCGAGGAATTGCGCTAGCGGTTCACGCGGGCAAAATCATCCGAACTTGCGAGGGCCGCCCCCACCCCCCATGTAAATGCGGGACGAACAAGGGAGAGCCCTCGATGAACAGCCTCGACACCAGCCGCTTCCAGGACACCGCGGGCGAGCGGGAATTCGCCTACGATCCGGACACGCAGCCGGAGCTTTTCGAGGGCGTGAGGAGCCGCCGGTTCCTCGCCTTCCTCATCGACGCGACGATCATCCTGATCCTGACCTTCATCGTCGGGGTGTTCGTGTTCCTGCTCGGCATCCTGACGCTCGGCTTCGGCTGGCTGCTCTATGGCGGCATCTTCCCGGCCGTTGCCCTCGTCTACACGGCGATGACGGCCGGCGGGCCGAACTCGGCGACGATCGGCATGCGCACCATGGGCCTCGAAATGCGGACCTGGTACGGCACCAAGATGTACCACCTGCTGGCCGCCATGCATGCGCTCGTCTTCTACTTCTCGATCTCGATCCTGACGCCGTTCGTGCTGCTCGTCTGCCTCTTCAACGGCCGCAAGCGCTGCCTGCACGACATGCTGATGGGCACGATCGTGATCAATTCGAAAAAGCAGGCCGAAGCCTACGGCAAGTGAGGACGGCGGGCCCTATCGGCCCACGCCCCCTCCCAACCCTCCCCCGACGGGGGAGGGCTTGGCTCCGTGCCTCGGGAAAATGCCTTGCCACGCCATCGGCGCAGCCTTCCTGCCCTTGGGCAAGCAGGCTGGATGAGAGGCTGGACACGGCTTCGAGACGCGGGCCGCATCTGCATAGCGGGTTGCCATCGAGGCGATTTGCCTGCCGCCGGCCGCTTTCGTGCTATACCTTGTCGCATTCGATGATGTTCGCCGCTTTCCTCGAATGACGCGATGACCGAACAGATCACCGACACGCCGCAATTCTACCTGACGGCGCCTGCACCCTGCCCCTATCTGGCGGGGCGGCAGGAGCGCAAGGTGTTCACGCACCTCGTCGGGCGGCGGGCGGCCGGGCTCAACGACATCCTCACCCAGGGCGGCTTCCGCCGCAGCCAGAACATCGCCTACCGGCCGAGCTGCGAGAGCTGCCGGGCCTGCGTCTCGGTGCGCGTGCTCGCCGACCGCTTCGAGACGACGAAGAGCTTCCGGCGCATCCTCAAGGCGAATGCCGACCTCATCGGCGCCGAGCGCGGCGCGCTGCCGACCTCCGAGCAGTATTCGCTGTTCCGGCGCTATCTCGACGCGCGCCATTCCGACGGCGGCATGGCCGACATGACGGTGCTCGACTACGCGATGATGGTCGAGGACACCTTCGTCGACACGATGATCGTCGAATACCGGCGGCGCGGACCCGATTCGAGCTTCACCAAGCGCGGCGAAGGTCCGCTGATCGGCGCGGCGCTCACCGACGTGCTCGGCGACGGCCTTTCCATGGTCTACAGCTTCTACGATCCCGAGCTTGCCGACCGCAGCCTCGGCACCTTCATGATCCTCGACCATATCCGCCGGGCCCGCTGGCGCGGCCTGCCGCACGTCTATCTCGGCTACTGGGTCGAGGGCTCGGAGAAGATGGACTACAAGCGCCGCTTCTGCCCGCAGGAGCACCTGATCGGCGAGACCTGGATCCGGGCCGACTGACCTCACTCCGCGTCGGGCTTGCGCGTCCTGAGCGCCTTGACGGCGCCGCGGCGCGACTTCTCGTCCATGCGCCGCTTCTTCGAGCCGAGCGTCGGGCGGGTCGGCCGGCGCGTCTCGGGCACCACGGTCGCCTTGGTGATCAGCTCGACGAGGCGGGCGACAGCATCCTCGCGATTGCGCTCGCGGGTGCGGAAGCGCTGGGCGGTGATGACGACGACGCCGTCGGCGGTAATGCGGCGGTCGCGCGTCGCCAGCAGGCGCTCGCGCACGGCGTCGGGCAGCGACGGCGAACGGGCGGCGTCGAAGCGGATCTGCACCGCCGTCTCGACCTTGTTGACGTTCTGCCCGCCCGGTCCCGAGGCGCGGATGAAGCTCTCCTCGATCTCGCGCTCGTCGAGCGATATGCGGCTGGTGATCCGGATCATGGCCGCGTTATAGCCCGGCAGGGCCCCGCCTGTCGCGGCTTTCGCGACCATCCCCGCCATCGGGGAGAGAGTCCGGAACGCGCCCCAACAGCCTGATTTCGAGTCGCTTTTCGGCGTCTCTTCAGACGGTGATTCAGGCCGTCCTCAAATCCCGATTCAACGAGTTCGCGCAGCGATTCAGGTCGTTGGCAGATTGATTCAAGAACGGCTTCGCGGCACCGGTCGGCCCGGCCCGCTCGACGGGCCTTCGGCCCTTGCCTCGCCAAGCGTTCGCGGCGCGCGATGATTCGCTGGATCGTCGCGTCGAGCTATGCCCGAATGCCGCTCACCCCACAAACTTGTTCGATCTCGGGAAGCCGGAGGGCGGCATGCGGCCGGCACCGGCGCGGTCGCCGATCCACTCCTTCAGCTCGGCCTGCGACCGCGTGAAGCTGCGGCCGGAGCTGTCGGTCCAGGTGAGGCCCTCGGCGAGGCCGAAGACGCGGGCATCGGAGACGCCGCCGTCCTTGTAGCGCTGCAGGCGCACGCCGCGACCGCGGGCCATCTCGGGCACCTGGGCGAGCGGGAAGACGAGCATGCGCCGGTTCTCGCCGATGATCGCCACGGTGTCGCCCGCGACCGGCACGGCAAGGCGCGCCTCCTCCTTGCCGGAGACGTTGAACACCTGCTTGCCCTTGCGGGTGTTGGCGATGACCTCGGCCTCGGGCACGACGAAGCCGCGGCCCTCGGTCGAGACGAGCAGGCGCTTCCTCGCCGGGTCGTGGACGAAGATGTCGACGACGTCGTGGCCCTCGTCGATGTCGATCATCAGGCGCACCGGCTCGCCATGGCCGCGCCCGCCGGGCAGCTTGTCCGGGGCGAGGGTGTAGAACTTGCCGCCGGTCGAATAGACCAGCAGCTTGTCGTGGGTGTCGGCGTGCAGCGCGATCTTGAGGCGGTCGTCGGTCTTGAAGGTGAGCGTCGAGAGGTCGGTCAGGTGGCCCTTCAGGGCGCGGATCCAGCCCTTCTCGGAGATGACGACGGTGACCGGTTCCTTCTCGATCATCGCCTGCTGGATGTCCTCGTGGCCATGATCGGGCGCCTCGGCAAAGCCGGTGCGGCGCCGGCCGAGCTCGGTGTCCGGCCCGAAGGTCTTCCTGACCTCGCCGATCTGCCAGGCGACGACGCTCCACTGCTTCTTCTCGGAGGCGAGCAGCGCCTCGATCCCGGCCTTCTCCTTGGAAAGCTCGGCATGCTCGCGGCGGATCTCCATCTCCTCGAGCTTCCTCAGCGAGCGCAGGCGCATGTTGAGGATCGCCTCGGCCTGCACGTCGGTGAGCGAGAAGGTCCGCATCAGCTCGGCCTTCGGCTCGTCCTCCTCGCGGATGATGCGGATCACCTCGTCGAGATTGAGATAGGCGACGAGATAGCCGTCGAGCACCTCGAGGCGGTGGATGATCTTGCCGAGGCGATGGCGCGAGCGGCGCTGCAGCACCTCGCGGCGATGCGCCAGCCATTCGCGCATCACCTCGGTGAGGCTCATCACCTTCGGCACCAGCCCGCGCGACAGCACGTTCATGTTGAGGCCGACCCGGCTTTCCAGCTCGGTCAGCTTGAACAGCGATTCCATCAGCAGCGCCGGGTCGACGCTGCGGCTCTTCGGCTCGAGGACGATGCGCACGTCCTCGGCCGACTCGTCGCGCACGTCGGCGAGAAGCGGCAGCTTGCGGGCGGTCAGCAGCTCGGCGATCTTCTCGATCAGCCGCGACTTCTGCACCTGATAGGGCACCTCGGTGACGATCACCGCATAGGTGCCGCGCCCCAGTTCCTCGGTGTGCCAGCGGGCGCGCAGGCGGAAGGCGCCGCGGCCGGTGCGATAGGCCTCGACGATCTGGGCGCGGTCGTCGACGAGCACGCCGCCGGTCGGAAAGTCCGGGCCCGGCAGCAGCTTGACGAGTTCCTCGACCGGCGCCTCGGGCGCCTCGACGAGCTTCAGGGCGACATCGCAGAGTTCGCCGACATTGTGCGGCGGGATCGAGGTCGCCATGCCGACCGCGATGCCGGCCGAGCCGTTGGCGAGAAGATTGGGGAAATTGGCCGGCAGGACGACCGGCTCCTCCTCCTCGCCGTCATAGGTGGCGCGGAAGTCGACAGCATCCTCGTCGATGCCCTCGAGCAAGAGGCGGGCGACCTCGGTCAGCCGCGCCTCGGTGTATCGCATGGCGGCGGCGTTATCGCCGTCGATATTGCCGAAATTGCCCTGCCCGTCGACCAGCGGATAGCGCTGGGCAAAGGTCTGGGCGAGGCGCACCAGCGCGTCGTAGACGGCCTGGTCGCCATGCGGATGGAACTTGCCGATGACGTCGCCGACGACGCGGGCGCATTTCTTGAAGCCCGAGCCGGGGTCGAGCTTCAACAGGCGCATCGCATAGAGCAGGCGGCGATGGACGGGCTTCAGGCCGTCGCGCACGTCGGGCAGCGCCCGCTGCGTGATGGTCGACAGGGCATAGGCGAGGTAGCGCTCTTCCAGCGCTTCTCGCAGGCTCACATTCTCGATGTCGCCACCGGGGGGAAGAATCGCCTTTTTACCCATGGGAATCGGGGTAACGGCGTTCGCCGGCCGAGGCAAGCGGAAAGCGGGCGGCGAAGGGGTGCGCCCGCCGGCGCGACCTCATACCAAGGGCCTCGGATTCCGACTCATCCGACCGGGTCGATTTTTCGCCGTGGCACGAAGCGTCCGAGCGTGGCGGTACGTGTACCGCGAGCGAGGTGCGACAACGCCACGGCGGAAAAGAACCCGGCCCGTCGGGTGGGCCGGATCGGCCCCTCGGGTGCGTTGCGTCGCTCGCCCGATATCCCGTATCGCTCTTCGCACCGCGCCTGCCCGAACGAGCCGATCCGGCTCCATCGGACGGGTCACAATCCAAGGCCCTTGGTATCAGGCGACCGAGTAGAGGCGCCGGACGTGGGCCTTGCGGCCCTCGGGCGTGGCGAGGAAGGCGCTCATGTCCATGCCGGTGAAATGCGGCAGGAGCTCGGTCTCGAGCCAGCCGAGCAGATCGTCCAGCGTCTGCGTGTGCGGCCGCTTGCCGAAGCCGTCGATGATGAGGTGGAGCTGCGCCTCGAGCCGGGCATGGGCGATCTTCATGCGCCGGGCGAGCGGGCTCTTCAGGCGTTCGAGCTCGACTTCCTCGTCGCGGAAATGCTCCTCGGTATAGAGCTTCAGCGCGGCGAGGACCTGGCCCATCACCGCCTCGTCCTTGTCGACGAGGATCGCATCGGCCATCGCCCGGCAGAGCTTGACGAGGCGCATGTGCTCCTGATCGACCTTCTCGACCCCGATTTCGTATTCGCGTTTCCAGACAGCTCGCTTCATCGCAATTCTCCAGCATCAACGATGCCACTACATTCAACAAATATCCGCGAACAGGCTAATGACAAATTAAAACGATTAAATTGCATGTAGTTTTGTGAATAGGAAGTATTTTAATGTTTCGGTTGAACTTGGATTAACCCAGTAAAACATCGACCAACCGGCAGGAGCGCAGCGCAGCGGCGCCGGCTCCCGCCCGCCCTCGCCCGGTTCCCGGCGGCTGCCGGCTCACCGTCTGTCCGCCTGCCCCACCTTGCAGGAAAAGACCGGCTTGGGCAGGGTGGGTGGGTAATCGGGCCGTTGCCAAGGGCAATCCAGGTATCGCGCCAAGAACTCATCCGGCCAGTGAACCGGGTCGAGGGCGGCATCCTCCGCCTCGGTGGCAAGATCGGCAGACAGGCCCGCTCGGGCGCGGGGGAGCAGCTCATCGATTTCCGGTCCCGAAAGACCGTGCCGCACCTCGGCGCGGCGCAGCAGATAGTAGGCCGCCTCCGGCGGATAGTGGTCGCGCACCCCGGCGAGGCGGTCGCCATAGTCGAGGAGCAGGCGCGCGGCGGCGACCATGAATTCGGGTTGCCAGTCGTCCGACGCCATGGATACGGCACTGCGAAACGCCTCATCGCGCAAGATGGTGAGATCGTCGTCGTTCTCTGGCAGATCCTGCCAGCGATCCCGCGGGGCAATGCCGATCGGCCCGCCGCCACGGCCCAATTCGGCGAGCCGCGCCTCCAGATGATCCAAATCGGCAATGTCGTGGCAAAGGGCCAGCGCCCGATAGCCCCCCATGAGGAGAACGATGCGCGAGCGCCGCGCCGAC
Organism: Pseudomonadota bacterium; assembly: GCA_029572955.1. GTDB lineage: Bacteria > Pseudomonadota > Alphaproteobacteria > Rhizobiales > JAKPQE01 > JAKPQE01. The sequence continues at coordinate 104,039 of JAKPQE010000113.1, forward strand.
CAGGGCGCCTCGTCCGGCCGCCGATGCCCCGGTTCCAGGATTTCCGCCATCTCGGGGCAGGCCTCCTGCAGCCGGGGTGCAAGCAGGCGATCGGCGTCCCTGCAGCGGCGATCGGCAAGAGCGGCCCGATAGGCGGCGAGCTCGTCGGGAGCAAGCAGATCCCCGACGGCGGGAACCTGCGAAAGCAACCTCCGCATCAAGGCCTTGTCCTCGTCCGTCTTCAGCTCCGGGTAGTCGCCCGTCGCCGGCACACAGGCCGAGGCACCGAAAGCCGGCGAGCCGAGGAGCGCCAGGCCAGCGTAGACAGCGCACCAAAACCCAATTCGCCTCGCACGGCCGAAATCGAACATGCCCGAGATATCCTCCCCCCGCGGGTCCCGATGGTAGCGTTTGCCGGTCAGTCAATGCAACCAGTTGGTGCGGCCATGCGAATTCGTACGAAAGCAACCTGCGCTGAGATCGCCATCGAGGAAGGGCAGCTACAAACCGAATTGTTCAATGCCCGGAGCAACTTCCAGGCGGCGCAGGACCGCTTGGCGGACCTCACAAGAGAGATCGCTGAGCTCGAACGGCAACGGGAGGCGATTGGTTCCGGTCTGCCAATGGCGATACCGGGGTCCGGATTTGCCATCGCGGTGGACGTCATTTCGGCCATCGCACTCAGCAACAGGCTTGCCGAAATCGACGGACAGTTGAGCAGCCGTCGCAATCAGGCCGACAGAGTTCAGTACGAAAGGGATAGGCTTGCCAGCCAAATCCAGGAACTCGAGCGCAACCTCAGCTACTTCAGGCAGCGTAGACGTGGCGGCGGTTGCTAGCACCAGTCGAAGGTGGCGCTGGCTTCCCGTCATTGCAGCGGTGCGGCGGGCATCATTCTCCCGGAAGCCTCCCGCATCAGATCCTCTCTCTCGTGGAAGGTGATGGCTTTTCGGAGTACTTCGGCAAGTGCCTTCGACAAGACGAAAAACGAGCCGGTGCCGCGCTCAGGCGCCGAGCGCCCGGTCGAGGGCCTTGAGGAACCCGGCGCGGGCGTCGGCGAGGGTGGTGCCGCGCGGTTCGAGAACGTGGCGGGTCAGGAAGAATTCGGTGAGGCGGAAGCCGTCGCGGATGGCGGCGGCGTCGATGCGGGCGCCGGTACCCTGCCCTTCGTCGAGGGGCTGGATTCCCGCCTGCGCGGGAATGACGGGGGATGACCCGGGCATGGCGGAGGAGAGGTCGGGAATGACGGACGAGAGGTCGGGACCGATGGCGGAGAGGTCGGGACTGGCGGTCTCGGGCGCCGAGCTGCCGCGAGGGGCTGCATGGATTCCCGCCTGCGCGGGAATGACGTCCTTGCTTTCGGCGGCGCCCTCCTCCACCGCCCGCTCTCCCCGTCGGTTCTCCGCCCCCGCCCCTTTCGGGGCGCCGGGGCCGGCGAGGAAGGCCGGCAGGGCGAGGAGCTTGTCGGCATAGGGTGCGCCGGCCGCCCGGCTGACGGCACGGCCGGAGCGCGGCGAGACCCAGACGAGGTCCTCGGTCAGGCCGGTCGCGGCGCATTCGGAGAGGTCGAGACCGAAGCCGAGTTCGTCGAGCAGCGCCATTTCGAATCGCACCATCAGGGCGCCGGCATGCAGCGGCTCGTGCAGTTCGTCGAGGACGATGCGCAGCGCGCCATAGAGCGCCGGGTGCGGATCGCGCTCCGGCAACAGGCGCAGATGGGCGCCGAGAAGCAGCACGCCATAGGTCGCGACCGGCGATTCCATCAGCCGCGCGGCGCGCAGGTCGGTCGGCTCGACGGTGAAATTGCCGAGATGCTCGTCGAGGCGGGCGCGCCAGACGATATCGACGGCGTTGCCGGGCTGCAGCGCCGCCTGCATGCGCCGCGACCGGCCGCCGCGCACCAGCCCCATGTGCCGGCCATGCGCCGCCGTCATCACCTCGAGGATGACGCTGCCCTCGCCATGGCGGCGGGCGCCGAGGATGATGCCTTCGTCGGTCCACTGCATCGCCGATTTATGACGCGTCGCGGGGCGGCGCGCAAAGCGTTTCGCCGCACCGGTTCGGCAAGACATTGACCTGGCGCCGCAATTTCCGAATGATCACGCGACCAGTAAGAATGATATTAGAACCATATTGACAATTATCACTACCCTTTTGCTCTTGTTGAAGAAATCATGCTTCATTCCACCGCATTGAGAGCCATTCTAATTCCATTTCAAGATTGCGCATCGAGGCTCCCAACCAAAGGGTGATTTTCATGTCGCGCTTCATAGCACTGGCTGCCGTCCTCGCTTTTGCGGCGACGTCGGCGCATGCGGACGATTCCTTGCTGGCCAAGGCGAAAGAGAATTTCGAGGCCATACCGGCGGTCCTGCCTGCCCTGAAGGACAATGCGGTCACTCGCGAGAAGGTCGAACTCGGCAAGAAGCTGTTCTTCGATCCGCGGCTTTCGTCGAGCCACCTGATCTCGTGCAACACCTGCCACAATCTCGGCATGGGCGGTGACGACAACCTCGAGACCTCGATCGGCCACGGCTGGGCCAAGGGTCCGCGCAACGCCCCGACCGTGCTCAATGCCGTGTTCAACATCGCCCAGTTCTGGGACGGCCGCGCCGAGGACCTGAAGGCCCAGGCGAAGGGCCCGGTCCAGGCCGGCGTCGAGATGAACAACACGCCCGCGGTCGTCGAAGAGACGCTGAAGAGCATGCCGGAATACGTCGCCGAGTTCACCGCCGCCTTCCCGGGCGAGAAGGACGCGGTCTCGTTCGACAACATGGCCAAGGCCATCGAGGCCTTCGAGGCGACGCTGATCACGCCCGCCTCGCGCTTCGACCAGTTCCTCGCCGGCAATGCGGCGGTGATGACCGACGTCGAGCAGAAGGGCCTCGGCCTCTTCATCGACAAGGGCTGCGCCTCCTGCCACAACGGCGTGAACCTCGGCGGCAACGGCTACTATCCGTTCGGCGTCGTCGAGAAGCCGGGCGGCGAAGTGCTGCCGTCGGGCGACAAGGGCCGCTTCGCGGTGACCCAGACGGCGAGCGAAGAGTACGTCTTCCGCGCCGGCCCGCTGCGCAACATCGCGCTCACCGCCCCGTACTTCCATTCGGGCAAGGTGTGGGATCTGCGCCAGGCCGTCGCCATCATGGGTGAGAGCCAGCTCGGCGAGAAGCTGAACGACGAAGAGATCGATGCGATCACGGCGTTCCTCTACACGCTGAACGGCGAGCAGCCGAAGGTCGAGTATCCGATCCTTCCGGTCTCCAGCCCGACCACTCCGATGCCGATCGCGATGGACAAGTAAGCCCCACACGGCACTTCCAGACCAGCGATGCCTGGGGAGGCGGCGACGCCTCCCCTTTTTTTCGTCGCGCGGACCGTGCGCCGCCGCAACCTTCCAGTGTTGTTCGAAAATTGTCGACGAGCCTTCGTTTCTGCCGTTTTTTTGCCTTGGCGTGGCAATAGCGGTTGCGCCCGGCGCCGGCTGAAGGCAAGCATCGCCCAGCCGGGCACGGCACCGACGCCGCCATTCGCGATCTGGACTTGGGAGGTCTGCCAGCATGATTCGGAAACTGTTCGCCCTTGCGGTCGTGTTCATGGCGCCGGTCGCCGCCGGTGCCCAGGACGCGGGCGGATGGCGCGGCGGCGCGGGCGCCGAGGGCAGCTTCGCGGCTTCGCCGACCTGCGCGGGCTGCACGGCGCCGGGGCTCAATTTCGTCTGCCGGTCGGCCGACAAGTCGGTGCGGCTGTGGATCGGCCTGCCCTTGTCGCAGGGCGCCGAGGGCAGCGCCGTCGACCTCATCTTTGCCGTCGACGGCCTCATCGACGTGCGGCGCGGCTTCCGGCGCAGCGATCCGCAGGCGGGCCTCCTCGGCACCACCGACATCACCGTCGACGACGGCCTGATCGCGGCGCTGAAGCTCGGCCGCACGGTCACCGTGACGGTCGACGGCCAGACCTTCCAGATGGCGCTCGGCGGCTCGGCCGATGCCTTCAAGGAAATGCGGTCGGCCTGCGGCGTCGCGCCGGTACCGGTCCGGGAAAACTGACGACGGGAATTCAGCGCGCGGCGCCCTGGTGCCGCCGCGCCATCGGGACGGCGGGGCAGTACACCGCGCAAGGCGGGCCGGCGGCGCTCAGCGCCGTGGGAACTCCAGCCCCATCTCGCGATAGCGCTCCGGGTCGTTGGCCCAGTTCTCGCGCACCTTCACGAACAGGAAGAGGTGGACCTTCTGCTCGAGGATCTCGGCGAGCTCGCTGCGGGCCGCCATGGAGATGTCCTTGATCGTGCGTCCGCCCTTGCCGAGCACGATCTTCTTCTGGCTGTCGCGTTCGACATAGATCGTCTGCTCGATGCGCACGGAGCCGTCGGGCAGCTCCTTCCACAGCTCGGTCTCGACATGGGACGAATAGGGCAGTTCCTCGTGCAGGCGCAGGAACAGCTTCTCGCGGGTGATCTCGGCGGCAAGGCTGCGCATCGGCAGGTCGGAGATCTGGTCCTCGGGAAAATGCCAAGGGCCCTCCGGCACCGTGCCGGCAAGCCAGGCGAGCAGGTCCTTCGTGCCGTCGCCCGAGAGTGCCGAGATCATGAAGGTCGCCTCGAACCTGGCGCGGGCATTGGCGTCGGCGGCGAGCGCCAGAAGGGCATCGCGGCGCACCAGATCGATCTTGTTGAGAACGAGGATCTTCGGCTGGCGGACATTGTCGAGGCCGTCGAGGATGGCGAGCGTCTCGTCGGAGAGGCCGTCGCGGGCATCGACCAGCACGGCGACGAGATCGGCGTCGCGGGCGCCGCCCCAGGCGGTGTCGACCATCGCCTCGTCGAGGCGGCGGCGCGGCCGGAAGATGCCCGGCGTGTCGATGAAGACGATCTGGCTCTCGTCGCGGATGGCGATGCCGCGGATGATCGCCCGCGTCGTCTGCACCTTGTGGGTGACGATCGACACCTTGGCGCCGACGAGCGTGTTCATCAGCGTCGACTTGCCGGCGTTGGGCGCGCCGATCAGCGCGACGAAGCCGCAGCGCGTGGGGGTTTCGGCGGCGGTGCCGCTCTCGATGTCGTCAGCCACGATGATCCTCCGACCAGACACCCTCGCGCACGAGGAAGGCACGCGCCGCCGCCTGCTCGGCGTTGCGCTTCGAGGTGCCCTCGCCGCGGGCGGGGGCGAAGCCCTCGATCTCGGCCGAGATGCTGAAGACCGGCGCGTGATCGGGGCCGCTGCGTGCGGCCTCGCGATAGAGCGGCGCCTCGCAGCCGCGGCCGTGGGCCCATTCCTGCAGCATCGTCTTGGCGTCGCGCAGGGGGCCGGACCAGCCGAGCATGCGCTCCTTCCAGTTGCTCCGGACGAAGGCCGCGGCGGCCGCGAAGCCGGCATCGCGATAGATGGCGCCGATGACCGCCTCGCAGACGTCGCCGAGGATCGCCTTCTTGCGCCGGCCGCCGGACTGCAGCTCGCCGCCGCCGAGGCGCAGATGGGCGCCGAGATCGAGCTCGCGCGCCACCTCGGCGCAGGTCTCGGCCTTGACCATGTGATTGAGGCGGCGGGCGAGTTCGCCCTCCTCGGCCTCGGGAAAGGCCTCGATCAGCATGTCGGCGACGGTCAGCGCGAGGACGCGGTCGCCGAGGAATTCGAGGCGCTGATAGGTGCGGCCGGCATCGCGCGGATCGGCGATGGCACTCATGTGGGTGAGCGCGCGCACGAGCAGATCTCGATCGGCGAAGCTGTGGCCGAGCCGTGCCTCGAGGCCGGCGAGATCGGCGTCGGCGGGGCTTTTCATCTCAGGGAATCGAACAGGCGGCTCCAGCGCACGGTCCAGGGCCAGCGCCAGATCTCCCAGGCGTGGGCGCCCTCGTCGACCGAGAAGAACAGGATCTCGGCGCGGCCGACGAGATTTTCCGCCGGCACGAAGCCGACCTGGCCGAACCGGCTGTCGGTGGAGTTGTCCCGGTTGTCGCCCATCATGAAATAGTGGCCGGCCGGAACCTTGAAGACGTTGGTGTTGTCGGCGAAGCCCTCGGTGGTCAGGTCGAGGGTGTCGTAGGAAACGCCGTTCGGCAGGGTCTCGCGGAAGCGGGCGACCGTCACGGCGCGACCGTTGGCGTCGGTCTCGGTGAAGTCGCCGACGCGCTCGCGCGGCACCGGCTGGCCGTTGATGTGGAGAATGCCGCCGACCACCTGCACCTCGTCGCCGGGCAGGCCGATCACGCGCTTGATGTAGTCGGTGGCGTTGTCGCGCGGCAGCTTGAAGACGACGATGTCGCCGCGCTCCGGCTCGCTCGCCCAGACGCGACCGTCGAACAGGTTCGGCGAGAACGGAAACGAGAACCGGCTGTAGCCATAGGCGTATTTGGAGACGAACAGATAGTCGCCGATGAGCAGCGTGTCCTTCATCGAGCCCGACGGAATGTTGAAGGGCTGATAGAAGAAGGTGCGCACCACGAGGGCGAGCAGCAGCGCATGGAAGATCACCTTGAGAGTTTCGAGGAAACCGCCCTCGTTCGCCTTCTTGTCGTTGCCGATCTCGCTCATCCGCCTCGTCGTCTCCGGCCCTTCGGTGCCCGCGACCGCCGCCGCATCGGCACCCGTCATATCCGCTCGCCACATCAGGTGCAACGCGTGGCGGGCAAAAGCGGCGGATATTTGTCGAAGGGCGCGGCAATGCCGGCGCGGCGCGTCAATCGCCCGGCGCGGGCACGGCCGAGATGATGACGAAGGCCTGGGCGAGCGGATAGTCGTCGGTGATCGTCACGTGAATGTCGGCGACCATGCCCGGCGGGACCAGCCGCTCGAGGGCGGCGAGCGCACCGCCGGTCAGTTCCATCGTCGGGCGGCCGGACGGCAGGTTGACGACGCCCATGCCGCGCCAGGCGACACCGTGGCGGATGCCGGTGCCGAGGGCCTTGGAACAGGCCTCCTTGGCGGCGAAACGCTTGGCATAGGAGGCGGCGCGCTCGGCCCGGCGCTCCGACTTCTTCTGCTCGGTCTCGGTGAAGATACGCGAGATGAAGCGCTCGCCGAAGCGGTCGAGGGTCTTTTCGATGCGGCGGATGTCGATGAGGTCGCTGCCAATGCCGAGGATCATCGCGGGCGGTTCTCCTCTGCCTCGCCGACGCGGGCGTCCGCCTCGGCCGCCCGGCGGGCCTTGGCGGCGAAGCGCTCGCGGCGGGCATGCTGGAAGGCGCGCACGGCGCTGCGGATCGGGAAGTAGCAGGCAAGGCCGGCGGCGATGCCGAGCGGGATGGCGCCGACCGACATCGGCTTGATCAGCGGCAGGATGGTGTCGATCGAGCGGCTGAGGACGCCGGGCGACAGGTCGACCTGATCGGCCTTGGCGCCGGTGCGCAGGATGAGGCTGCCGAGCTCGAAGGTCGCGCCGAAGATGAAGGGAAACGACAGCGGATTGCCGACCGAGGTGCCGAGCGCGGCCGAGACGAAATTGCCGCCGATGAGAAAGGCGATGCCGAAGGCGATGACGAAATGGAAGCCGAGGAACGGCGTGAAGGAGGCAAAGACGCCGGCGGCGAAGCCCGCCGCGATGGCGTGGGGCGAGGCGGTGAGCCGCAGCACGCGCTTGGAGAAGTAGCGGAACGAGCGCGTCCAGCTGCGCCGCGGCCAGGCCCAGACGCGGATCTTCTCCAGGATGTGCGGGTCGACACGTCGCCTGAACAGCATTCAGGGACCCTCGCCAAGTCCGATTTCCGCCCTTGCCGCCCGATCGGGCAGCGTCTTCTTGTCTTGCAGCCCCTCCCCGCCTCAGCGAAGGCCGCGACTGCCCGGCTTGATCGCCGGGATCGCCGCCATCTCGGGGGGAACCTGATCGGCTGGATAGGCCGGAACCTCATACTGCGCAAGGGCAATCAGCGGCACGCCGACATCGGCCTTGCCGGCCGAACGGTCGATGAGGCAGGCGCAGCCGACGACGTCGGCACCGAGGCCCTTGATCGCCTCGATGCATTCGCGGCTGGAAAGCCCGGTCGAGACGATATCCTCGACGACGATGACCCGGGTGCCGGGCGCGATCTCGAAGCCGCGGCGCAGCGCGAAGGCGCCGTCCTCGCGCTCGACCCAGATCGCCGGCACGCCGAGATGGCGGGCTGTCTCGTAGCCGGGAATGATGCCGCCCATGGCCGGCGACACGATCAGGTCGATCGGGCCGATGCCGGCGGCGCGGATCGCCCCGGCGAGCGCCTTGCAGAGCGCCTCGGTACGATCCGGATACATGAAGACCTTGGCCTTCTGCAGGAACACCGGGCTGCGCAGTCCCGACGAGAGGATGAAATGGCCTTCGAGGATGGCGCCCGAACGGCGGAAGATGTCGAGGACTTCGTCTCTGGTCATGCCGGTTCCCGTTTCCTTTCGATCGACGCGCCGGCCGATGCGGCGCGGCGCGGTCCTGCCGATTATTGCCCGAGCGCCGGCTCGTTTCGAAGCCCGGATGCGCCCTTGCGGATCGATGCTCTTTGTCGCGTCCGGCTCAGCCGTTGACGCGGGTCGCCGAACTCACCACGCGCTTGGCGCGGAGCTGGGCGATGATGCGGTTGAGGTGCTTCAGGTCCCAGACTTCCAGGTCGATGACCATCTCGTGGAAATCCGGCGAGTGCTTCAGCATCTTGACGTTGTCGATGTTGCCGTCGTTCTCGCCGATGACCTGGGCGATCTGGGCGAGCGTTCCGGGCTCGTTGAGGGCGTTGATGTGGATCTGGGCGGGGAAGCGCTCGGGATCGTGCTCGTCGACCTCCCAGCGCACGTCGAGCCAGCGGTCCGGTTCGTTGTCGAATTCCTTCAGCGCCGGCGAATGGATCGGGTAGATGGTGATGCCCTCGCCCGGCGTCAGGATGCCGACGATGCGATCCCCGGGGACGGCGCCGCCGTCGGGGGCGAAGCGCACCGGCAGTTCGCCCTTGAGGCCGCGGATCGGGATCGAGCGCACGTCCTCCTTCTTCTTGGTCCGGCCGGGAATGCGGAACTTGAGGCTGCCGGCGCGCTTCAGGCCGAACCAGCCGTCGTCCGGCGTGGCGCGGCGGCCGGTGGCGCGGCTCTCCTGGAAGTCGGGATAGACCGCCCGGATGACGTCGGCGGCGGCGACCTCGCCGCGGCCGACGGCGGCGAGCATGTCCTCGACATTGTTGTGGGCGAGGCGCGGCAGGCCGCCCTTCAGCGAATCCTCGGAAAACACCTTGCCGGCCCGCTCGAAGGCCCGATCGAGGATCTGGCGGCCGAGGCCGGTGTACTGGCGGCGCACCGCGGCGCGGGTGGCGCGGCGGATCGCCGAGCGCGCCTTGCCGGTGACGACCACCGACTCCCAGGCTGCCGGCGGCACCTGCGCCTTGGAGCAGACGATCTCGACCTCGTCGCCGTTCGACAGCTCGCTGACGAGCGGCATGATCTTGCCGTTGATCTTGCAGCCGACGCAGGTGTTGCCGACGTCGGTGTGGACGGCATAGGCGAAGTCGATCGGCGTCGCGCCGCGCGGCAGGGCGATCAGGCGGCCCTTCGGGGTGAAACAGAACACCTGGTCCTGGAACAGCTCGAGCTTGGTGTGCTCGAGGAATTCCTCGGCGCTGTCGCCTTCGGCGAGGAGCTCGATGGTGCGGCGCAGCCAGCCATAGGCCTGGCTTTCCTTCTCGAGGCGCTTGGTACGCGACAGGTGGATGGCGCCGAGTTCGTCGACGGTCGTCGCGGTCGCGCCATTGCCCCGGTCGCCCGCGGCGTCCTTGTAGAGGGCGTGGGCGGCGATGCCGTATTCGGCGATGCGGTGCATCTCGTCGGTGCGGATCTGCAGCTCGACGCGCTGCCGGCTCGGGCCGATCACCGTGGTGTGGATCGAGCGGTAGTCGTTCGGCTTCGGCGTCGAGATGTAGTCCTTGAAGCGGCCCGGCACGGTCGACCAGGTGGTGTGGACGATGCCGAGGGCGCGGTAGCAGTCCTCCACCGTCGAGACGATGACGCGGAAGGCATAGATGTCGGAGAGCTGCTCGAAGCCGAGCGAGCGGCTCTGCATCTTGCGGAAGATCGAATAAGGCTTCTTCTCGCGGCCGGAGACCTTGGCTGAAATGCCGTGCGCGGCGAGCTTTTCGGACAGCGCGTGCTCGATCTCGCCGGTGAGGTCGCGGTTCTTCTCGCGCAAATCGCCGAGCCGTTCGGTGATCGCCTCGAAGGCTTCCGGATTGAGGTATTTGAAGGAGAGATTCTCCAGCTCCTCGCGCATGTCGTGCATACCCATGCGACCGGCGAGCGGCGCATAGATCTCCATCGTCTCCTCGCCGATGCGGGCGCGCTTGGCGTCGGGCACGAAATGCAGCGTGCGCATGTTGTGGAGACGATCGGCGAGCTTGACGAGAAGCACGCGCACATCGTCGGAGATGGCGAGCAGCAGCTTCCTCAGGTTTTCCGCCTGGGCCGCCTTCTTGGAGACGAGATCGAGCTTGTCGATCTTGGTGACACCCTCGACGAGCTTGCCGATCTCGACACCGAACAGGCGATCGATCTCGGCGCGGGTGGTGTCGGTGTCCTCGATGGTGTCGTGCAGGAGGCCGACGACGATCGAGGCGTCGTCGAGCTTCAGGTCGGTTAGGATCGCGGCGACTTCGAGGGGATGGGAGAAGTACGGATCGCCCGAGGCGCGGCGCTGATGGCCGTGGGCGCGCATGGCGTAGACATAGGCCCGGTTCAGAAGCGCCTCGTCGGCGTTCGGATTGTAGCGGGTGACCTTCTCGACCAGTTCGTACTGACGCATCATGGCGGCTCACCCCGGAGCCCGAGGAACGCGAACGCCGGCCTTGGCCGGCGCATCCTTGGCGAGACGGCGCCGCCCCCGCGGACGGCGCCCGACCGAGCCCAACGGCTCAGACGTCTTCGCGGTTGTCCGGCGGAACGAGATCCTGCAGGCCGCGCAGCAGCTCCTCCTCGGACATGCGGTCGAAGGCGATCTCGCTGTCGTCGGCGGTGGCGGTCTCTTCGCCCTGGGCGATGTAGCCGGCCGGCTCGCCGCCCGCCTCGGCCTCGCCCTCGGGCTCGTCGACCTCGACATATTTCTGCAGCGAGTGGATGAAGTCTTCCTTCAGGTCCTCGGCCGAAACGGTGCGCTCGGCGATCTCGCGCAGGGCGACGACCGGGTTCTTGTCGTTGTCGCGATCGAGCGTGAGCTGGGCGCCGCTGGAGATCATCCGCGCGCGATGGCTGGCAAGCAGCACCAGTTCGAAACGATTCGGGACCTTGTCGATGCAGTCCTCGACGGTCACGCGGGCCATCGGCGCACCTCCTTCGCGTTAAGGGATCGAGCGGACCTCTTTAGGCATTTCAGCTCAGGAATTCAAGCGAAACAAGGGGCTCGCGGCATGATGCTGCTTTTGGCCAAGATCATCCGCGCCGCCTCGTCCTTGCGAGCGGTTCGCGACTCCAGTAAAACTGCGCGTGCACGGCATGTTCGCCGCATTGGTTTGATCGCTTTCCAGCGGGCCGCAGGGCCCGAGACTTACAAGAGCTGCAAAGGCCACCGGACCGCCCTATATGCTTTCTGGCCAGTCGCCACGACTGCCGGTTTCAACCTGTACCCTCACAGATAATGACGGTACACCAAAACGAATAGTGAAAGAGAAAATGTTCGATCCCCGTGAGAAAATCGCTCTTTTCATCGACGGCGCAAATCTTTACGCCACGGCCAAATCGCTCGGTGCGGATATCGATTACAAGCGCCTGCTGCAGGAATTCCGCTCCAAGGGCTATCTCCTGCGCTGCTATTACTACACCGCCCTGGTCGAGGATCAGGAGTATTCCTCGATCCGGCCGCTGATCGACTGGCTCGACTACAACGGCTACAAGGTCGTCACCAAGCCGGTGAAGGAGTTCTACGACTCGACCGGCCGGCGCAAGATCAAGGGCAACATGGACATCGAGCTCGCGGTCGACGCCATGGAGCTCTCCGACCAGTGCGACCACATCGTGCTGTTCTCCGGCGACGGCGACTTCCGCCGCCTCGTCGAGGCGATCCAGCGCAAGGGCCGCAAGGTCTCGGTGGTCTCGACGCTGCAGACACAGCCGCCGATGATCGCCGACGAGTTGCGCCGCCAGGCCGACCATTTCATCGATCTCGCGACGCTGATGCCGAAGATCGGCCGCGATCCGTCCGAGCGGGCGGCCCGCCAGGCCGAGCGCGCCCAGCAGCAGGAAGAAGACTACGACGAATACGAGGACTGAGCATCGGGCCGAAAAGTGGGAACCGGTTTTCGGACAAACCCGATGCGTAACAAAAAGCTAGAGCGGTCGGGCGTTCAGTGATGGCGCGGGCGATGATCGATCCCGGCCGGGATTGCGCGCTCTGCCCGCGTCTCGTCGCCTTCCGCCGCGCCCAGCGCGCCGCCGAGCCGGCGTGGTTCAACGCGCCGGTGCCGACCTTCGGCGACCCGAATGCCCGGCTACTGATCGTCGGCCTCGCCCCGGGGCTGCGCGGTGCCAACCGCACCGGGCGGCCGTTCACCGGCGACTATGCCGGCGACCTCCTCTATTCGACGCTCCTCGATTTCGGCTTTGCCCGCGGCCGCTACGACGCCCGGCCGGACGACGGCCTCGCCCTCGTCGGCGCGGCGATCACCAATGCGGTGCGCTGCGTGCCGCCGGAGAACAAGCCGACCGGGGCCGAGATCTCCGCCTGCCGGCCGTTCCTCGCCAGGACCATCGCCGCCTTCCCGAAGCTCTCGGCGATCGTCGCGCTCGGCCGCATCGCCCATGATTCGACGCTCTCGGCGCTCGGCGCGGTGCGCGCCCGCCACGCTTTCGCGCACGGCGCGGCGCACGCCTTCGATCGTCTGCGCCTCTACGACAGCTACCACTGCTCGCGCTACAACACGAACACCGGCCGGCTCACGACCGGGATGTTCCGCGAGGTGTTCGAGCGGGTGCGGCGGGAGATGCAGGGGTAACGGTCAGGCGGTCGGGTTTGTGCGGCATTTGCAGCAAGGCACGGACCGGCCCCCGCCCGGCCCGCTCGACGGGGCCTTGCCCCTTACACTCGCGGGCGTTCGAGCCTTCGATCGACCCACCGGGTCGATCGATGCCGCTTCGCGGCACCGGTTCTCACCCACGATCCCTCAACAACCTTGCCTTCTGGCGGTCCCAGTCGCGCTGGCGCTCGGTCTCGCGCTTGTCGTGCAGTTTCTTGCCGCGGGCGACGCCGAGCAGCACCTTGGCGATCCCCTTGTCGTTGAAATAGATCTTCAGCGGCACGATGGTCATGCCTTCCTTCTGCACAGCATCGGCGAGCCTGGCGATCTCACGCTTCTTCAGCAGCAGCTTCCGCGGCCGCCGCGTTTCGTGGTTGAAGCGGTTGGCCTGCAGGTATTCCGGGATATAGGCGTTGTAGAGGAAGAGCTCGCCGTTCTTCTCGGCGGCATAGGCGTCGGTGATGTTGGCGCGGCCGCCGCGCAGCGACTTCACCTCGGTGCCGCCGAGCACGATGCCGGCCTCGAAGGTCTCGCCGATTTCGTATTGATGCCGCGCCTTGCGGTTCTCGGCCGCGAGGCGACCGCCGGTGGCGGGTTTCGAGGCGGCCATTGCGATCTCTTGTCCGTTGAGGCGCGACGGGGGCCGGTGCGGCCGGCCCCCGCCCGTTGCCGTCAGTTGATGAGGCCGGCGCCGCGCATGGCCGTCTCGACCACGGCGCGGGCACTCGCAGAGGCCGGCACCAGCGGCAGGCGGACCTCGTCGCTCGACTTGCCGAGCAGCGCGGCACCGTACTTCACCGGCGCCGGGCTGGTCTCGACGAAGAGGCCGCGATGCAGCGGCATCAGCCGGTCCTGGATCTCCAGCGCCTTGGCGAAATCGCCGGCAAGGCAGGCCGCCTGGAACTCGGCGCAGAGCCGCGGGGCGACATTGGACGTCACCGAGATGCAGCCATGGCCGCCATGGGCCATGAAGCCGAGCGCCGTGCCGTCCTCGCCCGAGAGCTGGTTGAAGTCCGGGCCCATCATCTCGCGCTGGGTCGAGACGCGGTCGAGCTTGGCCGTTGCGTCCTTGACGCCGACGATGTTCGGGCAGTCCTCGTAGAGGCGGGCCATGGTCTCGACCGACATGTCGATCACGCTGCGCGGCGGGATGTTGTAGATGATGATCGGGATCCCGACGGCGGCGTCGATCGCCTTGTAATGCTGGTAGAGGCCTTCCTGGCTCGGCTTGTTGTAATAGGGCGTGACGACGAGCAGGCCGTCGGCGCCGGCCTTCTCGGCATGACGCGCAAGGTCGATCGCCTCGGCGGTGTTGTTCGAACCGGCGCCGGCGATGATCGGAATGCGCCCGGCGGCCGCCTCGATGACGATCTCGACGACGCGCTTGTGCTCGGTGTGCGAGAGCGTCGGAGACTCGCCGGTGGTGCCGACCGGCACGATACCGTTGGTGCCTTCGGCGATCTGCCACTCGACGAGCCCGGCAAGCGCTTTCTCGTCCACCGCCCCGTTCGCGAACGGAGTAATGAGTGCGGTGATCGATCCCTTGAACATCGTCGTCGTCCTGGTGAACTGGCGCATCGGCCATGATTGCGAAGAAATCCGCCCCCGCCGCGCTTTGGTCGCAATCGGCGGGTCGAATGGGGCGTGAACATAATTGCTGAAAAGGGCGGCGGCAAGGCGCGCTTCGCCCCAGCCGCGGCGAAGGTCCGTAACCGCTTGTTCACCATGCAGCCATAGGTTCGGGAGTTGGCTACGTCCGGTGCAGGCGCCGCCGATCGCAACCGAAGACACATGAAGGTTCGGGCAGTCATGACTATCCATGTGCGGGCGTCGCTCAGCGTTCTCGCCGCGCTCCTCGGACTGGCGGCAACCGGTGGCGGAACCGCCGCGCGCGACGCCGCGCCGAGCGAACTCGACCGCCTCGTCGGCCGCATGACGGCGCCGCTGCCGCAGCCAAAGCCCGACAGCTCGCGCCTTGCCGAGATGACGATCCCGATCGATCATCCGCGCCCGCCGCAGCGGCCCGATGCGGCGCGCCCGGCCGCGCCCGCCGTCCCGGCCGTCGCCGAGGTCGCGGCGCCTTCGGGCAAGATTTCCGGCAGCGTCAAGGACGCCCTTGCCGCCGTGCGCAACGGCGACATCGCCGAGGCGATGCGGCGCCGGCGCGGCCTCGAGGACCCGGTGGCGCGCAACCTCGTCGGCTGGCTGATCTGCCGCAAGGACGATCCGGCGCTGACCACCGCCTATATCGCCGAGTTCACGCAGGGCGCGCCGGCCTGGCCGGTCGACGTCGTCATCCGGCGCCGCGCCGAACAGGCGCTGGCCCGCGAGAACGCCTCGGCCGACGCCGTTCTCGGCGCCTTCGCCGGCAGCGAGCCGGTCTCGACCGAGGGCTCGATGGAGCTCGCCCGCGCCCACCTCGCCAAGGGCAACCGTGCGGCCGCCACCAAGCTGGTGCGCGAGGCCTATATGGCGACGCGCATGTCGGACGCCGACGAGCAGGCGCTCGTTTCCGAATTCGGCAGCCTGCTCGGCGCGGCCGATCACAAGCTGCGCATGGACAAGCTGCTCTATGCCGAGCGCACCGCGCCGGCCCTGCGCGCCGCCAAGCGCGCCGGCGGCAGCAACGGCAAGCTCGCCGAGGCGCGGATCGCCGTGATCAAACGGGCCAAGAATGCCGGCGCCGTGCTCGACGGCCTGCCCGCCGCGGCCAAGAAGGATCCCGGCTACCTCTTCTCGCGCGTCCAGTATCTGAGGCGCGCCGACCGCATCGAGGAAGCCGCCAAGGTGCTGCTCGGGGCACCGCGCGACGCGGCCGCGCTCGTCGACCCCGACGAGTGGTGGGTCGAGCGCCGGCTCGTCTCGCGCATGCTCATGGAAGCGGGCGACGCCAGGAACGCCTACAAGATCGCCGCGGCGCATTCGGCCGAGTCGCCGGAGGACGCGGTCGAGGCCGAGTTCCACGCCGGCTGGTATGCGCTGCGCTTCCTGAAGGACCCGGCTCGCGCCAGCGGCCATTTCGAGAGCATCCTCGGGATCGCCAAGGGCGCGCGCAGCCGGGCGCGCGGCTATTACTGGCTCGGCCGCGCCGCCGAGGCCCGCGGCGACCGGGGCGGCGCCAGGAAGGCATACGAGTCGGCCGCCCGATACGGCACCGTGTTCTACGGCCAGCTGGCCCGCGCCGAGCTCGGCTCGAACTCGGTCGGCCTTGCCAGCCTGCCGAAGGCCGGCGGCGGCGCCAAGGCCCGCTTCGAGGCCAACGAGGTCGTCAAGGGCATCCGTATCCTCGGCGACAGCGGCAACATCTCGCTCGCCGGCACGCTCTTTCGCCATCTCGCCGAGACGCTCGCGGAGCCGGAGGACATCGTCCAGCTCGCCGCGCTCGCCGAGCGCTATGGCGACCACCGCACGGCGCTGCAGGTCGGCATCGTCGCCGACGGGCGCAATATGGGGCTCGAGCCCCTCGCCTTCCCGGTCAATGCGATCCCGAAGAGCGCCAAGATCGCCGGCGGCGTCGAGCGGCCGCTGGTCTATGCGATCGCCCGCCAGGAGAGCGCCTTCGATCCCGGCGCCGTCAGCCACGCCGGCGCGCGCGGCCTGCTGCAGCTGCTGCCGACGACCGCCCAGCGCACCGCCAAGAACATCGGCGTCTCGTTCTCGCGCGCCAAGCTCACCGCCGATCCGGGCTACAACGCCACCATCGGCTCGGCCCATCTCGGCGAGCTCATCGGCGAGTTCAACGGCTCCTACATCATGACCTTCGCCGGCTACAACGCCGGCCGCGGCCGGGTGACCCAGTGGGTCGAGCGCTTCGGCGATCCGCGCTCCGCCAAGGTCGACGCGATCGACTGGATCGAGAGCATTCCGTTCACCGAGACGCGCAACTACGTGCAGCGGATCATCGAGAACCTGCAGGTCTACCGGGCGCGCATCGACAACGGCTCGCTCGGCATCACCAGGGACCTGAAGCGCGGCGGCTGACGGGCGCGCATCGCCGTTGCCTTCTTGTCCCCCCGCCTCCGCCTCGGCTAGGTTTTCCGGCAGACCGCCAGCCGGATCGGGGAGACATCGCATGCACGGGACCGAGGAGACGGGCGAAGGCTGGCGCGCCTTCCGCTACAGCGCACAGGACGGACTGTCGCTCTTTGCCCGCGACTATGGCGAGCGCACCGCGCCGGGGCTTGCCGTCGTCTGCCTGCCGGGCCTTACCCGGTCGGCCCGCGATTTCCACGATCTCGCCCTCGCGCTCTCCAGCGACGCCGAACATCCGCGCCGGGTGCTGACCTTCGAATATCGCGGCCGCGGCCGCTCCGCCC
Organism: Pseudomonadota bacterium; assembly: GCA_029572955.1. Classification (GTDB taxonomy): domain Bacteria; phylum Pseudomonadota; class Alphaproteobacteria; order Rhizobiales; family JAKPQE01; genus JAKPQE01. The sequence goes on from JAKPQE010000113.1 coordinate 121,271, forward strand.
ACGACCCGAACCCGGCCAATTACAATCCGATCACCGAGGCGGGCGACGTGCTCGCCGGCCTTGCCGCGGCGGGCGTCGCGGAAGCGGCGGTCGTCGGCACGTCGCGCGGCGGCATCCTCGCCATGATCATCGCGGTGATGCGGCCGGGCGTGCTGCGCGCCGTCGTCATGAACGACATCGGCCCGACGATCGACATCGCCGGCCTCATGCGCATCAAGGGCTATGTCGGCAAGATGGGCTCGCCGAAGACCTTCGAGGAAGCGGCGCGGATGCTGCGGATGGCGCAAGGCGCGAGCTTTCCCGCGCTCTCCGACGCGGACTGGATGGACTTTGCCCGCATGACGTTCCGCGACGAGGCCGGCGTGCCGACGGTCGACTACGATCCGGCGCTCGTCGCGACGGTCGCCGACGTCTCGCCCGAGACGCCGATGCCCGACCTCTGGCCGCAGTTCGAGGCCTTGAAGGAGCTGCCGGTGATGGTCGTTCGCGGCGAGCACTCCGACATTCTCAGCGCCGAGACGGCGGCGCGGATGGCGGCGGCGCATCCCGGCCTCGTGCTTCGCCAAGTCCCCGGTCAGGGCCATGCGCCGCTTTTCACCGACCCGGCGCTGAATGGCGAGATCGCCGCCTTCATCGCGGCGGCAGACAAGAAAACGGCCGGCTGAGCGCCGGCCGTCGTCTCTCTCCGGGATCGGCGCGCCGCCTCAGTCCTTGCTGCTCGGCACGTCACCCTCGTCGACGCGTTTGGAGAAGTCGGTCTCCTCGCCGCGTGCGAGCCTTGCGGCCTGCGCCACCCATTCCTCGCGCTCGATGCGGCCGGCGAAGGAGAGGAAGGTGCCGACCCAGCGGACCTCGGCGGCCGTCCAGGCGGCGATCTGGTCGAAGTGATAGACGCCGAGGTCGCCGAGCTTCTTCTCGTTGACCTTGCCGATGCCGCGGATGCGCTTGAGGTCGTCGGCCTTGCCGCCACGCGCCGCGCCGAGCCCGACCGGACGACTGCCGACCGCGTCGGCCTTCTCGGCGGGACTGGCATCCTGCGGCAGCGCGGCGAGCCTTGCCGCCATCGTGGCCTCGTCGTCGGCGCCGGCTCCGTCAGCCGCCGGAACTGCCTCGGGCTCGGATGCGGCCGCCGCCTCGGTGGCTTCGGCTTCCGTCGCGGCGGTCTCGGCTTCGGCGCTCTCGGCGCCGGCCGGTTCCGCATCCCCGGCGGCCGTGGCGGCGACCGGAGCCGCAACCTCGGTGACCGCGGTCTCGGCTTTCTCTGCGGGCGCGGCGCCGCTGTCGGCCGCGACCACCTCGCCCGCCGCGCCGGCTTCGGCATCGGTGGTGCGCGCCGCCGCCCGGGCGGCAGCCGCCGTCGCGGTCATCGGCGCAGGCGCCGCACGGGCCGGGTCCGTCCCGGTCGCGCGGGTCCGCGCATTGGCGAAGAATTGCCGGGCGATGCAGCCGAGGACGGCGCCCAGAATGAACGCTGCAAGGATCAGCAGCGCGGTTTGGATAGTCAGCCAGAACATCGCTGTTCGCTCCTCGTCAGACGCCGGTCACGACATGCGCTGGCTGGTCGCGAACCAGCCCGTCGCGAAACCGACGACGAGCGCCAGGAGAAGGAACACCCAGAGCTTCATCATGAGGTACCACATCGCGGTCAGTCTCCCTCTTTGCCGATGATCGACAGCTCGATGCGCCGATTTTCGGCACGCCCTTCGGCGGTGTCGTTGCCGGCGACGGGCTTGGTCTCGCCGAATCCGGCCGAGGTCATCCGCCCGGCATCGACGCCGGCGGCGGCCAGTTCGTCCGAGACGGCCTTGGCCCGTTGCTCGCTCAGTTTCTGATTATAGGACGCCGCGCCGATCGAGTCCGTATGGCCGGCGATTTCCAGACGAAGATCGGGACAATCGACGAGCCGGCGGGCGAGCGCGGCGATCGCCGCGGCGCTCTCGTCGTCGAGTTCCGATCCATCGGTGCGGAAATGCGCGATGATCGGCGGCTCGCCAGCCGCGACGGCGCAGGCCGGACCGTCGGCCTTCTGCGGCTCGGGGGCCGCGGGCGCCGGTTCGACGAGAGCGGCAGCGGCGGGCGCTTCCATCACCGGCTCGGCAGGCGCGGCGGGCGCCGGTTCGACCACGGCCGGGGCTGCCGGCGCGACGATCGCGGGCGGTTCTGCGGCGGCCATCGCCTCGGCCGGGATCGGCGGGGCGGCGAGCGGCGGCGCGGCGAAGGGCGGCAGCGACGGCGCCTCGACCTTCTGCGGCGCCAGTTCGGCGGGAGCGGCAGCGGCGGGCGCTGCCATCACCGGCGCGGCGGGGGCCACGATCGCGGGCGGCTTTGCGGCGGCCATCGCCTCGGCCGGGATCGGCGGGGCGGCGAGCGGCGGGCTAGCGAAGGGCGGCAGCGACGGCGCCTCGGCCTGCTGCGGCGCCGGGGCGGCAGGCTCGGCCGGAGCAGCGGCGGGCGCAGGCTCGACCACGGCCGGGGCTGCCGGCGCGACGATCGCAGGCGGCTTCGCGGCGGCCATCGCCTCAGCCGGGATCGGCGGAGCGGCGAGCGGCGGCACGGCGAAGGGCGGCAGCAGCGGGGCAGCGAGTGGTGGCGCGAAGGGCGGTGCCGCGAAGGGCGGCAGCGACGGCGCCTCGGCCTTCAGCGGCGGCGGAGCGACAGGCGCCACCGGGGCAGCGGGCGGCACCATCGGGGCTGCGGCGGCGGCCGGCGGCGCGGGCGGCGCCATCGGTGCCGGCGGCGGAGGCAGCATGCCCGGCGGCGGAGGCAGCATGCCCGGCGGCGGCAGCGGCGCGCCAAAGCCGAAGGGACCGCCCGGCGGCGGCAGCATCCGGTAGGCGCCGCGCGGCGGCAGCGGCGCACCATAGGCGGGCGCGCCCTGCGGTCCGGGGCCGCCCCAATAGGGCGCCCCACCCGGCCCGGCCGGCATCGCCGGTCCGACCGGCATCACAGGTCCGACCGGCATCGCGGGCCCGACCGGCATCGCCGGTCCGGACGGCAGGGCCGGCGCCCCGGGCGCAGCCGGTCCGAACGGCGCCGGCATTCCGTAACGCGGCCTCTCAGCCCATCTTGCCACCTCGGCCTGCCGTGCGGCGCGGCGCGCGGCGCGCTCGGCCGCATACCGGTCGGCACGGGCAAAGCGGTCCGCACCGCCATAGCCCGCCTCGGCCGGGGCATAGCCGCCACGCGGCGTGTAGGGCGCGGCGAAACCACCCGGCGGCGGGCCCCAGGGATTGGTGGCAAAGGGAGCGGGCATCGCCGGTGGCGGAACCGGCGTTGCCGCCGGCCGGCCGCCGAGCGGACCGGGCAGGCCCGACACCGGCCCGGGGACCGGACAGGCGATCGGCGGCGCGGCGGCGGCCGGAGCGCCCTCCGCGGCGATCGCGGTCGCGGACGCACCGGTGATCGCAAAAGTCAGCGCGGCCGCGCCGAGCATCAGGGTTTCGCGTTTCATTCATTCCTCCCCTTGCGGCTCCGGCGCCCTGCCCCGGTTGCCCCTGTCGACGGCGTGCCCTGTCGGCTCTTGTCGTCGCTCACTGTTCGATCCTGAATTCGGTGCGCCGGTTCTTCGCCTTGCCTTCTTCGGTTGCGTTGTCGGCGACCGGCTCTGCCTCGCCATAGCCGCGGGCATCGAGACGATCGACGGCGACGCCGGCCCGCACGAGATAGTCGCGGACCGCCGCGGCGCGCGCCTCGCTCAGCGCGAGATTGGCATCCTCGGCACCGTCGGCGTCGGTATGGCCGCCGATCTCGATCCGGGCTGCCGGGCAGCGCTGGCTGGCGAAGGCGAGCGCGTCGAGGAGGCCGTAGCTCTCGACGGCGATCACCGACTGGGCGCTCTCGAAATGGATGGTGTTGTTGGAAAGAAGGCCGCTCAAGAGCTGCTGGCATTCGGTGGCGGCGACCTCGGCCGCCGGCGCGGCGACCCGCAGGCCGCCGGCGGTGGTGAAGCCTTGCGGCAGCGCCCGCTTAAGCCGGTCGAGGATCTCGTCGATCGCCCGCTCGTTATAGGCCTCGCCGGTCAGCTCGATGGTCCCGTCGAGGACCGCGGCGCGGCCGGTGACGAGGCGCCCGAGGGCGTCGATCGCCGCCTCGACCGCCGCGGCGAAACCCTGCGGCGCGCCGTCGGCGACAACGAGCCGGTCGTCGATCGCCCGGTCCGGGAAAAGCCGCGAGACATGCGCGAGGATCGCGCTGCGCGCCGCTTCGTCGGGGACGCGGCCGACGAGCACGATGCCGGTCTCGCCGAGCTCCATGGTCCAGCCGTCCGGCACGGTTGCCGGCGCCGGCGCAGCCTCCACCGCCGGCGTTTCGACCGGCTCCGGCTCCGGCGCGGGTGGCGGCGGCGGTCCCTCGATGTCGCGTCCGGCAAGCGTGACGCCGGCCGGCAAGCCGGTGTCGAGCGTCGCATTGACCTTGGCCAAGACCTCCGCACTCGGCGCCTTGCCCGAGACGGACAGCGCCATGCCGGAAAGCTCCGCCCGGCCCGGGGCGAGCCCGGCAAGCGCCGAAAGCGCCGCCCGGGCCGCATCGAGGAAGCCCTCGGGGGCGCCGCCGGCGACGACCAGCCGGTCGTCGACCGCAAGGCCGAGGCCGGCGGCTGCGTCGCGGATCGCGGCCCGCGCCGCCTCGTCCGGCACGTAACCGGCAAGCCGCAAGGCGCCGTCGGCGGTTGCGGCCGAGAAGGTGAAGGGGGAGACGGCCGGCGGCGAGATGGCGAACTCAGTCACCGAAAAGCCGGGCGGCAGGCCGGTCGCGAGGGCCGCCCGAAGGTCCGCCTCGCTGTCGAAATGGCGCGCCCGGCCTCGGATCGACAATTCCTTGTCGGTGATCGTCACCGCGCCGTCCTCGAGACGGGACAGGGCGTCGAGCGCCATCGCGATGGCGATGTCGAACTCCTCCGGGGCGCCGCTCGCGGGCGTCGTTCCGTCGGCGATCCCAGAGCCCGGAAACGCCCGCGAGATGGCACCGGCGAGCGCTGCGCGCGCCGCATCATCCGGCATCGAACCGGCGAGCGCCAGAGCCTTGCCGTGGCGCTCGGCGGACCAGACATAAGGGCTCACGGGCGGCGGCGCGACCGTATCGGAAACGAGCGCGTAGCCGGCCGGCAGCTCGGCAAGGGCCGCCCGGTAGGCATCGTAGGACGCCGCATCGGCGGCCGCGCCGGAAAACGAGAGGCCGCTGCCGGAAAGCTCCGCCCGCCCGGCGGAAAGGTCGCCGAGACGCGCGGCGGCGAAGCGGATGGCATCAAGCCAGCCGTCAAGTTCCGGCGCCCCATTCGCCTCGGTCGTCGCGTCTTCGATCGCGGCGCCCGGCGCGGCCTCGCCGAGGATGGCGGCGATCCGCTCGCGCGCCGGGCCGGGCGGGACCGAACCGGCGAGCGCCAGGCCCGATGCCGATTTCTCGATGCTCCACACGAAGGGATCGGCGGCCGCGAGGACATCGGCCGCGTCGGCGATGACCCGCACGCCCCACACCCGGTCGACCGACTGGAGGCCCATCAGCCGGTACCCCGGCGAGGGCGCCGTGCCGTGCAGCGTCAGGTCGCGACCATCGACGGTGACCGTGCCCCAGCCCTGGCCGTCGGACGCGAGCGCAGCGGTCGCCCGTTCGGCGAGATCGGCCTCGATGTGACCCGAGCGGGTGGCGAGCGCCAAGATTGTGCCGACGACCACCGTCGCCAGACCCGACAAAACGCACATGCGCCAGTTATGCATCGGTGCCCCCGTTGCCGAGGGGCTGGCGTCCGGAGCCGACCGGTTTCGCCCATGGCAAGGCCGGCGCCCGCGTCCGACGCACCAGCCTCGTCTCGCCCCTCATTCCCCTTCACGACGAAGACTAGGGGAACAGAAGGCGGCGCCGCAAGCAGACGTTTCGACGGCAGGCCGACGGCAGGGCCACGAGGTGCCCGTCCGCGCCCGCGATCTTGCCGCAAATCATTGGCGCAAAAAGCAAAACCCGGCGGGATCGCTCCCGCCGGGAATTTTGACCGATTCGGTTGAAACGCTTGCGCGTTCGCCGGATCAGAAGTCGCGCTGGATGCGCAGCAGACCGGAGAAGTAATCCACGTCGCCGCCCGGAACGCCACCCACGCCGTGGATGTCGACGTTCTCATACGCCACTTCGGCGCCGATGGTCAGGCCGTCGACCGGCATGTAGTTGTTGGTCAGGATGACGTTGTAGGCATCCCAATCGGCGACGACCGAGGTGTTCGCATGGTTGATGTCGAGATACGAACCGGTCAGAGCGGTCGAGAACTGCGGGGTCCAGTTGTGGACGAAGCCAGCAGCGACGGACCAGCCCTTGGTCGCCTTGTAGTTGTTGCCAACCACGGTGCCGTCGACCTCGGTGCCGAGCCACATCGGCGAGTTCACGAACAGCGACTCGAAGGTACCGACATACTCGGTCGCGCCCTCGGAGTAGGCCGCATGGACCGAGAACTGGTCGCCTTCGGCGATCATCGGCAGGTTGATCGAGACGCCACCCATGACGGCATAGCCGAACTCGGCGTCAGCGGTCGTCAGCGTGGTGAAGCGGTTCTGATGAAGCGCGCCGGCAACCTGAGCCGAGCCCCAGCCCTGATCGACGCGGAGAGCCGCGACGACGTCCGGAACGGTGTGACCGCCACGGCCGACATTCTCGATGCCGGTGCCGATGTTGCGGAACGTGCCGTCTTCAACCGACAGCGTGGCCGAGAAGCCGTTGCCGAAGGCGAAGGTGTAGGCGAGGAGGTTGGTCGGCAGGTAGGAGTAGATCGTGTCGACGACCGGGCCCCAGGCATAGCCCGGCCAGAAGTCGAAGAACGATTCGGCGCGACCGGCGGTCAGGCCACCGAACTGGATGAAGGCGCGCTCGAACCGAACGCCACCCGCAGCGTCAACCGCAGTGAACGGCGCCGCAGAAGTGCCACGATAGCGAACGTCGATGAACGAACGCAGCAGGCCGTACTCGGTCATGGTGCGGGCGTCGAACGTGGTCGCAGCCTCGGCGCGGGTCCAGGTGTGGTTCTCCGAGCGGGTGCCGGAGCCGACCGGCTCGAGATAGTTGAGGTCATAACGGACATAGCCGCCGACCTTGAGGCAGGTCTCGGTGCCCGGAATGTAGAAGAAACCGGTGCCGAAGGTGTCGCACACCTTGACGTATTCGACCGGCTCAGCGGCCGGGAGATCAGCAGCCTGGGCGCCGGTGACCGCGAGGACGGCGGCGGCGGAGCCGAGGATGAGGCTCTTGATGGTCATCTCGTTACCTTTCATCGCATCGCTACGAACGGGAGGACATCCGTTCGGCTTGTTCGGGACGACTTGCCACCGGCTCCGGCTCCGACACCCTACGCATCAATTGGCGTCGGATGGCACTACTAAGACCGGCACGGCTGATTTGCGTCGCCTGGATGTCAGAATATCGAGAACACTTTCTCCCGCAATGAAGCTTCTGCCCAAAATCCAAGCAAACCAGACGTTCGAGAACCCAATGTGATATTTTGACAACAATTTTATGTCGCTACCGATGGCAGCAGATTTGTGCATTCGCGACTGATCGATCGATCGCATGTCCAACCGAAACACCGTTTCGCGGACAGGCGATTGTCGCTTCATCCGGACCGGCAATCGCCGACGCGGCGCGACAACAAAAGAAATGCCCGGCGGGTTTCCCCGCCGGGCATCGATAGATCCGTCAGACGGATTTATCAGAAGTCGCGCTGGATGCGGAGCAGGCCCGCCCAGTAGTCGCGATCACCAACCGCAACGCCGATCGCCGAGCCGACGTTGTTGACGTCCACGTTCTCATAGGCGACTTCAGCCGAAATCGACAGGCCCGCGACCGGACGATAGGTGTTCGTCAGCATAATGGTGTAGGCGTCCCAATCGGCGAACGCTGTGACAGTGTTCGGATTGTTGACGTCGACATAGGTGCCGGTGATGGCGGTCGAGATCTGCGGGGTCCAGTTGTGAACGAAACCAGCAGCAACCGACCAAGCCTTGGTCGACCGGAACGTCGTAGCGGAGGTGTCGCCGTTGAAGATATTGCCGACGCGAACGCCAGCGGCAGTGAAGGTATTGACACCCTCGAAGCGAGACCAACGAGTGCCAGTGTAGTAGGTGGCACCGTCGGCGTAGACCGCCTGAACCGACAGCTGATCGCCAGCAGCGATCATCGGCAGGTTAATGGTCACGCCACCCATAACCGCCCAGCCGAGCTCAGAGTCGGCAGTCGTGGCAGTGGTGAAGCGATTGTTGTGCAGAGCACCGGCGATCTGAGCCGAACCCCATCCCTGATCGACGCGCAACGAAGCGACGACGTCCGGGAGCGTATGACCACCGACGCCGGCGACGCCAGTGTAGCCGTAGCTGTAGAAGGTGGCGTCTTCAGCCGACAGCGTGGCGGAGAAGCCGTTGCCGAAGGCAAAAGTGTAGGCCAGAAGATTGGTCGGGAGGACCGGGAAGGCACCGCCCACGCCACTCAGACCGGCGAGGTTGTAACCGCCCCAGAACTCGAAGAACGAGCCGGCGCGACCGGCGGTCAGGCCGCCGAACTGCACGAAAGCCCGCCAGAAACGGGTATTGCTGGTAGTGGTGAAACCAGCGCCGCTGTTGGCCTCAGGCCAGATATCGATGAACGAGCGCAGCAGACCATATTCGGTCATGGTGCGGGCATCGAACGTCAGGCGAGCACGCGCGCGGGTGAAAGTATGATTCTCAATGCGGGACATGCCGTACTGCGGCTCGAGATAAGCGAGCTCGTAGCGGGCATAGCCGCCGATCTTGAGGCACGTCTCGGTACCCGGGATGTAGAAGAAACCGGTGCCGAAAGTGTCGCAAACCTTGACGTACTCGACCGGCTCAGCAGCCGGAAGGTCCGCCGCCTGGGCGCCGGTCACCGCGAGAACCGCAGCGGCGGAGCCGAGAATGAGGCTCTTCATAGTCATTTCCTGACCTCCAATCGTCTAACCTGAGGGACTTGGCGTCTTCTGCAGCGTCGGTACGTCTTGGCGTTACCGCCGCCGACAACAAGGAAGCCTTCCGAGTTCCCCGCGAATTCGCCGTTTCGCCTTTCGGTCGACCACCCCAGGTCGGAGACGCTACGGCCAGCGACTTCGGTTTCCCGCCGTCGCAAGGCCACTTTTATCCCAGGCCCGTTACCAATCAACCTGCAAATGCCCATGGAATAGGCTTCGGGGCGTCTATTTCCCCGGGTGTTGCAGTAATGTCACGAGATGTGAAGGGGCCCTCGGGAAAACTGTCACGGGACTGCCACCCGTTCGTTTATTTCCGAGCCAACAGGCGGAAATCGTTGACGTTTTGTTAACCTTCGCGAAGCGGTCGGGAGACCCGGACACGGACCGAATGGCGGGCCGCGCCGGCATTGCGGCGGCCCGGCAAGCCCTGTCGATTGCTGCATTGCACCCTTGCGGCGGCGATCCGCCGGGACGGCCGCCCCCTCGCGCGGCGACCACCGCACCCCGAATCGTCGGTGTCGCACCCGATCCGGAACGGCTGCGAGCTTCCTCGATCGACGGTATATATAAGGACGAGATGTCCGCCACTCCTCGAGACGCCTGACAAGGAGACGACAATGAGCGGCAGTTTCCGGGACCGGTTCGACAAGCTGTTCATGCGAATCGGCAAGAAGGTCGTCTTCGGCCTCGATTCCTTCTGCGTGCGCTGGTCGAAGGTGCCGAACAAGCCCTTCTTCGAAATCGACGAATTCCCCTGGGCCGTCGAGGTCGAGCGCGAGTACCCGGTGATTCGGGCCGAGATCGAGGAGCTGCTGAAATACCGCGAGCACCTGCCGAACTTCCAGGATCTGTCGCCCGACCAGCGCTACATGACCAATGACGACGGCTGGAAGACGGTGGTCTTCTACGCCTATGGCCTGAAGGCGCCGGGCATGGAGGAACTCTGCCCGAAGACGGTGGCGGCGCTGCGCAAGATTCCCGGCATGACGACGGCGATGTTCTCGATTCTCGCGCCGCACAAGAAGGTGCCGCCGCATCGCGGCCCCTACAAGGGCGTGCTGCGCTACCATCTCGGCGTAGTCGTGCCCGAGCCGGCGGAGGCCTGCGGCATCCGCGTCGCCGAGGAGACGCGGCACTGGCAGGAGGGCAAAAGCCTCATCTTCGACGACGCCTTCGACCACGAGGCCTGGAACGGCACCGACAAGGTGCGCGCGGTGCTGTTCGTCGACTTCGTCCGGCCGATGCGGTTCCCGGGCTCGCTCGGCAACCGCATCCTCATCTGGGTGATCGCGCTGTCGCCGTTCGTGCTCGGCTCTGCGGGCCGGCTGCTCGCCTGGGAGCGCAAGTTCAAGCAGGTCGTGCGGGATCCCTCGTGAGTCGCCGTCCGGCGTCATTCGGATCCGCGTCACTTCTTCGTCACGTTTCGGGGCTAATGAGCGTCCGGGAGGACGATGGCATCGCACGACCGGCTCCGGCCGGGTGACGACGCCGCCCTCGACGAGATTTCACACAAGTCGGCCAACCGATGACGAGACGCTACGCCATCTATTATGCCCCGGCGCCCGAGAGTCCCTTGTGGCGACTCGGCAGCGCGCTTCTCGGCCGCGATGCGGCGAGCGGGGAAATCCTGCCGACCCCCGAGATACCGGGCCTGCGCCCGGACGAAATCGCGGCGGCAACGCGCGGGCCGGGGCGCTATGGCTTCCATGCGACCCTGAAGCCGCCGTTCCGCCTCGCGAGTGGGACGACCGAAGGCGCGCTGCTCGCAGCCTTCGAGGACTTCGCCTATTTCACCCAGGCCGTCGCGCCGATTCGGCTGGAAGTCGACAGCCTCGACGGTTTCCTCGCGCTGCGTCCGGCGGCCGGCGGGGAGGCCCTGCGCGGTCTCGCCGGCGCCGCGGTCGAATCGTTCGATCGTTTCCGCGCCCCGGCCGACGACGCCGAAATGCGCCGGCGTGCCGGCAACGGCCTCACCCAGCGCCAGGCCGAGACCATGCGCCGTTGGGGCTACCCCTATCTCTTTGCCGATTTCCGCTTCCACATGACGCTCACCGAGCGCCTCGACGAGGTGACGCGGCGGCGGCTGAAACCGGCACTCGATGCCTATTTCGCGCCGGCGCTCGCCAGCCTTCACACGCTCGACCGCATCGCCCTCTTCGTCGAGCCGGCACCGGGCGAGCCGTTCTCGATCCTCGATTCCTACCCGCTCGCGGCACTGCGCCTGGCCGAGGCGCGCTGAGCGCCTGCGATCGGGCGGTCAGAATCCCTCGTCGAGAATCTGTGCGACCATTTCGGCCGCGCCCGCGGTGTAGCGGGCGCAGCGCACCGACATGTTCTCGGCCTGGAACCGCTTCCGGCCCTCCGGCGTGCCGAGATGGCAGCCGTCGAGAAGCCCGGGACAGGTGACGGCACCGAAAGTTTCCTCGAATCGCTCGCGCAGTTCCTGGACGGCGGCATAGGTGCGTTCGCGGTCGGTGCGCGGATCGTCGGGGGCGAGCGCCAGCGACAGGGCGAGGATGCCGCCGCTGAGGGCGCCGCACGGACCGGCCGTCCGCCCCTCTCCCGAGCCGAAGCCGGTCGCCAGCCGGGTGACGAGGCGGTCGTCGAGGCCGAGGCGCATCGCCGTCGCCTTCACCACCGCTTCGGCGCAGTAGTACCCGTCTTCCGCGAAGAGCCGGCCGGCGTCGGTCATGGTGCCCTCTCTCGGTTGCCCGCCCGTCCCCGCCTGCGGGCGCGAGCCGTCGGTCGCGTCGAACGCGATCGCCGGAAACACTAGGGCGCCGGCCGAGCGCCGGCAACACGCGCCGCCGCGGCCGGCCACGTCATCGATCCGTCATCGAGGCCGGCTAGTGATGGGCTCGGGTCCGGCCGGATCGGCATGATGCGCTCGGACCCTTGTTGCGGTGTACCTCGCGCGGCAAGCGGCAGACCGAGCCCTCGCCGGATACGCGGACACCACCCTGGTTGTCGCGCCCTCGGCTCGTTCGGAGACCGCCGGCGCCCCGGCAAACCGATCGCGACGCAAGGATGCGCGCGGCCGGAGCGGCGCCTGAAGGCACGACGACCGTCGACACACGATCTGGCGTTTCGCCTGGAGAAAACGAATGCGACTCATCGACGACATCATCTGCCGGCTGACCCGCGAGGGCGGCCGCATCTATGACGGCGAGGCCGTCAACCAGCTCGAGCACGCGCTGCAGTGCGCCGCCCTCGCCCGCCGCGAGAGCGCCCCGGACGCGCTCGTCGTCGCCGCGCTGCTGCACGACTATGGCCATGTGCTTTCCGACGGCGGCAACACCACGGGTCGCCGCATCGCGCCGCGCCACGAGGATGTCGCCGCCCGGCATCTCGCCGCCGTCTTCCCGGCGGCGGTGACCGAGCCGATCCGCCTGCATGTCGCCGCCAAGCGCTATCTCTGCACCATCGATCCGGACTATCGCGACGCGCTGACGCCGGCCTCGCGCGCCTCGCTGAAGGCGCAGGGCGGCCCGTTCGACGAGGACGGGGTGCATATCTTCAAGCGCAGCCGTTTCTGGGGCGATGCCGTGCGCCTGCGCCAGTGGGACGACATGGCGAAGGTCGCGGGCCTGCGCACGCCGGGCCTCGCGACCTATCGCGGCGCGATGGTCGCACTTGCCGAGCGGGTCGCGGCGGTCGCCTGAGGGCGACTGCCCGACCCGGCCTTGCCGCGGGATGGGCGGGCATCGCCGGGCTCAGTCTTTCCGGCCGGAACGCTTGCGAAACCTCGACGCCAAGACAAGAGCGACGAGCAAGGCGACGACGCCGGCCGCCGCGAAGGGAAGGACGGCACTTCCGCCTTCGGGGCTCGCCAGGACGCTCCACGCGGACTTTCCCACCGCCCCGAGAACCGCGACGGCCCCGCCCCAAACGAGCGAGCGGCGCCAGAACGCGACGGCAAGCGCGACGAGAAACGCGGCGACGAAAACGATCGCGGCGATGTTCTGGAGGTCGAATCCGGCTTTCAGCCGCGCGCGCTCCATGGCGAGAAACTCGGCGACCCGAGGATCGACCTCCATCGGCGCCGGAAACCAGAACATCGACGTCAGGATGGCGAGGATTGTCGCCAGCATGCCGTTGAGGCTCCGGCGGTAGGCAAAGAAGCAAAACGGCAGGATCAGCAATGGGCGCACGACCCAGGACAAGGTGTTCTGGTGGCGCCGGAAGGCCCATTCGAACACGCCGTCGTTCGTGAAGAAGACAAGGAGAAAAGCCGCCAGCGCGGCAGTCAGGACAACCGTCAGGACGCGGTCGAGGACTGCCTTTGCGTTCGACATCTCGCCACCTCCCCGTCATTCCGCCTGCGCCCGCCGACCAGGGCGACCTTCTCGCCGGGCCGAAGAGGCTCCGGCGATCGCCGGTCCTGACCTGAGACTATGGTGACGCGCCGGGAGACGTTCCAGATAGTCCATTGGGCAATGACGGAGAGTCACGGACACGGTCCGGGCCGAAGCTGCGGGCGCAGGGCGGGTCGCGGCGGTCGCCCGAGCGCGGCCACCCTGCCCGGCCCCGCCGTCAGGCGTCGGCCACGTTGCGCCTGCCGTCGGCGCCGAATTCCCTCAGGTAGCCCTCGCGCACCCAGGGGTAGCGCGCCGCCATCTCGTCGTCGTAGCCGAGGTTCCTGGCCGTCGGCGAACGCGACTTGCCCTCGGTGGAGATCAGCAGGGTGCCGACGAGGCGATCGACGAGATTGGAGCCGATGCCGAAATTGACCTGTTCGTCGAGGAAATGGTGCCGGAGATGGTTTTCCTTCTTCCGGCGAAGCCAGGCATTGCCGAAATCACCGGGTACATGCGCCACGGCATGCATGAACTCGTAATAGAGGAAGGCCGCGAAATTGGTCGCCACGAGCGGCAGGAACAGATCGAGGTTGCCGACGACGCCCGCCATCACCAGCGACAGCAGCACGAGGAACGGCACCGAACTCGTCGGGTCGGCAAAGAGCACCGAGACGTCGCCGGGCGCCATGTGATGGTCGTAGTGGAGACGGCGCCAGAGCGTCGCCGTCCAGCGCGACCGGGCAAGGAAATTGGCATGCAGGATGTAGCGATGCAGACCGTATTCGATGAAGGAGAAGGCAGCGAACGAATAGACGCCGGCGATCGCCAGGCGCAGCGGGGCGGCGTCGGCAAATGCCACGTAGACCGCGGTCGTGATCGCGACCACCGCATAGATCTGAATGCCGAAATGCTGGAAAAGCGCGGCCAGGAACCCGGAAGCGTTCAACGGCGGGCAATGGGCGAATTTCCGTGCCCAAGCCTTGTCACCAAGCATGCCCGCCCCCTTTCGCACATTGCCGCGAAGCCTGCCGGATCGAAGGAATGGCGGAGACGGAGGGATTCGAACCCTCGATACGGCTTTTGACCGTATAACGGTTTAGCAAACCGCCGCCTTCAGCCTCTCGGCCACGTCTCCGTTGGGGCGAATTCCTACAGGGCGAACCGCCCTGCCGTCAACGCGCGATATGGAGATTTTCGCGCGCCGGACAAGTGCCGGCGCGCCGCTTCGCTCAGCCACCCGCCCCGGCGATGCGCCCGGCGATCGCCTCGACGAGACCGGGCCCCTTGTCGCGGCCGAGGACCGCCGTCTTCTCCGCCGTGCGGCCCCAGGCGACGACGCCGACGACAGCGAGCGGCGCGGTGTAGAACCAGGCGAGGGACGAGAGCGCCGAGGCGACCGCCGAGAGCGCCGCGACATCGCCCGAGACGATGGCGACGACGATCGCGGCGACGAGGGCGATGCCGGTCGAGAACCACACGACATTGGCGCCGATGCCCCAGAGCGGGCGCCAGTTGCGCTGCAGCGCCGAGTGCGCGGTCATCTCGCGCCACTGCGTCGCCGCCACGGTTTCGAGCGCCCGGCCCATGTGTTCGTAGACGATGCCCGGAACGGCCTCCTCGAGGCCGTTGATCGTGGCGACGGTCGCCGCCGGGTCCTTGCCGACCGCCATGTCGATGGCGTCGGGGTCGACGTCGGTGCCGAGTGCTGCGCCGATCGCCGCGCCGACGGCGGCGCCGGCCGGGCCGCCGAGGGCGCCGCCGACGACCGGCGCGCCGAGACCGACGAGCTTCTTGCCGAGTTCCTTCCAGTCCATGGCTCACGCCTCCGCCTTGAGCTTGCCGCCGGAGCGGACGACGAGCCGCCAGGCCGCGAAGACGGCAAGGGCGGCGAGAACGACGACGCCGGCAACGACGAGGCCGCTGGAGACAGCGCCCTCGGTGTCCGGCTCGGTGGTCACGGCGACGGTTGCGGCGACCGGTGCGGCGGCGATCGCCGTCGCGGTGGCGATCTTCTCGGCCCCCGCCTTCGCCCTCGACCGGTAGCGGCCGCGGAAGATGAGGTCGGCCTCGGCGGCGCGGCGGCGGGCGAGACCCTTGACGACGCGGCCGCCGGCCTTGTTCCAGAGCATGAGCTGGCGCTCGGCCGCGGCCATGTCGCCGCGCCGGTAGGACCTCACCCAGCTCGCCCGGTGAATGGCGCCGGTGTTGTAGTCGAAGGAGACGGCACCGTCGAAAACGTGCTGCGGCACCTCCCCGAGAGCGGCCGCGACGCGCATCTCGAAGCGGCCGAGATCGCGGGCGAAGATCGCCAGCGCCTCTGCCCGGGTGATCGTCATGCCGGCCTTCGGCACCGGCGGGCCGGCATTGGCGGTGTGGCCGACGCCGATGGTGAGAATGCCGGCAACGTCCCGGTAGGCCTTCAGCACCACGCCCTCGTGGCCGGCGATGTCGTCGCGTCCGCGCCCGGAAGTCTTCATGGGGAACCTCTCGAAAGAAAAAGGGCCGCCCGGATGAGCGGCCCTGCTGGGAAGAAAACGGCTGTCGAAACGACAAGTGCCCGGCGCCGTCACGGCACCGGGCACTTGTCGAGAAGATAGGAATTTATACCTTCAGCAGCGTCGCGGTGTCAACGTCGCGCCCCTCCCCGCCCCACGGGGAGACATGCGTCGGTCGAGACCGGTCGGCGCCGAGGCCTGTCGGCTCAGTGAGTGCGCAGCCACTCGCGGGCTTCGCGCTGGGCGGCGGCGACGTCGGCCGAGGTCATCTCGCTGGCGACTTCCTGACGGTAGCGCGCGGCATCGCGGTTGCCCTTGGCGGCGGCGAGGTTGAACCACTTGTGCGCTTCGACGAGATCGGTCGAAACGTTGCGCCCGGTCGAATACATCATGCCGAGCTGGAAAAACACGTCGCCGGGCGCGCTCTGCATGCCCATCGCGGCGAGATTGACTTCATTGACCTCAAAGCGAGCCATGTTACTTCCCCTGTCCCTTGCTTCCCGTAGTCGTCCGGAGTTCTTCCGGTCGCGTTGCTTTGGACTTTCCTGTCCGATGCTTCGAGGATGCCGGGCACCGCTGAATCCGTCGTTAAATGACGCGCTTAATTTTCTCAAAACGACTCAAAAACTATTGGTAAATTTCACGAGTCGTTAGCCTTGAAACGCCGGAAAGCCGAGGCTTTTCCAGCGCGTTGCGGTCGTAACCGCTTCTCAACCATCACCGTTCGGTAACCCTCTTGCGGAAAGTCCGGGAAATTTCCGCGCCGGGCCGGTGCCGTCAGCGGGCGAGGAAACGGGCGAGAGCCGCCGGAAGGTTGATCCCCGGCAGGACGCCGCGATCGGTGGCGCCATACCAGAGATAGGCGAGCTGCAGGTATCTGCGGCGAAGCGCCGGCAGCGGCGGCACCGGTGGCGGCGCCCGCATGAAGTCCGGCAGGCCGGGATCGCCTGCCCCGGCCACGAGCCGGGCCAGCGCCTGCCCTGCCCGGGTCGCCATGGCGACGCCGTTGCCGTGATAGAGATGGGCGTACCAGACGCCGGGATCGCCGGGATCGCGCCAGACATGGGGCACGAGATCGAAGGCGAGCGCGACGAACCCGCCCCAGCGATAGTCGAAAGGCACTTCGGCCCAGGCCGGGAACATCGCCTCGAAATCGCGGCGCAGGCGCCGGAACCAGCCCTCGCGCGCCGCCTCGTCGAGCGACAGGCCGCCACGGCCGCCGAAGAGGAAGCGGCCGTCCGGCAGCAGGCGGAAATAGTGAAGAAGGTTGCGGCTGTCATAGGCGAGCGTCGTCGCGCGCCAGCCCGCGGCGGCGATCTCGGCCTCGGTCAGCGGCCGCGTCACGCCGATGCCCGACAGCGCCGGCAGGACCGCCGTCTCGGCGCGCGGGCGCAGCCCCCTCGGGTGATAGCCGTTGACGGCGACGACGATCGCGCCGGCATCGATGCGGCCGCGCGGCGTCGCGAGGAGGTGGCGGCCGCGATCCTCGCGCCAGCCGAGGACCGGCGTCTCGCCATGGACGACGGCGCCGGCGGCGATCGCGGCGTCGGCAAGGCCGCGCGCATAGCGCAGCGGATGGAGGCCGAAGCCCTTTTCGACAAAGATGGCGCCGTGCGCGCCCTGCGCCCGGAGCCCGCGCGCGGCGAGGTCGTCGCGACCGAGCACTTCTGTGCGGCAGCCGAAGCGCCGGGCCGCGGCCTCGGCTTCGGCGCGCATCGCGGCGGGTTTCATCGACCGGTGCAGCAGTTCGATTTCGCCGTCCGCCGTCTGGCGGGCATCGATCGCCTCCTCCTCGAGGATCGCGGCGGCGAGATCGACGGCCTCGATCATCAGCCGGTCGAAGCGGCGGGCCGCGTCGGCGCCGTGGCGCGCCGCCATCGCGGCGGGGTCGAGCTTGCTGCCACCGAGACAGCAGAAGCCGCCATTGCGGCCCGAGGCGCCCCAGCCCGGCTCGCCGGCATCGAGGACGATGACGGTGCGGCCGTGGTCGCGGGCGAGATGGAGCGCCGCCGAGAGCCCGGTGAAGCCGGCGCCGATCACCGCGACATCGCAGCGGACCTCGCCGGCGAGCGGCGCCGCGGCATGCGCCATCGGCGGCGCCGAGGCGCGCCACCAGGATTCGACCTCGCGCTCGCCGAAAACGGCGGGCCCATAGAGATGGTCGAGCTTGGCAGGGGGCATGGGCGAGAGGGTCCGCGCCGCGGGGCGATGAGGAGTGCGCCCGGCATCTTCGGATGCCCGCGCCGGCGGGGCAAGAGGACAGGCGCACCATCGGCGCTCATGAATTCGACTCGGATGACGTTGCGTCACAGCTTTTCAAACGACCACGCCCGGCCTTAGATTTCTTCCCGTAGCCGGGCGGCACCGCCAAGAGTTGCCGCCGGAGGAACCCGAGGTGAGGCGAATGTCTGCAACGAAAATCCTGGCCGCGGCCGCGGTCCTTGCGTGTCTTTCCGGTGGGGCGGCGCTCGCCGCCGACGTGACCGGCGTGTGGCTCTCGGCGAGCGGAGAGACCAAGGTGCGCATCGCGCCCTGCGGCGGCTCGCTATGCGGCACGGTGGTCTGGGCGAAGGGCGACCCGAAAGACACCGAGAACCCGGACGCCGGCAAGCAGTCCCGTCCGGTTCAGGGCATCCAGATGCTGTGGGGCCTGAAGCCGACCGGCAAGGCCGAGGAATATGGCGGCAAGCTCTACAACTACAAGGACGGCAAGACCTACGACGGCAAGATGAGCCTTTCGAGCGCCGACAAGCTGAAGCTTTCTGGCTGCGTGCTCGGCGGCGTCATATGCAAGAGCCAGAGCTGGTCGCGGTCGAAATAAGCCGGTCGCCGTTCAGGACCCGTTCAGCCCGCCCGGGCAAAGCTCGGCTTTCCTCGGGCGGGAGACGCTTTTCATGTTCCGGACGATCCTTGCAGCCGTATTCCTGATGCTCGCGCCGACGTTGGCGCACGCGGTGGCGGACGGGCCCGATGCCTATCGGGTGGTCGGTGTCGCCGCCGACGACGTCCTCAATATCCGCAGCGGACCGTCGGTCCGCTTCGACATCGTCGGCACGGTGCCGCATGACGGGCGGGGCCTCGAGAACCTTGCCGAATGCACGCCGAAACTGCCGGTCGACACGCTGGTGGAGATGTCCTCGAAGGACCTCAAGGCGCTCCGGCAGCGGACCTGGTGCCGGATCGGCTATCGCGGCGTGACGGGCTGGGTCGCCGCCCGCTTTCTGGCCGAGGACGGCGGCGAATAACGCCGCCGACCCGGACCGGGCATCGTCAGCGCGCCTTCTGGCCGAAGAGGACCTTGCGCGCCTCCTCGTCCTTGGAGATGTCGCCGCGCAGTTCGCCGGCGACGGCGAGGCCGCGCCCGACCGCCGGACGCGCCATCATCGTCTCGAACCAGCGCTTGAGACCGGGGAAATCGTCGAGGTTCTGGCCCTGGCGCTCGTGCGGCTTGATCCAGCCGATGCAGGCCATGTCGGCGATCGAATACTCGCCGGCGAGGAAATCGCGGTCGGCGAGGCGCTTGTTCATGACGCCGTAGAGCCGGTTGACCTCGTTGGTGTAGCGCTCGATGGCGTAGGGCACCTTCTCGGGCGCGTACTGGCGGAAATGGTGGGCCTGGCCGCACATCGGCCCGAGCCCGCCCATCTGCCACATCAGCCACTGCTCGACCTCGACGCGGGCGCGCTCGTTCTCGACCGGGTAGAAGCGGGCGAACTTGCGGCCGAGATACATGAGGATCGCGCCCGATTCGAAGACCGAGATCGGCGCGCCGCCCGGCCCGTCCGGATCGACGATCGCCGGCATGCGGTTGTTCGGCGAGATGGCGAGGAATTCCGGCTTGAACTGCTCGCCCTTGCCGATGTTGACCGGGCGCACGTCGTAGGGGACGCCGAGCTCCTCGAGCATGATGGTGATCTTCCAGCCGTTCGGCGTCGGCCAGTAGTGGAGAACAATGGGCTTGTCGGCGTCGCTCATCTGGTGCCTCGTGCTGGTTCGGGGGATGTCCCGACATAGTTAGGCGGCGGACCGGCGCGCGGCAATGCGCCGATCGCGCGAAGGGCCGCGACTTCAGAGGCCGGTGGAACGACCTCGCGCATCGATTCAACGACTTCACAATCCGATTCAACGCCGCCGACGGGGCGATCGGCGCTTCGCGAGGTGATTCAAGCCGGCGGGAAAAGACGAGTCGACAGAATCGCTTGCCGGCAGGCGCAAAGGCACCGGGTCAACGCCGGTCAGCCGGCGCGGCGCTTGCGCTTGTCGAGGCCGGCGGGCTCGATGTCGACGAAATCGAGATCGGGCGGCTCGACGAGCGATTCGTATTTCAGCGGCTCCATCGCGGTCGCCAGCTTGAGGAAGGCGGCGGCGGGCAGCGGCGGCGCGAAGACGTAGCCCTGCGCGGCCGAGATGCCGAGCGCCTTCAGATATTCGATCTGCTCGACCGTCTCGACGCCCTCGGCGATCACCGACATGTGGCAGTTGCGCGCGAGGCCGACGAGGGAATGAATGATCGGCGCGGCATAGCGATTGGTGCCGATGGCGTCGACGAACAGCTTGTCGATCTTCAAGACGTCCATCGCCAGTTCCTGCAGATAGGCAAGGCCGCTGTGGCCGGTGCCGGCGTCGTCGAGGGCGACGCGGCAGCCGAAGGATTGCAGGCGGCGGATCACCAGCTTGGCGGTGTCGAGGTCGGCGAGCGGCTCGCGCTCGGTGACCTCGAAGACGAGCTGGCGGTAGCGGATCTTCGACTTGCCGAAGATCTGCTCGACATCCTCGGTGATGTCGATCGAATCGAAGTGGTCGCGGAAGAGGTTGATCGAGACCTTGAGGTGCGGGCGCTCGTGATAGACCTGCTCGAGATCGTCACGGACCTTCTCCATCAGCAGGCGCGTCATCGGCACGGCGAGGCCGGTCGCCTCGGCAAGACCGATGAAGGCACCCGGCGAGAGCACCGTTCCGTCCGGCTTCTTCCAGCGGATCAGCGCCTCGCAACCCTCCAGTCGTCCGGTGCGGATATCGACGACTGGCTGGTAGTAAGGCAGGAATTCGCTGTTCTGGATGGCGTGCTCGATCTCGTTGATCGGCCCGTCGCCGGTGTTGCGGGCAATCAGCCCGGCAATGCTGATGACGAAGATGGCGAGCAGAACGCCACCCGCCTTGATGTAGGAATCGAGATCCTCGTAGTCCTTCCAGACGACCTCGAAGGGCACCGCGACGGTGACCTGGATCGGGTAGCGGTCCGAATGGACGTGGGATTCGACGATGCCCGAGCCGATCGCCGGGGGATGCTTGGCGTCGTCTTCGACCGCCGCCATGCCCGAGCCGGCCGAGGCGAGCAGCGTGCCGTCGTCGAGGCGGATGACCGCGGCGCCGACCGTGCGCCAGTCGTCGGGAAGGAGGTCGACGGCAAGCGCCCGGCCGAGCACGACGGCGCTGAAGATCGTGCCGTCGGACTGGTCCCAGGTCAGCATGGCGCCGCTGGCGCCGCCCTCGACCGAAACCACGGCGCGAAACCTGATTGCCGGATTGCGGCCTTCGAACGCGTCCGACACCGGCTGCATGTGCGGGGCGCCGCGCCCGAGATGGTCGCAGTGAACCCCGCCCGCGGCCTCGGTGAGGCCGATCTCCTTGACGGCGTAGGCGGAATAGACGGCGCGACGGAGCTGGTCGATGTTGGCCTCGGTGCAGCGGTCGACCCCCTGCACGGCCAGGCCGGTCATCGCGGTCAGGGCCTCGTCGAAGGACTGCTCGGCGGAATCGACGACGCGCCGGCCGATATCGTCGAGCGTGCTCTGGGCGTTGTTGCGGGCGCTGTTGGCAAGGAGAACCTGGCCGCCGCCGACCATCAGCGCGGTGATCAGAAGGCCGATCACGACGACGACGAGAGACCACGCACTGACCTTGCCAAAGGCCATGATCCGACCCGCGGCCCGAAGGGCGCGGCGCAGATGACCCTCAGCTGTCTCGTCGCGTGGTGCAGTCATACCTCATGATGCCGCGTCCAGTGTTAGCGCCGAGTAAATTCTGTTCGTTCAAAAAATTCCGGGTTTTCAACCACATAGGTAAAATCGACACGGGCTCCGTTAGGGCATGCGCGAGGAAATTGTGTGCGGCAAACTGTTGCGGCATCACCAAATTTCTCGAAACACTGGCATGGCGACCGGTTACCGGGATATCTTTCATGCTATCCGTTCGTCGAATGCGGGGCGAAACGCAAGATCGGCGTCGGAGTTATTCGTTTCCTGGCCCGCTCGGGGCCGGATCGGGCCGGCAGACCCGGATGCGAGGGATGAGGCCGGACCACGACAACAAGAGGGGAAAATCATGCATCTGGGTATTCTGACCGGCGGCGGCGACGTCCCGGGCCTCAATCCGACGATCAAGGCGGTGGTCAACGAGGCGAGCGCTCGCGGCTGGAAAGTGACGGGTTTCCGCCGTGGCTGGGCCGGACCGCTCAACTACAACCCCGACGATCCGGAAGGCTCGCAGGAATGGCTGATGCCGCTCGATCCGCTGGTCGTGCGCACCATCGACCGCATGGGCGGCACCGTGCTGCGGACCTCGCGCACCAAGCCGTCGAAGGCGCGTCCGAAGGACATCCCCGATTTCCTGAAGTCGAAATACACCTTCGCCGAAGGCCAGGCCACGACCGACACCACGGACCACATCCTGCGCGTTCTGGAGTCGCTGAAGATGGACTGCCTCGTCGCCATCGGCGGTGACGACACGCTGTCCTATGCCTCGCGGCTGCACCAGGAAGGCGCGCCGACGATGTGCATTCCGAAGACCATGGACAACGACGTCTTCGGCACCGACTACTGCCTCGGCTTCTCGACCTGCATCACCCGTTCGGTCGAGTTCCTGACGCTGCTGCGCACCCCGGCGGGCAGCCACGAGCGCTTCCTCGTCGTCGAGCTGTTCGGCCGCAATTCCGGCGAATCGGCGCTGATCGCCGGCTATCTCGCCGACGCCGACCGCACCCTCATCGCCGAGGTGCCGTTCGACATGGAGCGCGTCGCCGAGCTGATGATCAAGGATCGCGCGCGCAATCCGTCGAACTACGCCATGGTCCTCGTCTCGGAGGGCGCCATGATGGAAGGCGGTCGCATCATTCAGTCCGGCGAGGCCGACGCCTATGGTCACCAGAAGCTCGGCGGCATCGGCGAGATGGTCGGCGCCCAGCTCAAGGCGATCACCGGCGTCGACATCATGAACCAGAGCCTTGCCTATCTGGTTCGCGCCGGCGCGCCGGACTCGATCGATCTGATGGTCGGCCGCAATTTCGGCACCAAGACCATCCAGCTCATCGAAGAAGGCCGCATGGGCCTGATGGTCGCCATCCAGGACGGCAAGTACGTCACCCAGCCGGCCGATATCTCGACCAAGGGCGTGCGCCGGGTCGATATCGACGCGATGTACGACGTGGAGCAGTACCGGCCGCGGATCAAGAAGATCTCCGGCATGCCGATGTTCCTGAGATAAGACGGATCGCCCGGCGCGCATCCGCACGCCGGGCTTTTCGGTTAGACTGGTGCGGCCGGGCGGAATCGTCCGGCCGTTTCCGTTTGCGGTCGCGTTCCGGCGGCCGACCTCAGGAGGTTCCGATGCCGAACGTCGCCGTGCGTGCCCTCGCCTTTCTCCTCTTCGCCTGCTTCGCCGCCGCCCTGCCGGCGACGAGCCGGGCCGACGCCGGCGCCACGGCGCTCGTCGAGGCATGGATGGCCAAGGCCTCGCAATCCGGCGCGTTCACCATCACCTATGGCCGCACCAACTATGACGAGACCCGCCAGGCGGTGGTCGTCGAGGACTTCGTCGCCACCAAGACCGGCGAGGGAGCGACGACCACGCGGGTCGCAACGCTCGTCCTCTTCGGGGTCGAGGAAGACGCCGCCGGCGAAATCAGCGCGGCGCGTGCCGAGGCCGAAGGCTTCGTCGTCGACGATGCCGAGGCGCAGATCACGGCGGCCGAAGCGATCCTCGAGGAGGTGCCGCTGACCGTCACCGACCCGACCGGCGAGCCGGCGCCGTTCGGCATTCCCCATGCGGTCACCCTCAACGACGTGGTGATGCGGCCGAAGAACGGCGAGCCGCCGCTGCCGATCGACTCGATCCACATCGATGCCGACGCTTTCGAGGGCGACGTGCCGACCCACCTCACCTTCGCCATGGAGGGCATGGCGGTCTCGGTCGACACCATCGAGGAGGAAGAGCAGCGCCGGACGCTGAAGGAACTCGGCTACGAGACGCTGAAGATGACCATTCGCGGCGAGGGCCGCACCGCCCCGGCGGCCGGCGAGGTGACGGTCGATGGCCTGACCATCGCCGCCGAAGGCATGGGCGAGGTGACGCTGACGGCCGCCTTTACCGGGATCCCCGCGGAGATCCTGCGCGGCGAGGCCGATCCGGAGAGCGAGGAGACCGGGGCCAAGCTCATCGAGACGGCGGCGGTCAAGGCGCTCTCGCTGCGCTTCGACAACCACGCGATCGTCGAGAAGCTGATCGCGCAGCAGGCCGGCAAGGTCGGCGTCGGCGAGGACGAGCTCGTCGCCCAGCTCATCGCGATGCTGCCCGGCGCGCTGAAGCCGCTGCAGAACCCGCCTTTCGAGGCCGTCGTCGCCGAGGCGATCGGAACGTTCCTCAAAAGCCCCGGCTCGCTCAGCGTCGTCGCGGCGCCGGCGAACCCGGTGCCGGTGTCGCAGCTGATCGGCGTCGCGATGATGGCGCCGCAGACGCTGATCCCGGTGCTCTCGCTCGACATCCGCGCCAACCGGGACTGACGTCGACACGCCGCCGGGTCGGGGCGGGCGTCTCGCATCACCGCCCTGCCCGCGCCGCAGGTCAATGCAGGTATTTGGTCGCTTCGGTGCGGGCGACCGAGATCAGCCCGGCGCCGTGGCGGGTGAGGAAGGCACGCACCCGTTCCGGGTCGTGCTTGGACAGTTCGCGCAGCCACCAGCCGATCGCCTTTTGAATGAACCAGTCGCGATCGTCGACGAATTCGGCCAGCCAGCCGAGGATGCGGCCGGGATCGTGGCCCTGCTTGGCCCAGTCGAGGGTGAAGACGAGGGCGGCGCGGCGAACCCACATGTTGCGATGGAAGGTCCAGGCCTCGAGGTCGTCGAGGCGGGCCGGATTGTCGCGGAGGCATCTGGCGCCGGCCTTGGCGACCGCGTCGGCGATCGCCCAGGAATCGAAGACTTCCTTCCAGCGGACGATCATCGCCCAGACGTCGGCGAGCCGGTCCTTCAGCACCGGGCGCTGGCAGATGCGGGCGGCCAGGATGCGCGCCTCGAAGACGTCCGACGCCCAGAGGTCGTCGGCGAGCGCGAGCGCCTTGGCCGGCTTCAGGCGCCGGGCCGTGGTCGTGGCAATACGGTCGATCGCGGGATAGGCAATGCCGAGATAGGGCCGCTCGGCCTTGTGGTAACGCGCAAAGATCGCGGCCTTTTCGGGGTCGGCGACGGATCTCAGCTCGGCCATGACATCGGCAGCGGAAACGGCCATGTCGATACGCTCGGAGTTGTTCGCCCCTGCCGCCCCTCGCGTCCCTGCACGGCAGAGCTATCATGTGATCATAGGCGCGCTTTCATTAGGATTCCACGCGACAAAACCGTTTATCGACCGAATGGCCAATATCGAGGGGCCCTTGCGACAACGAAGCGCGCCGCCCGCGAGCGGGAGGCGGCGCACCGCAAAAAGCCGTCAGGTCGCTGCCGGTCCCGCCGTCACTGCGGCAGGTTCAGGCGAATATGAAGCTCGCGCAACTGCTTTTGGCCGACCGTCGAGGGCGCGCCCATCATCAGGTCCTCGGCCTTCTGGTTCATCGGGAAGAGGGTCACCTCGCGCAGGTTCTCCTCGCCGGCCAGCAGCATGACGATGCGATCGACGCCCGGCGCGATGCCGCCATGCGGCGGGGCGCCGTACTGGAAGGCGCGGTACATGCCGCCGAACTTCTCGAGCAGCACGTCCTCGCCATAGCCGGCGATCTCGAAGGCCTTCTTCATGATCTCGGGCATGTGGTTTCGGATCGCGCCCGAGGACAGCTCCACGCCGTTGCAGACGATGTCGTACTGGTAGGCGAGGATGTCGAGCGGGTCCCGCGTCTCCAGCGCCTCGAGGCCGCCCTGCGGCATCGAGAACGGATTGTGCGAGAAATCGACCTTCTTGTCGTCCTCGTTCCACTCGAACATCGGGAAGTCGACGATCCAGCAGAACTCGAAGCGGTCCTTGTCGACGAGTTCGAGGTCGGTGCCGGCCTTCTGGCGGGCCTGGCCGGCGAAGGCGTACATCTTCTTCGGATCGCCGGCGACGAAGAACACCGCGTCGCCCTCGGCAAGGCCGAGCTGGGTGCGGATCGCCTCGGTGCGCTCCTCGCCGATGTTCTTGGCGATCGGGCCGGCGCCCTCGAGCTTGCCGTTCTCGCTGCGGAAGAAGATGTAGCCGAGGCCGGGCTGGCCCTCGCCCTGCGCCCAGGCGTTCATGCGGTCGCAGAAGGCGCGGCTGCCACCGGTCCTGGCCGGGATCGCCCAGACCTCGGCCTTGGCATCGACGTCGAGCATGCGGGCAAAGACCTTGAAGCCGGAGCCGCGGAAATGCTCGCTGACGTCGGCCATCACGATCGGATTTCTGAGGTCCGGCTTGTCGCTGCCGTATTTGCGGATCGCGTCGGCATAGGCGATGTGCGGGAACTTCTGCGTCACCGGCTTGCCTTCGCCGAAATCCTCGAAGAGGCCGCGCAGCACCGGCTCGACGGCGCCGAAGACGTCTTCCTGGGTGACGAAGCTCATCTCGATATCGAGCTGGTAGAACTCGCCGGGCGAGCGGTCGGCGCGGGCGTCCTCGTCGCGGAAGCACGGCGCAATCTGGAAATAGCGATCGAAGCCGGCGACCATGATGAGCTGCTTGAACTGCTGCGGCGCCTGCGGCAGCGCATAGAACTTGCCGGGATGAAGACGCGACGGCACGAGGAAGTCGCGCGCGCCTTCCGGCGAGGACGCCGTCAGGATCGGCGTCTGGAACTCGGTGAAGCCCTCCTCGACCATGCGGGCGCGCAGCGAGGAGATGATCTTCGAGCGCAGCACGATGTTCTGGTGCAGCTTGTCGCGGCGCAGATCGAGGAAGCGGTACTTGAGGCGGACGTCTTCGGGATAGTCCGGCTCGCCGAACACCGGCAGCGGCAGCTCGGCAGCGGCCGAGAGCACCTCGAGCTCGCGCACGAACACCTCGACATGGCCGGTCGGCAGCTTGTCGTTGATCGTCTCGGCGGTGCGGGCCTTGACCTCGCCGTCGATGCGGACGACCCACTCGGCGCGCACGCGCTCGGCCTCGGCAAAGGCCGGGGAATCCGGATCGGCGACGATCTGGGTGATGCCGTAATGGTCGCGCAGATCGATGAACAAGAGGCCGCCGTGATCGCGAACGCGGTGGACCCAGCCGGACAGGCGGGTCGTCTCGCCGACATGGGATGCGCGCAGCTCGCCGCAGGTGTGGCTCCGGTAACGATGCATGTCTCTCAAAAGCCCTCGGAGATCGTCGAAAAGGGGCATGCCGAAACGGCCGCCCGCGTCAGCGCCGGAGAAGCGCACGGGGGCGGCAGAATGTCAAGAACAGGGCGGCTTCGGCGCCGTGCAGAGAGACCGACGCCCCGACCGCGGACGGGCCGGGGCGTCGCGGCGAGCCGGCGCCGGGCTGCTACGGGCGATCCTGGGTATAGGTATCGCGGCAGGCCTGCTTGGCCTCCTCGTTGTTGCCGGCCTTCTTGATGCAGTCCTTGAAGGCCGTCATCGCCGATTCCAGCGCGGCACAGCCGTCCATGCAGTCCTCGTAGGCGTTGACCGTCGCCCCGCTCTGGGTCGGGTGCTGGATACTGTCCTGGATTGCCTCGCAGCGTTTGCGGCAGGCCTCGGGGCTGTCGGCGAGCGCCGGCAATGCCCATGTCGCGGCAACGGCCATCAGCGCCGCCGCCATGATTGCGCGGGACTTCATTGCAATACCTCCATGCTTCGAAGGCGACCGGGAGGAGCCGCCTTCTCCACTTCCATGAGGGCAGACACACGCGCCGTTCCGTTGCGATTTTCCGCAGACGGGGCAAAATGTTGGACGTCCGGCGAAACACTTCGCCGCAGTGACGCGGAAGCCGCATTTCCCCGCCAAAAGGTCAGGACAAAGCGCACATCCTGCGCTATAGCTCGCCAGCCATGAAGATGATCACCACGACCCAAGAACTCGCCTCGGCCTGCGCCGACCTCGCCGAGGCGCACTACGTCACCGTCGACACCGAGTTCCTGCGCGAGCACACGTTCTGGCCGAAGCTCTGCGTCATCCAGATGGCCGGGCCGGGCATCGCCGTCATCGTCGATGCGCTCGCCGACGGCCTCGACCTTCGGCCGTTCTTCGAGCTGATGGCCAACGAGGCGGTGATGAAGGTGTTCCACGCCGCCCGTCAGGACATCGAGATCGTCTTCCATCTCGGCGGCCTCATCCCGCAGCCGGTGTTCGACACGCAGGTGGCGGCGATGGTGTGCGGCTTCGGCGATTCGGTCTCCTACGACCAGCTCGTCTACAAGCTGACCGGCGAGCGCATCGACAAGTCGTCACGCTTTACCGACTGGAGCCGGCGCCCGCTCTCCGACAAGCAGCTCGCCTATGCGCTCGCCGACGTCACCCATCTGCGCGACGTCTATCACGGCCTGAAGGCCAATCTCGACGAGCAGGACCGGGCCGAGTGGGTGCGCGAGGAAATGGAAGTGCTGACCTCGCCCGGCACCTACGAGACCCATCCGGAAAATGCCTGGCAGCGGCTGAAGCTCAGGGTACGCCGTCCGGTCGAGCTCGCCGTCCTCAAGGAGGTCGCCGCCTGGCGCGAGACCGAGGCGCAGACCCGCGACGTGCCGCGCAATCGCGTCATCAAGGACGACGCGATCTACGAGATCGCGGCGCAGGCGCCGACGACGCAGCAGGCGCTCGGGGGCCTTCGGACCATTCCGAAGGGCTATGAGCGCTCGCGCGCCGCCGAGGACATCCTCGGCGCCGTCAAGCGGGCCCTCGCGATCCCCGCCGACCAGTTGCCGCCGATCGTCCACAACAGGCCGAACGCCGAAGGCTCGCCGGCCGCCGTCGACCTGATGAAGGTGCTCCTGAAGATGGTCAGCGAGCGCCATGGCGTCGCCGCCAAGGTCATCGCCACGGTCGACGACCTGGAACGGATCGCCGCCGACGAGGAAGACGTGCAGGCACTGAAAGGCTGGCGCTTCGAACTTTTCGGCAAGCTCGCCCAGCAACTGAAGTCCGGCCAGCTGTCGCTCGCCGTCGAGGGGCGGCGCGTCATCGCCCTCGAGCGCGACGAGAACGGCGCCGAGACGGCGGTCGCGGTCGGCGGCAAGCGCCGCAACCGCCAGCGCCGACGCAACGCCGCCGAGTGACGGCGGCGCCGTTCCGCGCCCGCTTCCCGTAGGCCGGCGCCGGACCGACCGCCGGCGCGACACCGGGAGGCCCGCAGATGGACGATCTCGACCTTCTCATCGACCTGCATCGGGACGGCGAACGCCAGGGGCCCGGCGGCGACGCCGAAACGCGCCTCGCCATTGCGCTTTCGGGTCTTGCCGCGAGGCAGGGCCTGAAGATCGCCGATATCGGCTGCGGCACCGGCGCATCGACGCTCGTGCTCGCGCGCGCGCTCGACGCCAGCATCACCGCCGTCGACTTCCTGCCGGCCTTTCTCGAGAAGCTCGACCGTGCCGCCGAGCGCGAGGGCCTTTCCGGACGGATCGAGACGCTTTCGGCCTCGATGGACGCCCTGCCTTTCGAAGAGCAATCGTTCGATGCGATCTGGTCCGAGGGCGCGATCTACAACATCGGCTTCGCGACCGGGGTCGCGGCCTGGCGACGTTTCCTCAAGCCCGGCGGGATACTGGCGGTTTCCGAGCTGAGCTGGTTCACCGGCACGAGACCCGCCGAACTCGAGCGGCACTGGCTCGGCGAATATCCCGGCATCGATACGGTCTCGGCGAAGATCGCCATCCTCGAAGCCGGCGGCTACGCGCCCGTCGGCTATTTCCCGCTTCCCGAACGGTGCTGGCTCGACACCTATTATCGCCCGATGCAGGCCCGTTTCGCCGACTTCCTCGCGCGCAACGGCGATTCCGGGAGCGCCCGGGCAATCGTTGCGGCGGAAGAAGCGGAAATCGCGCTCTACGAGCGTTTCTCCGTCTTCTATGGCTACGGCTACTACGTGGCGCGAAAGACGGCGGACTGATCGGCCGCAGCGCCCCTCCCCTCACATCGCGATTTCGATCGCCGAGTCGAGGCCGACGAGCTTGCCGAGCTGGGCAAGGCGCTTCCTCAGCCGCTCGCCGTCGAGCGCGGCGAGGGTCGGCGGCAGGGTCAGCACGAGGCGGCCGCCGCTTTCGGCAAGGTGGGTCTGCGGGATCGTGCCCGGCATCGCCGCCGAGATGAGATAGGCGACGCGCAGGGCCGCGCCGAGCAGGCGCGAGCGCTCCATCAGCCGGGTCGAGACGAGTTCGCGCAGGCGCGGCGAGACCGCGTCGTCGACGAGGCCGACATGGCGGAAGAACACCGCCAGCGCCAGATAGGAGCGGCCGGGATGGTCGATGCCGATGAAGGCGGCATTGGCGAGGATGTTGACGCTCTGCTCGCCGCGATAGTCCGGATGGGCGCGCCAGCCGGTATCGGCCAGGAGGCAGGCGGCGGCGCGCAGGCGGCGCTCGTCGGCGGTCTCGTCGATGCCGATCGCGGCAAAGAGCTCGCGGGTCCACTCGACGAGCTCGGCGGCATGGGCCGGCGAGCGGGCGCGCAGCACGGCGAGTTCCTCGCAGGCGGCGATGAGCGGGTCGCGCTTCTTCGTCCTGGTGTCGAGCAGGTCGTAGAGATAGCCCTCGCGCACGCCGAGCGCCGACATGACGATGCGCGACGGCCGGGCCCGCTCGATGAGCTGGCCGAGCACCACCGCGCCATAGGGCAGCAGCGGCTGGCGCGCCTTGGAGACGATCTCGTTCGGCGAGACGGCGTCGGGCGCGCGGCGGGCCACGGCCCGGCAGAACTCCAGCGCCTCGTCCGGGGCGATCTCGTATTCGTGCATCACCCGCAGCGGATAGCCGGTCTCGTGCATGTGCAGCCGGGCGAGCGAGCGCCAGGTGCCGCCGATGGCGTAGAAGTCGCGGCGATTGCCGCGGTCGAGGATCTCGCACTCGTCGAACGCCTTGGCGACGATCTTCTCGGCCTTCTTCAGCGAATTGCCGGAGGTGTCCTGGAGGCGCAGGCCGCCGAGCGGCAGCGTCACGCCCTGGCCGACGCGGGTGCCGTGGACCTGCACGAGTTCGAGGCTGCCGCCGCCGAGATCGCCGACGAGGCCGTGCGGCCGGTGCACGCTGGAGACGACGCCGAGGGCGGAGAAATGCGCCTCCTCGGCGCCGGAGAGAATGCGGATGCCGGTGCGGCAGACGGTGGCGGCGCGGGCGATGAATTCCGGCCCGTTCTCGGCCTCGCGCGCGGCTGCCGTGGCGATCACCTCGACCCGCTCGGCGCCGCACTGGTCGGCGAGCATGCGAAAGCGGGCGAGCGAGGCGACGGCCCGCTCGACGGCGTCGTCGGCGAGCCGGTTGGTCGTGGCGAGGCCGCGGCCGAGGCCGCACAGCACCTTCTCGTTGAACAGCACCGTCGGCGAGCGCGACAGATGCTCGTAGACGACGAGACGGACCGAGTTCGAGCCGATATCGATGACCGCGACCGGCCGGCTGCCGGACACCCGCCCCTGCGGAGCGGCTTTCGACGTGGCCTCAGCCACGCGCACGGCCTCCCCGGAAGTGGCGCGGCTGATCGCTCTTGATGGATTTTCCACGGCCGGACAAGCTCGGATTGGTCATGAAATACTGGTGGGCGTTGAACGGCTCCTCGCCCTCGGGGGGCACTATGCGTTGGTGCCGTCCGTCGGACAAGACCCGCCAGCTCTGCTGGTTGTCCTTCATGTTGGCGACCATGATCTGCGAGAGAACCTGCTCGTGGACGGTCGGATTGATGATCGGCACCAGCGCCTCGACGCGGCGGTCGAGATTGCGCGGCATCATGTCGGCCGAGCCGATATAGACGGCGGCGCGCGGCGAGGGCAGCTCGGCGCCGTTGCCGAAGCAGAAAATGCGGCTGTGCTCTAGGAACCGTCCGACGATCGACTTGACGCGGATGTTCTCCGAGAGGCCCGGCACGCCCGGCCGGAGGCAGCAGATGCCGCGGATCACGAGGTCGACGCTGACGCCGGCGCGGCTCGCCCTGTAGAGCGCGTCGATGATCCTGGAATCGACCAGCGAGTTCATCTTGAACCAAATCGCCGCAGGCTTGCCGGCGCTGGCGTTTTCGATCTCGAGGTCGATGTGGTCGAGGATGCGCTTGCGCATGGTGAGCGGCGAGATCGCCATGCGGTCGAGCTGGGCCGGCTCGGCATAGCCGGTGATGAAGTTGAAGATGCGGGCGACGTCGCGGGCCGTCGTCTGGTCGGCGGTGAAGAGCGACAGGTCGGTGTAGATGCGCGCCGTGATCGGATGGTAGTTGCCGGTGCCGATGTGGACGTAGCTCATCAGCTGGCCGGCCTCGCGGCGCACCACGAGCGACAGCTTGGCGTGGGTCTTCATCTCGATGAAGCCGAACACCACCTGGGCGCCGGCGCGCTCGAGGTCGCGGGCCCAGCGGATGTTGGCCTCCTCGTCGAAGCGCGCCTTCAGCTCGACGAGCGCCGTCACCGACTTGCCGGATTCGGCGGCCTCGACGAGGGCGCGCACGATCGGGGAATCGTTCGAGGTCCGGTAGAGCGTCTGCTTGATGGCGACGACGTCGGGATCGGCCGCCGCCTGGCGCAGGTACTGCAGCACCACGTCGAAGCTCTCGTAAGGGTGATGGACGATCAGGTCCTTGTCGCGGATCGCGGCGAACATGTCGCCGCCATGCTCGCGGATGCGCTCGGGGAAACGCGGCGCGAAGGCGACGAATTTCAGCTCCGGCCGGTCGAGGCCGACGAGCTGGGAGAGATCGGAGAGCACCAGCGCGCCGTCGACGAGGAAGGTCTCGTTGTCGCCGACGCCGAGGGAGTCGGCAACGAAATGGCGCAGCCCCTCGGGCATCGCCGCGTCGGCCTCGAGCCGGATGACGACGCCGCGGCGGCGGCGCTTCAGCGCCGTCTCGAACAGGCGCACCAGATCCTCGGCCTCTTCCTCGATTTCCATGTCCGAATCGCGGATGACGCGGAAGCCGCCCCTGCCGCGCACCTCGTAGCCGGGATAGAGCTTGGCGATGAACTCGCCGATGGCGTTCTCGATCGAGATGAAGCGGACGATGTCGGGCTCGCCCGGGCGCTCGGGCAGGCGCACGAAGCGGTCGAGCTTGTGCGGCACGGGAATGACGCCGGTCATGCCGGGGCCGCCGCCGGCGCGATGGAGATCGAGCGCCAGGGCAAAGCCGAGATTGGGAATGAAGGGGAACGGGTGGGCCGGGTCGACGGCGAGCGGCGTCAGCGCCGGGAAGATGGCGTTGAGGAAATAGGTTTCCAGCCAGTCGCGCTCGGCGGCGTTGAGCTCGTTGCCCTCGATCAGCACGATGTTGTTCTCGGCCAGCTCGCTGCGCAGGGCCTTCCAGCGTTCCTGCTGCTTGGTCGTCAGTTCCGAGACGTGCTCGCCGATGCGCACCAGTTGCTCGGCCGGCGTCAGGCCGTCGTCGGAGCGGGTGGTGATGCCGGCGCGGCGCTGGCCGGCGAGACCGGCGACGCGCACCATGAAGAACTCGTCGAGGTTGTTGGCCGAGATCGACAGGAAGCGCACCCGCTCGAGCAGCGGATGGTGCGGGTTTTCCGATTCCTCGAGGACGCGCAGATTGAATTGCAGCCAGGAGATCT
Source organism: Pseudomonadota bacterium (assembly GCA_029572955.1). Taxonomy (GTDB): domain Bacteria; phylum Pseudomonadota; class Alphaproteobacteria; order Rhizobiales; family JAKPQE01; genus JAKPQE01. The sequence continues at coordinate 154,910 of JAKPQE010000113.1, forward strand.
CGCGATTGATGAAGCGCTCGGGGCTCTCCATCAGATCGATCTCGGTCGGCTCGGCCGCCGGCTCCTTGTCGACGGTCTCGCCCGCCGCCGCACGCCGTCCCCTGGTGCTTCCAGCCGTTGCCATGGCGCTTGTCTCTCCCTGTGCGGGGCGTATCACCCGCCCCTGATTTCCGCCCCTTGCCGAGATGCAGTCTGACGCCGCATTCGGACAGATTTTCGACAGTCCAGCCGAGGCCTTCAATCCTGCGGCGGCGCCTCGCCCGCGAGCCCGGCCAGCACCGCGCTCGCCATCGGCCGCGTGATGCGGCGACGCGCCGCCAGCGCCTCGGCGTCGAGCAGCTCGACGATGCGACTCGCCGCGTCGGGCGAACGCTCCATTCGTAGCACGATATAGTCGATGACTTGAGGCTCCACCGACAGCTGCCGGTCGGCGAAAAGCTTGACCAGCAGCCGGCGCAGGAACTCCTCGTCGGGCTCGGCGAGCGCGACGGGCGTCGCCGCCCTGAGGCGCGAGCCGAGGTCGGCGATGGCGAGCGGCAAGGCTGCCGGCGCGACGCCGCTCGTCATCAGGAGCGCCATGCCGCGCTCGCGGGCGAGATTGAGGAGATGGAACAGCGCGACCTCGTCGACGGCGGGGTCGTCGATGTCCTCGACGACGAGCCCGACGGCCTCGGGCAGCGCCACCACGGCGGCGGCGGCGAGATCGCGGGCCGCGACGATCGCCGCGCCGGTGGCGGCCGACCAGATGGCGGCGAGATGGCTCTTGCCGGAGCGCGGCGGCCCGACGATGACGACGTTCGGCGCCGGCCAGTCCGGCCAGCGCTCGACGAGCGCGAAGGCGGCCTCGTTGCCGGCATGGACGAGGAAATCGTCGCGCCCGAGAGCGGGCGCGTGGACGAGGCCGAGGGGCAGTTGCTTCGGGGTCGCCGCGCCGGTCAAGCGACGTCTCCGCGGTCGCCGTCTTCCGCCGTTTCGTCCGGCAGGACGACGCCGACGCCGGCATAGAGCGGGCTCGCGAGGTAGCGCTCGAGGGCGAAGGCGGCCAGCACCCTGAGGGCCGCGGCGGTCGGCACGGCGACGAGCATGCCGACGAAGCCGAACAGGGCGCCGAAGGCAAAGAGCGCGAACATCAGCACCACCGGATGGAGACCGATGTCGTGGCCGATGAATTTCGGCTGTAGCACATAGCCTTCGATGAACTGGCCGAGGAAGAAGATGCCGGCGATGAAGGCGATCCACGGCCAGTCCGGCCAGAACTGGACGAGGGCGACGCCGACCGAGGCGATCAGCCCGACCGTCGCGCCGACATAGGGAATGAAGCTGATGAGGCCGACGACGAGGCCGATCAGCAGGCCGAAATTCAGCCCCGCGAGCGTCAGCGTGCCCGCATAGTAGATGCCGAGCACGAGGCAGATCGAGCCCTGGCCGCGGACGAAGTCGGAGAGGGTGCCGTTGATCTCGCCGGCGAGGCGGCGCACCGTCGGCGCATGGTCGCGCGGCAGCCAGCTGTCGACCTTGGCGATCATGCGATCCCAGTCGTAGAGCAGGTAGAAGGCGACGACCGGGGTGATGACGATGAGCGCCAGCACGTCGGCGAGGGCCTGGCCGCCGGACCACAGCGAGGTGAGGATGCCGCCGGCCCATTTGGCGCCCTGGCTGACGAAATTGCCGAGGTTTTCCTTCAGCTGCTCCTGGCTGGCGTTGAAGAGCTGGCCGATGCGCCCCTCGGCGAGCCGGCCGACCAGATCCTGCAGCCGGGCGACATAGTCGGGCAGGCGCTCGGCGAAGCCGGCGAGCTGGTGGACGAGCGCCGGCACGACGATGAGCAGGGCAAGGACGAAGACGAGCACGAAGCCGACGAGGATCGTGACCGTCGCCCACATCCGGCTCATGCCCCAGCGCTCGAGCCGGTCGGCGACCGGATCGAGGAAATAGGCGAGCGCCATGCCGGCGACGAACGGCAGGAGAATGCCGGAAAAGACATAGAGGAACAGGATCGCCGCGACGAGCGCGCCAACCCAGAAGCCGATCTGTCGCCTGAGGCTCACGCGCTCCCCTCTTTCCCGTCGTGTTCGGCCGAACCGTCGTCGGCCATGTGCCGCACCCACTGGACGAGATAGGCCCCGGCGGACGCGACCGTCAAGGCGGCGACGATCCAGACGAGGCCGGCGATCCAGAAATCGAGGCCGAGGGCATAGGCGTAGTCGGCGAGCACGGTGCCGACGAGCAGGATCTGGGCGAGGGTGTTGCCCTTGCTGACGGCGAGCGGATGGACGCGCACCGGCTGGGCCAGCATCCAGGACAGGATGATCGCGCCGACGATGAGGAGATCGCGCGAGACGACGAGGATGGTCAGCCAGACCGGCAGGTCGCCGCGCATCGCCAGCGTCACATACATCGAGACGAGCAGCGCCTTGTCGGCGATCGGATCGAGCAGCGTGCCGAGTTCGCTGACCAGATCGAAGCGCTTGGCGATGAAGCCGTCGACGCCATCCGAGACACCGGCGATGACGAATACCCAGAAGGCGCCGGCGAGATGGCCGTCGGAGACGAGCCAGACCGCCACCGGCACCAGGATGAGCCGGGCGATGGTGATGAGATTGGGAAGGGTCACGGGCAGGACCGTCCTCCATCGATCACGCGGTTCCGTCTTTTCGGCGCGCGCCGAGCCTTGGCTCCTCGCGCCGACGATCCGCGCCAGGGCGCACCGCCCTCTAGATTTGGCGACACCGGCGGGCCGCGCCAAGCCCTTTTTTTCGACGGGTCGCGGCGGCAAAGGGACCCGTTGGCGCGTTCGGTCGTTCGCCGGGCTTGCTTTCGGGCGGCGTTTTTGCTCAATCCGTCTATCATCTTCGGCAAACGGGAGGCGGAAAGGCGAGATGGCAACGGGCGAGAGCGGCGACGGCCCCTACACATACGCTTCGGCCGGCGTCGACATCGATCGGGGCAACGCCCTCGTCGATCGCATCCGCGCGAGCGTGCGCTCGACCGCGCGCGCCGGGGCAGACGCCGAGATCGGCGGCTTCGGCGGGCTCTTCGACATCAAGGCGGCAGGCTTCAAGGACCCGGTGCTGGTCGCGGCCAATGACGGCGTCGGCACCAAGGTGAAGGTGGCGATCGACACCGGCCTCCACGACACCGTCGGCATCGACCTTGTCGCCATGAGCGTCAACGACCTCGTGGTGCAGGGCGCCGAGCCCTTGTTCTTCCTCGACTATTTCGCCTCCGGCAAGCTCGAGGTGGAGGTCGCGGCGAGCGTCGTCGAGGGCATCGCCGAAGGTTGCCGGCAGGCCGGCGCAGCCCTCATCGGCGGCGAGACGGCGGAGATGCCGGGGCTTTACGCCGATGGCGACTACGACCTTGCCGGCTTTGCCGTCGGCGCGGTCGAGCGGGCCGAGATCCTGCCGGCAAAGGACATCGGCGTCGGCGACGTGCTCCTCGGCCTTGCCTCGAGCGGCGTCCATTCCAACGGCTATTCGCTGGTGCGCCGGCTCGTTTCCGACCACCGCTTCACCTTCGAGGACCCGGCGCCCTACCAGCCGGGCCGCTCGCTCGGCCGGGCCCTGCTCGAGCCGACCCGCATCTATGTGAAGCCGCTGCTCGCCGCGATCCGCGAAACCAAGGCGGTCAAGGCGCTCGCCCACATCACCGGCGGCGGCATCACCGAGAACCTGCCGCGCGTGCTGCCGGCCGGCACGGCGGCGCGCATCGATCTTGCCGCCATCCCGGTGCTGCCGGTATTCCGCTGGCTCGCCGGCCTCGGCCGGATCGAGGAGGCCGAGATGCTGCGCACCTTCAACTGCGGCATCGGCATGGTGGTCGTCGCATCGGCGGCGGACGCCGATCGCGTGGCCGCGGTCCTCGAAGGCGCCGGCGAGATCGTCGTCCGGCTCGGCGAGATCGTCGCCGGCGACGGCAGCGCCCACGTCGTCTACGACGGCGCGCTCGACCTTTCCTGGTGAGGCGCGGCACCATGGCGAACAAGCAGGTCGGCATCCTGATTTCCGGGCGCGGCTCGAATATGTCGGCGCTGATCGCGGCGGCGAGCGCGGCGGACTTCCCGGCCGACATCCGCCTCGTCGTCTCCAACCGGCCGCATGCCGGCGGTCTTGCCAAGGCGGCGGAGGCGGGCATCGCGACCGCCGTCGTCGATCACAAGGACTATCCGAGCCGCGAAGCCTTCGACAAGGCGGTGACGGCGAAGCTGGAAGAGGCCGGCGTCGAGTTCGTCTGCCTTGCCGGTTTCATGCGTCTGCTGACGCCGTGGTTCGTCGAGCGCTGGCGCGACCGGCTGATCAACATCCACCCCTCGCTGCTGCCCTCCTTCAAGGGGCTCGACACCCATGAGCGCGCCCTCGAGGCCGGCGTCAAGGTGCATGGCTGCAGTGTCCATTTCGTGCGCTCGGACGTCGATTCCGGGCCGATCATCGCGCAGGCCGCGGTCGCCGTCCTCGACGAGGACGACGCCGACAGCCTCGCCACCCGCGTGCTCGAGCAGGAGCACGTGATCTATCCGCTGGCGTTGCGGCTCGTCGCCTCGGGCCGGGTGCGGGTGATCGACGAGCGGGTCGAGATCGGCGGCGCGGGCGACGCCCCCCCTGCCCTCGTCGTGCCGGCGGTGTGACGCCATACGCCATTTCTGAAAATACAAACGGCGCGGGCCTTGCGGTCCGCGCCGTCGCGTTTCAGCCGTTGTCGGGCCGATTACTTCTTGGCCATGCCCTCGAGCTTCTCGGAGCGGATGGTGTTGCGCTGCAGGCCGGCATCCTTGTGCGGATCCTGGCCGAAAGCGACCGACATCAGCTGGGTCGGGAAGATCACCGGGATGTGGAAGTTCGTGCCGAACTCCTTGTTGATCGCGTCCTGGTACATCTCGGCATTGGTCTGGCAGAGCGGGCACGGCGTCGAGATGACGTCGGCGCCGGCGTCCTGCGCCGCCTGAAGGATGTCCTTGATCAGGTGCAGGGTGCGATCCGGGCTCATCACCGCGACCGAACCGCCGCAGCAGTTGGTCGGCGTCTCGTACTCGACCGCCTCGGCGCCGCAGGCGCGGGTGAAGTCGTCGAGGAAGTCCGGCCGGTCATGGGTGTCATACTTGCCGCCCGCCTCGGTCGCCGCGAACGGGCGCACCGTCTGGCAGCCGACCCAGCCGGCGACCTTCAGGCCGGTCAGCGGGTTGGTCACCTTCTCGGCGATCTTGTCGACACCGACGTCGTTGACGAACACCTCGGCGACGTGACGGACGCGCAGGTTGTCGTCGTACTGCAGGCCGGCCTCCGAGAGCGCCTCGTTGACCGCGGCGCGCTTCTTGACGTCCGCCTTGATCTTCTCGTTGCCCGCATGGGTGTTGAGATAGCAGGCGGCGCAGCCGGTGATGACGTCCTGGGTGCCCTGCTCCACCGCCTTGGCGAGGTTGCGGCCGGTCAGCGTCAGGTTCGGCAGCTGGCCGCCGCCGATATGGCCGACGGAGGCGCCGCAGCAGTTCCAGTCGTCGATGTCGACGATTTCCATGTCGAGAACCGGCGCGACGGCGCGGATCGACTCGTCGAGATGCTTGCCGGTGCCCTGCGAGGAGCAGCCGGGATAGTAGGTGAACTTCTTCTTGTCGCCGCTCATCTCGTCACACTCCGCTCTGCCGGGCCTCGATCTCGGCCGCCTTCTTCAGGGCGGCCTGCAGACCCTTGCGGCCCTTGACCGTGTGAGGCATGCCGATGTGCATACGGCCGGCCTTGATCATGCCCATGGCGATCTTGAGATTGTCGAGACCGCGCTTGATGCCTTCGGAGAGGCCGAAGGAGAAGTAGTACTTGGCCGTCACCAGCCGCTCGTCGGTCCGACCGAAGAGACGGGCGCTCCACCAGAAGCTGTCGGCGAAACGCTTGTTTTCCTTCTTCGGGGCATAGCCGAGCTCGGACGCCTTGGCGGCGAGGTCCTGAAGGATGTAGGTGACCGGAACGCTGCGCGGGCAGCGCACGACGCAGCGATAGCACGAGGTGCAGTTCCACAGCGTGTTGGAGGAAAGAACCTCCTCCTTCATGCCGGCGCGGATCATCATGAACAGCTTGCGCGGGCCGTAGTCCATCTGCACGCCGATCGGGCACGAGCCGGAGCACATGCCGCACTGCATGCACATGGACAGTTTGTCGCCGCCATTGACGTTCTTGTAGACCCACTTGGCGAAGGCGAGGTCGTACTTGCGAGTGGTGTCCGGAGCAGGTGCGGTCATGGCTCAGAACCCCTTGAACGGATTGAAGCCGATCTTGACGATCTCGTCCGAGAAGGCGTTCAGCACTTCCGGGACACGGCTGGAATCGGCGATCGAGATTTCCTCGAGGCGGACGCGCTCGGCTTCGAGCATCAGGCTCTTCAGGGTGTCGCCGACCTTGGACATGCGCTCCTTGGCGATGGCCGAACCCTTGACGAAGTGGCACTGATAGTCGTCGCCGGACTTGCAGCCCATCAGCATGACGCCGTCATAGCCCTTCTCGAGCGCGGTCGAGACCCAAAGCAGGGTGACCGAGCCGAGGCAGCGCACCGGGATGATGCGGACATAGGGGCTGATCTGGTGACGGTTGATGCCGGCCATGTCGACCGCCGGATAGGCGTCGTTTTCGCAGGCGAAGACGAGGATGCGCGGCTTGCCCGAGAACTCGTCCGGGATCTCCACCGACGACAGCATGTCCGCGACGATCTGCGGGCTGTAGTTGTCGAAGGAGATGGTGCGCACCGGGCAGGCACCCATGCAGGTGCCGCAGCGCCGGCAGCGGGCCGGATTGAGGATCGGGTAGTCCTTCTCGTCCTCGTCGATGGCGCCGAACGGGCACTCCACCGTGCAGCGACGGCACTTGGTGCAGATGTCGAGGCCGAACTTCGGGAACGAGAGGTCGCCGACGCGCGGGTGCATGGAAACACCGCCCGAGGCGTTCTTCAGCGCCTGGATGGCCTTCAGCACGGCGCCGGCGGCATCCTCGGCGGTCTCGGCCATGTCCATCGGACGGCGGACCGGGCCGCAGGTGTAGATGCCGGTACGACGGGTCTCGTACGGGAAGCAGATGTAGTGCGAGTCGGCAAAACCGTCGGCCAGCATCGGGATGTGCGGGCCCTGGCGATACTGCAGATTGAGGATCGGACCGCCTTCCGGGATCGGCCGCTCGGGCCGCTCCGGCGCGGCCGGGGCCTCGCCGGCATAGCCGGCGATCGCGATCGCGGCTTCCGGATCGATGTCGTCCTTGAGCTGCAGGGCACTCTTTTCCGGCTCGATCGCCTCGGCGCTCGTGTCGGTCGAGTTCGGCACCATGCCGGTCGCCAGCACGACCATGTCGAGGCCGGAGAGCGGGATGTCGTTGCCGAGCAGGTCGTCGTCATAGGTGACGGTGAGGTCGGCGCCGACCGACTTGACCTTGCCCTTGACGAAGATGACGCCGGCTTCCTGGGCCTGGCGGTAATATTCCTCGGCGGTGCCGGGGGTGCGCAGCTCCTCGTAGACGATGTAGCAGCTGGCGTCCGGATCGGCCTTGGCGACCTGCAGGGCCTGCTTGATCGACACCTGGCAGCAGACGCTCGAGCAGTACGGCAGATGGTTCGGGTCGCGCGAGCCGGCGCACTGGACGAAGGCGACCGTCCTGGCGGCCTTGCCGTCCGACTTGCGCTTCAGGCCGCCATTGGCGAGCATCGCCTCCATCTCGACGTTGGTGACAACGTCCGGCGAGGCGCCGTAGCCGAGATGGCCGAGCTTGGTCGCGTCGTAGGGCCGCCAGCCGGTGGCCACGACGATGGCGCCGATGGTCTCGGTGACCTCGGTGCCGCCCTGATTGAAGGTCACGGCGAAGCGGCCGGGCATGCCGGCGGTCTTCGTCACGCGGGTGTTGGTCATCACCTTGATGCGGCCGTCGCCCTCGACGGCGGAGACGAGGCTCGCGACGTCGTTCTCGACCGGACCGCGGTAGGGCGGCCGGTGCGGGGTGCGCTCGGACCACTTCCTGGCCCAGCCGCCGAGCTGGTCGGTGCGCTCGACGAGGATGACGTCGTGGCCGGCCCGGGTCGCCTCGCGGGCGGCCGACATGCCGGCGACGCCACCACCGACGACGAGGATCGTCTCGGAGAACTCGCCCTCGATCTTGGGCAGCGGCGGCTTGGTCTTGATCGACTGCGCGCAGGCCATGCGGATGTGGTCGTTGGCCAGCATCTGGGTGTCTTCCTCACCCGCCGGCTGCGACCAGACCACCTGTTCGCGCAGGTTGGCGCGAATGGTGACGGCACCGTCGAAATCGAAGCGATCGGTCATGACGCGCGGGCTGCACGCGCCGATGATCACCTGATTGACCTCGCCAGCGGCGACGTCGGCCTTGATCATGGCGACGCCTTCGTCGGCGCACAGGCAATCATGCGTCTTGCAGACCGGAATGCGGTTCTCGGTCGTGGCGACCTTCTCCATCGCGTCCATCGAGACGCTCTCGGCGATGCCGCAACCCTTGCAGAGGTAAACTCCGGGCTTTCTGTCTGTCACAGTCGTTCCCCCTTGGACCCGTTCCCCTGGGTGTTCTCTTTGAGACCTGTCACGCGCCGTCGGCGCGGACGGCCTGAATGGCTTTCAGCGCAGCCGCGGTCGCCGACTGGGCCGACATCGACACGTCGAACGGACCACCGGCGACACCGGCCGAGAAGATGCCCTCGCCGTCGCCGATCTCGGGCAGGACGAAACCGTAGTCGTCGACCACGGCACCGACCGTCGGGGCGAAGCCGCCGACCACGCTCGGTTCCATGCCGGTCGCCAGCACGACGAGGTCGTACGGCTCCTTGTAGATCTCGCGGTCGATGGTGCGCTCGCCGCACAGGACCGGGCGGCCATCCTCGCCGACGATGATGTGGGCCGGCTTCGACTTGACGAAGTTGACCTGCGGATCGCGGCGCAGACGGTTGTAGAAGGCCTCGAGCTTATCGTGGGCGCGGATGTCGATGTAGTAGATGTCGACCGTCGCGTCGGCATACTGCTCGCGGACATAGGCGGCGTGCTTCAGCGAGCCGAGGCAGCAGATGCGCGAGCAATAGGGCAGATGGTTGAGGTCGCGCGAGCCGGCGCACTGGATCAGCGCCACCTTCTTGGCGGGCTCGCCGTTCGACGGACGCACGATCTTGCCGTGGGTCGGACCGTCGTGGGCGGCAAGGCGCTCCATCTCGACATTGGTGACGATGTCCGGGCTCAGGTCGTAGGCGTAGGAGGTGAGCTTCTGCGGATCGTACGGCCGCCAGCCGGTCGCCCAGATGATCGCGCCGACATTGAGGTCGAAGGTCGCTTCCTTCTCGTCGAGGTCGACGGCGCCGTACTTGCAGGCGGCCTTGATCTTCTCGCCCTCGCCGGAGGCGACCGCCTCGGGCGCCACGACGTAGCGCATCGGATAGGCGTGCTCGTGCGGCAGGTGGGCGGCCTTGACCTTGTCCAGCCCGTAGTTGAACGAGTTGGCCACTTCCATGTCCGTCGCCTTGGCGCAGTCGCCGCAGGCGGTGCACTTGGCGTTGACGTAGCGCGGCGTGGTCTTGACCGTCACCGTGTAATTGCCGCGCTCGCCGGAAATGCCGGCGACCTCGGCCATGGTCATCACCTGCAGGCGCGGGTTCTTCTTGATGCGCTGGTAGTTGATCTCCAGGCCGCAAGTCGGATGACACAGTTTCGGGAAGTAGCGATTGAAGCGGCTCACGCGACCGCCGAGCGTCGGCTCCTTCTCCAGAAGAACGACGTCGTAGCCGGTCTCGGCCGCCTCGAGCGCGGCCGTCACTCCGGCAATACCGCCACCAACAACGAGAATCGTCTGGCTCGTCACGCCGGCCATTCAGGCTCCTCCCCCAAAAACCTTCCGCGTCCTTCCCTCGGGCGCGCGGAGTTTCGTTGTTCTATCCTCCCGCCGCCTCGGCAGCGGGATCGGCAGCTCTCTCGCTCCGGGGCCACCAGACGTGCGCCCTTCGGAGCAATCAGCGAACGGACTTACGCCGTCTTCATGCATCCGTCCGTCGCCCCATGTCGACACGGGACACGGCCGAAGGCGAGGTATAAGACAGAATGCCGCTCCATGCAAAAGCTCTTATATTCTTTTTTTTGAATGGAAAACACTGATAAGGTATATGTCGTGCGCACCAAATCGGGCACCTGACGCGGGAGGGGGTATCCCGCGGGCCGTATTCGTACTCCGATCCGGCAATACCGAACGACCCGAAATTGTCACCAGGGGGGATCTCCATGTCGCAGCTCGTACCGCCGCATGGCGGCGCTTCGCTCAAGCCGCTTCTGCTTCCGGAAACCGAACGCGCCGAAGAACTGAAGCGCGCCGAGAAGCTGAAAAAAGTTCCGATGACCTCGCGCGAGGTCTCCGACGTTTTCATGTTCGCGATGGGTGCCTATACGCCGCTCGACGGCTTCATGGGCTATGACGACTGGCGCGGTGTCTGCGTCGATATGAAGCTGGCCAACGGCATCTTCTGGCCGATTCCGATCACGCTCTCGGCCAGCAAGGAACTCGCCGACTCCATCCACGTCGAGGAAGAGGTCGCGCTGACCGACGCCGAGACCGGCGAGATCCTCGCCATCCTCGAGGTCAAGGAGAAGTATCGCATCGACAAGACCTTCGAGTGCGAGCACGTGTTCCGCACCGCCGACCCGGAGCATCCGGGCGTGCAGAAGGTCATGGCGCAGGGCGAGGTCAATCTGGCCGGCCGCGTGATGGCGCTCTCCGAGGGCGAGTATCCGACCAAGTACAAGGACCTCTACGTCCGTCCGGCCGAATCGCGCGCCATGTTCGCCCAGAAGGGCTGGTCGCGCGTCGCCGCCTTCCAGACCCGCAACCCGATGCATCGCAGCCACGAGCACCTCGCCAAGATCGCGGTCGAGGTGACCGACGGCGTGTTCATCCACCAGGTGCTCGGCAAGCTGAAGCCGGGCGACATCCCGGCGGAAGTGCGCACCGAGGCGATCCAGGCGATGATCGACAACTATTTCCGCCCGGGCACCGTCATCCAGGCCGGTTATCCGATCGAGATGCGCTATGCCGGTCCGCGCGAGGCGCTGATCCACGCCCTCATCCGCCAGAACTTCGGCTGCTCGCACCTCATCGTCGGTCGCGACCATGCCGGCGTCGGCGACTACTACGGCCCGTTCGATGCCCAGCACATCTTCGACGAGCTGTGGGACGGCGCGCTCGTCACCCAGCCGCTGAAGATCGACATCACCTTCTACTGCAAGAAGTGCTACGGCATGGCGACCGCCCGCACCTGCCCGCACGGCAAGGAAGACCAGGTCAACATCTCCGGCACCAAGCAGCGCGAGATGCTGGCGGCCGGTGCCGACATTCCGCCGGAGTTCTCGCGGCCGGAAGTGGTCAAGATCCTGCAGGCCTATTACGCCTCGCTCGCCAAGTGAGCCGGGGCCATCCCTGACGAAAAGCGAGGGCCGCGCCGGATCTCCGGCGCGGCCCTTTCCTTTTCAGGGCCGGCGCATCGGGTCCGAGGCCGGCGCATCGCGGCCCCCGACACGACAACGCCGCCGCCCCTTTCGGGGTCGGCGGCGCCGATCGTCGGTCGTCGTCCGGTCGGTCAGTCGCAGGCGTCCATCGCCGCGTCCCACTTTTCCTTGTGGACCGAGGTCAGCTTGCCGGCCTTGACGTAGGCGGCGAACTCCTCGTCGGACATCGACTTGACCATCTTGCCGGCGGCGCAGCCGCAACGTGCCGCGGCGGTGTCGCGCCGCTTCTCGTCCTTCCATTCGGTATAGACGCAAGCATCCAGAATGCGGGTCCGGGCGACCTCCCGCGTCATATCGCCCGCCGCCGCAGCCGGACCCGCCAAGGGCAGGCCCAGACAAACGAGCGCGAACGCCCCCGATACGATGCCGACGCGGCGCGCCTTCGCCGCCCTGGCAGACGCAAACATCATGGATGGCCTCCTCATCCTACTCGATGCCCATTCCGTTGAACCCCCGCCCGATCCTTCGTCGCCGAAGCAGGCGCTCGTTGATAGCGCGGCCGACTGCCGCCGTCACGTGGCTTTGGCGAGCCACACAGAATTGTCGTGGACAGCCGCGCCGCCATAGGGCGCGACCGGATCGGCGCCGGTCAGAACGTTGATTCCCTCGCCGTCGACATGGGCGCCGTTCGGCCAGATCCCTTCCGCGACGAGCACCCCGCGGCGCAGCCCGTCGAAGAGGCGGGCATGCAGGCGCACCCGGCCGCGGTCGTTGCCGACGGCGACGAGATCGCCCTCGGCGATGCCGGTCGCGGCCGCATCGTCCGGGTGGATCATCAGCGACGGCCGGCCCTCCTTGGCGAGCGAGGTCGGGGTGTTGTTGAAGGTGGTGTTGAGGAAGTTGCGGGCCGGCGAGACCGCGAGGCGATAGGGCCGGGCCTCGACCGCCTCCTCGATCACCGCCCAGTGGTCGGGCAGCTCCGGCATATCGGCGAAGGGTCCCATCGGTCCGTTGTTGGCGAAGGCGACCTTCGTCCAGTCGGGCTTGAAATGATACTTGCCGTCCGGATAGGCGAAGCCCTTGCGGAAATGCGCCGTCTCGAAATCGGGCTGGCAGTCGAGCCAGCCGACCTCCTCGAGCTTCTCGAGCGAGCAGCGGCTGGAGCGGGCGAGCGTTGCCTCGACATGTTCGCGCGCCGTCAGTTCGAAGCCCCCGTGGGTGGCGCCGAGGCGCTTTGCCAGCGCGCAGATCACCTCGTGATTGGAGCGGCACTCGCCGGGCGGGTCGATCAGCTTCGGCCCGAACAGGATGTGCTGGTGGCCGCCGCCCTTGTAGACATCGTCGTGCTCGACGAACATCGTCGCCGGCAGCACGATATCGGCCATCTTGGCCGTCTCGGTCATGAACTGCTCGTGGACGCAGACGAAGAGGTCGTCACGGGCAAAGCCTTCCCTCACCTTGCGCTGGTCGGGCGCGACGACCATCGGATTGGTGTTCTGGATCAGCATCGCCGTCACCGGCGGGCCGTCGAACAGCGCCTCGGCGTCGCCGGTGAGGATGGCGCCGACGCGCGACTGGTCGAGCCGGCGGATCGCCGGATCGCAGAGATCGCGCCCGTCGATGAGGCTCGTGTCGAGGCCGAAGATGCCGCCATTGTTGTGGAAGGCGCCGCCGCCCTCGAGCGCCCAGGCGCCGGTTACCGCGGCGATCGAGGCGGCGGCGTGCATGTTGACGGCGCCGTTGCGCTGGCGCGAGAAACCATAGCCGAGGCGGAAGAAGGTGCGCTTCGTCGTGCCGACGAGGCGGGCGAATTCCTCGATCTCGGCGACGGGCACGCCACAGATCGCGCTCGCCCATTCCGGCGTGCGGGTCTGCAAATGCGCCTCGAGTTCCTCCGGCGCATCGGTATAGGCGGCCAGGAACTCGCGGTCGGCGAGGTTTTTGCGAAAGAGCACGTGCATGACCGCGCAGGCGAAGGCACCGTCGGTGCCGGGCCGCAGGATGATCGGCAGGTCCGCCTGATCGAGGGTCGGCGTCCGGTAGATGTCGATCGCGACGATCTTGGCGCCGCGTTCCTTGCGGGCCCGGACCGCATGGGTCATCACGTTGACCTGGGTCGAGACGGCGTTGGTGCCCCAGATGACGACGCAGTCGGATTTGGCCATCTCGCGCGGGTCGGGGCCGATCAGCCGGTTGGTGCCGGCGATGAAGCCGGTCCAGGCCATGTTGATGCAGATCGTGTCGTACTGGCCGGAATAGCGCTTGGCGTGGCGCAGGCGGTTGATGCCGTCGCGCTGCACGAGGCCCATGGTGCCGGCATAGAAATAGGGCCAGACGGTCTCGGAGCCGTATTTCGCCTCGGCCTTCTGGAACGCCTCGGCGACGCGGTCGAGCGCCGCGTCCCAGGAAATCGGCTCGAACCGCCCTTCCCCCTTGGCGCCGACGCGGGCGAGCGGCCGGGTTAGGCGGTCGGGATGGTGCACGCGCTCGGCATAGCGCGCGACCTTGGCGCAGACGACGCCGGCCGTATAGGTGTTGGCCTTGGCGCCGTGGACGCGGCCGATCGTCCGTTCGTCGAGGACCTCGACCTCGAGGGCACAGGTCGACGGGCAATCGTGGGGACAGGCGGACCGGCGGATATCGGGCATCGGTTCTGCTCCGGCAGGCGGTGGGGCCGAGGAGACCGCGCCGAGGGCGGGCCGTCAAGGGCGACGATCACACGATCAGGCGATACGCTGAACGAAAAAACGGCATGCCCTCGGGGCACGCCGCTCTCGAAGAACTCGTCGGGTCGTCGCGTCGGGCCTTGCGGCCCGCTCGATACCCGTCGCTGAGCGTTCGCTGCTCGCGACAATCCACTGGATCGTCGCGCCGAGCGCTCGAAAAAAGCCCTCCCCCGCCGGGGGAGGGTTGGGAGGGGGACCTGCCCGGCCCGCTCGACGGACCTGACGGTCCTTACCCGTCGCTGAGCGTTCAGACCTTCGATCGATCCACTGGATCGTCGCGCCGAGCGCTCGAAGAAGCCCTCCCCCGCCGGGGGAGGGTTGGGAGGGGGACCTGCCCGGCCCGCTCGACGGACCTGACGGTCCTTACCCTCGCTGAGCGTTCGCTGCTCGCGACGATTCACAGGATCGTCGCGCCGAGCGCTCGAAAAAAGCCCTCCCCCGCCGGGGGAGGATTGGGAGGGGGACCTGCCCGGCCCGCTCGACGGACCTGACGGTCCTTACCCGTCGCTGAGCGTTCAGACCTTCGATCGATCCACTGGATCGATCGACGCCGCCCGAGGGCGGCGCCGGTCTTCACCCCACAATCTCGCATTCGGAGAAGAAGTAGGAGATCTCGACCTTGGCGGTCTCCGGCGCGTCGGAGCCGTGCACCGAGTTGGCCTCGATCGACTCGGCGAAGTCCTTGCGGATGGTGCCGTCGGCGGCGTTGGCCGGATTGGTGGCGCCCATGACTTCGCGGTTCTTGGCGATGGCGTTCTCGCCCTCGAGCACCTGCAGGACGACCGGACCGGAGGTCATGAAGGCGACGAGATCGTTGAAGAACGGGCGCTCCTTGTGGACCGCGTAGAAGCCCTCGGCTTCCTTCTTGCTCAACCAGACGCGCTTCGACGCGACGACGCGCAGGCCCGCGCTCTCCAGACGGTCGATGATCTTGCCGGTCAGGTTGCGCCGGGTCGCGTCCGGCTTGATGATCGAAAAGGTGCGTTCGAGCGCCATTTCATTCCCTCTCGTGTCAGATGATGGTCGATGCCTCGGCGAATGCCGGAATTGGCCGGTTCTATAGCCGGCAGCCGGCAAGCCCGCAAGGGCGGCAAGACGCCCGGCGGCGCGACCGCTCAGCGCCTCAGCGCCATTCGGCCGAGGCCGTCGTGGAGATCGAGGCAGCGCTCGAACCACGCCGCTACCGCATCGCCCTCCGCGAGCATCGGGAAATCGGAGACCATGCGCGGCCATTGCAGGGTGCCGAACAGGATGTAGTCGGCGAAAAGCGGCGCCTCGCCGCCGATGAAGGGCTGCGCCTTCAGCATCAGCCGCATCGGCAGGAGGCTGGCGCGGAATGCCTCGCGATGAGTCTCGCGGTCGGCCTGCAGCGCTTCCAGCGTCGTGCCGAAACGCTTCTCGCGGCTGTCGCGGAAATAGGCCCGGTCGTCCGGCGCGAGGCGGTCGTGGATGTCGAGGATCACCGCCTTGAGGATGGGTCCGTGCAGCGAATTGGCCCAGCTCTCGACGAAGCGCGACAGCGCCCGGCCGCCCGCGCCACCGAACAGGCTCGGCGCCTCAGGGTAGGTCTCCTCGAGGTGGAGGGCGATGGCGAAGCTGTCGGAAATGCGCGCGCCGTGGTCCTCGAGCACCGGCACGGTCCGGCTGAAGCCGCCGGTCATCTGGCCGATGCCGGTGAACGGCGTCGCCCGTGTCTCGACGTCGAGGCCTTTGTGGGCGAGCGCCATGCGGCTGCGCCAGCAATAGGGGCTGAAGCGCTCGTCGCCGGCGCCGCACAGATCGAACATCACTCGCGCCATCTGACCTTTCCTCCTATTGCGCCGGCCATTTCAAGCGTGTCCAATATGGCGGCAAACCGGGTTTGGAACACTCGAATTCCGCTGAGGAGGCACGTGCCGTGAAGGACTATTTCATGATGTTCGCCCAGTACAATCGCTGGGCAAACGGCCGGCTCTACGATGCGGTGCGCCATCTCGGCGAAGAAGAGTTCCACCGCAATCTCGGCGCCTATTTCCGCTCGATGAACGGCACGCTCAACCACATCCTCGTCACCGACCGGATCTGGATGACGCGGTTCACCGGCGAGGGCGAGGCGCCGGATTCGCTCGACATCGTGCTCTTCGAGGACCTGCCCGAACTGCGCGAGGCGCGCATGGCCGAGGACGAGCGGATCGTCGGCTTCATCGAGCGGCTCGGCAAGGACGACTTCGGCAAGAGCATCCGCTACAAGGCCTATAATCGCACCGTCGTCTTCGAGCAGCCGCTCCATGCCGTGCTCGGCCACTTCTTCAATCACCAGACGCACCATCGCGGCCAGGCGCACTGCATGCTCACCCAGCTCGGCCGCGAGGCGCCGCCGCTCGATCTCGTCTACTTCCAGCGCGACTCCGGCGTCGGCATGGCCTGAGCCGGCGGCTCGGGCCCTCACCGCCATTCCTCTTGCATTCGGCGCGGCGGCAAGGCTAAGAGCCGCGCATGATCTCGATCTCCGACCTCACCTACCGCATCGCCGGACGCACCCTCCTCGACGGCGCCAGCCTGCAGCTGCCGGACGGCGCGCGAGCCGGCTTCGTCGGGCGCAACGGCACCGGCAAGACCACCCTCTTTCGCCTGATGCTCGGCGAGATCGAGGCCGAGAGCGGCACGATCCAGCTGCCGCGCGGGGCGCGCATCGGCCATGTCGCGCAGGAAGCGCCGGGCGGGCCGGACAGCCTCATCGACTTCGTGCTGCGCGCCGACACCGAGCGGGCCGAACTCTTCGCCGCCGCAGAGACCGAGACCGACGCGCACCGCATCGCCGACATCCAGGCCCGCCTCGTCGATATCGGCGCCCATGCGGCCGAGGGCCGGGCGGCGCGCATCCTTGCCGGCCTCGGCTTCGATGCGGCCGCGCAGCAGCGCCCCTGCGCCGACTTCTCCGGCGGCTGGCGCATGCGCGTCGCGCTCGCCGCCGTGCTCTTCTCCGAGCCCGACATCCTGCTCCTCGACGAGCCGACCAACTATCTCGACCTCGAGGGCACGCTCTGGCTGCAGACCTATCTCGCCCAGTATCCGAAGACGGCGATCGTCATCTCGCACGACCGCGACCTCCTCAACGAGGCGGTCGACACGATCGTCCACCTCGACAAGGGCAAGCTCACCTTCTATCGCGGCGGCTACGACCAGTTCGACCGGCAGCGGCGGGAGAAGCTGATCCTGCAGGCGAAGGCCAAGAAGAAGCAGGACGAGCAGAGGAAGCACCTGCAGTCCTTCGTCGACCGCTTCCGCGCCAAGGCGACCAAGGCGCGCCAGGCGCAGTCGCGCCTCAAGGCGCTGGCCAAGCTCGAGCCGATCGCGGCGATCATGGAGGAATACACCAAGCCGATCCGCATCCCCGATCCGATGAAGGAGCTCGCCCCGCCGATCCTGCGGTTCGAGGGCGTCTCGGTCGGCTACGAGGCCGACAGGCCGATCCTTGCCCGCCTCAACCTCCGCATCGATCCCGACGACCGGATCGCCCTCCTCGGCTCCAACGGCAACGGCAAGTCGACCTTCGCCAAGCTGGTGACGGGCCGGCTGCAGCCGATGGGCGGGCTGATGACCCGGGCCGAGAAGATGGAAATCGCCTATTTCGCCCAGCACCAGCTCGACGAGATCGACCCAAACCGCTCGGCGGTCGACCAGGTGCGGGCGCGCCTGCCGGGGCTCAAGGAAGCGGAAGTGCGGGCCCGGGTCGACGGCATGGGCCTTGCGACGGAGAAGATGGAAACGCCGGCCGGCCAGCTCTCGGGCGGCGAGAAGGCGCGGCTGATGCTCGGCCTTGCCACCCTCGACAAGCCGCATCTCGTCGTCCTCGACGAGCCGACCAACCATCTCGACATCGAGGCGCGCGAGGCGCTGGTGCAGGCGCTCGCCGAATATTCCGGCGCGGTCCTCCTCATCTCGCACGACCGCCATCTCGTCGAGGCCGCCGCCGACCGGCTGTGGCTCGTCGCCGGCGGCACGGTCGCGGTCTATGACGGCGACATCGACGACTATCGGGCCGAAGTGCTCGGCGGCGGCGACAAGCCGGCGGCCGGCAAGGCGTCGTCGTCCGACGCCGCGAGCGCCCAGAACCGCGGCAAGGAAGCGCGCCGGGCGGCGGCCGAGCGGCGGGCGCAGTTCGCGCCGCTGAAGCGCGAGATCGACAAGGCCGAGAAGGAAATGGAAAAGCTCAACGGGCTCATCGCCGAGCTCGACGTGAAGCTCTCCGATCCGACCCTCTTCACCGCGAATGCGAGCGAAGGCGCGCGCCTCTCCAAGCAGCGCGCCGACGCCGAAAAGCGCCTCGCCGAGACCGAGGAGAAGTGGCTCGAAATGAGCCACGAATACGAAGAGGGCGTCGGGGAGTAGCCCCTACAGCACGCCGTAGAAATCGGCGCCTTCGAGGACGCCGCTGGTGTAGTAGCCCGAGAGGCCGCGATAGCCGCCTTTGGCGAAATAGGCCTTGAGGGCCGGATTTGCGGCCATCGCCTCGCGCACCTCGGCGACGAGCTGGTCGTCGGCATTGCGCACGAGGACGCCGCGGAAGCCGGCGGTCAGCGGGAAGATATCGTTGCCGCTGTCGCCGCAGAAGACGACCTCCCCGCGCGGCACGCCATATTCCTCGGCGACATATTCGAGCGAGGTGAGCTTCGTCGCGCTCGCCGGCAGGAAGTCGAGCAGGCCCTTGCCGTCGAGGGAATCGAAGCTGTAGACGATCGCCTCGTCGAACCTGCCCTTCACCCGGGCATCGACCTCGGCAAGGATGCGCGCCCGGTCGCCGTGGTCGGTGTAGTAGCTCTGCTTGAAGGGGTTGAGGTGCTCGGCCTCCTGCAGGCGGATGCCCGCGATGTCGGCGACGAGCGCGTGGATCGCGGCGGCGTTCCAGCGCGGGCTCGCGCGGCGCACATGCTCGCTCCAACCCTCGTCGAAATGCCATTTCCCGTCGCGGTACTTGCGGATCGAGGTGCCGACGTCGCCGCAAAGGACGTCCGGCTCGCGCACGCCGAAATGGGCGATCGCCTCTTCGGTGAGGCGCAGATTGCGGCCGGTGACGTAGACGACGACGAGGTCGTCGCGGCGCGTCAGCTCGTTGAACAGCGGAATCGCCGCCGCGTCGGCGGGCCAGCTGCCGTTCGGCAGCAGGGTGCGGTCGAGGTCGGTCGCGAGAATCTTCATGATGCCTGCCCGTTCTGCGGTGATCAGTTGTAGGCGACGGTTTCGATGTCGCCGTCCTCGATGCCCGTCGTCACGGCGAAATGGTGATTGCAGAGATCGGCGTGAAGCTCGGCGAAGTGCCGGCCGTGGCGCCAGCGCAGTCGCAGCCGGCCTTCCGGCGCCTCGGCCTCGACGAGACTGCCGGCAAAGGCCGGTGCCGAATTGCGCAGGCGCATGAGGGCGAGTTGGTCCCGGACGACGTCGGTCGCAAGACCGGCCTCGATGTCGGCCGTCGTCAGCGTCGTGCGATTGATCTCCTTGTGGCCGCCGGTGCCGCCGCGGTCGGCGGCGGCGTAGTCGTTCTTTCCGGCGAAGAGATCGAGATACCAGACCTGCGGGATGCCCGGCATGAAGAGCTGGATGGCGCGGGCGAGGCGCAGCTTCCTCTCGTCCTCGCCGAGGGCGCTGAAGAAGGTGGCGTTGACCTGGTAATAGGCGATCTTCCGGCCGTCCGGGCCGAACAGGTTCTTCACCCGGCCGCCACGCGCCATGATGCGCTCGACGACCGCTTCGATGTCGTCTTCGCCGAGGAGCTCCCTGCCCTCGCCGTTGCGGCCACCGAGGTCGAGGACCGGAATGCCGTCGTGGCAGCCGAGCATGTTGACGGTGCGGATGCCCTTCTCCTCGATCTCGCCGACCCAGTCGAGCAGATGGGCGCCGGTGCAGCGGTCGAGAGCATCGATGACGAGGCCGGGAAAGAAGAAGTCGTAGACGGGGAAGCCCTCGGCGGCGACCTCCTCGTGCAGGCCCTCGCCGTAGCGGGCGTGGATCTCGGGCAGAAGCACGAGGCCGTGCTTTTCGGCGAGATCCTTCAGCCGGGCGAGATAGTCCCAGGTGCCCGGCTTGTTGAAGAAATTGCGCTGGCCCGGCTCCTTGTGGAGATAGGCGAAGGCGTCGAGGCGCACCATGCGGGCGCCATAGCCGGCGACGCGCTCGAGCGTCTCGTCGTAGAAGTCCCAGACCTTCTGCGAACCGGCGTTGAGGTCCATCTGGCCGAGATAGCGACGCCGGCTCTCGACGATGTCGACGATCTCGTCGCGGTGGGCGCCGAAGACGCCGAAATCCGCCTCGCCGATCGGCACCCCGGCGGCGATGGCGCTGTTGACGGCGGCGGCCAGCCCCTCGCCCTCGCCGGCGCCGAGGAAGCTCGAGAAGTCGGCGGCCTCGAACTCCGGGTAGCCGACCTCCTGATAGAAGGTGTTCCAGTAGGGCCGCTCCGAGCCGTCCGGGAAGCGGACGTCGAGGATCGGCAGGCCGGGCTTTCGCATGAAGAGCTTTTCGAGGTCTTCCCCGTTCGGCACGATGTGGCCGTCGGCGCCCATGGTCCCGCGCCCGGCCCAGAAGTCGTTCCAGTCGATGAAGAAGTCCTTGAAGGGCGAGGCATCGCCGTTGGCCAGCATGTCCTGGAATTGCGGCGAGCCGACCGAGAGATGGTTCAGCACGAGATCAAACTTCAGGCCGATGCCGAGTTCGTCGAGGCCGGCGAGATCGTTGGCTGAGACGAGCTCTTCGTTGAGGCCGTAATCGATGACCGAAAAGCCCCGGTCGAGGTCGCTGTGGAAGATCGTCGGCAGGATGTAGAACAGCGAGAAAACCCCGTCGAATTCTGGCCGTTTCAGCATATCGACGATATCGGAAAGCTTTTCCCCGATGCTGTCGGGATAGGCGTTGAGCATCACGCCGTTCGGCAAATCGATTCTCGTCGTCATGAGCTGAAATCCCGCCTTCGGGGGTTTCGACACCTCTGTGCCAAGAGTCCGCAGACCCTTCGATGATCGGAAGGGCGCGACAGGCGCGCCGTTGAAAAAGCCTCGCACGATGCGCAGGACGCATCGACGATCTAGGGCTTTACAGTGAAACGACGAGCGATCCTACCCCGAAAACGGATTTCGACCGGGACAAGGAGCCGCGCACCGGCATGGCGGGGCGAAGTCGGCGGACCGCATCGCCCGGGCGTCGGATGCTACGGGCGCTCCCGCGCCGGCAGGCCGGCGACGACACGCAGCGCGTCCCACAGCCCCTCGGCGGCGGGACCGAGGGCCGCGGCGAACTCGTCGTTGACCCGGTCCATGGCGGCGCCGGTGGGGGCTTCGAGGGCCGCGCCCTTGCCGGTGACATAGACCCGGCTCATGCGGCGATCGCCACCCGGGTCGGGACGCCGCTCGATCCAGCCGCCCGCCTCCATGCGGTCGACGAGGCCGGTCACGGTGGCACTGTCGAGAACGAGGCGGGCGCCGAGTTCGGCGCCATTGAGGCCATCGCGCTGCCAGAGCACCTTGAGAATGGCGAACTGCACCGGGGTCACGCCGAAGGGCGCCAGCGCATCGCGCGACGCCTTCGTCACCCGCTGCTGGGCCTTGCCGACGAGGAAACTCAGGCAGTCTTCGAGCGCTTCCATGGCAATCGCCTTCCACCGGAATGCTTGCATGCAAGGAATTTTGCTTGTATGCAAGATACTTATATATCAGTCATTCTCGCAGTCGGGGTCCGGCCATGGCAACCCAAATCGAAACACGACAGGTCGAGGAGATGCGCTGTGTCGCCGTGCTCGACGCGCGCCTGCCGATCGGCCATGCCGCCAATGCCGCGGCCGTCATGGCGCTGACCATGGGCTGCCGGCAGCCGCAGCTCGTCGGCGCACCGCTCGTCGATGGCTCGGGTGCCGAGCATCCGGGCCTCGTGCCGATCGGCATTCCGGTGCTCGGGGCGCCGGCCGCCGACCTGCCGGCGGTTCGGGCGAAGGCGCTGAAGGCTGGCCTCGAGGTGGTCGATTTCCCCGCCGAGGGCCAGGAGACCACCGACTACGACGAATTCCGCCGGCGCGTCGCTGGGGTCGAGACGCCGTCGCTGCGCTATGTCGGGGTCATGATCTTCGGGGGCCGCAAGCAGGTGTCGCGAATCGTCGGGCGCTACCGCCTGCTGCGCGACGATCGCAGCACCGGCTAGCTCGACCTTCCGGGCTTTCCGGTATCAGCGCTGCCGCACCGTCACCCGCCCCTGCCAGGCGATGAGGAGGCCCGAGGCGACGATGACCGCGCAGCCGATCACCATCGGCGCGTCGATGCGCTCGCCGAACAGCACCACGCCGAGACCGATGCCGAAGAGCAGGCGCGTGTAGCGAAACGGCGTGACGGTCGCCACGTCGCCGCTGCGCATCGCCTTCATCAGCGAGGCATAGGCGAAAACGCCGACGACGACCGCGCCGGCGAGGCAGGCCGCGGCGATCCCGTTCGGCTGCACGAAGGCGCGGCCCTCCCAGGCGGCGTAGAGCATGCCGGCGAGCGCGACCGTCAGGAACCCGTAGAAGCCCAGGTGACGGGCCCCGAGCGAGGGCGGCGCGGCGCGGCTGGCGAGGTCGCGCCCGGCAAATCCGATCATGCCGACGACCGTCAGCATCGACAGCGCGGAAAAATCGGCGGCCGACGGCCGCAGGACGATCAGGACGCCGATGAGGCCGGCGATCACCGCAAGCCAGCGGCGCCAGCCCACCCGCTCGCCGAAATAGAGGCCGGCGCCGAGAACGACGAGCACCGGCGTCGCCTGCAGGATGGCGGTGGCCGCCGACAGCGGCGTCAGCGCCACCGCGAGGAAGTAGAACAGCCGGCCGACGAGCTCGAAGACCATGCGCACCAGCATCAGCCGGGACAGCGACTGCAACCGCAGCAGCATGGCGGCGTCGCGGTAGGCCAGAACGAGGAACGCCAATGCGCCGCCGAGGCCGAAGACGATCAGCACCTCGCCGATCGGCATTTCGCGCGCCGCGCGCTTGATCAGCGCGTCCTCGACGGCGAACGCGGCCATCGCCGCGACCATCCACAGGATGCCCTGCAAATTGGCGCTGCGGGCGGACATGCTAAAGGGTGCCCCCGCCACGCGTCGAAGCCGCCAAGGAACACCCGAACAAGCCCGCCATCCCGTCCCGATCCAAACCTGCCGGTCAGTCGCCGGATCGCCCGCGTATCCCGCTGGCGGCCGCCGGACGACCTGACGTCCTCACGCTTCCCTGCGATAGACGATGAACTTGTGCGGAATGACCCGGCCCGGGCGTTCGACGACGTAGTTGCGCGAGGCGACCTTGACGAGGCCGAGGGCGCCGAAATGGGCGAGTTCGGAGGGCGTCAGCGGCCAGGGCGGCCCGGGCTGCGGCACGTAGTCTTCCTTGGTGCGGGCGACGACGAGGAGATGGCCGCCGGGCTTGACGAGACGCGCCACCGCGGCGAACGCCGCCTCGCGGATCGCCCCGGTCAGCGACTGGATGGTGTAGCACTCGCTGACGAGATCGAAGGCACCGACCCAGTCGGCCGGCGGATTGAAGAGGTCGGCGACCCGGTAGTCGACCGGCGAATGGGGAAAGCGCGCCCTGGCCCATTCGACGGCGCTCGGCGCGACGTCGAAGCCGACGGTCCGATAGCCCGCCGCGGCGATCGCCTCGGCGTTGTCGCCGAGGCCGCAGGCGATGTCGATGGCGCGCTGGCCGTGGCCGGGGTTCTTCCTCAGCCAGTTGACGAGCACGTCCTTGGGGCGCAGGTCCGCCCAGGGCACACCGGCGGCATCGCCGTCGGCGCCGGCATAGACCCGCTCGAACCAGTCGGCGCGCTCGGCCGCGTTGCCGGTCGTCGCCCCCGGCAGCGCGTCGATCTCCCTGGCGATCGCCACCCGGCGCGCATAGAAGCTCTCGTCGCCGGGACGGTCTTTCGGTTTCTCGCTCATGCCTTCTTTTCCCATCGCCCGCGTTCGTTCTGCTGGAAATACATGACCTCGTGGCCGGCCGACTTGGCTTCCTTCCAGCGGATGCGCGCCGCTGCGACCGCCTCCTCGTCGTTGCCGTCGAAGACGAGGACGATCCGGTCGTAGGGCGCAAAGTCCGGCGCCTCCGGGTCGTCGACGAGGAAGCGCACGACGGCGCCGTTCGGGTTCTCCGGGCCGGTCGTCAGGAACACCGGCTGGGTCTCCGGCTCGCCGTCTTCGATCGTGCCGTGCGGCAGGAAGGACTCGTCCGAATAGCTCCACAGATGCGCGTCGAGCGCCCTCAGCCGCTCGGGCGAACCGACCTGGACGACCGTCGGCCAGTCGCGCGCGAGGCACATCTCGAGCAGTTCCGGCAAGGCCCGCTCGAGGGTGGTGCTCTGCAGATGATAGAAGCGCACTTCGGTCATGCGGGGATTTCTCTTCGCCTCCGGGGCCGGCCGGTCAGCCCTGTTATAGCGGCTCGCGGCGGATTGAACAGAAAGGCCCGGCAGGTTTCCACCACACCCTTGAAAGCGATCGGTTCACCCGGTCGGGAGCCGTCCTCGAAAACCGGCTCCATGGCGATCTCTCGAAGGGAGGGAGACCTCATGAAACCCTTGAACAAAAAGGCCATCTCGACGATCGTCGCGGGAGCGCTGGCGCTCGGCCTCGTCGCCGGCGAGGCATTTGCCGACCGCCTGACGGTGAGCGGCAAGATCTCCAGCGCCTGCCGCCCGGCGCCGGGCAAATTCGTCGTTCCGCCCGGCAAGACGGCGAGCAATTTCAGCCTCCAGGGGCTGACGGCGGGCAACACCTGCACGACCAACCAGATCATCAAGCAGAAGGGCTTCGGCATCCAGAATGCCGGCTACAACATCATCTACCGCTATAGCGGAGATGCTTCGCTGCGCGCCCTCAGCCTCGGACCGGGCACCTACTACGTCTATGTCGACGGCGGCATCGGCGCCGGTGTCACCGTCTCCTTCGACGTGCAGTGAGGCACGATGGCGAGCCCCGGCGACGAGCGTCGGGGCTCGCTTCCCGTCACTTCTCGTAGTTGTCGGCGACGAAGCGGTCGAGCAGCCTGACGCCGAAGCCGGAACTCCAGCTCTGGCTGATCTCGGTCTTCGGCGAGCCCATGGCGGTGCCGGCGACGTCGAGGTGGGCCCAGGGCGTGCCGTCCTTGACGAAGCGCTTGAGGAACTGGGCGGCGGTGATCGAACCGGCCCAGCGGCCGCCGGTGTTCTTCATGTCGGCGAACTTGGAATCGATCAGCTTGTCGTAGTCCTTGCCGAGCGGCATGCGCCACACCGCCTCGCCGGTCGCCTCGCCCGCCCTGGCAAGCTGGCCGGCGAGATCGTCGTCATTGGCGAACAGGCCGGCATGGTGGTGGCCGAGGGCGATCATGATGGCGCCGGTCAGGGTCGCGAGATCGACGACGAGGCGCGGCTCGAAGCGCTCCTGGGCGTACCAGAGGGCGTCGCAGAGCACGAGGCGGCCCTCGGCGTCGGTGTTGATGATCTCGATGGTCTGGCCGGACATCGAGGTGACGATGTCGCCGGGGCGCTGGGCCTTGCCGTCGGGCATGTTCTCGACGAGGCCGATGATACCGATGACGTCGACCCTGGCCTTGCGCGCGGCGAGCGCGTGCATCAGACCGGTGACGGCGGCGGCACCGCCCATGTCGCCCTTCATGTCTTCCATGCCGGCGCCGGGCTTCAGCGAGATGCCGCCCGAATCGAAGCAGACGCCCTTGCCGACGAAGACGAGCGGCTTGTCCTTGCCCTTCGCGCCGTTCCAGCGCATCACGACGAGGCGCGGCGGACGGGCCGAGCCGAGGGCGACGCCGAGCAGCGCGTCCATCTTCAGCTTGCGCATCTCCTTCTCGCCGAGCACCTCGACCTCGACGCCGAGCTTCTCGAGCTTTTTGGCGCGGTCGGCGAACTCCTCGGGGCCGAGGACGTTGCCGGGCTCGTTGACGAGGTCGCGGGCGACGATCACGCCGTCGCAGACGCCGCCGAGCAGCTTGTAGGCGCTCTTGGCCTTGCTCGCCTTGTCGACGACGATGGTGACGTCGACGGCGTCGCCGCCATTCTCCTCGTCATCGGACTTCCTGGTCTTGTAGCGATCGAAGTCGTAAGCGCGAAGGCGCATGCCGGCGGCGAAGGCCGCGGCTTCCTCGCCCTCGATGTCGGCGCCGTCGGGGCGCTCCAGCACGACCGTGACGGCGGTCGCCTTCAATCCGCCGATCTTGGCCATGATCGTGCCGCCGAGCTTCATCCAGTCCGACTCGCCGCGGCCCTCGGCCTTGCCGATGCCGGCGACGAGGAGGCGGTCGAGCGCGAGGCCGGCGGGCAGGACGAGATCGAGGCTGGAGCCTTCCTTGCCCTTGAAGTTGCCGGCGGCCGCGGCGCGGGCGACGAGCCCGCCGGCGGTCTGGTCGAGAGCGCCGGCGATCGCACCGAGCGCGAGCTTGTCGTCGCAAAGGACGACGGCGACGCCGTCGGCGGGCATTTGCGGCTTGGCGAAGGAGAGGTTCAGCTTCATGTCTCGGTTTTCCGTTCCTGTCCGGATGAGGTATGGCCAGCGTGCGGGGCGGCGCCGCGCCGCCGGGGCGCGCGTCGTGTCGAATCCCGCGCTAAGATGGAGCGGGCCGGCGGCAAAATCGAGCCCGGAGGCGGGGCTTACGGAAAATTCACCATGAATCTTTGCCGAGTTTTTGCCATTCCCGTATGGAATTCATTCACGACGTGCACCGTGCGGCACGGTGGGCGGGATGCCCGCCGGGTCTTCGGCGCGCGGCGGTACGCCCACGCGAGGGCGGGGGAACGGCCGGTCTGATCTGATGAAACTCGTCGAGCGCTACATTTTCCGACAAACCCTGGCCGCGTTCGTGATGGGTCTCGTCGCGCTCGCCGGCGTGCTTTACGTCACCCAGGCGCTGCGCGAACTCGACCTCGTCACCTCGAAGGGCCAGACGCTCGCCATCTTTTTCTCGATGACCGCGCTGTGGATGCCGATGCTGGTGATGATCATCGCGCCGGTGGCGCTGCTCATCGCGGCGATCTACACGCTCAACCGCCTCAACAGCGACAGCGAACTGGTGGTGATGACGGCCGCCGGCATGAACCAGTGGCGGCTGATGCGCCCGCTGCTGGCGCTCGCCCTCATCGTCTCGCTGGTGATCGCCGGGATCAGCCTCTACGTCTCGCCGCGCAGCCTCAAGGCGATGCGCGAATACATCAACGCGGTGCGTACCGATCTCGTCGCCAACATCCTCAAGGAAGGCCGCTTCACCGAGATCGAGAAGGGCCTCGTCTTCCACATCCGCGAGCGCACGACGACGGGACAGCTCAGGGGCATCCTCGTCAGCGACGACCGCGACCCGCAGTTCTCCTATACCTACATCGCCGAGGACGGCCTGCTCGTCGACGTGCCGACCGGCAGCTACCTCGTGCTCCAGGACGGCAACATCCAGCGCCGCAACAAGGCCGAAGGCTCGCTCAACATCGTCAAGTTCGAGCGCTACGCCTTCGACCTCTCGCAGTTCTCCGGCGAGAAGGACGTCGTCTATTTCAAGCCGCGCGAGCAGCTGACGAGCGAGCTTTTCGACCACACCACCCTCGCCTACCAGAACTCGCCGGGCCGGGTGATCGTCGAGCTCAACGAGCGCCTGTCGAGCCCGCTCTATCCGATCGCCTTCGCGGCGATCGCCATGGCGGCGCTCGGCCGTGCCCGCACCACCCGCCAGTCGCGCGGCGGCGCGGTCTTCGTGACCATCCTGCTCTCGGGCGCCACCCGCCTCATCGGCTTTGCCGGGGCGAGCATCGGCGTCAAATACATGCCGGCGATCGCGCTCATGTATGTCGCGCCGATCGGCGCGACGCTGCTGGCGCTCGTCCACATCGCCAGTTCGGTGACGTTCAGGTTGCCGAGATTCATCGCGGACCCGGCGAATCGCCTCGGCGAGGCCATTCGCCTCGCGACCGACAGGCTGACGCGGCGCCTCGGGCTCGCCGCCGAGCCGAGTTGAGGGCGCGATGATCGGCGGCGGCACCACTTTCGGACTCTATGTCGCAGGGCGCTTCGCGCGCTCCGTGCTCGTCGTCTTCGCGGTCTGCGTGGCGCTGCTGTTCCTGCTCGATTTCGTCGAGCTGATGCGCCGGGCCGGCGAGAAGGAATCGATCGACACCGCCTCGGTGGCGCTGATTTCGCTCTACCGGGTGCCGGCGCTCTCGGAGCGCCTCCTGCCGTTCGCGGTGCTGTTCGGGGCGATGTCGTCGCTCCTGATGCTCAGCCGCAAGCTCGAGCTCGTCGTCGCGCGGGCCGCCGGCATCTCGGTCTGGCAGTTCCTGACGCCGCCGCTGCTCTTTGCGGTCCTGCTCGGGGTGTTCACCACCGCCGTCTACAATCCGGTCTCGGCGCAGCTCAAGGTGAAGTCGGAACGGCTGGAGGTCGCGCTCTTCTCGGGCACCGGCGGCGGTCTCGGCGGAGCCGGCGAGGAAGCCTGGCTGCGCCAGGACGGCGAGGACGGCCAGTCGGTGCTCCATGCCCGCAAGAGCGCCGACCAGGGCCTCACGCTCGGCGACGTGACGGTCTACTCGTTCGACCGCGACGGCAATTTCCAGGAACGGATCGAGGCGCGCACGGCGACGCTGAAGAACGGCCGCTGGGAACTCGCCGACGCCGAGGTCGGCAATGCCGAGGGCGCGATCCAG
Source organism: Pseudomonadota bacterium (assembly GCA_029572955.1). Lineage (GTDB taxonomy): Bacteria > Pseudomonadota > Alphaproteobacteria > Rhizobiales > JAKPQE01 > JAKPQE01. Next base: position 183,748 of record JAKPQE010000113.1, read on the forward strand.
CACTTCGATTCCTACTTCGTCGCGACCTACCTCACGCCGACCCAGGTGCGCGAGAGCTTCGCCTCGGCCGATACCGTCTCGATCTGGCAGCTGCCGGACTATATCGCACTTGCGGAACGGGCCGGCCTGTCAGCCACGAAGTTCCGCCTGCAGTTCCAGAGCCTGCTCGCCCGGCCGGCCCTGCTCGCCGCTATGGTATTGATCGCGGCCACAGTTTCTTTGCGAGTGTTCCGTTTCGGCAACATCGGACGGATGATTCTGGGTGGCGTCGCAGCCGGCTTTCTGCTTTATGTTCTCTCCGAGCTCGCAGAGGATTTCGGCAGCGCGGGAATCGTTCATCCGGCGATTGCGGCGTGGGCGCCTGCGATCGTAGCGGCATTGTTCGGGGCGACAGTCCTATTGTACCAGGAAGACGGATGAGAGGACGCTTCGGAAACTGTACGGGTCCCAAGCGGGCCGAGACGCACGGCATCGGCCGGGCGCGTTCGGCTTTGCTTGCCGCCGTCAGCCCGATCGGGCTTGTCCTCGGCACGCCGGCGCTGTTTGCCGCCGCCGTGGCGGGGATGCTCGCCTGCGCCTCGCCCGCACTTTCCCAGAGCATCGGCGCCGACCTGCTGCGCAGCCGCGCCACCGATACCGACGCCGACACGCCGATGCTCGTCGAGGCCGACGAGCTGATCTACGACTACGACGCCAACACCGTCACGGCCCGCGGCGCGGTTCAGATCTACTACGGCAACTACACGCTCGAAGCGAAGCGGGTGACCTACAACCGCGGCACCTCGCGGGTGCTCGCCGAGGGCGACGTCCGGGTCACCGAACCGGACGGCAACGTCATCCATGCCGAGAGCGCCGACCTCACCGACACGTTCGGCGAGGGCTTCGTGAAGTCGCTGCAGGTCGAGACCGCCGACAATGCCCGCTTCGCCGCGGAGACCGCCGAGCGCGCGGACGGCGAGACGACCTTCAACAAGGGCGTCTACACGGCCTGCGCGCCCTGCGAGGAGAACCCGGAGCGGCCGCCGCTCTGGCAGGTCAAGGCGACGCAGATCATCCACAACCAGACCAAGAAGATGGTCTACTACAAGCAGGCGCGGCTCGAGTTCTTCGGCATTCCGATCGCCTATGTGCCGATGTTCTGGCATCCGGACCCGACGGTGAAGCGGCGCTCCGGCTTCCTGACCCCGCGCGCCAGCTATTCCAAGACCCGCGGCGCCGGCTTCAGCCTGCCCTATTTCTGGGAAGTGGCGCCGAACGCCGACGTGACCTTCGCGCCCGTCGCCTACACCAACCAGGGCGTGCTCGGCGTCGGCGAATGGCGCCATCGCCTGATCAACGGTTCCTATTCGATCCGCGCCGCCGGCATCCAGCAGCAGGCGCCGGAGAAATACGCCTATCTGCCGGGCGACACCGAGTGGCGCGGCGCGATCAACACGACCGGCAAGTTCGACCTCAACGAATGGTGGACCGCCGGCTGGGACGTGACCGGCACGACCGACCGCACGTTCATCAAGGACTACCAGCCCTGGGCCGCCAGCGACGACGTGCTCGTCTCGACGATCTACCTCAACGGCCAGAGCCTGAAGAACTACTTCGACGCCCGCTTCTACTATTTCCGCGTCGCCACCCACGACGTGTCGCTGGTGCCGACCGCGCAGAACGCCGGCACCACCTTCGTCGACCGGCAGTCGAAGCAGGCGGTGGTCTATCCGGTCGTCGACTACTCCTATGTGTTCTCGCCGTCGGTGGTCGGTGGCGAGTTCAATTTCGACTTCAACTTCGTCAACCTGTCGCGCGATCTCTCCGACACGCAGCGGGTCAACAGCGTCGATTTCTATCGCGGCCTCGAGGGCAATTTCGCTCGCGCCAGCGTCGACGCCGAGTGGCGGCGAACCTTCATCAACAGCCTCGGCCTCGTGTTCACGCCGTTCGCCTCGGTGCGCGGCGACGTCTTCTGGCTCGACACCAACGAGACGCAGCTCTTGCCGGGCAATTACGACGTCACCCGCGACGTGGTCTTCCGCGGCATGCCGGCGGCCGGCATGGAAGCGCGCTGGCCGATCCTGGTTTCCGACAGCTGGGGCGCCCAGGTGTTCGAGCCGATCCTGCAGGTGGTGGCGCGACCGAACGAGAAATATGCCGGCGACCTGCCGAACGAGGACGCGCAGAGCCTCGTCTTCGACGATTCGAACCTGTTCAGCGTCGACAAGTTCTCCGGCTTCGACCGGGTCGAGGGCGGCGGCCGCCTGAATTACGGCCTCGCCTATACCGCGACCCTCGATCGCGGCGTCTCGGTCAGCGCGATGATCGGCCAGTCCTACCACCTGTTCGGAACCAATCCGTACAAGGAGGACGACCTGACCCGCGTCGGCAAGGATTCCGGCCTCGAGACGCGGCTTTCGGACTACGTGGCGCGCTTCAACGTCCAGGCCAACGACTGGGTCGGCGTCGGCGTGCGAGCCCGGTTCGACAACGCCAATTTCGACGTCAAGCGCCTGGAAGCCGGCGCCCGCATCGACCACAAGCCGATCGTCTCGCAGGTCAGCTACGCCTATCTCGACAAGCAGCCCAATCTCGGCATCGACAAGGAGCGCCACGAGATCGGCTCGAGCCTCACCTATCGCTTCGCCGAGCATTGGCGGGCGCTGCTCGGCTCGCGCTACGACCTGACCAACCGGTCGATGGTCAATGGCAGCATCGGCATGGCCTATGACGACGAGTGCTTCGACATGTCCCTGCTCTATGCCGAGACGCGCGACCGCTACACCGACACCAAGGCCGACAAGTCGGTGATGTTCCGCGTCCAGCTGCGCACCATCGGCGACGGCCAGCTGTCGACGCAGGCCGAGAAGCTTTTCTGACAAGTCGGCGGTTTCCGGCGTCTTTCGCCACGTTCCTGCCAAGGTCGCAGCCGATAGGAGCCGGGTGGAAGGCGATCGGGCGGACCGGCGGCGCTCGGGACGGGCATGGCGAGAGCCCGCCGCATCCCGGTCGGCGAGATTGCGCGAACGTCCGCAATCACTATCCTAGCGAGCCGAAATCCGGTCGCCACCGCCGCGTCGAAAGAAGAGGTCAGTCACATATGGCACGGTTCATCGTCACCGCCCGGCTCGCAGCCACCATCCGGCTCGCTGCCGCCGCCTGCCTCGCCGTCGCCGCGGTCGCCCTTCTGCCCGCATCGGCGAGCGCCCAGGTGACGATCAAGGCGCTCGTCAACGACGAGCCGATCACCAGTTTCGACGTCGGCCAGCGCAAGCGGCTGCTCGCCCTTTCCGGCGAGAGCGCCACCGACAAGAAGGCGCTCGACGAGCTGATCGACGAGCGGCTGCAACTGCAGGAAGCCACGCGCCGCAACGTCGCCATCTCCGATGCCGAGGTCGAGGGTGCCTACAACAGCATCGCCCAGCGCTCCAAGATCTCCGCCGCGCAGCTGTCGCAGGCGCTGCGCTCGCGCGGCATCGACCCCTCGACGCTGAAGGACCGCATCCGCGCCTCGGTCGCCTGGCGCCAGGTGGTGCAGATGCGCTTCCGCGCCACCATCCAGGTGCGCGAGCAGGACATCGTGGCCGAGCTGCAGAAAAAGGGTGACGAGACCAAGGTCAAGACCACCGAGTTCACGCTGAAGCAGGTGATCTTCGTCTTCCCCGACAAGGCCAGCAACGGCGTCAAGGAGCAGCGGCGGCGCGAGGCCGAGGCGCTGCGCTCGCGCTTCACCTCCTGCGCCAACAGCCTCGAGATCGTCAAGGGCCTCCGGGACGTCGCGGTGCGCGACCTCGGCAAGCGCAACGGCAGCGAACTCACCCCGGAACTCGCCAAGTCGCTCGAGGAGACGGCGATCGGCCATCTCACCAAGCCGCAGGTCGAAGCCGGCGGCGTCAACCTGATCGCCGTCTGCGACAAGCGCGAGATCGTCAGCGAGGCCGCCGCGCAGGACGAGGTGAAGAGCGAGATGCTCACCGAGCAGGGCGAGATCCTCGCCCGCCGCTATATTCGCGACCTGCGCCAGGACGCGGTCATCGAATATCGCTGAGCGGCCGTCGCGATGGCCGGGATCGACGCCATGCCGCCGCTCGCGCTGACCCTCGGCGAGCCGGCCGGCATCGGGCCGGACATCACGCTCGCCGCCTTTTCCGAAAGGCGGGCGCTCTCTCTCCCCGTCTTCCACGTCACCGGCGACGCCGCGTTCCTCGCCCGCCGCGCCGCGCTGCTCGGGATCGCCGTCGACATCGTCGAATGCCAGCCGGAGGAGGCGGGCCGCGTCTTTGCCTCGGCCCTGCCCGTCTGTCCCCTCGGCCGGCACGTCGCGGGTGAGCCCGGTCGTCCGTCGGTCGACGATGCCGCGGCCGTCACCGGCTCGATCGAGACCGCCGTCGAGCATGTGCGCACCGGCCGGGCGAGCGCCGTCGTCACCAACCCGATCGCCAAGTCGGCGCTCTACAAGGCCGGCTTCGAGTTCCCGGGCCACACCGAATATCTCGCCGCCCTTGCCGAGCGCTTCGCGCCGGGTCCGCACCGGGCGGTGATGATGCTCGCCGGGCCGGACCTGCGCACCGTGCCGGTCACCATCCACATCCCGCTCGCCGAAGTGCCGAAGCGGCTGACCACCGAGCTCATCGTCGCGACCGGGCGGATCGTCGCCCGCGACCTCGCCCGCCGGTTCGGCATCGCCGCGCCGCGCATCGCCGTCTGCGGCCTCAACCCGCATGCCGGCGAGGACGGCGCGATCGGCCGCGAGGATATCGAGGTCGTCCCCCCGGCCGTCGCCGCCCTTCGCGCCGAGGGCATCGACGCCTTCGGGCCGCTGCCGGCCGACACCCTGTTCCACGCCGCGGCGCGGGCCCGCTTCGATGCTGCGCTCGGCATGTATCACGACCAGGCGCTGATCCCGATCAAGACGCTCGCCTTCGACGAGGGCGTCAACGTCACGCTCGGCCTGCCGTTCGTGCGGACCTCGCCGGACCACGGCACCGCCTTCGAGATCGCCGGCACCGGCCGGGCAAGGCCCGACAGCCTCGTTGCCGCGCTGCGCCTCGCCGCGGTCCTCGCCGGGAACGAGGCGGCGCGATCGTGAGCCAGATCGACGGACTGCCGCCGCTGCGCGAAGTGATCGCCGAACACGGCCTCTCGGCCAGGAAGTCGCTCGGCCAGAACTTCCTCTTCGACCTCAATCTCACCTCGCGCATCGCCCGGGCCGCCGGGCCGCTCGGCGAGGTCACGGTGGTCGAGGTCGGCCCCGGCCCAGGCGGTCTCACCCGGGCGCTGCTCGCCGCCGGCGCGCGGAAGGTCGTCGCCATCGAACGCGACGAGCGCTGCCTTGCCGCCCTTGCCGAGATCGCCGCGCACTATCCCGGCCGCCTCGAGGTGGTGCCGGCCGACGCGCTCGCCGTCGACATGGCGAGCCTCGTTTCCGGGCCGGCGCGGATCGTCGCCAACCTGCCCTACAACATCGCGACGGTGCTGCTGACCGGCTGGCTCGAGACCGACCCCTGGCCGCCCTGGTATCTGTCGATGACGCTGATGTTCCAGCGCGAGGTCGCCGAGCGCATCGTCGCGGCGCCCGGCTCCAAGGCCTTCGGCCGTCTCGGCGTTCTCGCCGGCTGGCGGACCGAGGCGCGCATCCTCTTCGACGTGTCGCGCCAGGCCTTCACGCCGCCGCCGAAGGTCACCTCGTCGATCGTGCAACTGACACCGCGCGCCGAGCCCCTGCCCTGCCGGGCCAGAAGCCTCTCGCGGGTCACCGCCGCCGCCTTCGGCCAGCGTCGCAAGATGCTGCGCTCGAGCCTCAAGGGGATCTTCGCCGACCCGGAGACGGTGCTCGGCGAGGTCGGCATCGAGGCGACGCGGCGGGCCGAGGAGATCGACGTCGCCGGCTTCGTCGCGCTCGCCAACGTGCTCGACCGGCTGGGCGAGAAATAGTGTTGGCCTTGCGCCGCGCCGGCATTGCATCATCGCGCGGATCATCCACCAGCATGGGGCACGGGCGATGCTGAAGCGCCAGTCGATCGTCGAATACGGCAAGCCGCTCGCGGCGACCGAGGCGCCGCTGCCGGTGCCGCAGGGCGGCGAGGTCCTCGTCCGCGTCGGCCATTGCGGCGTCTGCCACAGCGACATCCACCTGCAGGACGGCCATTTCGACCTCGGCAGCGGGCGCGAACTCGACGTCACCGGCGGGCGCGCCCTGCCCTTCACCCTCGGCCACGAGATCGAGGGCGTCGTCGCGGCGGCCGGTCCAGATGCCGCCGTCGAGGTCGGCACGACCTGCGTCGTCTATCCGTGGATCGGCTGCGGCGCCTGCCCGTCCTGCGCGGCCGGCGAGGAGCAGCTCTGCGACCGGCCGCGGGCGATCGGCATCACGGTCGACGGCGGCTATGCCAGCCATGTCCTCGTGCCGGACGCGAAATACCTCATTCCCTATGGCGACGCCGATCCCGAACTCGTCGGCACCTACATGTGCTCCGGGCTCACCGCCTATGCGGCGATCCGCAAACTCGAGAGTCGCGCCGGACGCGCGCCGGTGCTGATCGTCGGCCTCGGCGGCGTCGGCATGATGGGGCTGCAGTTCGCCCGGGCACTGACCGGCGCGGCGCCCTATGTCGCCGACATCGACCAGGGCAAGCGCGCGACGGCGCTGGCGCTCGGCGCCGCCGCCGCCTTCGATCCCGCCGACAAGGACGCCCGCAAGGCCTTTCTCAAGGCGACCGGCGGCGTCTTCGGCGCCGTCGATTTCGCCGGCACCGGCGCCTCGCTCGATTTCGCCACCGGCGCGCTCCGCAAGGGCGGCAAGGCCGTCGTCGTCGGCCTCATCGGCGGCACCTTCCAGATGCCGGTCGCCATGTTCCCGCTGCGCGCCATCGCCATCGAGGGGAGCTATGTCGGCTCGCTCGCCGAGGCGCACGAGATGATGGCCCTCGTCCGCGACGGCAAGGTCGCGCCGATCCCGGTCGAGGCGCGGTCGCTCGATGCCGCCAACTCGGCGCTCGACGACCTCCGGGCCGGCGAGATCGTCGGCCGGGTCGTGCTCGCGCCCTGACCGCCCTTCGCCGGACGTACAAAGGCCCTGCCGGGAACTCCCGGCAGGGCCTTCGTTTTCTCGGATGCGGGCCGGTCGGCGGCCGAGGGGATCATTCCTCCTCGGCGACCTCCTCGAGCATCGCCTCGGCTTCCTCGTCGAGCTCCTCGTCCTCTTCGGGGACGAACTCGACGCGGTCGCGGGCGGTCAGATCCTCACCGCGCAGCTGGCGCTCGGCTTCGTCGGCCGAACGGGCGACGTTGATCTGGATGGCGCAGTCGACTTCCGGGTGCAGCATGATGTGCACGGTGTGCAGGCCGATGGTCTTGATCGGCTGGTCGAGCGCGACCTGCGGCCGGGAGACGGTGAAGCCGCCCTCGGCGAGAAGGTCGGTGATGTCGCGGGTCGACACCGAGCCGTAGAGATGACCGGTCTCGCCGGCCTGACGGATGGTGGCGTAGGTGGTGCCACCGAGCTTGGCGGCGACGGCCTCGGCCTCGGCGCGGCGCTCCAGGTTGCGGGCTTCGAGATGGACGCGCTCGGCCTCGAAACGCTCCTTGTTGGCCTTGTTGGCACGAAGCGCCTTGCCCTGCGGCAAGAGGTAGTTGCGGGCATAGCCGGCGCGGACGCGGACGACGTCGCCCATCTGCCCGAGCTTGGCGACACGCTCCAGAAGAATGACTTCCATGGTTTTCTCCTTTTTCGATTCCGTTGTTGTTCGAATTGGATCTCAGCTCGGCGACCGCGTGCCGCCGCGCGGCGGCCGGTTGCGCAGTCGAAGGAAGGTCTCGCCGAGCCCGAGCGCGGCGAGCGCCAGCGCGATCCAGGCAAAGACGACGAGTAGCAGGTAGGTGATGCCGAGGACGAAGGGCCGTGCCGGATTGCCCCGCGTCACCTCGTGCAGCACGGCAAGGCCGAGGAGCACGAAGGCAAGGCCGAAGGTCGCGGCAAAGACGCTGGCGACGAAGCCGAGGATGCCGCCGAGGAACGAGGTCGCCGCGGCGACGACGAAGACGACCGGCGCATAGGCGGGAAACTCGATCTGCGCCAGCCGCGGCCAGGGCCGCGTGAGGCGGCCGGACGAGGAGGCGATGCGGGCGGCGAGCCAGAGATTGAGGAGCTCGGTCATCATCCACAGCACCGCGCCGAACACCGGCAGGACCTGGGCGAAGAAGCCGACGAGTTCCTCGATATCGATGCCCTCGGGCACCGTCGCCGATCCGCCCTCGGGTGTGACCATCGCCCGCAACGTGTCGGCGAGGCCGGCGCGATAGGCCTCGATGTCGAAGCCGAACATCGGGATGGTGGCGACGACGGCGACGCCGCCGAAGATCGCCGCCCAGATGACGATGCGGCCGATCGGATACCACTCGACCACGCCGGAGCCGTCGGCGCGCGCCCGCGACAAGAGCGCGAGACGGGCGATCCAGGCGCTCGGGGCGGCGCTCATCAGGAAGAAGAAGAACGCGGCGATCGGCGAGATGAAGACGGCGATGCCGAGGGCGCCGGCGAGCGCGGCGACGAGGGCGACGAAGCTGCCCCAGCCGAGGCCGGCGAGCAGGATCGGTAGTGGCGCGGTGTAGAACAGCAGGGCGGCAAGCGGCGAGCCGCTGACGACGGACGCATAGAGCAGCGCCGATGTCAGCCCGGCAGCAACGCCGATGAGGATGTACTTGCCCATATCGCCAGCTGTCCCGCTTCAATCGAGCGGTTAGAGAGAGGTCGCGGACCTGGCCGGCCGTCTCCCAACCTTTTCTTCCGGTCCTGCCGTCATCGGCGAGCGACCGGTCTTTCCGGTAGTTGCGGGGACGACGGCGGCCGCCGTCCCCGGAATTGTCGTCGGATACCTGCCGCCGCGGCGGCGGATCCTTACTTGATCACGAACGGCAGCAGGCCGAGGAAGCGGGCGCGCTTGATCGCCTTGGCGAGCTCACGCTGCTTCTTGGCCGACACGGCCGTGATGCGGCTCGGCACGATCTTGCCGCGCTCGGAAATGTAGCGCTGCAGCAGCCGGATGTCCTTGTAGTCGATCTTCGGCGCGTTGGCACCGGAGAACGGGCAGGTCTTGCGGCGACGGAAGAAGGGCCGCCGGGCCGGGGTCGATGCCATGCTCATTCGCCGTCCTCCTCTTCGGTCTCGGTGCGCTGGTCACGGTCGCGACGGCCACCGCCGAAACCGCCACCGCCACCGCCACGACGCTCGCCGCGATCGTCACGGTCGCGCCGGCCGCCGAAGCCGCCGCCGCGGCGGTCGCCACGGTCGCCGCGGTCACCACGGTCGTCGCGGTCGCGCTTCTGCATCATCGCGGACGGACCTTCCTCGAGCTCCTCGACGCGGATGGTCATGAAGCGCAGGACGTCCTCGGAGATGCCCATCTGGCGCTCCATCTCGGCGATGGCGGCGTGCGGGGCATCGATGTTCATCAGGGTGTAGTGCGCCTTCCGGTTCTTGTTGATCCGGAACGAAAGCGGCTTGACGCCCCAGTACTCGACCTTGCCGACCGTCCCGCCGAGTTCGGCGACGACGCCCTTGAAGGTCTCGACCAGCTGGTCGACCTGCTGGGACGAGATGTCCTGGCGTGCCAGGAACACGTGCTCGTAAAGCGGCATTGAAACTGCCTTTCCTCTATTTCGACAACCGGCGCCAAGCCCCTTCGAAGCCTCACGACACGTGGAAAGGCTCAAAGAACGAACTTCGAGAGCGGGAACACGGGAGGTCGGATCGTCACGATCCTGACGCCACCTCGAGAAACGGGATGGCATCCCTCCGTTCAGCCCCCGGCCGGGTCCGCCTCGTGGCGGATCGGCGGGTTATACGCATTCTGGCTGCGAATGCAAGGGACGGCGGCGAAATGGCCGGCCTGCCGGCGGCGCGCGAGGCGGGGATAGGAAAAGCGGCGGCCTTGACTTGGGGCGCGCGACGGGCTCCATACAGCGAAACGGCCGCCGCCCTGACGCGACGGCATGACGAGGCCGGGCGGGTCGTTGCCCCGATCGGCAGGCAAATTCGAGGGGACGGCATGAGCATCGCATTCACCTTTCCGGGACAGGGCAGCCAGGCGGTCGGCATGGGCAAGGCGCTCGCCGAGGCCTTCGCCGAGGCGCGGGCGGTGTTCGACGAGGTCGACGAGGCGCTCGGGCAGAAGCTCTCGGCGGTGATGTGGGACGGTCCGATCGAGGAGCTGACGCTGACGCGCAACGCCCAGCCGGCGCTGATGTCGGTGAGCCTTGCCGCCATGCGGGTACTCGAGGCGCGCGGCCTCGACCTTGCCGCCAGGGTCGGCTACGTCGCCGGCCATTCGCTCGGCGAATATTCGGCGCTCGCCGCCGCCGGCAGCCTTTCGATCGCCGACGCGGCGCGGCTCCTCAGGGTCCGCGGCGAGGCGATGCAGGCGGCCGTTCCGGTCGGTGTCGGCGCCATGGCCGCCCTCCTCGGCCTCGACCTCGACGTCGCCCGGGAAGTCGCCGCGGCGGCAGCGGCCGGCGACGAGGTGTGCGCCGCAGCCAACGACAACGCTTCCGGACAGGTCGTCGTCTCCGGCCACAAGGCCGCGGTCGAGCGGGCCGTCGAGATCGCCAAGGAAAAGGGCGCCAAGCGGGCGATGATGCTCACCGTCAGCGCGCCGTTCCATTGCCCGCTGATGCAGCCGGCGGCCGACGCCATGGCCGAGGCGCTCGCCAAGGTCACGGTCAACGCGCCGAAGGTGCCGCTCGTCGCCAACGTGCTCGCCCGCCCGATCAGCGATCCGGACGAGATCCGTGCCCGCCTCGTCGAGCAGGTCACCGGCATGGTGCGCTGGCGCGAGAGCATCGAGTGGCTGGCCGGCAACGGCGTCGACACTTTCTACGAGGTCGGCGCGGGCAAGGTGCTCTCCGGCCTCGTCAAGCGCATCGCCAAGGATGCGGCGTCCGTCAATGTCGGCACGCCGGAAGACATCGAGGCCGCGCTCGCCCGTCTCGGCTGACGCGCGGCGGCATCATTAACGAAAGGGACAGACCCATGTTCGACCTCAGCGGAAAGTGCGCCCTCGTCACAGGCGCCTCGGGCGGCATCGGCGGCGCGATTGCCCGCGCCCTCCATGCGCGCGGCGCCACCGTCGCCCTTTCGGGCACGCGCGCCCCGGCGCTCGAGGCGGTCGCGGCCGAACTCGGCGAGCGCACCCACATCCTCACCTGCAATCTGTCCGACCGGGCCGACGTCGACGGGCTCGTCGGCCGCGCCGAGGCGGCGATGGGCAAGCTCGACATCCTCGTCAACAATGCCGGCATCACCCGCGACAACATCTTCCTCCGGATGAAGGACGACGAGTGGGACCAGGTGCTCGAGGTCAACCTCACCGCCGCCTTCCGCCTGTCGCGCGCCGCGCTGAAGGGCATGATGAAGCGCCGCTACGGCCGCATCGTGCAGATCGGCTCGGTCGTCGGCACCACCGGCAATCCGGGCCAGGGCAACTATGCCGCGGCCAAGGCCGGCCTCGTCGGCATGTCGAAGGCGCTCGCCGCCGAGGTCGCCAGCCGTAACGTCACCGTCAACGTCGTCGCGCCGGGCTTCATCGAAACGGCGATGACCGACGCGCTCAACGACAAGCAGCGCGAGGCGATTCTCGGCGCGGTGCCGGCCGGACGGCTCGGTTCCGGCGCCGACGTGGCGGCCGCGGTCGTCTATCTCGCCAGCGACGAAGCCGCCTACACGACCGGCCAGACGCTTCACGTCAATGGCGGTATGGCCATGATCTAAAAGGGCTTTCCGGCCCGGCATCAAGACCTTGCAGGCATGCCTCGGAGCGCGCTAAGGTCGGCTGGTCAAGGCTGGTAAAGTGTGTTACCTACCGCCGGCCGGGGCGCCCGTAGCGGTCCCGGCGGTGAAATTTCGGAACGTCCACGTCGACCAACGGATCTGGCGGCGGCGCGGTGCGGTCCCTACCGATCTCCCGTTCCGAAGGGGGGACGGAAAGCGTTGCGGGCAACCGCAGCAGGCAATTGTGGAGAAGGTTGAGGATTGGACTTATGAGCGACATCGCTGATCGCGTGAAGAAGATCGTCATCGAGCATCTGGGCGTCGAGGCGGACAAAGTGACCGAGAGCGCCAGCTTCATCGACGATCTGGGCGCCGACAGCCTCGACACCGTCGAGCTGGTCATGGCGTTCGAAGAGGAATTCGGCTGCGAGATCCCGGACGATGCCGCCGAGACCATCCTGACCGTCGGCGACGCGGTCAAGTTCCTTGAGAAGGCCGCCGGCTGAAGCGGGCAGCGCGTCTTTTGCGGCCGGCCGCCATGGCGACCGGCCGATGCCGCGACGGGATAGCTGAATGAGACGAGTCGTCATTACCGGACTGGGCATGGTGACGCCGCTCGGCTGCGGCGTCGAGGAAACCTGGAAGCGGATTCTCGCAGGCGAAAACGGCGCCGAGCGGGTCGAGAACTTCGACGTCTCGGACATCGCCTGCCAGATCGCCTGCCAGATTCCGCGCGGCGACGGCTCCAACGGCACCTTCAATCCCGACCAGTGGATGGACCCGAAGGAACAGCGCCGGGTCGATCCGTTCATCGTCTATGCCATGGCCGCCGCCGACCAGGCGCTGGCCGATGCCGGCTGGGCGCCCAAGACCTATGACGAGCAGACCCGTTCGGGCGTTCTCATCGGTTCGGGCATCGGCGGTCTCCTCGGTATCGAGGAAGCCTCGCTCATCCTGCACGAGCGCGGTCCGCGCCGGGTTTCCCCGTTCTTCATTCCGGGGCGCCTGATCAACCTCGCCTCCGGCTACGTCTCCATCAAGCACGACCTCAAGGGCCCGAACCACGCGGTGGTGACGGCCTGCTCGACCGGCGCGCACGCCATCGGCGATGCCGGCCGGCTGATCGCCTTCGGCGACGCCGACGTGATGGTCGCCGGCGGTACGGAATCGCCAATCGGGCGCCTGGCTCTCGCCGGCTTTGCCGCCTGCCGCGCCCTCTCCACCGGTTTCAACGACCGCCCGAAGCAGGCCTCGCGTCCCTATGACAAGGATCGCGACGGTTTCGTCATGGGCGAAGGCGCCGGCGTCGTCGTGCTCGAGGAATACGAGCACGCCAAGGCCCGCGGCGCGCGCATCTATGCCGAACTCATCGGCTACGGCCTTTCGGGCGATGCCTATCACATCACCGCGCCCTCGTCGGACGGCGACGGCGCCTATCGCTGCATGAGCGCCGCGATCCAGCGCGCCGGGATCAGCACGGCCGAAATCGACTACGTCAATGCGCACGGCACCTCGACGCCGCTCGGCGACGAGATCGAGCTCGGCGCGGTCGAGCGGGTGCTCGGCAATGCCGCCGGCCGGGTGTCGATGTCGTCGACCAAGTCCGCCGTCGGTCATCTGCTCGGCGCGGCCGGTGCGGTCGAGGCGATCTTCTCGACGCTCGCCATCCGCGATCAGGTCGCCCCGCCGACGCTCAACCTCGACAATCCGTCGGTCGAAACCCCGATCGACCTCGTGCCGCACCAGGCGCGCAAGCGTGAGATCCGGGTCGCCCTGTCGAACTCGTTCGGCTTCGGCGGCACCAACGCCTCGCTGGTCCTGCGCGCTCCCGGCGCGTAAAGCACAGGCTCCGTCCTTTCGCCACAGTCCCGATGCAGTTTCCGCTGCATCGGATTCAACGGGAGTGGCCGCCGCGCAATGGCAAATTCATCCGACGACCGCAACGGATCGCCCGGCGAGGGCGAACGCCGCATCAGTCCGCGCAGCCCGCGCGAGACGCTGCAGCCCGAGCAGGTTCCGGCGCCGCCGCCGGCCTCGCGGCTGGCGCGCCATCCGGTCGTCGTCGTCCTCAACGGCCTTCTCACCTTCGTCGTGCTCGTCGTCGTGCTGATCGGCGCCGGCCTCTATTGGGGCAAGGTGCGGTTCGATGCCGAAGGCCCGCTCGCCGAGCCCAAGAGCGTGATGATCACGCGCGGCACGACCGCCGATGCGATCGCCGGGCTGCTCGAGCGGCACGGCATCATCGAAAACAAGTGGGTGTTCTTCGGCGGCATCATGGCGACCAAGGCGCAGGGCAAGCTGAAGGCAGGCGAGTATCTGTTCCGCCGCCACGCCAGCATGCGCGAGGTCCTGGAGACGATCGTCGACGGCCGTTCGATCGAATATTCGGTGACGGTCCCGGAAGGCCTGACGAGCCAGCAGATCGTCGACCGCCTGATGCAGGATCCCGTGCTCGTCGGCGCCATCGAGGGCGTTCCGGCGGAAGGCACGATGCTGCCCGAGACCTACAAGTTCACGCGCGGCACCTCGCGCCAGCAGATCGTCGACCGGATGCGCCGGGCGCACGACCGGGTGCTGCAGGAAGTCTGGAAGAAGCGCGCCGAGGGCCTGCCGATGGCCTCGCCCGAGGAGCTCGTGACGATGGCCTCGATCGTCGAGAAGGAGACCGGCAAGGTCGACGAGCGGCCGCGGGTCGCCGCCGTCTTCGTCAACCGGCTGAAGAAGAACATGCGCCTGCAGTCGGACCCGACGATCATCTACGGCCTCGTCGGCGGCCAGGGCGCACTCGGCCGGCCGATCCTGCAGAGCGAGATCGACAGGCCGACCGCCTACAACACCTACCAGATCAACGGCCTGCCGCCCGGGCCGATCGCCAATCCCGGACGCGCGGCGCTCGAGGCGGCGGCCGATCCGTCGCGCACGGACGACCTCTATTTCGTCGCCGACGGCACCGGCGGACACATCTTCGCGGCGACCTACGAGGATCACCAGAAGAACGTCAATCGCTGGCGCAAGCTCGAACGCGACCGCGCGGCGGCTGCCGCCAAGGCGGCCAAGAACGCCGAGGCGGCCAAGGCCGACGACGCGGCGCCGGCCGCCGCGAACGACAACGAGCCCCCGGCCGACGATGCCGCCGATGCCCTGCCGCCCGAAGAGGCCGGGGCAGAGGACGGCAAGAAGACCGGCGGCGCCGGCAAGCTCGACCTGCGCATCCCCCGCTGAGCCTTATCCGATCGCGGCAGCCCGGCCCGGACCTTCCCGTCTGTGGATGGTTCGCGCAGGAAGCACTTCTATCGTGCGGGCTGATGCTCTAAACACGGCCAACGACAGACCAAAGGGGGCCGGCGACATGGCACTTGCGAGCATGACGGGCTTTGCCCGTTCGGAGGGGGCGCTCGGCGACACCCGCTGGACCTGGGAACTGAAGACCGTCAACGGCAAGGGCCTCGACGTCCGCCTGCGCGTGCCGCCGGGCATGGACGCGCTCGAGCAGCCGGCGCGCGAGCGCATCGCGGCCGCCCTCGCCCGCGGCAATTGCTACGGCACGCTGACGGTGCGCCGCGAACAGACGGCGACCACGGTGCAGATCAACGAGACCGTGCTCGCCGCGGTGATCGAGGCGGCCCGCACGATCAGCGAGCGCGTCGACGCGGCGGCACCGAGCATCGACGGCCTGTTGCAGATCAAGGGCGTCGTCGAGGTGATCGAGCCGGCCGAGGACGAGGCGGCGCGGGCGGCCCTCGCCAGGGCGATCCTCGACGATCTCGGCACGGCGGTCGGCGCGCTCGTCGCGGCCCGGCGGGCCGAGGGCGCGGCGCTCGGCGAGATCCTCGCCGGTCGCCTCGACGAGATCGACCGGCTGCGCCAGGCGGCCGAGGACACCCCGGCGCGCACGACCGAGGCGATCCGGGCGCGGCTTGCCGAGCAGGTCGCCAAGCTGATGGACGCGAGCAACGCCTTCGACGAGGGCCGGCTGCACCAGGAGGCCGCCCTGCTCGCCACCCGCGCCGACATCCGCGAGGAGCTCGACCGCCTCGCCGCCCATGTCGCGGCGGCGCGCAAGCTCCTTGGCGACGGCGGCGCCGTCGGCCGGCGCCTCGATTTCCTCGCCCAGGAATTCAATCGCGAGGTCAATACGCTCTGCTCGAAGTCGAACGACACGTCGCTGACGGCGATCGGCCTCGACCTCAAGGTGGCGGTCGACCAGTTCCGCGAGCAGATCCAGAACCTCGAATAGGGCCCGACCGATGACCGACGCCACCCCTCCCCTCGCGATCGCCCGCCGCGGCCTGATGCTGGTGCTGTCCTCGCCGTCCGGCGCCGGCAAGTCGACCCTGTCGCGCATGCTGCTCGACAGCGACCCCGACATCACCATGTCGGTGTCGGTGACGACGCGGCCGATGCGGCCGGGCGAGGTCGACGGCGTCCACTACCATTTCATCGACAAGGCGCAGTATGCCGAGCTGAAGGCCGCCGACGGCCTGCTCGAATATGCCAACGTCTTCGACAATTCCTACGGCACGCCGCGCGCGCCGGTCGAGGCCGCACTGAAGGCCGGCCGCGACGTGCTCTTCGACATCGACTGGCAGGGCACACAGCAGCTGCACGAAAAGGCCGGCAAGGACCTCGTCCGGGTGTTCATCCTGCCGCCGTCGGGCAAGGAGCTCGAAGCGCGCCTGCACCGCCGGGCGCAGGATTCGGACGAGGTCGTGCGCCGGCGCATGGCGGCGGCCTCCAACGAGATCAGCCACTGGGCCGAGTACGACTACATCATCGTCAACGACGACCTCGAGGAAAGCATCGCGGCGATCCGCGCCATCGTGAAGGCCGAGCGGCTGAAGCGCGAGCGGCGCACCGGGCTTTCCGTATTCGTGCGCGAACTGCAAGCTGACCTCTGACCCGCGAATCGCCGCTGCCGGCCCGCGGGCCGACAAGATCAGGGCGCAATTCGCGCACAGGATATCCACCGACTCATCGAGGATATCCACCGCTCGTGCAACGAACGGTCTCAACGGTGGATGGCCGCTGATCGCGCTTTCGTCGCGACGGCGGCGGGGCTACCGATAGTCGGATCAACCAAGCGACGGGAAGACCGATGACGGCGATCGCCAAACGGCAGGACGACAAGACCGAGGGCGCGTTCTATCGCAGCGCCCCGCACAATATCGAGGCCGAGCAGGCCCTGCTCGGCGCGATCCTCGTCAACAACGAGGCGTTCTACCGCGTTTCCGACTTCCTCGAGCCGGGCCACCTGTTCGATCCCCTGCACCGCAAGATCTTCGAGACGGCGGGCCAGCTGATCCGCGCCGGCAAGGTCGCCACGCCGATCACGCTGAAGACCTTCCTGCCGGCCGAGGAGCGGCTCGGCGACATCACCATCGCCCAGTACCTCGCGCGCCTCGCCGCCGAGGCGACGACCATCATCAATGCCGAGGACTACGGCCGCACGATCTACGACCTCGCGATCCGGCGCAGCCTCATCCTCATTGGCGAGGACATGGTCAACATCGCCTTCGACGCACCGGTCGACATGGCGCCGCGCGAGCAGATCGAGGATGCCGAGCGGCGCCTCTTCGACCTTGCCGAGAAGGGCCAGTACGACGCCGGCTTCCACCGCTTCTCGGATGCCCTGAAGGCGGCCATCGACATGGCCGGCAACGCCTATCAGCGCGACGGGCATCTCTCGGGCCTCGCCACCGGCCTCGACGATCTCGACGAACGCATGGGCGGCCTGCAGTCCTCGGACCTCATCATCCTCGCCGGCCGCCCGGGCATGGGCAAGACGGCGCTCGCCACCAACATCGCCTTCAACGTCGCCCGCGCCTATCGCTCCGAGCAGGCGCCGGACGGCTCGGTCAAGGCGCTCGACGGCGGCATCGTCGGCTTCTTCTCGCTGGAAATGTCGGCCGAGCAGCTCGCCACCCGTATCATCGCCGAGCAGTCGGGCGTGCCCTCGGAACGCATCCGCCGCGGCAAGATCGACGAGGACGAATTCGCCCGGATCGTCTCGGTGTCGCAGGAACTGCAGGCGATGCCGTTCTACATCGACCAGACCGGCGGCCTCTCGGTCGCCCAGCTCGCCGCCCGGGCGCGGCG
>JAKPQE010000038.1 GCA_029572955.1 Pseudomonadota bacterium
CCCGCCGACGGCGACGCCGGTCGTGCCGCCACCGCTGAGGCCGACCGCGCCCGCCGCAACGGTCGAGTTGATCGACTGGTCGGAGAGCGCGGTGATGCTGAGCGCGTCCCCCGCATTGAGGCGCGAGTTGCGCGAGTACGCCGAGACGACGTTGGTCTGCTTGGTTTCGCCCAGCGTGACGCCGATCGAGTTGAGGGCAACCGCGACACCGAGCGCCACCGACACACCGGTGGTGCCGCCGAACGAGGCGGAGCCGGAGATCGCAACGACGAGCGCATCGATTTCGGAGAGACTGTCGGCGGTGACCGAGATGTCGCCCGCCGTCGAGGTGACGCGCGAGGTATCGATATAGGCGAGGGTCGAGCCGAGGATGAGGTTGGTCGCGACCGCGCCGCCACCACCCACCGCAATGCCATTGGTGCCGCCCGCGCCGATCGACAGCGATGCCGAGGCGATGGTCGCCTGGATGGTGCCGTCCTGCTTGGCGAGCAGCGAAACGTCGCCCGTGTCGGCGGTGACGCCGGTATCGGAGGCAAGGATGTTGGCCGTAACGGTCGAGAATATCTCGTTCTGGGCAACCGCAGCCGTCACCGAAACGGAGATGCCGCTCTGCCCGGCGAACGAGGCCGTGATGGCTGCCGCGCCGCCGACCGAGCTGATGGTCGACGTATCGGTCGCTTCGATCTTGATACCGTCGGCCGAAATGCCGCTCGCACCGTCGCCGTCAATGCCGGCCGAGGTGCGGACGTCGACCTTGTTCTGGGCGTAGACGCCCGCCACCGAAATCGCCTGCGAGCCCTGCCCGCTCGCGCCGATCGCGACGGAGGCCGCTGCGACGAGTGCGTCGATGTCCTGCGCCGAACTCGCGACGATGTCGAGGTCGCCATCGGCATCGACGCTCGAGCGCCGGACCGTCGCCTGGACGAAGCTGCCCTCGCGGTCGGAAACGCCGCGGAAGCCGATGAGGTTGAAGGCGATGGCCGCGCCGATCGCGACGGCAGTCGCCTTGTCGGCACCCACGGCGGCCTGGATGGCGGCGGCGAGCACTTCGGCCTTGATCTCGGCATCCGAGGTGGCCGCGACGGTGACATCGCCGTTGAGGGTGGTCGCGAGGTTGCTGTCCTCGATATAGGCCTTGGCGTCGCCGAGAATGGTGTTGTAGGCGGTCGCGCCGCCACCTCCGGCCGACAGCGAGGCGCCGCCGCTGGCCGCCGCACCCACTGCGGTCGCCGCCGAGCGCGCGTCGATGAACGCACTGCTCGTCGCCGTCACCGCCACATTGCCGGCCGCATCGGCGTCGG
>JAKPQE010000160.1 GCA_029572955.1 Pseudomonadota bacterium
GTCGACGTCACGGTCGTGTGTCAGCAGCCCAAGCTGGCGCCGTATCGCGAGCGCATGCGGACGCGTCTCGCCGAGGCGCTGCACGTCGGGGTCGATGCCGTCGGCCTCAAGGCCACGACGACGGAGGGGATGGGGTTCGAGGGGCGCGGCGAAGGGATCTCGGCCGCGGCCGTCTGTCTGCTCGAGCGCGCCGTCTGAGCGGCGTCCCGCACGACGGGTTCAGCCGTCGCTCTGGTCCTTGCCCTTCTCGATCTGGGCCCGGTCCGGTTCCTCTACCTCGTCGGGCTCGTCCTCGTTCAGCCCCTGCTTGAAGCCGCGGATGCTCTGGCCGAGGCCCCTGCCGAGCTTGGGCAGGCGGGTCGCGCCGAAGAGCAACAGGACGATGGCGAGAATGATGAGAAGTTCGCTTCCACCGAGGTTGGGCATGTGGCTCTCTCTCGTTCGGTGTCGAAGTGCGATGCCGCCCGGCCGTGTTTGAGCCGCCGGCGCAAGGCGACATCTCCGCCTCCAGACTCTACGGCCTTGAGCGACGGTGCGCAAGACGAGCGCGGGCGGCCAGACGACGCGCAGGCGGCGAAGCGACATGCTGGTTGCAGGCGAGCGGCGAGCCGCGCCCCCGGCCGCGAGGCGCACATGCCGGCGTTCAGTACTGCCCAAGCGCGTCAAGCCGGACGGCGAGGAAGCGCGCCAGACCGGCGGCGTCGTCGAGGGCGAAACGCTGGGGGTGCTCGAGCTCCGCATCGGTCACGAGGGCGAGCGCCTCACCTTGGCCGCAGAGCGGCGCTTCGTGCCCGGCGCCACGGCGAAAGACCTCGACCTTGTGTGGCGCCGTGCGTTTGTAGCCCTCGGCGACGACGATGTCGAAGCCGGCGAAGTAGCGGCGCGCGATCTCCTCGACGGGGAGCTCGGTCGCCAGGTGCGTGACGAAGGCCAGGCGTTCGGGCGAAGCCACTGCATAGGCTTCGCCGCCGGCTTGGCCGTGCCGCCATGAGTCCTTGCCGGGGTGGTCGATCTCGAAGCTGTGCGCG
>JAKPQE010000015.1 GCA_029572955.1 Pseudomonadota bacterium
CCGCCGCCTCGGCGAGGACGCGCTGCGCGCCGGCCGCGTGGCGGCGTTCGTCGTCGCGGGCGGGCAGGGGACGCGCCTCGGCTACGACGGACCGAAGGGCACGTTCAAGGTCACGCCGGTCCTCCAGAAATCGCTCTTTCAAGTCTTCGCCGAGAAGATCCTCGCTGCCGGTCGCCGCTACGGGAAGCCGTTGCACTGGTTCATCATGACCAGCCACGCGAACCACGCGGCGACCGAAGCGTTCTTCGTCGAGAACAACTTCTTCGGCCTCGGCGCCGACCGTGTGCACTTCTTCCGCCAGGGCCGCATGCCGGCGGTGGATTCCGACGGCAAGATCATCCTCGAAACGAAATCGTCGATCGCGATGAGCCCCGACGGCCACGGCGGCTCGCTGCGCGCGCTCGACCGTAGCGGTGCGCTGGAGATCATGCGCCGCGAGGGCATCGATGTGCTCAGCTACTTCCAGGTCGACAACCCGCTGGTGCGCTGCGTCGACCCGACGTTCGTCGGCTTCCATCTCCGCGCCGGCGCCGAGATGTCGAGCAAGATGATCCCGAAGGCGTATCCCGAGGAGAAGGTCGGCCACTTCTGCCGCCAGCGCGGCAAGCTGCTCGTGGTCGAGTACAGCGACCTGCCGATGGAGCTCCAGCGCGAGGTCGACAGCGCCACCGGCCGCCTGCGCTTCATCGCCGGCTCGGTCGCGATCCACGTCTTCAGCCGCTCGTTCATCGAGCGCATGGCGAAGGGCGACGACGCCCTGCCGTTCCACCGCGCCGACAAGAAGATCCCGTGCATCGACGCCGCGGGCACGCCCGTGAAGCCCGCGAAGGCCAACGGCGTGAAGTTCGAGATGTTCGTCTTCGACGCGCTGCCGTTTGCCAAGAACGCCGTCACCATCGAGGCGCCGCGCGGCGACGATTTCAGCCCGGTCAAGAACGCCGAGGGCGTCGATTCGCCCCAGACCTGCCGCGACGACCAGCTCCGGCAGTTCGCCCGCTGGCTGCGCGCCGCCGGCGCCCAGGTGCCCGCCGACGCGACGGGCCTGCCGCCGTTCACGCTCGAGGTGTCGCCGCTGTTTGGCGACGACGAGCCGAGCTTCCGCGCCGCCTGGGCCGCGTTGAAAACCAAGCCCGCCATCGCCGCCGGCCTCGTGCTCGGCGATGCCACCACTTCCCCCGGAAAAACGAAATCGCCGAAAACCATGAGCACGATCGACTCCATCGCCGCGGCCGAGCAGGCCGGCCAGATCCTCCCCAGCACTGCGCAGAACCTCCGCGACTGGCTGGGGGGCACGTTCCTGCCCGACTGGGCGCGCGCCGCCATCGAGGAGCTCGTCGCCAAGGAGCAATGGCCCGAGCTCAACGACCGCTTCTACCGCACGCTCGAGTTCGGCACCGGCGGCATGCGCGGCCGCACGATCGGCAAGGCCACCGCGGCCGCCGAGATCGGCACGCTCAGCGCGCAGGGTTCGCCCGAGCATCCGGCTGTCGGCTGCAACGTGCTCAACGACTTCACCGTCGTGCGCGCCACGATCGGCCTCTTCCGCTACACCAAGCAGTATCTCTGCACCGCCGGCAGCTACGATCTGCCACGCCTCGTGATCGCGCACGACGTGCGCCACTTCTCGCGCCACTTCTGCGAGCTCGCCGCCTCGACCTGGAGCCAGCTCGGCGGCCAGGCCTTCATCTTCGATGGCCCGCGCTCCACGCCCCAGCTCAGCTTCTCGGTGCGCTACCTGAAGGCCTCGGCCGGCATCGTCATCACCGCCAGCCACAACCCGCCCCACGATAATGGCTACAAGGTCTACTTCGGCGACGGCGGCCAGGTCGTGCCCCCGCACGACAAGGGCATCATCGGCCAGGTCGACGAGGTCGCCTGGGACGAGGTGGCCAAGTTCTTCACCAAGAAACTGGATGCCGTCATCACCCTCGGCGCCGGCGCCGACAGCGCCTACCTCGAGGCCGCCGCCGCCGCGGTGATCGACCCCGACATCTTCAAGGGCTCGAAGCTCAAGGTCGTGTTCACCAACGTGCACGGTACCGGAGCGGTGGCGACACTGCCGTTGCTTCGGCGCTTCGGCGTGAAGGTCTCCGCGGTGCCGGAACAGCTCGAGTTCGACCCGCGCTTCCCGACGGTGAAGTCGCCCAATCCCGAGAACGCGCCCACGCTTGCGATGGCCGTCGAGCTCGCGAAGAAGACGAAGGCGGACGTCGTCATGGCGACCGATCCGGACTGCGACCGCATGGGCGTCGCCGTGCGCGACGCCAAGGGCGAGATGGTGCTGCTCACCGGCAACCAGATCGGCGCGCTGCTGGCCGAGTACCGCATCTCGGCGATGAAGAAGCTCGGGGTGCTCCCGAAGAAGGGCACCAAGCGCGCCGCGCTCATCAAGACCTTCGTCACCTCGCAACTGCAGGACGCCATCGGCAAGGCGCACGGCCTGAAGGTCATCAACACCCTCACCGGCTTCAAATGGATCGGCGCCAAGATCGCCGGTTACGAGGCGCAGATGAAGGCGAAACTGTTCGAGGTCGAAGGCGTCGCGCTCGACTACGACGCCACCGCGCCGGAGATCCGGGCGGAGCTGCTCCTTGAATACAGCACGTTCTACGTCTTCGGCGGCGAGGAGAGCTACGGCTACCTCGCGACCGACACCGTGCGCGACAAGGACGGCAACGCCGCCTGCCTCATCTTCTGCGAGCTCGCCGCCGCCGCCAAGAAGGCCGGCAAGAGCATCACGCAGTACCTCGACGGCATCTACCTCAAGTTCGGCTTCTACACCGAGACGGTCGGCAACATCTACTACGAGGGCGCCGCCGGCGCCGCGAAGATCGCCCGGATCCTCGCCTCTTACCGCAAGTCGCCGCCGAAGGCCTTCGGCAAGCTCAAGGTCACGAAGTTCCGCGACTTCGGCCGCGAGAAGATCAAGGACGCCGACGGCGAACTCATCCCCGCGCAGGACCTCTACATCGTGACGCTGGCCAACGGCTTCAACTACGCCGTGCGCGGCTCCGGCACCGAGCCGAAGATCAAGTTCTACCTCTTCGGCCAGGC
>JAKPQE010000020.1 GCA_029572955.1 Pseudomonadota bacterium
GCCGCCATCGCCGAGCCCGTCGAGACCGCGCTCGTCGGCGTCTTCGACCTCACCAAGATCGGCTCGCAGGCCTGGACCGCGGGGGCCAGGATCTTTTGGGACGACACCAACAAGCGCACCACCAACGTGGCCACCTCGAACACGCTGATCGGCGTCGCCATCGAGGCGGTCGCGGGCGGGGCCGGTGACACCGTCGGCCGGGTGCGGTTGAACGGCGCGTTCTGATGAGCGCTTTCGCTGCCGCCGTCAGCGCGCTCTTCGCCGATCCGAATATCGGCAGGGATGCAGTCTACACGCCCGAGGGCGGCGCGCCCGTTCTGGTGCGCGTCGTCGCCCGGCGCGCGGACGCGGTTACTGATTTCGGCGATGCAAGGATCTGGTCCGAGACCACGCGCGTGGATCTGCAGGTGGCCGAGGTGGCGAACCCGCGCCCCGGCGACAGGGTCGAGATCGACAGCGAAGCCTTCCTCATTCAGGGGGAGCCCGTCCGCGACCGCGAGCAGCTCGTCTGGACCGTCGATCTGAGGCCCGCGTGAAACTGAAGCTCGATATCGATCCCGACATCGTCGCGATGATGGCGGCCGAAGTCGCGGCGGGCGAACGCGCTGTCACGGCCGCCATGCGCGAGGCCGGTCCCGGGCTGAAGACGGCGTGGCGGCTGCAGATCACTGGCGCGGGGCTCGGGCCCCGGCTCGCCAACTCGATCCGAAGCCAGAACTTCCCGAGGTCGGGCGAGAGCCTGGAAGCCGCGGCGCTGGTCTGGTCGAAAGCACCGGTCATCGTGGGTGCGCATGACACCGGCCCGCTGATCCGCTCGAAAGACGGGTTCTGGCTGGCGATCCCGCTGCCCGCCGCAGGCAAATCCCTGCGAGGCGGCCGGATCACGCCCGGCGAATGGGAACGACGACGCGGGCTGCGCCTGCGGTTCGTCTATCGCCGCATGGGGCCGAGCCTGCTGGTCGCCGAAGGGCGGCTGAACACAAAGGGTCAGGCGGTTGTCTCGCGCTCCAAGACCGGGCGCGGCAAGGTCACCGCGCCGATCTTCCTGCTGGTCCCGCAGGTGAAGCTGCCCAAGCGCCTTGATCTGGCGCGGGACGCGGACCGGGCGTTGGACAGTGTGCCGGGCCTGATCGTGGCTAACTGGGTGAGCACGAAGCTTGATGGCGGCTAGTGTTCTGCGTCGAGCTTCGCAACGCTATCTCCCAGTGCATTCAGGAGTCGTCGAAAATCGTCACCCTCCCGAAGAATATTCTTGGCATCCTCAATGAAGCCCGCATCGCCGTCGAACGAAGGATGATCTTTACCCATGTCGATCACAGCTTGAGCATGCGCCACCATCTCATTGAGAGTGTCCCGAGTTTTCTGCAGGGTGCCCGTTTTGTTCATCTCGCGCAACGCGCTATACAAATGATGCAACGAAATCATCGCGTAGTAGTGTTGCGGAACACCTCTTGAAATCAGTTTATTGCAGAAATCCACTCTTTCGGACAGAATCCCGACTAGGAGCTCGAGCTTTTGTTCCTTTGGAATTCCAGCTGCCGAGATTTCCTGCTGCATATTCCCAAGGAGCCACACCATCTGCTTTAAAGAAGGGACATCGCCAGCGATGGCTTCTTTCCTAATAACCAAGGTGATTTCTCTTTGTTTATCGCTGCCAAGCCATGCGCTTATAAAATCCTCGTCACCAAGGATTTCGGAAGTTATCCTTCGATCGGCGTAGAGCAAATTGGCCACCGCCTTGGGGTCTTGACAGATTTTAGTGTAGTTTTTCTTCTTTCCCAACCCAAACAAAATTCTTCCTTTCATCTTCCCCAATCGTGAGCGCCGCCGTCCGACGTTAACCAAACGCCATCAGAAAGGTATATCGGTCCGCCGTCGCCCCCAAGGGCGGAATATAGGTCATCCTCGCGATCCCGAACCCTAGGAGGCGGCTTCGGTAGGGCTTTTGTGGTCTGTATCGGCTCCACCATGGCCTCGAGGTTCTCCGAGTTTTGAAGGAAAGACTGACCAAATTTCGCTGTGCGTTCTAGGATGTTATCTCGGCTTCCATGGAATGTTTGTCGAATGAAAGGGCCGTCGCCCTGGCTGGTTGAAAGAACCGAGTTTGGTTTCATTTCTTCGACGGGGAGGCCTTCAATGATCTGCACGTCAATTCCGTTCTTTCGCATAAGTATGAGCGAAGTTTGACGTTTATTAATCGCCGAATAGGCCATCTTGTACATCTTGCTCGCGGGCCGACGTGGTATCCACCCTATCCTGTAGAGGTAAACTGCTAGATCATAAGGACGCGCCATGCCCTCCACACTTCGCGACTGGCCGGGCGGCAATATGATACCTTCTTGAGTGAAACGCGCTTCGGACGCGAGGCATTCGATTGTATTTTGACAGTTCCAGTTAAGGAAATTTATGTCAGATATGCGCGCCCACTTCAGCGGTCGGTTGTTCATCTTGACCACGACCTCATCACCGATTTTCAGATCGGTCCGAAGGCAGTTCACCGGATAGGTCGTCCCGGTGTTATCGAAAGCAACATGTGCGATTATGTATGACAACTACGGCTCCCGTCATCTTGAAGCCAATGTCCCTATAGAGTTGAAGCGGGTCAAGGACCTATGTTGCTCGACAGTTCGGACACTTCGCAGCGGCTTTTTTGCCCTAACAGAATAGCGATCTCATGCCCACCCCACGCGAAACCATCCTCGCCGCGCTGCACGCGCGGCTTTCGGCGTTGCCCGCCACCGCGCTGCGGGGTGACGTGCTGCCCGAGCGCGTCCCGGCCGAGGGGTTGCTGATCCTGCGCGACGGCGAGCCGGGGGAGCCCGAGGTGACGCTGTCGCCACTACGCTACCATTACCAGCATCGCGCCGAGATCGAGGCTGTCGTGCAGGGCACCGCCCGTGACGCCGCCTTCGACACGCTGACCGCCAGCATCGGCGCGGCGCTCGCCGTCGACCGGACGCTGGGCGGGCTCTGCGACTGGGTCGAGGCCGAAGCCCCGCGCCCGGTCGATCTGCCGGTCGAGGGCGCCGCCAGCCTGAAGGCCGCCGTGATCCCGGTCATTCTGCACTACACCACGGCCGACCCTCTGGCCTGACCCCACCTACAACAGGAGAACACCATGGCACGAGCCCAGGGGGCGCGGGCGCAGATGGCGCTTGCGTTCGAGACCGTCTATGGCACGCCGCCCGCAGGCGGCTTCACAAAGATGCCCTTCGCCAGCACCACGCTCGGGGCGGAGCAGCCGCTGCTGAACTCCGAGCTTCTCGGCTACGGCCGCGATCCGCTGGCGCCGATCAAGGACGCGGTGACGGCAGACGGCGATGTCGTCGTGCCGCTCGACGCCGAGGCCTTCGGCTTCTGGCTGAAGGCAGCTTTTGGCGCGCCGTCGACGACGGGTACCGGCCCTTGGACGCACGAGTTCCAGTCCGGCGCCTGGACCCTGCCGAGCCTCTCCATCGAGACCGGCATGCCTGAGGTCCCGCGCTACGCCATGTATTCCGGCTGCGTGCTCGACCAGATCACATGGCAGATGCAGCGGTCTGGCCTGCTGACGGCCACCGCCCGGCTGGTGGCGCAGGGGGAGACGGTGGCTACGACCACCAGCGCCGGAACTCCGGCTGCACTGGAGCTGAAGCGGTTCGGCCATTTCAACGGGTCAATCACGCGGAACGGCTCGGCCCTCGGCAATGTGGTCTCGGCCGACATTACCTATGCCAACAACCTCGACCGCATCGAGACCATCCGTTCGGACGGCCGCATCGACGGCGCGGACCCCTCCATCGCGGCGCTCACCGGCTCCATCGAGGTCCGGTTCGCCGACAGCACGCTGGTGACGCAGGCGATCAACGGCGATCCCTGTGAGCTCGAGTTCGCCTACGTCCTGCCGTCGGGCGAGAGCTTCACCTTCACCGTGCATGCCGTCTACCTGCCGCGACCCCGGATCGAGATTTCCGGGCCGCAGGGCGTGCAGGCCACCTTCGACTGGCAGGCCGCCCGCGACAGCGTGGTCGGGCGGATGTGCACTGCTACCCTGATCAACGACATCGAGGTGTACTGAGAATGCTGACGCTCGACCTGACCAACGCGCCCCGCTGGCATGACCTCGCGCCCGGCGTGCGGGTGCAGCTGCGCCCGCTGACCACGGCGCTGATGGTGATGACCCGCAGCGACCCGGCCGTCGAGGCGGTGCCGGACGAGGCTTCAGACGAGGAACGCGCCGTCGCCTTCGCCAAGGCGCTTGCGCGGCGGGCGGTGCTCGCCTGGGAGGGCATGGGCGATGCGGACGGCAACCCCATCGACCCGAGCCCCGAGGCCATCGACGCGCTGCTCGACATCTGGCCGATCTTCGAGGCCTTCCAGCTGACCTACGTTTCCAAAGGCCTGTTGCTGGAGCAGGAAAAAAACGCCTCCGCGCTCTCGCCGAATGGTCCTTCGGCGGGGGCGACCGATATTGCGACGCCTGCCAAGCGGCGTGCGAAGACTGCCCGACGCGGCTAAACCGACCGATGACCCACGAGGGCTGGCAGGTCTGGGATCTGGTCGGCCGCCTCGGGGGGCAGCTGCGGGTGCTGCCCGGCGCGGTGATCGGCTGGGACATGTCGGCGGCGCTGGCGCTCGGTGACGCGCTCGGCGTGCCGCCGCTCGCCATGGCCGAACTGCTGCCCGTGATCGAGGCGGTGATGGTCACCAAACTCAACGAACAGATGGATCACTCCCGTGGCTGAGAAGAGAGTCAGCGTCCGCCTCGCGGCCGTGGGCGGACGGCAGGTGCGCGCCGAACTGGAAGGTGTCGGTGAGGCCGGGTCGCGCGGCTTCGGAAGGCTGGGCCGGGAGATGGAGGCCGCGAATACCCGGCTGGCGGCCTTCTCGCGGCGTGTTGCTGTCGCGGCCGCCGCCGCCGTAGCAGCTGCCGCCGCCGCTGGTGTGGCGATGATCCGCTCCGGCCTCCAGACGGTCGATGCGCAGGCCAAGCTCGCGCAGTCCCTCGGCACCACCGTCGCCTCGATCCAGACGCTCGAGCGTGCGGGCGAGCTGGCGGGCGTGTCGATGTCCGGGATCGAACAGGCCACCAAGGACCTGACGCGCCGTCTCAGCCAGGCGGCGGCTGGGACAGGCCCCGCCGCCGATGCGCTCGACCGGCTGGGCCTTTCCGCCACCGACCTGATCGCCCTGCCGCTGGACCAGCGTGTCGGCGCGATCAACGCCGCCATCGAGAACTTCGTGCCCGCCGCCGAACGCGCGGCGGTCGCGGGCCAGCTCTTCGGCGAGGAAGGCTCCATCGCGATGAGCCGGATCGACACGGCGACGCTGCGCCAGGCAACGGAGGACGTGCTTGCCTTCGGCGTTGTCGTCTCCGAGCAGGATGCCGACCAGATCGAGCGGACGAACGACGCGATCTCGCGCCTCGGGCTGATCTGGCGCGGGCTGTCGAACCAGCTGGCCGTTGCTGCCGCCCCGGCCCTTGAGGCGGTCGCCAATGCCATGGCGGCCATCGCCAGCCGCACCGGGCCGCTCGGCATCGCCATTCGCGGCCTCTTCGACAATATCGGCCGCCTGACCACCTATGCCGTGACCTTCGCGACCTTCCTCGCGGGCCGCTGGGTCGTCGGGCTGGCCGCCGCCGCGCTGTCGGTCCGCGGGTTCGCAACCGCGCTCGTCGTGCTGCGCGGGGCACTGATCCGCACAGGCATCGGTGCGCTGATCGTCGGCGTGGGCGAGCTGATCTACCAGCTGTCCCAATTCGTTGCCCGCGTGGGCGGGGTCGGCGAAGCCTTCCGGCTGCTCTCCGATCTGGCCTCCGAGGTATGGTCGCGGGTCGGGCTCGCGCTCGACGCCGCGCTGGCCCGCATGGCGGCTGGATGGGAGGGGTTGAAGGCCGCCGCGCTCTCGGCTCTTGACGGCACCGTCGCGGGCGTCGTGGGTTTTGGGGACCGCACTGTCGCGATCTTTCAGGGCGCCTATGACGGCGCGGTGGCGATCTGGGGCAGCCTGCCGGGCGCCATCGGCGACTTCGCCTACCAGGCCGCAAACGGGCTGATCGGCGGGGTCGAGGCGATGCTGAACGGCGTCGTCACGCGGATCAACAGCTTCATCGAGACCCTGAACGCCGCGCTGGCCCTGCTGCCCGAATGGGCGACCGGCGAAGGTGGCGTGCGGATCGGCACGCTCGACGCGGTGGACCTGAGCCGGATCGACAACCCGTTCGAGGGGGCCGCGACGGCGGCTGGCACCGCGGCGGCCGATGCGTTCTCGGCGGCGCTTTCTCGGACCTACATCACTCCGCCCGATCTCGGTCTCGGCGCGATGGCGGAAGACGCGCGCGCCCGGGCCGATGCCTATCGCGAGGCCGCGGGTATGTTGACCGATGCAGCGACCCGGCCGCTTGCTGCCTGGCAGGCGCTGAAGGATGCCGTGACCGGGTCCGGCACAGAGGCCGAGACTGCGCTGACAGATGCGGCGACCTCCGCCGATGCGCTCGCGACCGGGCTCGACGACACCGCCGCCGCGGCCAATGGCGCCGGAGGTGCTGCCCGCGATGCCGGAACCGCCGCTGGCGAAGGGGCCGAGCGTGCGCTGACCGGATGGCAGGCCGTGACGGCGGCGCTGTCGGATTATGCAAGCAGGGCGCGGGAGATTGGCGGCGATATCGGCCAGAGCCTCGTCAGCGCGTTTCAGTCCGCCGAAGATGCGGTCGGTGAGTTCGTGAAGACCGGCAAGCTGAACTTCCGCGATCTGGTGACCTCGCTCATTGCCGATCTGGCGAAGCTGGCGGCGCGGCGCTTCATCCTCGGTCCCATCGCCAACGCGCTCTCGGGCGCGCTTGGCGGCGCGGGCGGGATCTTCGCCAACATCCTGCACGCGGGCGGCATGGTCGGATCGTCCGGCCCCTCGCGCATGGTCCCGGCCATGGCCTTCGCCGCCGCGCCGCGGATGCATTCGGGCGGCGCTGTCGGGCTTCGGCACGACGAGGTTCCGGCAATCCTGCAGCGGGGCGAACAGGTGCTCTCGCGTCGCGAGGCACAGAGCTACGGCGCGGGCGGCGGGATCAACGTCACCATCATGGCCCGCGACGCCGAGAGCTTCCGACAGTCCCGCACGCAGGTCGCGGCGGACATCGCCCGGGCGGTCTCGCTCGGGCGGAGGGGCATGTGAGTGCGACCCCGCAAGTGGGAACCGGTTGCGGGGGCCAGAGCACGAACCACGGAGAGAATTGATGGCGTTCCATGAGGTCCGGTTTCCGGACAACATCAGCCGGGGCGCGCGGGGCGGACCCGAGCGGCGCACCCAGATCGTCGAATTGGCCTCGGGCGACGAGGAGCGCAACGCCAGCTGGGCCAATTCGCGCCGCCGCTACGATGTCGCCTACGGCATCCGCCGCGCCGACGATCTGGCGGCGGTCGTCGCCTTCTTCGAGGCCCGCAACGGGCGGCTCTACGGGTTCCGCTTCAAGGACTGGGGCGACCACAAATCCTGCCTGCCTTCGGGGACAACCGCACCGACCGACCAGGTGATTGGCACCGGCGACGGTGCGACGACGACTTTCCAGCTGGTGAAGCGCTACGCCTCGGGCAGCCAGACATGGGTGCGGACCATCGCCAAGCCGGTCGCGGGCTCGGTCACCGTCGCTCTGAATGGCGCACCCCAAGCGTCCGGCTGGTCCGTCGATACCACGACCGGCGTCATCACCTTCACCACCGCGCCGGGCGCGGGCGTCGCGATCACCGCAGGCTTCGAGTTCGATGTCCCGGTCCGCTTCGACACCGACGTGCTCGACGTAACGCTCGATCTCGAGCGGCTTGGCTCGATCACCTCCATCCCGCTTCTGGAGATCCGACGATGAATGATGAAACCGGATTTCTGGCGGCGGCGCTGAAGGAACTGCTCGCCTCCACGGCGGTGATCCTCGCCGCCTGGGGCGCGCTCGGCGGAGCGACCAACGCGCTGACCACGAAGATGCGGCTGCGCGACGCGCTGCGCCACATCCTGCTCGGCGGTCTGATCGCAGCCGGGATGGGCAGCCTGTCGATGGCGATCATCACCCGTTGGCTCGGCCTGCCGCCCGAGGCGATCCCGGCCGGGGGCGCGGCTGGCTCGGCCGCCTATCTGGTCGGCGTCTTCGGTCCGGCCTTCATCGAGGTGCTGCTCGCCCGACTGCGCCACGCCGGGAAAGGCGATGGCGATGCATGACCTTCTCCGCCTCGCGCGCTCCCTGCGCTGCGACCCGTCCGATCCCGGCCAGGCCTTCCGCCACCGACTGGGCGTCGGCATCGCCGTCGCCGCGCTGATCCTGATCCTCTCGCTTCTGGGGTGACTTCCATGCAGATGACTGCCAAGAAAATGTCTGATCGCGGCCTTCTGGCCCTCGTCCGGCACGAAGGGATCGTGCCCGGACCCTATCTCGATGTGAAACAGGTGTGGACCTTCGGCATCGGCCACACGGTTGCCGCCGGGGCACCCGATCCCGCCACGATGCCGCGCGGCATGCCCGCCGATCTCGATGCCGCGATCCGCGAGGCGTTCCGGGTCTTCCAGGCCGACCTCGCGCGTTACGAGGCTGACGTTTTGCGCGCCGTGAAGGTGCCGCTCGAGCGGCACGAATTCGATGCGCTGGTCTCCTTCCATTACAACACAGGCGGCATCGCCAAGGCGGCGCTCACCCGGCACCTGAACGCGGGCGACCGGGCTGCTGCGGCAGCAGCCTTCATGGGCTGGCTCAAGCCTGCCGCGATCCGCCCGCGCCGCGAGGCCGAGCGCGACCTCTTCGCCAAGGGCCACTATCCGACCGGTACTATTCCGGTCTGGTCGGTCGACCGCGACGGCTGGGTCGATTTCTCGCGACCAATCCGGCGCCTGACCGAGGACGAGGCGCTGGCGCTGCTGCGTCCCGAAAGCGCGCCGGTGCCGACGCAAACCATTGTTGCCCCGTCTTGGTGGCGGAGGCTGTTGGACCATTTCAAAGGAAAGGCAACATCATGAACTGGAACCTCGCGCGTGGGCTGATCTACCTTGCCTGTCTGGCGGCCTCTGGTCTGGCGATGGCCGGTCTGGCTGATTTCGATCTGGCGACCGGCACCTTCGACCTGAGGCCCTTCAATCTCTATGCCCTGACCGGCGCTGGCGGTGGTGTGGTGTCGTCCGCGCTGGCCTCTCTGGCATTGCTTCGCGGCTGGGGGCGGAAGTGAAATCCCTTCCGCCCGCGCTGCAGACCCATCTCGACGAGGGCACGACCACACTCGCGTGGTGCTGGCGGATCGCCCGGGCCGATGGTGTCACCTTCGGCTTCACCGATCACGACCGGACGCTCAGCTTCGACGGCACCGATTTCGAACCCGAGAGCGGGCTGACGGCCTCCGAGGTGCGCTCGGGTTCCGACCTGTCCGTCGATGCGCAGGACGCGGAAGGCGTGCTGACTTCGGACCGCATCACCGAGACCGACATCCTCGATGGCCGCTGGGACAACGCGGCGGTCGAGGTCTGGCGGGTGAACTGGGCCGACACGGGCCAACGTGTTCTAATGCGGCGCGGCGCCCTTGGGCAGATCAGGCGCGGGCGGCTGGCCTTCGTGGCCGAGGTCCGCTCGCTCGCCCATGTCCTCGGCCAGACTGTCGGGCGGACCTTCCAAGCGACCTGCGATGCCGCGCTCGGCGATGCGCGCTGCGGCGTCGATCTCGAGGACCCCGCCTTCAAGGGCGCGGGTGCTGTGGTTGATCTGCTGCGCGACCGCGCGTTCACCGCCTCCGGTCTCGGCGCCTTCGAGGTTGGCTGGTTCACATTCGGCACGCTGGACTGGACGAGCGGCGCGAATGCTGGGCGGCGCACCGAGGTGCTGGGCCATGACGTCACGGACGGCATCGCCGTGCTGACCCTGCTCGAGGCACCGGTGCGGGCCATAGCCGAGGACGACAGCTTCACGATCCGCGCGGGCTGCGACAAGCGGATCGAGACCTGCGGCGCGAAGTTCGCCAACACCGCCAGTTTCCGGGGCTTTCCGCATATCCCCGGCCAGGATGCCGTCCTGCGCTATGCGACGAAGGACGGTGGCCATGATGGAGGCGTGCTGTGAAAACCGCTGATCCGGACAAGGTGATCGCGGCAGCGCGCGCGTGGCTCGACACGCCGTATCACGACCAGGCGAGCCTGCGCGGCGTCGGCTGCGACTGCCTCGGGCTGGCGCGCGGCGTCTGGCGCGAAGTCGTGGGCCCCGAGCCGTTTCCGATCCCGCCCTACAGCCGGGACTGGGGCGAGACCGGTCCTCGCGAGGTGCTGGCCGAAGGCGCGCGCCGCATGATGCCCGAGGTCGCCCCGGCAAATGCCGGTCCCGGCGCGCTGGTCCTCTTTCGGATGATGCCCTGCGCCATCGCCAAACATGTCGGGATCCTGACTGGCCCCGACACTTTCCTCCATGCCTACGAGCGACTCGGCGTGATCGAGGAACCGCTCACCCAAGCCTGGCGGCGGCGCATCGCCTTCGCCTTCCTGTTTCCGCAACGCTGAGGCCCCGACATGGCCACTCTCATTCTCGGCGCTGCCGGTGCTGCCATCGGCGGCTCGATCGGTGGCGCGATCCTCGGCGTCAGTGCCGCGACCATCGGCGGCTTCATCGGCTCCACCATCGGCTCGGTCGTCGACAGCTGGATCGTGTCCTCGCTGGCGCCTGCCCAGAAGATCGAGGGTCAGCGGCTGGATTCCCTGCGGATCACGTCCGCGACCGAATGGGCGATCATCCCCCGGCTCTACGGCCGGATGCGGATCGGCGGCAACATCATCTGGGCCACCGATTTCCGTGAAGAGACGAAGACCACGACGCAGGGCGGCGGCAAGGGCGGTGGCGGCGGGAGGGTCCAGACGACCGAGTATCTCTACTATGCCAGCTTTGCGGTCGCGCTCTGCGAAGGCTCCGAAGCCGGTCCCGGAGGGACCATTCTCTCCGGTGGAGAGAATGGAGGCGGAGGAGGCCCGGCAGGGCGGGGAATCACCGGCATCGGCCGCATCTGGGCCGACGGCAAGCCGCTCGACATGACCGGCATCACCTGGCGCTGGTATCCGGGGAACGAGGCGCAAGCAGCCGACCCGTTCATCGCCGCCAAGATGGGGGCGGCCAATACGCCTGCCTATCGCGGTACGGCCTATGTCGTCTTCGAGGAACTGCCGCTCTCGACCTACGGCAACCGCCTGCCGCAGCTCAGCTTCGAGGTGTTCCGGCCGCTTGCGGATCCCGACACCGCCGAGGGGCTGGTCAAGGCGGTGACAATGATCCCCGCCTCAGGCGAGTTCACCTATGCGACCGAACCATCGGCACGGCGACGGGCACGGCGACCTACGGAATGGGCACCGGGGCGACGACCACCGGCCTCACCAAGACCGTGAACCTTGGCACCGGCGGCGCATCGGGGTCGAACACGGTCGTCAACATCGGCCCCGCGACCTCCGGCGCGAATGGCACGACGGTGGTCAACACGCCGACCGTCACCTTCGCCAATGCCGTCACGCAGGTTGGCATGCCCCAGGCGAACCTCATCGCACAACTGCTGGGCCTCGGCGGGGCGACGTCCGACAGCTACAACCGGCTCTCGGTCAACACGCCTGCTGTGCTGTTGAACAACGCTGGCGCGGGCATCGAGGCCACTGTGAACAAGGCCGCCGCCGGGAATGACGCCGCTTTCGCCTTCAAGACTGGGTTTTCGGCACGGGCGCTGATCGGGTTGCTCGGCAACGACGACTTCAGCTTCAAGGTCAGCCCGGACGGGTCGGCCTTCTTCGACGCGATGCGCATCGACCGAACCAGCGGCCAGGTGGAACTGCCGCAGCCGACGGTCCTGCCCGGCCTCAGCGCTGCACCGTCCCCTCCGCCCGCTGGCAAGGCCGCCGTCTACGCACGCAACCGCGCAGGCGCACCGTGGATCGACGTCATGCGCCCCTCCGGCAGGGACTTCCCGCTCCAGCCCCACTTCGGGGTGAACCGCATCGCGACCTGGTCTCCTTCCGCCACGACGACGATCACCACCGAAGGCATGCCGATCACCTCGGTCGGGACGGTGTCGCACCCGACGCTGGCTGCGACGAACCTCGCCACATCGATGCGGCGCTGGCGCCTGACCTCTGCGGCCGTCGTGGACTCAGTGGCTGACCAGCGCTCTGCAGGCTGGGCTTGCTGGCGCGGGAATGCGGCGGGCCTCGGCGGCTGGACATTCGTCACGCGGATTTCGCTGACCACCTTGCAAGCCACAGGGATGGCGTTCTTTGGCCTCTACGGATCGACGGGCGCACTGGCCACCACCCTTACGCTGGCTGCAGCCATCAACTGCGTCGGGATCGGCTTCCAGCGAGGGACGCACACCCGCTGGCAGCTGGTGACGAATGACGGAACTGGCGCGCCCACCCTGACCGACATGGGGGCGAGTTTCGCCATCGCCACGGGCGGAGTGCTGACCCTGTTAATCGCCGCCCCGCCGAACGGAAGCTCTGTCTGGGTGCGCGTCGTCGACGAGGTCTCCGGCGCGATCTTCGAGCAGGAGAGAACCACTGACCTGCCCGCCGCAACGCAGTTCCTGTCGCCGCGCCTCCTCCTGAATACCGGCGCGACGGCCGCGGCCGTCGCCTGCGACTGCGCCGGGGTCTACCTCGAAACGGACTTTTGACCAAGCGCGGCAATTGAACACTTGTCTTAGGGAATGGCGGAAACATCTCAAATCTGTAGATTGCCCCGAACGAACCACAGAGGCCGACGCCATGCCCAATCTTCACCCCCCGTTCTTTCTACGCCTCTATTTCAGCGATGCCGAGATGATGGGGCCCGGTAAGGCGGCGCTGCTGGAGGGGATCGCGCGGACGGGCTCGATCTCGGCCGCCGGGCGCGAATTGGGGATGAGCTACAAGCGCGCCTGGATGCTGGTCGAGGCGATGAACGCGATGTTTGCCGAGCCGCTTGTGACCAGAGTGCGCGGAGGGCCGGGCGGCGGCGGGGCCAGCCTGACCCCGGCGGGAGACCGCGTCCTGGCCCTGTTCCGCGAGATCGAGACCGCCTCGATCGCAGCAAACGCAGGGCGGATCGCGGCGCTCAAGGCCATGCTCACGGACATGTCTGGCGGAAAATAACGGTTGCGGGGGCCTTGCAATCGGATATTTTCCGACAAACACAACCGATGGAGCCCGCCATGCGCCGCCTGATTCTCGCCCTTCCGCTTGCCCTTGCCGCGCTGCCTGCCGGTGCCGAGGAGGTCGTCGTCTTCGCCGCCGCCTCGCTGAAGACTGCGCTCGACCCGATCGCGGCGCAATTCCAGACCGAGACCGGCAACAAGGTCACGATCAGCTATGCCGGCTCGAATGCGCTGGCCAAGCAGATCATCGAAGGCGCGCCCGCCGACGTCTTCATCTCGGCTTCGAAGCAGTGGATGGATGAGGTCGAGAAGGCCGGTGAGGTGGTGGCCGGCACGCGCGGCGACCTGCTCGGCAACACGCTGGTGCTGGTCGCTCATGATTCCGCCGCCCCACAACTCGAGCTGACCAAGGACACCGACCTGGCCGCGCTGCTGGCGGGTGGCAAGCTGTCGATGGCGCTGGTAGATTCGGTGCCCGCCGGCCAATATGGTAAGGAGGCCCTGACCGCGCTTGGCCTGTGGGACAAGGTTCAGGGTTCGGTCGCGCAGGCCGACAACGTGCGGGCCGCGCTGGCGCTGGTCTCTACCGGCGAGGCCCCCTTTGGCATCGTCTACGCCACCGACGCGGCCGCCGATCCGGCGGTGCATGTCGTCGGCACCTTCCCGGCTGACAGCCACAAGCCGATCACCTATCCCGCCGCGCTGCTGAAGACCGCCGCGGACCCCGCCGATACCGCCTTTTTCGAGGCGCTGTCCGGTGACGCCGCCGACAAGGTCTTTGCCGATCAAGGCTTTGCGATCCTGAACTGAGGCCGGAATGACAGACTGGCTTGGCCCCGCCGAATGGGACGCGCTGCGCCTGTCGCTGCGCGTCTCTGCCGTGGCGACGCTGGCCAGCCTGCCGCTGGCGCTTCTGGTGGCGCATGCCTTGGCGCGCTGGCGGTTTCCGGGGCACGGGCTCTTGAACGGGCTGGTGCATCTGCCGCTGGTGCTGCCGCCGGTGGTCACGGGCTACCTCTTGCTGCTGACCTTCGGGCGGCGCGGCTGGGTGGGGCAGACGCTGGATGAGTGGTTCAGCCTCGTCTTTGCCTTTCGCTGGACCGGCGCCGCGCTGGCCGCCGCGGTGATGGCCTTTCCGCTGATGGTGCGCGCCATCCGCCTGTCGGTCGAGGCGGTCGATCCCAGGCTCGAGGCCGCAGCCGGCAGCCTCGGCGCCTCGCGCCCATGGGTCTGGCTGACCATCACCCTGCCGCTGATCGCGCCGGGGGTGATCGCAGGGGCGGTGCTGGCCTTTGCCAAGGCCATGGGCGAGTTCGGCGCCACCATCACATTCGTGTCGAACATTCCGGGCCAGACGCAGACCCTACCCTCGGCGATCTACAGCTTTCTGCAGGTGCCGGGGGGCGAGACGCAGGCGGGCCGGCTGGTGCTGGTTTCGGTCGCGGTGGCGATGACGGCGCTGGTGCTGTCGGAATGGCTCGCCCGCCGGGCGGCACGCAGGGTGGCCGGACGATGAGCGTCTCGGTCGCCCTGCGCCACGACTTCGGCAGCTTTTCTGCCGATCTGGCCTTCGAGGCGCAGCCGGGCGTAACGGTGCTGTTCGGTCCCTCCGGGTCGGGCAAGTCCACGGTGCTGAACGCGGTGGCCGGGCTGCTGCGCCCGGGCGAGGCCCGCATCGCGGTGGGCGACACCGTGCTGACCGACACCGCACGGGGCATCTTCGTGGCCCCCCACCGCCGCCGCCTGGGCATCATCTTTCAGGATGGCCGGTTGTTCCCGCATCTCAGCGTTCGGCAGAACCTGCGCTATGGCCGCTGGTTCGCCCCGCAGGGGACGCGCGCGCCCGAGGCCGCCATTATCGAGATGCTGGGCATCGGCGCGCTGCTCGACCGCGCCCCGGCGACGCTGTCGGGGGGCGAGCGCCAGCGCGTGGCCATCGGCCGGGCGCTGTTGTCGGGCCCCCGCCTGATCCTGGCCGACGAGCCGCTGTCGGCCCTCGACGAGGACCGCAAGGCCGAGATCCTGCCCTATCTGGAGCGGCTGCGCGACGAATTGCGGGTGCCGATGCTCTATGTCAGCCACGCCCCGGCCGAGGTCGCCCGCATCGCGACCACCGTGGTGCGGCTGGAACGAGGCCGCGTCGCGGGGATCGGCCCGGCCGCCGAGATGCTGGCCGACCCCGCGACCGCAGGGCCGGGCCGCGAGGCCGGCGCGGTCATTGTCGCGCGCATCGTCGCCCATCACCCCGACGGCGTGACCGAGCTTTCGGCCAGCGGCCTGCCGCTCTTCCTGCCGACGCTCACCGCGATGCCGGGCGCCCGGCTGCGGCTGCGAATCGCGGCGGCCGATGTGATGCTGGCCCGCGGACGGCCCGAGGGGATCTCGGCGCTGAACCTTCTTCCTGGCACCGTCGAGACGCTGCGCGAGACCGGCGACGTGGTCCTCGTGCGCCTTGCCACCACGGCCGGGCCGATCCTGTCGCGCGTCACGCGCCGCTCGGTCCGTCAGCTTGGCATCGCCCCGGGCGCCGCGCTGACCGCGATCGTCAAATCCCTGTCCCACGCCCCCGAGGACGTGGGCACACCCACCCCCGAAAAGGAGACGAAACCATGAAACTCAGCGCCCGCAACCGCATCCGGGGCACGGTCGAGGCCATCACCCGCGGCGCCGTGACCAGCCATGTCGTGATCGACATCGGCGGGGCCAAGATCACCTCGTCGATCACCAACGAGGCCGTCGACGATCTGGCACTGGCCAAGGGCGATACGGTCTATGCCGTCGTCAAGGCCAGCGACGTCATGGTCGGCAAGGATTGATCCATGGCGGAGGGGGACGACGGCCGCATTCGTGCCGGGGAGGTCGCGGGCAGCCTGCCCCCGACCTTCGACGCGCAGCTATACTTCATCGGCCGCATCCGCAGCCCATGGACGACGCGCGAGGATTGCCCGCGCAAGGGCGACCCCGACACCGGCCCCCTGTTCCGGCTGGAGATCGAACCGCGCTGGCACGTCGCACTGACCGGGC
The DNA here is from genome assembly GCA_029572955.1 of Pseudomonadota bacterium. Taxonomy (GTDB): domain Bacteria; phylum Pseudomonadota; class Alphaproteobacteria; order Rhizobiales; family JAKPQE01; genus JAKPQE01. The sequence continues at coordinate 16,122 of JAKPQE010000020.1, forward strand.
TGACGCCAGGCAGCCTGATCCAGGTGCTGTACTGGATGCACCTCAGCCGCCGCGATCTGCTGTTGCAGACGCCGAAGAGGGACGGGGTCATCCACGGCACCCTCGCGCTGCGCTCACCCGTGCGGCCCAATCCAATCGCATCGTCGGTGGTGCCGCTGCTGGCGGTCGAGGACGGCACGCTGACAGTGCGTGGCCTCGACTGCATCGATGGCACGCCGATCCTTGATGTCAAACCCGCCTCTGGCCCCTTCATGGGAGATCACACGTGACCCTTCCGCATTCACTGTGCTTGCGCAGCCCTGCCGATCCGCAAACGCGGCCCAAGGTTGCGTCGCTCATTCTGGCCCTGGTGGCGGTGGCGCTCCTGCTCCTGTCGGCCATGCCCTCTTCCGCCCGCGAGATCACCGACGCCACCGGGCGACGTGTCACTATCCCCGATGCGCCCGCGCGCGTCTTTGCCGCCGGCCCGCCGGCCTCGGTGCTGCTCTATGCGGTGGCGCCCGAGAAGATGATCGGCTGGGTGCGGCCCCCCAAGGAACGTGACCTGCCCTTCCTGACGCCCGAAGTCGCCGCGCTGCCCGAACTGGGCAGGCTGACCGGCAAGGGCGGCACGCTGAACCTGGAGGTTCTTCTTGCCGCCAAACCCGACCTGATCGTGGATTTCGGGACCGTCAACGAGACCTATATCGACCTGGCCAACCAGGTGCAGGCGCAGACGGGGATTCCGTATGTGCTGATCGACGGCAGCTTCGCCAATACTCCGGCGGCCATTCGGCAACTGGCCGATGTGCTGGGCGTTTCCCCGCGCGGCGAGGAATTGGCCGCCTACGCCGAGGAGACCTTTGCCCTCGTCGATGCCACCTTGGCGAAGGTGCCAGCTGACGCTCGCCCGCGCATCTATCTCGCGCGCGGACCTGAGGGGCTGGAAAGTGCGGCGAAGGGTGCCATCAACGCCGAGATCCTCGAGCGCGCGGGGGCAATTAACGTCACCGAAGGACCGCAAAGCGGCCTCGTCACCACCTCACCCGAGCAGATCCTGGCCTGGAACCCCGACACCATCGTCACCATCGACCGCGAGTTTGCGACCACGGTCGCGAGCCGTCCGGAATGGTCCAAGGTCGCGGCGGTGGCAGAGGGACGGGTTTTTCTGGCACCCGACACGCCGTTCGGCTTCATCGACTCACCGCCGTCCATCAACCGTCTGATCGGGCTTCACTGGGCTTTGCATCGGCTTTACCCTGAAGCCGCAACAGGTGACCTGAAGGCTGAGGTGGCGCGTTTCTACGGCCTGTTCTATCATGTGACGCCCGACGAGACCGCAGTTGCCCGGCTTCTGGGCGAATAGACCGGGCTTGGCCCTGGCCACGGGGCTGCTGGCACTGGCGCTGGTCGCGCTGGTCGCGCTTGCCAGTGGCGCTTATCCTCTTGGGCCGACCCAACTGCCTGGTGTGGTCGCTGAACTGTGGCTGGGGGAGGCCACAGGGCCACAACGGGTGGTGCTGCTGAACATCCGCCTGCCGCGTATCGCGACCGCGGTGCTGGTCGGGGCCGCGCTGGCCGGGGCTGGTTCAGCCTATCAGATGGCGTTTCGCAACCCGCTGGTATCGCCCGACATTCTGGGGGTATCGGCGGGGGCTGGGCTGGGCGCAGTGGCAGGAATCTTCTTTGGCCTGCCGGTCTGGGGGATTCAGGCGGCGGCCTTTGCCACCGGTCTGGCCACCGTCGGCGTGGTGATGGCAGTGGCGGCATTGGCGATGGGTGGCGCGCGCGACACGCTGGCGCTCGTCCTGACGGGCATGGCGGTGGGCGCACTGGCGGGGGCAGGCATCGCGATCTTCAAGGTGTTGGCCGATCCCGACAACCAACTGCCCGCCATGACCTTCTGGCTGCTTGGCAGCCTCGCAGGTGTCCGCAGCGGCGACGCGGTCGTCCTGATCCCGGCGATCATTGTCGGCCTTGCGCCGCTGGTGCTGCTGCGCTGGCGCATCGGGACGCTCGCGATGGGCGAGGACGAGGCCCGTGCGCTTGGCATCGACACCAGCCGACTCCGCATCGTGGTGATCCTCACAGCGACGCTCATGACCGCCGCGGCGGTATCGGCGGCGGGAACGATCGGCTGGATCGGGTTGATGGTGCCGCATATGGCGAGGCTGATCGCCGGCCCTCGTTTCGACCGGGCGCTGCCGCTGGCGTTGATCCTGGGTGCGACGCTGATGCTGGGTATCGACACCGTGGCGCGCAGTGTGGCCACCACCGAACTGCCCCTGGGTGTGCTGACGGCAGTGATTGGGGCGCCGGTGTTCCTGACCCTCTTGGCGCGGGGCCGGAAGTCATGGGGCTGATCGTTGCGAGCGATCTGGCGATCGGTCCGGCACCCGGCCGCATTCTGGCGCGCGACATCACCTTCACCCTCGAGAAGGGCGAAGTGATCGCCGTGCTTGGTCCGAACGGTGCCGGCAAGACGACGTTGTTCCGGACCCTGTTGGCGCTCATCCCGCCAATGGCCGGGCAACTCGAGCTGTCGGGTTTCGACCCCGCCACGCTCTGTCCGGAAGCGATCGCCCGCCGGCTCTCGTATGTGCCGCAGGCGATGAGCGCAGCTTTTCCGTGGTCAGTCACCGATTTCGTGCTGATGGGCCGAAGCGCGCGGATCGGTCGTTTTGCAACCCCCGGCCGCGCCGACAGCGCCATCGCAGCCAAGGCGCTGTCCCGGATGGGGATCACCCATCTGGCCGAAGCACCTGTCACCCGCCTGTCCGGAGGCGAGCGGCAACTGGCGCTAATCGCCCGCGCTCTGGCGCAAGAGTCCCCGGCGATCCTTCTGGATGAACCGGCCGCCGCGCTGGATTTCGGCAATCGCGAACGTCTGGCGCAGCTTCTGTCGGGGCTGGCTGCTGACGGGCTGGGCCTCATCTTTTCCACGCATGAACCCGCGCAAGCTGCGCGGCTGGCGGATAAGGTGCTGACCATCGACCGCGCCGGTCAGGCGATGCTGGGGGCGCCATCAGCGATGCTGGCAGCCGAGCGCCTGGCCGCGCTTTACGGGCTGCGCCTCGCTGAGGTGCAACGCGCCTCAGGCCAGAGGGCCGAAGGTTGTGGCCAGATCGCGCGGCCGGGCGGCATAGGGCCATGAGGTCACAATCAGCCCAACCCCGGCGCGCACTACGTCGGCGACATTGCCTGGCGAAATGCCCCCCGCCGCCGCGATCAGCACGCCGGGCGCGTGCTTTCGGGCTGCACGAGTGACCTCGACAATCTCAGGCAGAGAAAATTTCTCGAGCTGGATGATGTCGAAGCCGGCATTGATCGCCTCGTCGGCCTCGGCGGCGCATGAAACTTCAATCCCCAGCTTCTTCTCCGGCGCAGCCCGGCGCAAACGATCGGCCAGCACATCCAGCGGCAGATCGGCGGTAAAGGCGAGGTGCTCGGCAAAGACCAGAACGGTTTCGGACAGGCCGGCGCGGTGAACCACGCCGCCACCGGCGAGGGCCGCCTGTTGTGACAGCCGACGGCTGCCGGGGAAGGTCTTGCGGGTCAGCGCGACCGGCACCGCCGGATCGACCAGCCGCGCGGCATCGACCATGGCGCGCGTGGCAGTGGCGATGCCCGACAGGCTTTCCATCAGGTTCTTGGCCGCCTTCCAGACCAGATGCAGCGCCTCGGCCGAGCCTTCGGCGGCAATGATCGGCGCTCCGGGCATCAGCATCTCGCCCGAGGCGGCGCGCGGATGCACCGACAGGCCCACCCGGCGCATCATCGCTGCGGCCACTTCGATGCCCGCCAGGCACATCGGATCGCGTGCTGCCAGCGACAGCCGCCCGATGCTGAGGCCAATCCCCATCGCAGAAGTGGTCAGGTCGCCCGCCTGGGCGTCCTCGAATATCAGTCGGTCGATCTCGACCTCAGGCAGAACCCAAGTCATCCGTTGCTCCTGTCATGGCGACGCAGCACCACCAGCACCAGCGTCGAAAAGGCCCCCAGCCCCGCCGAAAGCCACAGCGCCCGGTCGAACTCTCCCGCGGTGACCGCGTTATAGATTTCAAGCGACACCGTATTGGTGCGCCCGATGATGTTACCGCCCAGCATCAGCGTGACGCCCACTTCGCCAAGGCTGCGGGCGGTCGCCATCAACAGCCCCGCTCCAACGGCACCGCCGATGCAGGGCAGGATGATCCGCAGGAAGATCGAAACTTCACCATGGCCCAAGGTGCGTCCGGCCTCGATCAAGCTGGGCGGCAACGCGGCGATGGCCGACTGCACAGGCTTGGCGATCAGCGGCAGCCCGACCAGCACCGAGGCCAGCAGGATGCCGCCCTGAGTGAAGATCAGCCCGGCGCCGAAGGTGATCTCGATCCAGCCGCCCAGACCCCGTCGGCCAAGCGCCAGCAGCAACAAAAACCCGAGCACGATCGGCGGAAACACCATCGGCAGGGTGATCGCCACGTCCAGCGCGGTCCGCCCCGGCCAGCCGCGCCGCGACAGCGCCCAGCCAAGTGCGACCCCAAGGCTGGCATGGATCACCAGCGTCATTGCCGCGATGCGCAGGCTCAGCATCAGCGGAAAGGCCAAGCTCAGGTCGCCGATCGGGCTGGTCAAAGCCCGTGCCGCTCCATGATGGCGCGCGCCTCGGGGGTTTCGAGGAAGGCAGCGAAACCGGCGGCCACCTTCTCGTCCATCATCCCGCAGGATATGATGATCGGGTCGTAAAGCCCCGGATCGACTAACAGCCAGCCGCCGATCTTTTCGCCCGCGCCGAGCGCATCAGTGAGGTTCATCAGTCCCACGTCGATCTCTGCGCTGTCGAGATAGGCTGTGACCTGCGGCACCGTCGCCACGGTGAGGAGCCGGTCGGCAACGCTGTCGGCCAGCCCGGCGCGGTCCAGATACTGACGTCCGGCGCGGCCATAGATCGCGGATTTTTCGTCGGGAATGCCGATCCGCGTGATCGCCGCATCGGCCAGCGACTCGGGCGCGGACAGGGTCAGCCCCTTGCGCCAGGCGACGACAAGCTTGCCCTTACCCAGCGGCACGAAGCGGGTGATGCTGAGGCCCTCGGCCTTGTCGAGAACCTTCTGATCGCCGCAGACGATGTCGATCTTGCCGCTTTCGCGCGCCTGACCAATCACCTGTCCCATGTTGCCGTAGATCTGCCCGACCTCGCCATGCCCGGCTGCAGCAAAGGCTGCGACCGCTTCCGCCAGCGGGCGCTTGTAACCCGCGCCGGCCGCCAGCGTAAAATCCTCGGCTATTGCTGGCAAAGACGCAAGCGCGAACAGCGCGCCGGTCACAATGGATTTCATCTTCTGGCCTCCTTTACGGCTGGGCATTCATTTCATTATGTTTTATGAAACATAACGAATTGTCAACCCGGAAGGATCCGCGATGAACCGCCCCTTTGCGCCGCAACATGGCCTTTTGGCGCAGGTCAGTCTGCCGCTGACGGGAGCCGAGGGGCCGTTCGATCTGGCCGTAGATCTGCGCATCGAGCCGGGCGCCTTCATTGTGCTGACCGGGCCGTCGGGATGCGGAAAGACCACGCTGCTGCGGGTTATCGCCGGACTTGCCCGCCCCCGAAACGGATCCGTCATCCTGCACGACCAGATCTGGACCGACTGCGCCCGCGGTCTGTACCGCCCGGTGCGCGACCGCTCTCTGGGCATGGTGTTTCAGGATTACGCGCTGTTTCCCAACATGACGGCGGCGGCCCAAATCAATTTCGCGCTTCGCGGCACCCCCCGCTCGCAGCGCCGCGCCCGCTGCCAGGAACTGCTGGACCTTGCAGGTTTGTCGGCCCTCGCGACTCGGCGTCCGGCGCAGCTTTCGGGTGGGCAGCAGCAACGGCTGGCACTGGTCCGCGCGCTGGCCCGTCGTCCCCGGCTGCTGTTGCTGGACGAACCGCTGTCGGCGCTGGACCCCGCGACGCGCGAACGCCTTCGCGGTGAGCTGCGCCGCGTGCACGACGCCTCGGGCACGATCACGTTGATGACCAGCCATGACCCGACCGAGGCGACGAGCTTGGCGGATATTGTCTTGGAAATGATGGGCGGTCGCATCTTGCGAAAAACTCGTAACCAAGATCATGTGCCAGCTCCACGGCGCGGCGAGCCGCCATGTTCCGCACGAGGCTGTAACGTCACCGATCCAAGATCATCATGGCAAAGCATAGGCCAGACTTCGTTCTGATGGAGCCCGTTCGATTGGACCACGGCCCGCGCATCACCTTCCTGGCCGGCGCACCAGTCAGCCGCAGGAACACGCCTGACAATGGATCCGATCACAAGGCCAGAAGATCATAAACTCCTTGCAAACCGAGCGGCATCAACAAGAGAAGGTTCGACGGCAGGCCCATACCCTCCGCCAGTTTCCTTATCTCACGCTGAATTCGCTTCGCTCATCAGCTCCGATGGGGCGGCCTGACCGGCCGGCGCGCCGTCGCGCTTGCGAACCCTGGCGGGTTCGGGAAGTTCAACAGCCCTTTTCGCTCACGGCAGTCTCGCTTGGCTCGACGCCTCCGCGAGGGTGGCCTGACCGGCCGGCGCGCCGTCGCGCTTGCGAACCCTGAAGGGTTCGGGAAGTCCAACAGCCCTATTCGCTCGCGGCAGTCTCGCTGCGCTCGACGCCTCCGCGAGGGCGGCCTGACCGGCCGGCGCGCCGTCGCGCTTGCGAACCCTTCGGGTTCGGAAGACCACCGAAACGTCGGGGTCCATCCACTCAGCCGCTGATGACTGCCAGAAAGGCCGCGCGGGCGTCGTCGAGCCGGCCGGAATTGTCGATGGTGACGACGTCCGGCCCCTCGACCGCGATTTCGGCGGCGCGGGCGATCCGCTTTTCGACATCGGCGGCGCTCTCGCGGCCGCGGGCCATGAGGCGTTCGCGCAGCCGTTCCGGCGAGGCGGTGACGTGGACGACCCGGAGGTCGGCGTATTTCGCGCGCGCCTCGGCGATGGTCGCCCGCGAGACGTTGGCGACGACGGTGCGGCCCTCGACGATGGCGGCGTCGATCAGCACCGGCAGGCCGTAGGCGAGCCCGTGCGCCCGCCAGGAAAGGGCGAACCCGCCTTCGGCGAGCAGCGCGGCAAAGCCCGCCTCGTCGATGCTGTCGTGATCCTCGAGGTCCGGATCGGCGGTGCGGGTCACGATACGGCGGGCGAAGACGACCCCGCCGTCCGGCGGCAAGGCCGCGCGGGCGCCGTTGATGAGGCTGTCCTTGCCGGCGCCGGACGGGCCGACGACGAGCACCAGCCGGCCCGGTCCGAGCCGGCCCGCCGCGTCACGTCCTTCATCGCGCATCGTCATCGCATCCCCGCTCCTCACCGGGACCTGCCGGGAGAATGGACCGCGCGGCCGCGCCGGTCCATCGGCCAGCGTGTCGCCGGACGGCCGCGCCTCAGGCGACGCGCCGGCCCTCGCGCCAGACCTCGCGCACGATCGGCACGCCCGAACCGTCGTCGGCGACGCGCACGATATCGGCGCGCCGTCCCGGCTCGAGCCGGCCGCGATCGGCAAGGCCGACCGCCTCGGCCGGATTGGCGGTGACGAGGCGGATCGCATCGGCCAGCGACAGTTCGCGGGCGAGGCGCGGCAGCACGAAGGCCGCCTGGACGAGGCTGAACGGCACGTAGTCGGAGGACAGCACGTCGAGCAGGCCCTGATGGGCGAGTTCGAGGGCCGAGACGTTGCCGGAATGCGAGCCGCCGCGCACGACATTCGGCGCGCCCATCAGCACCTTGAGGCCGTTCTCATGGGCAACACGCGCGGCCTCGACGGTCGTCGGGAACTCGGCGATGGCGACGCCGTCGCCGATCGCCTCGCGGACATGGGCGGGCGTCGCGTCGTCATGGCTGGCGAGCACGATGCCGGCCTCGTTGCAGGCGGCGACGACGGAGGAGCGATTGGCCGCCGAATAGAGCGAATGCATGCGCAGCCGCTCCTCGATGAAAGCATCCATCTCGGTGTCCGACATGCCGGACTTGCCCTGGTAGTACTCCTTGAACTTGTCGAGGCGCACGAACTGGCGCTGGCCCGGCGTGTGGTCCATCAGCGAGACGAGCCGCACGTTCGGATCGGCGAAGAAGGGCTCGGCCTCCTCGGCGGCATCGCTCGCCGAGAGTTCGCAGCGCAGATGGATGAGATGGTCGGCGCGCAGGCGACCGGCGCCGCGGGCGCCGTCGATGGCGACGGCGAGGGTGCGCATTTCGCGGCCGAGCTGCTTGGAATCGGCGTCCGAGCCGACGCGGAGCGCATCGAACACGGTGGTGATGCCGGACGAGACGATCTGGGCGTCGTGCGCCTGGATCGCCGCGATCGGGTTCCAGCGCACGCCGGGGCGCGGCGCGTAGTGGCTTTCCAGATGGTCGGTGTGCAATTCGACGAGACCCGGAACGAGATAGTCGCCGGCGCAGTCGATGCCGGCGGCGACGCTCCCCTCGGAGATCTCGGCAACGCGCCCGTCACGGGCGACGAGGGTGCCCTCGACGACGCCGTCGACGAGCACGATGCGGGCGTTGGTCAGCACCAGTTCGGTGGCGGTGGCGGTCATCTGGCGTCATCCTCTGTACCCGGCGGCGGCCGGCGAAGGCGGCAGGACAAGACTGTTGCGCAAAACACGGGGAGCGGCGCCGGCATCGCTGCCGGAGCCGGTCCGTCACTCAGATCACCAGCTTGCGGAGCTGCTGGGAGAGAATGTCGACGAGCGACACGGTGAGGACGACGACGAGGATGATCGCCGCCGTCTCGGCGTACATGAAGCCGCGGATCGACTCGAAAAGGATCTGGCCGATGCCGCCGGCGCCGACGAGGCCGAGCACCGTCGCCGAGCGCACATTGGTCTCGAAACGGTAGAGCGAGAACGAGATCCACAGCGGCGCGACCTGCGGCACGACCCCGTAGACGATCTCCTGGAGCTTGCTCGCGCCGGTGGCGCGGATGCCCTCGACCGGGCGCGGATCGATCGCCTCGACCGCCTCGGAAAAGAGCTTGGCGACGATGCCGAGATTGTGGACGAAGAGCGCCATGACGCCGGCGAAGGGGCCGAGGCCGACGGCGACGACGAACAGCACCGCAAAGACGATCTCGTTGATGGCGCGGGCCGCGTCCATGGCGCGCCGGACCGGCTGGACGATCCACACCGGCGCGATGTTGTTGGAAGACAGAAGCGCGAAGGGAATGCCGAAGACGACCGACAGGAAGGTGCCCCAGATGGCGATCTGCACGGTCAGCACCATCTCCTCGATGTAGATGTCGAGGTCGCGGAAGTTCGGCTCGAGGAAGCCGCCGGCATATTCGGCCATGTTGGCCGCATCGGTAAAAAGGTTCGGCCAGCGATAGACCTCGGCCGGGAAATAGCCCCAGGCGAGCAGGCCGAGGACGACCGCCCACATCAGCCAGCGATAGGCCCGCCGGCCGAGATCCTCGCGGGGGATTTCCAGTACGGCTGACTTCTGCATGGCACGTCGTCCCAATCACGAAAGGAAGCGGCGCCGGTTCATCACCGGCGCCGTATCTGGCATCTGCGTCAGGCCTGCGGAACCTTGGCCATCAGCTCTTCGATCTTGACCTTCTCGACCTCGAGCTTGTCGATCTCGGCCTTCTTCTCCTCGGCCGACATCTTCTCGTCGCCCTGGATCTTGAAGATCTGCTTGGAGATCGCGAGGATCCGGATCGGGTAGAGCTGGGCGTCCGACGACGGCTTGAACGGCGCCCACTGCAGGTCGGAGAGGATCTTGCGGGCCTTCTCGACTTCTTCCGGGGTGCCCTGGCGGCCATAGCTCATGATGAAGGTGTAGAGCTTGTCCCTGGTCGCCTGATCGAGGTCCTTCTTCCAGACCAGCGGATCGGACGGGATCAGCGGCGACTGCCAGAGGATCTTGATGTTGCCGCGGGCTTCCGGATTGGTCGCCTCGAGACGGCGCATGTTCTCGGTGTTGTTGGTGGCGACGTCGACCTGCTTGTTGGCGACGGCGAGGGCGTTCGCCTCGTGGTTGGCGTTGCGCACGGTCTTGAAGCAGGTCTTCGGGTCGACGTTGTTCTTGGCGAAGACGAAGGTGGTCGGGACGAGGAAACCCGAGGTCGAGTTCGGGTCGCCGAGGCCGAAGTCGAGCGTGCCGTCGCACTTCAGGACGTCCTCGAGATTGTTCAGCGGGCTGTCCTTGTGGGCGATCAGCAGCGACCAGTAGCCGGGGTTGCCCTCGTTGTCGACGGTCTGGGCGAAGACTTCGCCGCCGGCGCGGTCGACCGCTTCCATGCCCGACTTGTTGCCGTACCAGGCGACCTGGACCTTGCCGAAACGCATGCCCTCGATGATGCCGGCATAGTCCGAGGCGAAGAACGGATTGATCTTGAGGCCGGTCTGCCGGGACATCTCCTCGAGGAACGGCACCCAGTTGGTCTTCAGGTTCTGGGTCGTCTCGGTGGAGATGATGCCGAAGTTGATTTCGGTCGTCTCGGCGGCGGCCGGAGCGGCGAGCGCCGTGGCCATGGCGAGCGCCATCGCGCCCTTGGCGAAGAAGTTCATCGGATTGCCTCCTGCTGGGGTCTCGATCGTCTGCAGCTGTGATACGGACTCAGGCTCCGGCGAATGCCGGAACCGCCGTCGCGACCGGCCGCGATCTCGCGGCGATCGGCCCTTCGGGAAGAACCAGCTCCGCGCTGGCCTCGCCGTAGAGTTCGCAAAGAAAATCGTCGGTGAGCGCGCTCGAGGGGCCGTCATAGGCGACCTCGCCGTCGCGCAGCGCGATGGTCCGGGGGCAGAACCGGCGCGCATATTCGACCTGGTGCAGCGAGACGACGACGGTGATGCCGTCGTTCTCGTTGATCTCGGTCAGGGTTTCCATGACGCGCCGGGCGGAGGCCGGATCGAGCGAGGCGATCGGCTCGTCGGCAAGGATCGCCCGCGCGCCCTGGACGAGGGCCCGGGCGATCGCGGCGCGCTGCTGCTGGCCGCCGGAGAGCGTCGAGGCGCGCTGCATCGCCGTGTCGGCGATGCCGACCCGGTGCAGCGCCTTCATGCCGCCGGTCTTCTCGTCGCGATTGAAGAGCCCGAGCGTGCCGCGCCAGGACGGGATCTGGCCGAGCAGGCCGACGAGCACGTTGGTCAGCACCGAGAGGCGGGAGACGAGGTTGAACTGCTGGAAGATGACGCCGACCTGGCGGCGCACGGCGCGCGCCTCGCGCTTGAGGCGGCCGCCCGACTGCACCACCTGGCCGCCGACGACGATCTCGCTCGGGCTGTCGGCATTGCCTTTTTCAAGGCCGATCAAATGACGCATCAGCGTCGACTTGCCCGAACCCGAGGCGCCGATCAGCGCCACCATCTCGCCCGAGGCGACCGACAGGGAGACATCGCGCAGCGCTTCCTTGCGCCCGAACGATTTGGAAAGCCCATGTACTGCGATCGCCGTCATGTCCCGCTCCCTGCCCTTGTCATGGGCAGCGGATAGCGGGGTTTTGTGTCAGCCTGACAAACCAGCCGTGACGGTTCGGTGACGAGGCCCGGATTGCGGCGCAAAGTCCGCCGCGAAACGCTGCCGGATCGGCCGCGGCCAGGATCCGCGCTCGTCGGCCACAGGGTTGAAAAGCGGTGCGGCAAGGCGCAGATTGGACGTGGTGTTCCACGAACAGGAAAGGGCGTTTTGTGATTGCCATTGTGTCTCGTCGGCATGGGCGCGCCTGACCGGAGTTCGAGCCGGAGCTGACGGCTCCGAAGATCGCAAATCCGGAAATCCCGCCCCAGGCCGTCCGCAACGCCGGACCCGACCGACTGTCGGTTCCGCGTGTTTTCTTGCGCCTTGAATTGCCGGACCTGCCCTCGCGCGGGAGACGGCGACGGGAAAGAGACCAATGACACTTCAACTCGCCGAGCTGGCCGCCTTCGGCTGGCAGAACAGTGACACCGCTGAGCTTTCAGCCGACGAAATCGAGACCTGCCGACCGGTTCGCGTCGTCGCCGTCGAGCGTTCGGGCCTGCGCATCGCCGGTCCGGGGATCGACACCGGGATTCCCCCATTCCGGTCCGGTGAAGACGAGGAAGGCGCCGCGACGGTCGGCGACTGGCTGCTCCTCGACGGCGAGGCCCTGCGGCCGCGCCGCCTCCTGCCGCGCAAGAGCCTGCTGAAGCGGCGCGCGCCGGGCACGGGCCGGCAGATCCAGCTGATCGCGGCCAATGTCGACGTGCTGTTCATCGTCACGTCGTGCAACCAGGACTTCAACATCGCCCGCCTCGAGCGCTATCTCGCCCTCGCGCGGGAGGCCGGCGCGCTGCCGGTGATCCTGTTGACGAAAGCCGATCTCGCCGACGATGCCGGCACCTATGCGAGCGCGGCGGCCGATGGCCTGCCCGGCGTCTTCGTCGCCGCCATCGATGCCCGGTCGGCGGCGGTCGGCGGGCAGTTGCTGCCCTATTGGCGCGCCGGCCAGACCGCGGCCCTCGTCGGCTCGTCGGGGGTCGGCAAGTCGACCCTCGTCAACACGCTCCTCGGGCGTGACGAGATCGCCACCGCCGGCATCCGCGAGGACGACGACAAGGGCCGCCACACGACCACCAGCCGCGCCCTCTACCGGCTGGCGAACGGTGCCTGGCTGGTCGATACGCCGGGGATGCGCGAATTGCAGCTGACGGATGCGGAATTCGGCATTTCCGCCGTGTTCGAGGACATCGTCGCCCTTGCCGGGGATTGCCGGTTCGGCGACTGCCGCCACGAGGGAGAGCCGGGATGCGCGGTCCGGGCGGCGATCGAGGCCGGCGACCTCGACCCGGCGCGGCTCGCACGCTGGCAGAAGCTCCATCGGGAAGAGACGCACAACAGCGCCAGCCTCGCCGAGAGGCGGGCCAAGGACCGCAAGTTCGGCAAGATGGTGAAACGCGCCATGGCCGAGAAGCGACAGCGCGAATAGCGCCGCGGGCGGCGAGGGCTCAGGCCGGCGCTTCGTACTTCTCGAGGAACGCCTCGACGGAAAGGTCGCGGAAATCGTCGAGCGCGGCGCCGATCCGCTCGTGTTCCCAGTCCCACCAGGCCAGCCGCTGCAGGCGCGCGGCGATATCGGCCGGGAAGCGCTGGCGGATCGGCCGGGCCGGCACGCCGCCGACGATCGTGTAGGGCGGAACGTCGCGCGAGACGACGGCGCCCGAACCAATCACCGCGCCGTCGCCGACGACGACGCCCGGCAGGATGGTCGCGCCATGGCCGATCCAGACGTCGTTGCCGACGACGACCGCGTTGTCGCGGCGCCAGGAAAAGACCCCGGCGTCGAAATCGCGGCCGGGCCAGTAGTCGGCGGAGCGATAGGTGAGGTGGTGTTGGGTGGCGCGCCAGGTCGGATGATTGGAGGCGTTGATGCGGACCGCCGAGGCGATCGAGCAGAACTTGCCGATCTCGGCGAACATCACGTCGCCGTCGCGCATGATGTAGCTGTAGTCGCCGAGGCGGCAGTGGCTGAGGAGCGTGCGCTCGCCGACCTCGGTGTAGCGGCCGAGCTCGGCCTCGACGAGTTCGGCATCGAGCGCGACATGGGGCTCGATGCCGAGGCGGGTCGGTGCGGCCGCGGCGCTCATGCGGCCATCTCGGCGGCGAAGGTCGCCACGTCGACAACGACGTCGGCGACCCGGTCGCGCACGTCGGCGTCGTGGAAGATGCCGACAATGGCGGTGCCGGCGGCCTTCTTCTCGTCGATGAGGCGGACGACGGCGTCGCGATTGGCCGCGTCGAGCGAGGCGGTCGGCTCGTCGAGAAGGAGGATCGGGCGCTCGGCGGCAAAGCCGCGGGCGATGTTGACCCGCTGCTGCTCGCCGCCCGAGAAGGTCGCCGGTGGCAGGCGCCAGAGCCGGGCCGGCACGTTGAGCGCGGCAAGCAGCTCGCCGGCGCGCGCCTCGGCGGCGGCCTCGTCGGCGCCTTCCTCGATCAGCGGTTCCTTGACGAGGTCGAGGGTCGAGACGCGCGGGATGACCCTGAGGAACTGGCTGACATAGCCGAGCGTCGTGCGCCGCAGCTCGATGATCTCGCGCGGCGCGGCGGTCACGATGTCGACCGTGCCGGTGTCGGCATGGACGAGGATCTCGCCGCGCTCGCAGCGGTAATTGCCGTAGACCATCTTCAGGATCGAGCTCTTGCCGGCGCCCGAGGGACCGCCGAGCACGACGCACTCGCCGGCGGCGGCGGCGAACGAGACATTGGCGATGACCGGCAGGCGCAGCCCGCCCTGGAGATGCAGGGTGAAGGACTTGGCGACGTCGAAAAGCTCGAGCCTCGGCAGTTTCATCGGTTCGCCCTCATACCTGCAGGATCGACGAGACGAGAAGCTGGGTGTAGGCGGCCTGCGGATCGTCGAGCACCTGATCGGTCAGGCCTTCCTCGATCACCTCGCCGCCCTTCATCACCAGCATGCGATGGGAGAGCAGCCGGGCGACCGCGAGGTCGTGGGTGACGACGATCGCCGAGAGGCCGAGATCGGCGACGAGGCCGCGCAACAGGTCGAGCAGGCGCGCCTGGACCGAGACGTCGAGGCCGCCGGTCGGCTCGTCCATGAAGACGAGGCGCGGGCCGGTGACGAGATTGCGGGCGATCTGCAGGCGCTGGCGCATACCGCCGGAGAAGGAGCGCGGATCGTCGTCGACGCGATCGGCGGCGATCTCGACCCGGCCGAGCCAGTCGGTCGCGGTTTCGCGGATGTGGCCGTAATGGCGCTCGCCGACCGCCATCAGCCGCTCGCCGACATTGCCGCCGGCCGAGACCGTCATGCGCAGCCCGTCGATCGGGTTCTGATGGACGAAGCCCCAGTCGGTCCGCATCAGGAGGCGGCGTTCGGCGTCCGACAGGGCGTGCAGGTCGCGCATGCGGCCATCGCGCATGCGGTATTCGATGACGCCGGCGGTCGGCACGACCCGGGTCGCGAGGCAATTGAGCAGCGTCGTCTTGCCCGACCCGGATTCGCCGACGATCGCCAGCACCTCGCCGGGCCAGAGCTCGAAGCCGATGTCGCGGCAACCGACCCGATCGCCGTAGAACTTGGTGATGCCGCTCGCCCTGAGGAGCGGTCCGCCCTTAGCGCCCGGACCGGTCACGATGCGTCCTCCGTCGCGGCTGCCGCGGCCGCGCCCGACCATGCCGGTGCGCCGGCAAGGGTGCCCTCGTGGCCGGCGGCCCGGCGTTCCTCGCAATGGTCGCTGTCGGAGCAGACGAACATGCGGCCGCCGGCATCGTCGACGATCACCTCGTCGAGGAAGACGCCCTCGGCACCGCAGAGGGCGCAGGGCGCATCGAATTCCTGGACCGAGAACGGATGGTCCTCGAAGTCGAGGCTGACGACGTCGGTGTGCGGCGGGATCGCGTAGATGCGCTTCTCGCGGCCCGCCCCGAAAAGCTGCAGGGCCGGCGAGCGATGCATTTTCGGATTGTCGAATTTCGGCGTCGGCGAGGGATCCATCACGTAGCGGCCGGCGACCTTGACCGGATAAGCGTAGGTCGTGGCGATATGGCCGTGGCGGGCGATGTCCTCGTAGAGCTTGACGTGCATCAGGCCGTATTCCTCGAGGGCGTGCATCGTCCGCGTCTCGGTCTCGCGCGGCTCGAGGAAGCGCAGCGGCTCGGGGATCGGCACCTGATAGACGAGGATCTGGCCGGCCGCGAGCGGCGTCTCGGGAATGCGGTGGCGGGTCTGGATGACCGTCGCCGCGTCGGTGCGGGTGGTGGTGGCGACGCCGCTCGTCTTGACGAAGAAGCCGCGGATCGACACCGCGTTGGTGGTGTCGTCGGAGCCCTGGTCGATGACCTTCAGGACGTCGTCGGGGCCGATGATCGCCGCCGTCACCTGCACGCCGCCGGTGCCCCAGCCATAGGGCATCGGCATTTCGCGCGAGGCGAACGGCACCTGATAGCCGGGAATGGCGATGGCCTTGAGGATCGCCCGGCGGATCATCCGCTTGGTCTGCTCGTCGAGATAGGCGAAGTTGTAGGCCCCGGCGCTCATTCCGCCGCCTCCCGCGCATCCTCGCCGGGCTCCTCGACGCGCGCCGCGGCCTGTTCGCGCCGCATCCGGCGAACGAGTTCCAGTTCCGACTGGAAGTCGACATAGTGCGGCAGCTTCAGGTGCTCGACGAAGCCGGTCGCCTGCACGTTGTCGGAGTGCGAGAGCACGAATTCCTCGTCCTGGGCCGGCGCCGTCAGCTCCTCGCCGAGTTCCTGCCAGCGCAGCGCCCGGTCGACGAGCGCCATGGCGATCGCCTTGCGCTCGGACTGGCCGAAGACGAGGCCATAGCCGCGGGTGAACTGCGGCGGCACCTTGGCCGAGCCCTTGAACTGATTGATCATCTGGCACTCCGTGACGGCGATCCGGCCGAGCGGCACGGCAAAGCCGAGGTCCTCGGCGAAGAACTCGACCTCGACCTCGCCGAAACGGATTTCGCCGGCAAAGGGATGCGAGCGGGCATAGCCGCGCTGGGTCGAATAGCCGAGGGCGAGGAGGAAGCCCTCGTCGCCGCGGGCAAGGTTCTGCAGGCGCAGGTCGCGATCGGCCGGGAATTC
This sequence comes from Pseudomonadota bacterium, assembly GCA_029572955.1. GTDB lineage: Bacteria > Pseudomonadota > Alphaproteobacteria > Rhizobiales > JAKPQE01 > JAKPQE01. Next base: position 32,636 of record JAKPQE010000020.1, read on the forward strand.
GAGCGGCGCGCGGGTGAGGTCGCCGGGCTCCGCCTCGGGCGCGGCGGCAAGGCTGGTCTCGACGAGGCCTTCGGCGGCGAGCAGATCGGTGACCCGCGGCGTCTCCTCGCCTGCCGGCTGGCGTTCGGCCGGCGGCGCGGTCTCGCCTTCGGCGGCGAGCGCGAAATCGATGAGGCGATGGGTGTAGTCGAAGGTCGGCCCGAGCAGCTGGCCGCCCGGCAGATCCTTGAAGGTCGCCGAGATGCGCCGCTCGATGCGCATCGCGCCGGTATCGACGGGCTCGCCGGCGCCGAAGCGCGGCAGCGTCGTGCGGTAGGCGCGCACGAGGAAGATCGCCTCGATGAGATCGCCGCGCGCCTGCTTGATGGCGAGGGCCGCGAGCTCGCGGTCGTAGAGCGAGCCTTCGGTCATCACCCGGTCGACCGAGAGCGCCAGCTGCTCGACGATCTGCGCCAGCGTCAGGTCGGGCACCGCGCGATCGCCGCGCCGCCGGTCGGCGAGCAGATCGTGCGCGTTGCGGATCGCCGTCTCGCCACCCTTTACCGCCACATACATCGCTCAGCCCTCCCGGATCGGCCGCGTCGAGCGCGGCAGGCCGGCAACCGCGTCGGGCGAACAGAAGACGAGATCGATGCCGAGCGGGAAGGCGGCGTGGTTTTCCTGCCAGGCGTGCCAGAAGCCGTCCGGCAACGGTATCGCGGCGAAGCGCGCCGCACCCTCGATGCCGGGGCCGGTGAGGAGCTGGCCGGCGGCGGCGGTCATCGCCTCGACCTCGACGACCAGCGTCGCCGAGCGATCCGGATATTCGGCCGTGCCTTGCGGGAAATGGGAGAAGGGCGGCATCTCGCCCGCCTCGGCGATCACCGCGAAATCGGCGGCATCGGTGTCGCGCGTGATGCGGCAGCCGGTGTGGAAGCGCAGCCAGTCGGCGACCTCCGGCGTTCGCGCCAGCCGGTCGTCGAGCCAGACGGTCGTCTCGAAATCGACGAGGGTGAGGAGCACGGCGGCGGTCGTCGCCAAGAGCCCGGCCGGCGGCACGAGCCCGGCCGCGAGCGCCACGGCGTGGCCCGGCTCGGCCATCGCCGCGGCGACGGCGCGGAACGTCGCCTGCGATTGAAACACCGGATCGGCAAAACCGGCTGCCAGAGCCATCAGTCTTCCCCTCTTACCAGCGTGAAGAAATCGACCCGCGTCGCCGCGGTGCGGGCCGCGGACCGGGTATCGGCGGCCGCGATGTCGCCGCGGATCGGCGCGAGAACCTCGCGCTCGACGCGGGCGCGCGCTTCGCCCTGCCAGAGCGCGTCGAAGATCGCGGCGAGACGCGCCTTGTCCTTGTCGCGGCCGAGGACGTAGCCATGGCCGACCGAGCCGCCGATGCGGACGGCGGCGCGGGTCACCGTCGCTTCTCCGAAATTGAAGGAGGCGCCGTCGCCGCCGATGCGGCCGCGCAGCATGACGAGGCCGGTCTCGGCGCGGCGGATGTCCTCGATGCGCGGCTTGTCCTGCCAGTCGCTCCAGGCCGCCGCGAGCGTCTCGGCGCCGGCGAGGGCGAGAACGCGCATGGCGTCGCGGCGATCCTCGACATCGGGCCGCTGCTCGCGGACGCATCCTTTGCCGGCGTGGTGATCGTTGGCCATGGTCTCGTCGAGCCCCCGCGTCGATAGGCCCGTCTGGATAGAGTCCGCCGGTGACAGTCCGATGACGACGACCGCGGGGTGCCGTCACGAAAAAGGGCCGGTCGAGGCCGGCCCTTTCCGATCGCGATGGCGCGAAGGCTCAGGCACGTTCCGGCTTCAGCGTCACCGAATAGAGATCGTTGTCGGCGACGTCGCGGATGTTGACCGTCATGTCCTCGCTCTCGCCGTCGATCGTCACCTTGCCGAAGAACTGCAGGCCGTCGGACGGCGGCAGGTTGGCGCCCTGCTCCTTGGTCGGCGCCTTCTGGAACATGACCTGCGGACCAAAGGTGTCGTCGAGGTCGTTGGGGCCGAAGGTGCCGGCATGGAGCGGACCGGTGACGAACTCCCAGAACGGGGCGAAGTCCTGGAACTGCGCCTTTTGCGGATCGTAGTAGTGGGCCGCGGCGTAGTGCACGTCGGCGGTCAGCCAGACGACGTTGCGGATGCCGGCATGCTTGATGAAGGAGAGGAGCCTGGCCGTCTCGATCTCACGGCCCCTGGCCGGGCCGTCGCCGTTCGCCATGTTCTCGAAGTTCTCGCCATCGCGGACGACGAGGCCGAGCGGCATGTCGGAGGCGATCACCTTCCAGGTCGCGGTCGAGCCGGCGAGCGCCCGCTCGAGCCACTGCGCCTGCTCGCTGCCGAGGAACGACACCGCGTCGCCCTCGTCGTTCTTGCCGTTGGCGTTGCGATAGGTGCGCATGTCGATGAAGAAGATGTCGAGCATCGGCCCGTAGGAGACCTTGCGGTAGATCCGGCCCGGCTCGTCGAGATTGGGACGCAGCGGCGTCATTTCGATGAAGGCGCGGTTGGCGCGCGCGGCGAGCAGCGAGGCCGACTTCACCTTGTAGCGGTCGTCGGCATCGAGCATCTCGCCCGGATACCAGTTGTTGAGGACCTCGTGGTCGTCCCACTGGTAGAACACCGGCACGGCCGCGTTGAAGGCGCGGACATGCTCGTCGAGCATGTTGTACTTCCAGTTGCCGCGGAACTCGGCGAGCGTCTCGGCGACCTTGGACTTCTCCTCCGTCGTGACGTTCTTCCAGATCTCGCCGTTCGGCATCTTCTTTTCCGCCTCGATCGGCCCGTCGCAATAGACCGTGTCGCCGGAGTGGATGAAGAAGTCGAAGTCGTGGGCGAGCATGGTCTTGTAGGTCAGCATGCCGCCGCGATCGAGGTCGATGCCCCAGCCCTGGCCGGCGGTGTCGCCCGACCAGCCGAAGGTGATGGTCTTCTTGGCCGAGGGCGCGGTGCGCAGGCGGCCGGTCATCGGCTCGCTCTCGGCGCCCGGCATCGCCAGGTCGGCGAAGCGCACACGATAGAAGATCTCGCTGTCGGCCGGCAGGTCGGTGACGTCGAGCTTGCCGACGAAATCGGTCGCCTCGCCGACATCGACGAAGGGCAGCCGGCGGGCGCCGGCGAAGTCGGGCCGCGTCGCCAGCTCGACCATCATCCGCGCCTCGCGGTCGGCGCGCGCCCAGAGCATCGCCCGGCCGCCATCGACGTCACCGGACTGCAGGCCGTGGGTGATGACCGGCCGGTCGGCCGCCCGCGACAGCGCCGGGAGCACGAGCCCGCCGGCCATCACCAGACCGCCGGCGGCCGAACTCTGAAGGAAACGGCGACGCGAAAGGCCGCCCCGGATTTTCGAGCGATACATGATGATGCCTCCTGCCTCCTTGGCGTGAATTTCGCGCGGACTATGGGGCGCGACCATGTCGGCAAGATCGCCGCGCGGTGACGGCGGGGCGACAAGTCGGCGACACTGCGATGAAAGGGATCGGCCCCGGGCCGGCGGCACCCGCCGGGAACGCCGCAAGGCCGACGGGCCCGGCGGCCTCGGCGATCAGCGAGGGCGGCGAGGCGATCGGCACGCAGATGCCGGCGTACAAACTGGCGCTCGACGACGACGACCGCTGGCGGCTCGTCGCCTTCATCGCCGCCGACTTCGCCACCGGCCGCTGAGCGCGCCGGTCAGCGCGACAACTCGGCAAGGAAATCGAGAAAGGCGCGGACGCGCGGCAGGTGCTGGCGGCCGGGCGGCATCACGGCGTGGACCGGCACCGTCTCGGAGACGTGATCGTCGACGAGCAGCGGCACCAGACGGCCGTCGGCGATGGCGTCGTCGAGGATGAAATCGGCAAGGCGGGCGATGCCGAAGCCGGCGATCGCCATGTCGCGCAGGACATCGGCGCTGTCGCAGGTGACGGCGGCGGCGACCTTGACCGGCACGACGCGACCGTCGATGCGCAGCGGCCACTCGGAGAGGCGGGCAAAGCCGGTGATCACCATGCAGGTGTGGCGGGCAAGGTCGGCCGGCGTCTTCGGTGTGCCGTGCCGGGCGAGATAGTCGGGGCTCGCGACGATGGTGCGCCGGGCCTCGCCGAACTTGCGGGCAACGAGGCTCGAATCGGCGAGCGGACCGATGCGGATGGCGACGTCGACCTGCTCGCCGATGACGTCGATGCGGCGGTCGGCGATGGCGAGTTCGAGGGCGATTTCGGGATAGCGGGCGTGGAACTCGGTCAGGCGCGGGGCGAGACGATGCTTGCCATAGGCCGTGCCGGTGCTGATGCGCAGGGTGCCGCGCGGCTTGCCGCGGGCTGCCGTCACCTCGGCCTCGGCGGCCTCGATCGCGGCGAGGATCTCGCGGCCGCGGACGAGCATCGTCTCGCCTTCCGGCGTCAGCATCAGGCGCCGGGTGGTGCGCTGCAGGAGCCGGACGCCGAGGCGATCCTCGAGCCGGGTCACCGCCTTGGAGACCCCGGAGGGGGTGAGGCCGGTTTCCTCGGCGGCGGCGGCGAACCCGCCGTGCTCGGCGACGCGCACGAAGACGGCGATCTCGTCGGCGGAGGTATTATTCATGACTGGAATTCCGTAGTGTTCATCGATGACTTCAGATTATGCGCAAACGAGGATCGAATAGAAAGGGCTCCGAGGCAACCCCGCCCGCCAAGGAGCCAGATCCATGCAGCAGACGTCCTGCGGTTTTCCGATCCTTCGCCGCGCCGACGGCGGCATCGACTACGACCGGTACCGGGCGATCGCCGATCGCGAACACGCCGCGGCGCTCGCCGCCTTCTGGACAACCCTCACGCACGGCTTTGCGAACGGGGCGACGGCCGCCTGCGCACCGGCCGGTCGCGCCGACCGCCGGCTTGCCGGTGAGGCCTGCTGATGCCGCTCGTTCGCATCGACGTTCCGGACCAGCTCTCGACCGATCGGGCCGCCGGCCTCTCGGCGGCGGTGCACGATGCGCTCGTCGCCTGCTGCGACGTGCCGGCCGGCGACCGCTTCCACGTCGTCTCGCGGCACAGCGCCGGCGGGCTCGTCGTCGATCGACAGTTCCTCGGCGTCGCGCGCGGGCCTGAGGCATCGATCGTCTCGATCACCTTCCGCAGGGGCCGCAGCGACGAGGCGAAACGCGCCCTCTACCGGGCGATCGTCGCCGGCGCCGCAGACCGCGCCGGGCTGCGCCCCGAGGACGTGATGATCGTCCTTTGCGAGAACACGCTCATCGACTGGAGCTTCGGCAACGGCATCGCCCAATACGCACCGTGACGAGACGGCCGGCGCGGCGCCTCACTTGTCGCCGAGCTGCCGCGCGACATCGGCCCGGATGTCGCCGACGAGGGCCCTGAGGTTGCGGCCCGGACAGGCGGTCGAGGCGTAATCGCGGTGGACGCCGATCGCCGCCGCGCCGAGATGGTGGCGCCGGGCGAGAAGGACGATGAGGTCGACGATCGCGGCGACCTGCCGGGGCGAAGGCGTTTCCGTCTCGAAATTGCCCTCGACGACGATGGCGATATGGCCGGTCGGGTCATAGCCGGTGTTGGTGTCGCCGACGAAGCCGACACCGCGCCCTTCGGCGACCTCGCCGTTCGCCGCCACGTAGTAGTGATAGGGCACGTCGGCCCAGGCCTTCTTCGTCCGGCCGTCGGCGAGCTTGCCGGTCGACTGGGAAAACGCCTGCAGGGCCTGCAGCTTCGCCCGCGTCGATGTCGCCGGCTTCTGGCGCGTCGCGGTGTGATGGAGGGTGATGCGCGCCGGCGCTTGCTGCGTCATCCTGGCGATCGGCGCCTTTGCGCCCCACTCGGCCCGCGTCAGGATACGGAGATCGGCGGCCGCTGCCGTGACGGCCGGCGCGAGCACCAGCGCCACGGCGAGCGCCAGCATCGCCCGGCGGCGGCGAGACGGGCGCCGGTCAGTTGCCCGACTTGATGTAGGCGTCGCCGACATGGCGCTTCACCCTGGCGAGTTCGGCGCTCGCCTCGGACTTCGAATAGGGCCCGAGCACGACCGCATAGAGCCCGTTGGTCAGGTTGCTGTAGTCGTCGGTGTCGATGAGATAGGCGTCGACGCCCTTGGCGAGGAGCTGGTCGCGGCGGCCGACGGCGCGGCCGCGGTCGTTGTGCTTGTAGGAGCCCATGATCACGAACCACGAGCCGGTCGGGCGGCGCGTCTCCTCGACCGGCGGCGGCGCAGCCGGCGGCGGCAGGGCCGCCTGTTTCTCGGCCTTTTTTTCGGCCTGCTCAGCGCGGATTTCCTCGAGCCGTGCCTTGGCGAGCTCGGCATAGACGCTGCCGGGATAGCGGGCGACGAAGGAGGACAGCACCGCGGCGCTGCTCGTGTCCTTGATCGTCTCCCAGACCTGGCGGTCCTCGGGCGGCGCGGAAACCAGCGCCTGCGGCGGGGATTGCGGCTCCGGGGCGCCGGTCGCGCCCGGCGGTACGAGATAGATGTTCTCGCTCGGCAACGAGCCATAGGCGAACGGCTCCTGCTGGCCGCCGGTCTCTTTCAGCACGCTGTCGCGGATGCGGCGGAACATCAGGCTGATCTCGAGGCCGGGCTGCTCGACATTGTCGAGAAGCGCCTGGGTATAGGGGCTGTGGGCGCCGTCGCCGTCGTTCGCGGTGGTGCCTTCCTTGGCGGCAAAGCCGATCAGCGTGCCGGTGTTCGGCTCGACGCGGGCAAGGCCGCGGCCGATCGAGCGGGTCGCGCCGGAGCGGCGCATCTGGTTGACGAAGGGATTGTCGCGGCAGGCATCGAGCAGCACGACCTTCAGCTTGGTCGCGCCCTCGACCGCCATCAGCACGGTGTCGAGCGGGATCGCCTCGAGCATCACGGCGCGGTCGCTCGCCAGCCGGGCATCGACCGGGACGAGGTAGTTCTGCCTGTCGATCTCGATGCCGTGGCCGGCATAGAAGACGAGCGCGATCTCGGCGCCGGCCGCCCTGGAGCTGAAGTCGATCAGCACCCGGCGCATGGCGTCGTAGTCGAGGTTGTCGGCGTGCTCGACCGTGAAGCCGAGGCGTTCGAGCGAGGTGCCGAGGGAGGCGGCGTCGTTGACCGGATTGGGCAGCGCCGGAACGTGGGTATAGGCCGCGTTGCCGATGAGCAGCGCGACGCGCTCGGCCGCCGACGCGGCGGTTGCCAGAAGGCAGGCGACCGCGATGACGAGGGCCCGGACGACGCGGTGAAGCAAGTTCATCTCCCTTGCAAGGCAACTCCGAGGAACAAGCGCCGCTTTTCGAGGGAAATCATATTTGGCAACGATGGCGGGCTCAAGCCGGTGCCTCCGACGGGCGGCCGGCGCGGCTCAATGAAAATCCCGCGATTTCGGCAGCACCCGGACATTGCGCGGGTGGCGGGCCGCGGTCGGCGGCGGCAGCGACGCATCGGCGGCAGCCCCGGGATCGATCAGGCGCGCCAGCTCGGCGGTGCGGTCGACGACGCGCCGGGCCATCAGGTGGACGACGCCTTCCGGGCTCTTTTCGACAAGGCCCTCGACGAGCAGCAGGCGGGCGCCCATCACTTCGCGGCGGAAGCGCTCGAAGTCGCGCGCCCACATGACGATGTTGGCGATCCCGGTCTCGTCCTCGAGGATGACGAAGATGGCCTTGCCCTTGCCCGGCCGCTGGCGCACCAAGACGACGCCGGCGACGCGGCGGAAGGCGCCGTTGCGGCTGGTGCCGATCCCGGTGCAGGTGGCGATCCTTTCGGCGGCGAAGATCGGCCGGAGAATCGCCATCGGATGGGCCTTCAGCGACAGGCGGACGGTCTGATAGTCGGTCGCGACATGCTCGCCGAGCGGCATCTCCGGTAGTTTCGCGTCGGGCTCGGCGCCGAGTTCGCGGGCATCGGCCGCGGCAAAGAGCGGCAGCGGCGCGTCGTCGGGCAGGCGGCGCACCGCCCACAGCGCCTCGCGCCGGTCGAGGCCGATCGAGCGGAAGGCATCGGCATCGGCGAGAAGGCGCAGCATGCGGGCCGAAAGCCGGGCCCGGCGGGCGAGATCCTCGACGGTCGCATAGCCTGCGTCGCGCCTCTCGACGAGCCTTGCGGCCTCGTCGGCCCCCATGCCGTCGACCTGGCGAAAGCCGAGGCGCAGGGCGAGCTGACCGTCCGGCCCGCTCTCCAGCGTGTTGTCGTAATCGCTCGCATTGATGTCGACGGGGCGCACCGCGACGCCGTGCTCGCGCGCGTCGCGCACGAGCTGGGCCGGGGCATAGAAGCCCATCGGCTGGGAATTCAGCAGCGCGGCGGCGAAGACCTCCGGATGGTGGCATTTGATCCAGGCCGAGATGTAGACGAGCTTGGCAAAGGCGGCGGCGTGGCTTTCCGGAAAGCCGTAGGAGCCGAAGCCCTTGATCTGCTCGAAGCAGCGCGCGGCGAAGTCGCGATCGTAGCCGCGCGCCACCATGCGGCCGACCATCAGCGTCTCGAAGCGCTCGATCGAGCCGAGATTGCGGAAGGTCGCCATGGCGCGGCGCAGCTGGTTGGCCTCGACGTCGGAGAATTTCGCCGCGACCATGGCGAGGCGCATCGCCTGCTCCTGGAAAAGCGGCACGCCCATCGTCTTCTTCAGCACCCGGTAGAGTTCGTCGGGGGGCCCGTGCTCGGGCGCGGGCGCGGGAAACTCCACCGGCTCGCGGCCGGAGCGGCGGCGCAGGTAAGGGTGCACCATGTCGCCCTGGATCGGGCCGGGGCGCACGATCGCCACCTCGATGACGAGATCGTAGAAATTCTCGGGGCGGAGGCGCGGCAGCATGCTCATCTGCGCCCGGCTCTCGACCTGGAAGACGCCGACCGAATCGGCCCGCTGCAGCATGGCGTAGACCGCCGGGTCCTCGCGCGGCACGCCGGCGAGATCGAGGTCGATCCCCTTGTGGGTGCGCAGGAGGTCGAAGGCCTTGGCGATCGCCGTCAGCATGCCGAGGGCGAGCACGTCGACCTTCATCAGGCCGAGCGTGTCGATGTCGTCCTTGTCCCATTCGATGAAGGTGCGGTCGGCCATCGCCGCATTGCCGATCGGCACCAACTCGTCGAGGCGGCCGCGGGTCAGCACGAAGCCGCCGACATGCTGGGAAAGATGGCGCGGGAAGCCGAGAAGGCGGACGGCGAAATCGACGGCGCGGCGGATCGTCGGATTGTCGGGGTCGAGGCCGGCCTCGCGGATGCGCTCGTTCCGGATCATCCGGCCGCCGCTTCCCCACATCATGCCGGCGAGGCGGCCGGTGATGTCGTCGGTGAGGCCGAGCGCCTTGCCGACCTCGCGGATGGCGCTGCGCGGCCGATAGCTGATGACGGCGGCGGCGAGGCCGGCGCGGTGGCGGCCGTAGCGCTCGTAGATGTGCTGGATGATCTCCTCGCGCCGCTCGTGCTCGAAATCGACGTCGATGTCGGGCGGCTCGCGGCGCTCGGCCGAAATGAAGCGGGCGAACAGGAGGTCGTGCTCGGCCGGGTCGACGGGGGTGATGCCGAGGACGAAGCAGACGGCGGAATTGGCGGCCGAGCCGCGGCCCTGGGCGAGGATGCCCTTGTCCTCGGCGACGCGGACGATGTCGTGGATGGTGAGGAAGTAGCGGGCGTAGTCGAGTTCGGCGATGAGCTGCAATTCCTCGCGCAGGCTCTTTTCGACCTTGTCCGGAATGCCGGCCGGATAGCGCAGGCCAGCGTGGCGCCAGGTCAGCTCCTCGAGCCAGCCTTGCGCGGTGCGGCCGGGCGGCACCGGCTCGTCCGGATAGTCGTATTTCAGCTCGGAGAGGCAGAAGGAGACGCGGGCGAGGAAGTTCAGCGTCTCGGCCACCGCCTCCGGCGCATCGCGAAAGAGCCGGGCCATCTCGTCGTGGGGCTTCAGGTGGCGCTCGGCATTCGCCTCGAGGATGCGGCCGGCGGCGGCGATCGTCACGCCCTCGCGGATGCAGGTGACGATGTCCTGCAGGTCGCGCTGGCGCGGGTCGTCGTAAAGGACGTCGTTGACGGCAAGGAGTGGCACCCGCGCCCCGGCGGCGAGGGCCTTGAGGCCGGCAAGGCGGCGCCGGTCGTCGCCCCGGCGCAGCATCGTGGCGGCGAGCCAGACGGCGCCGGGCGCCGCCTCCCTCAGCCGGTCGAGCAGGCCGTCGAGCGCCGCGGTGCGGGGCGGCGGCATGACGACGAGGAGAAGGCCGGTGGTGTCGGCGAGAAGGTCGTCGAGATCGAGGATGCACTCGCCCTTCCTTGCCCGGCGATTGCCGAGGGTGAGGAGGCGGCAGAGCCGGCCCCAGCCGGCGCGGTTCTCCGGATAGGCGAGGATGTCGGGGGTGCCGCCGGCAAAGACGAGGCGGGCGCCGACGACGAGGCGGAAGGCTTTCGCCCGGCGGCGCAGGGTCTCGTGCAGGACGGCGAGCGCGGCCTCGTCCGGATGGGGCGCGAAGGCGTGTTCGCCGGGAGACCCGCCGCCCGGCAGCTTCAGCGGCGGCGGCAGGCCGTTGTCGCGCAGATCCTTCAGGGCCGCATAGGCGCGCACCACTCCGGCGACCGAATTGCGGTCGGCGATGCCGATGCCGGCATGGCCGAGGAGCAGCGCCGTCAGCACCAGGTCCTGCGGATGGGAGGCGCCGCGCAGGAACGAATAATTGGTGGTGACGGCGAGTTCGGCATAGCCGGGCGGGTTCATCGTGATCATGGGAAGAGCCCGTGCAGATACCAGCGCGGCCGGGCGTCCTCGCCATAGGACCCGGCGCGATAGACCCAGAAGCGGCGGCCGTCGCGATCCTCGAGGCGGTAGTAGTCGCGCGCCGGCGTGCCGGCGGGTGCGCGCCACCATTCCGGGGCGATGCGCTCGGGCCCCTCGGCGCGGGCGACCTCGTGCAGCACCCGGCGCCAGCGGAAGCGCAGGGGCGGCCCGTCCGGCACCTCGGCGAGCGCCTCGATCAGCTGCGGCGGATCGAAGAGCTGCAGCGGCCGTCCCGGCGGCTCGTCCGGATCGGGCGCCGACCAGGCGAGCGTGGCGGCGGGCTTATCGAGCGCCGGGGCGAGACGGGCGGCGCGGTCCGGGTCGTGGCTGTCGCGGGCGGCAAAGCGCAGCACGCGGTCGCGGCCGAGGCGGGCGGCGAGACGATCGACGAGATCGGCGACGGCCTCGGCGCCGCCCCCTTCCCGCTCGGCAACGCCGGCGGCGAGGCTCTCCTGCGTTGCCGCGAGCGGCTCGGCGCGCGGCACGGCGAGGCGGACGAGATCGAAGCCGAAGCCGGGATCGAGCGGGTCGTCGAGGGCGGCGATGCGCTCGCGAAAGAGCCGCACGAGCGCCGCGACGTCGCGGCTCGGCCGGCCGGTCTCCACCGCGATGCGAAAGACCGCGCCGTCGGTGCGGTAGACGCTCGCCTCGAAGAGGCGCCCGCCCTCGCCGCGCGCCTCGAGGATGGCGACGGTGCGGCCGGCGAGAACGGCGAGCGTCGCCTCGATATCCTCGGCGCGGCCGATCGGCTCGGCGAAGCGCTCCTCGACGATCACCGGCGCCGGCTCGCGGCGCGGCGTGATGCGCACGTCCTCGGCGCCGACGAGACGGGCAAGGCGGCGCGGCAGCTCCTCGCCGAAGCGGGCGGCGAGCGGCCGGCTCGGGCGGTCGGCGAGATCGCCGACGGTCTTGAGGCCGGCCCGCGACAGGGCGACCGCCACCTCGTCGGACAGGCCGAGGGCGGCGACGGGCAGCGGCCGGGCAGCGGCGGCCTCGGCACCGGGCGGCACGATGGCTGCTCGATCGGTACGAGCACGGCCGAAGCGGGCAGCGGCGCGGGCGGCTTCGGGCGTTCCGGCGATCGCGGCGCGGGCGGTGAGGCCGGCGCGTTCGAGGCGGGCGCGAAGGGCCGCGGCGAGGCCCGCCTCGCCGCCGAAAAGATGGGTGCAGCCGGTGATGTCGAGGACGAGACCGGCGGGAAGATCGAGAGCGACGAGCGGCGTGAAGCGCTCGCAATCGTCGGCGAGGCGTTCGAGCAGGCCCGTGTCGGCGGCCGGATCGGCGGCAACAGCGAGAAGCTCCGGCACCCGGGCGCGGGCGTCGGCGAGGGTGAGACCGGGGGCGAGACCGAGGTCGCGGGCGCGCCGGTCGAGGGCGACGAGGCGGGCCGCGCCCTTCACCTTCTCGACAAGGACAAGCGGGTGTTCAGCCAGTGCGCCGGAAGTCGGTGCGACGGAACTCTGCCGGCGCAGCCGGTCGGCCGACAGGAACGGCAGCCACAGCGCCAGATAGCGACGCCCGCTCGACGAAAACATGTCGGTCACGGTTCCACTCCAAAAACCAGGTACGCCCCGCCGGCCCGGCCCGGTGGCGCAGGAGCGTCGCCGCGAAGGTCGGGTGGCCGGGGGCGTTGGCGGCGAGCGCGGCGGAGGCGGCGCCGGTCACCCGCCAGCGGGTCATGGCGGCGCTCGGCGTCGGTTCGCCGGCGACGCGGATGGCGAACAGGGCGAGACCGGAAGCCGCCGCGGCGAGGGAGAGGCGCCGGCTGGCGGTGAGGTCGAGGATCTTCGGGGCACCGAAAAGCTCGATCAGCACCGCGCCGAGCGCCGGGCAGCGCGCCGCCTCGCCGGCGGCCCGCAGAGCGGCCTGCGGATCGGGGGCGGAGACGAGGATCAGCCGGTCGGGATCGAGGCCGAAGGCGACGAGGCCGGGGGCGTAGAGGCCGCCCGTCTCGATGTCGACGAACTCCTGGCGGATCCAGACGATCGGCCGGTCGCCGGCGGCGCGCAAGGCAAGGGCGAGGCCGAAGCCGGCGGCGGCGGGCGCATCGGCCGAGCCGGCGGAGAACACTTCGTGCAGGGCGGCGCGGGGAAGACCGCCGCCGAGGATCTCGTCCGGCGCCGCGGCACCGAGCGAGAAGGTCCCGGCGACCTTCCGCCCCGCATCCGGCACCACGCCGGCGCCGAGCCGGGCAATGGCGCCACGCAGGGCGGCAAGGGTCTCCCGCGTCGCTTTTTCCGGCGTCGCTCGCATCGTTTTCAGTCTCGGTTGTTCGCTATTTGTTCTTTAATAACGACTCGAAATAGGAAAAGAGTCAAGGGTGCCGCACGGACATGGTCGACGGCCGATGAGCCGGACGGGCGGACCAGACGACCCCGTTCAGGGCAGCGAAACGGGCGCGAAAGGGGTGTGGTCCGGCCGGCCCGGGGCGAAGCGCCAGACCGGCGGGCGCCGGTGGAAACGCACTGCCGGCAGCGCGATCAGCGACGAGGACACCGTGCCGAAGCCGTTCGGGCGGGCAAAGCACATGGCGGCCACTTCCTCGCCGTCCCGGGCGTCGTGCCCGTCGTCGGCCATCAGTTTCGCCCAGTCGTCCCAGTCGCCGCCGTCGGCATGCGCCGGGTCGGGACGCGGCGGGGTCGCGGCGGCGAAGCGGTCGAGATAGGCGGCGATGCGCGGACTCATCCGGTCGTCGAGTTCGAGGGCGCTCAGCATATGGAGGCCGGGGGGAACCGGGATCGGCCGAACCGATTGTCCGTCGACGCGCAGCCAGAACGCCTCGCGCCGGTCGGCGACGACCATGTTGAAGGGGCGGTAGGCGGCCGGCTCGAGCGCCGCCAGCGCCGCGGCGGCGGTCCCGGCCTCGGCGTGGTCGAGCGCCTCCAGCACCAGCTCGCCGCGCGACCGCTTGCCCGGCTCAGGCCCGAGGGTCCCCATGCGATTGAGGATCGCGGCGACGACACCGTCGCGGTTCATGCCGAGCCACGAACCGCCGGCGAGTTCGTCGAGGCCCGCCACCACTTCCGGCCGGTCGTCCCACCAGCGGCCAGGTGCGCGCCAGGGTCGCCCGGCCATCTCGTCGCGATTGGCGGCGATGACCAGGGGCCAGTCGTCATCGGGTCGGCGCAGCAGCACCAGCGTGCACATCGGGGACCTTCCGCCTCCGCAACGGGTCGCCGCCGCTTATAGCACGGATCGGAGCCGGCAATCGTCGCCGGTCCCCGATGCCGTCCGACCGGTGCCGCGCGCGGCCGGTCGGGTCGCCTTTCGCCGCTTTTCCGCGGAGATTTCGTGCACACGACCGCCCCTGCCCGGACGGGCTGTCCGGTGGTCCGACCAACAGCACGACGGCCTTTCTTTTTTGCGCTTATGCGCATAAGCTCATTTTATGAAATCGACGATCTCCATCCTCGCGGCGCTTGCCGAACCGACCCGGCTCGGGGCCCTTCGCCTGCTCCGGGACGGCGGCGAGCATTGCGTCTGCGAGCTCATGGAGCGCCTGCAGGCCAGCCAGTCGCGCATGTCCCGGCACATGGCCACGCTGAAGACGGCGGGGCTGGTCGTCGATCGGCGCGATGCGCAGTGGGTGCGCTACCGGCGCAATCCGGACATGACCGAGGAAGCCCGCGCGATCGTCGAGGCCGCGCTCGCGGCCATCGATGCCGACGAGCCGCCGGGAACCCGCAGAGGTGAGACATGGACGTCAAAGTGCTCGGCTCGGGATGCCGAAACTGCCTGAACACCGCCGAGATCATCACCGCCAAGGCGGCTGAACTCGGCGTTCCCGTGACCGTCGAGAAGGTCACCGATTTCGCCGCGATCGCCGGCTACGGCGTCATGCGCACGCCCGGCGTCGTCATCGACGGCAAGGTCGTCCACGCCGGCGGCGTGCCCTCGGCGGACGACGTCGCCCGGTGGCTCACCGGGGCCTGAGACAGACGTCAGACCCGGGGCGAAGGATTCGCGCGCCATGGACATGATGCAGCGTCTCGCCGCAATGGAAGACCGTCTCGGCCCGGGCGGACCGGCCGTCCTCGTCGTCGGGGCGCTGGTCGCCTGGGCGGGCATCTATGTCCAGCTCGGCCCTCTCGCCGACGGCGTCGTCGCCCTCACCCCGCTCGATCCGGCCTCGCACAACGGGGCTGCGCTGCGCTTCTTCGTCTACGACGCGCCGAAGGTGCTGATGCTCCTCGTCCTCGTCGTCTTCCTGATGGGGATCGTGCGCAGCTTCTTCTCGCCCGAGCGGACGCGCGCGCTGCTTTCCGGACGCGCCGAGGGTCTCGGCAATGTGCTCGCCGCGGGCCTCGGCGTCTTGACGCCGTTCTGTTCCTGCTCGGCCGTCCCGCTGTTCATCGGTTTCGTATCGGCCGGCGTACCGCTCGGCGTCACCTTCTCGTTCCTCATCGCCGCACCGATGGTCAACGAAGTCGCCCTCGGCCTGCTCTTCGGCCTCGTCGGCTGGCAGGTGGCGCTCGCCTATCTCGGCTTCGGGCTCACCATCGCCATCCTCGCCGGCTGGACCATCGGCCGGCTCGGCCTCGAGGCCTGGCTCGAAGACTGGGTGCTTGCCCTGAAGACCGAGGCCACCGCCGCACCCGCCATCGACATGACCCCGCGCGCGCGCATCGGCGCCGGGATCGAGGCCGTTCGCGAGATCGTCGGCAAGGTCTGGCCGTGGGTGCTCGGCGGCATCGCCGTCGGCGCGCTGATCCACGGCTATGTGCCGCAGGACACGATGGTATCGGTGATGGGCAGCGAGGCGTGGTGGTCGGTGCCGGTGGCCGTGCTGCTCGGCATTCCGATGTACAGCGGCGCTGCCGGCATCATCCCGGTGATCGAGGCACTGATCGGCAAGGGCGCCGCGATCGGCACCGTGCTCGCCTTCATGATGTCGGTGATCGCCCTGTCGCTGCCGGAAATGATCATCCTCAGGCGCGTGCTGAAGCCTCGGCTCATCGCCGTGTTCGTCGCGGTGGTCGGTGCCGGCATCCTCGCCGTCGGCTACCTCTTCAACGCCCTTTTCGGGTGATCCCCCGCCGCTATTTCCCGGCGAGATCGCGCAGGCGCCGGGCAGCGGCCCGCAGCGCCGGGCGGGAGCGGACGAAGGCGGCAAGCCGCGAGCGCCAGACGACCGGCCAGCCACGGGGCGACAGCGCCACTTCGAGGCGGGCCATCGGCGCCGGCCGGGCGCCGAAGCCGAGCTTGTAGCTCTCGTCGCCGATCGAGAAATCGAAGACGTCGTAGCCTTTCCCGATCGCCCACTCGATGGTGTAGTCGCTGATCAGGCGGCCGGTGGAGAAGCGCCGCCACTCGTTCTCCTCGGTCGAGGAGAGCAGCTGCACGACCCGCCCGCCATGGCGCACGGCGTAGGAGCAGGCGGCGGGCTCGCCGAGAACCTCGGTCGCCGACAGCACCGTGAAGCCGTCGGCGGCATGCTCGACGGCAAGGCGGCGGTAGAACTCCCGATAGACCGGATCATCGAGGATCTCGGCGCGGCCGAGGGCGGCAAAGCGCGCCTTGCGCTGGGCGACGAGGGCCGCGAACACCCGCTCGGCATCGCCGGCATTGTCGACGACGCCGAATACCTGCCGCGACCGGTTCTGATAGCGCCGGCGCTTCTCGCCGAGCTCGCGGGCGATCTTGGGATCGAGCACGTCGGCGCGATAGGCCTCGAAGGTCTCCGGCAGCGCGACGGCGAAGCATTGGAGCTCGATCGGCGCGGCATCCTGGAGCCGGGCGAGCGGATTGGACGAGCCCTCGACCGTCAGCGGCATCTTCTCGAAGCGGACGAGATCGGCCGGCAGCGCCGTGCGCACGGCGGCCCAGACCGCGGCCCAGGATTCCGACTGGTGCGCGAGCTCGGGATCGAAGACCGGGGCGTTGTAGTCGGCAACGCCGAGATCGGGAAACTCGACGACGACAAGGCCGCCGAGGCGGCGGCGCACCAGCGGCAGCAACAGCCGGTCGGTGCCGGCCTCGTCGACGATGACGACGATCAGCGGCTCGGCACCATGCG
Source organism: Pseudomonadota bacterium (assembly GCA_029572955.1). Lineage (GTDB taxonomy): Bacteria > Pseudomonadota > Alphaproteobacteria > Rhizobiales > JAKPQE01 > JAKPQE01. Next base: position 49,326 of record JAKPQE010000020.1, read on the forward strand.
CCGCGCCGATCGTGTCCATCCAGGTGCCGAACCAGACCGTCGTCTGGAACGGCGTCGCCCGGCCGCGCGTCTCGAGCGCCCGCCAGCGGTCGATTACCGCCGCCGGATCGGTGAAGATCTCGGCGCGCCAGGCGCCCGGATCGAGGCCTTCGCCCTCGTGTGCGCGATGACGGGCGGGGACATCGCCCGCCGGATCGGCAATCCCGGCGCGCATGACGATCGATTCGCTGAGGCAAATCGCGGCATCATGGGAAAGCGTCATGGCAGGGCACTCTTCTTGGCTTGGGAAGCGAATTGTCGTGCTGCCATTCTGGACCGGGCACATTGCGATCCGGTTGCCACGGGCAGCCGGCGGCCCGAAACCCGCGATCTTGGTCAAAAAAGGCTGAACGGACACGGGCGGAGCGGCGCGGTCGCGGCAGCCGGGCCGCCGGTGCGCGGGCGGCTCAGACGACGATGCCGACCCCGGCGCGGCGCGGATCGCCGGCGGCCTCGATGCCGCCGCCGGCGAGAAGTTCGACGGCATGGACGCCGCCATAGAACATGTTGTGTTCCGGCCAGGCGCAATGGTCCGGGAAGGCGCCGCGCAGCGCGTCGGCGACTTCCTCGCCGGCCAGGTCCTCGAAGTCGAGCCGGCCGCGCTCGACGTGAAGGCGCGGCGCTTCGATCGAATCGTGGAGCGTGAGGCCGCGCTTCAGCCTTGCGACGATCGCCTGCAGCACCGCCGTGCGGATGCGGTTGGAGCCGCCCGAGCCGAGGGCGAGGAGGCCGCCGTCGCGGCCGACGACCACCGTCGGCGCCATCATCGAGGCGAGGCGGATGCCCGATATCCAGCGGTGGAAGCCCTTCGGATTGAGATCTTCCTCGCCGAGCATGTTGTTGAGCATGTAGCCGGCGCCGGGCACCAGCGCGCCGTTGCCCTCGCCATTGGTGACGGTGGCGGCGGCGGCGTTGCCGTCGCGATCGACGACGCTGATGTGGGTCGTGCCGCGCGTCGCGCGCGGGCGATCGGCCTCGAGCGCGACGGCGATGCGCCGGGAGAGACCCTCCGGGTCGGTGCGCCAGAGCCGGTCGATGCGGTCGACGGCGCCGGCGATGGCGAGCGCCCGGTCGGCCGCGCCCGTCGTCGTGGCGCCCTCGCCGAGCTCGGCGAGCATCGCGGCGATGAGGCCGCCACCGAGCGCCGGCGGCGGATTGAGGGAGACGCGGGCCTTGCCGACGGCGAGATCGAGCGGCCTGCGGATCTCGACGCGATAGCCGGCGAGGTCGGCGGCGGTCAATTGACCGGCGTCGCGCTGCGCCTCGAGAATGGCGCGGCCGATCTCGCCTTCGCGCTCGAGCCGCGGCCCCTCGCGCGACAACGCGTCGAGGGCGTCGGCGAGCGCCGGATTGCGGAACAGATGGTCGACCGGCAGGGTCGCGCCGCCTTCGGCGAACATCCCGGCCGCCGCCGGGGTGGCGGTCAGGATCGGCGAGACGACATTGAAGAGATAGGCCTGGAACGGCGTCATCACGACGCCGCCCTTCGCGGCGCGGATCGCCGGCTCGACGAGGCGGGTCATCGGCAACGAGCCGAGCGTCTCGTGGATGGCGAAGACGCCGGGCACGAAGCCGGGCGTCGCCGTGGCGCCGGCGCCGATGTGGAAGGCCTGCGTGGCGGTGCCGAAATCGGCGAGGATCTCGCGGAAGTCGATGTCGGCCGCCGGCCGCTTGGCGCGCGGCGTGTCGACGAAGAAGTCGACGAGGCGGGTTTCGCCCTGGTGATGGGCCATCATGAAGCCGCCGCCGCCGGGCGAGGCGAGCACGGGCTCGCACACGCAGGCCGCCCAAAGACCCGCGATCGCCGCGTCGAAGGCATTGCCGCCGTCGGCCAGGATCTCGGCGGCCGCTTCCGCGGTCACCCGATGGCCGGCTGCGACCGCGCCGCGCTGTCCGTTTCCCCCCGTCATGCACCCTCATTACAGGGCCGGCGGCGCAAACGAAAGATGGTCGTCGCGCCGCGCCGGTCCGCACCCGTGCCGTCAGGCGCCGGCGATGAAATCGAGACCCGAGCCGAGGATCTTCGGATCGGGCGGGATCGCCACCGCCTCGTCCTTGTCGGGATAGTCGAGCGTCTGCAGGAGGAAGCGGATGACTTCGAGACGGGCGCGCTTCTGGTCGTTGGCGCGCACCACCGTCCAGGGCGCCCAGTCGGTGTCGGTCAGCGGCATCATGCGGTCGCGCGCCTCGCTGTAGGCGTCCCATTTCGACAGCGCGGCGATGTCGATCGGCGACAGCTTCCAGGTCTTCAAGGGATTGTGGCGACGCTCGTGGAAGCGCTCGAGCTGCGCCTCGCGGCCGATGTTGAGCCAGAACTTGAAGAGGATGATGCCGTCGTCGACCAGCATCTTCTCGAAGGTCGGCGTCTGGGCGAGGAAGGCGACATTCTCCTCGGGCGTGCAGAAGCCCATGACCGGCTCGACCCCGGCGCGGTTGTACCAGGAGCGATCGAACAGCACGATCTCGCCCCGCGTCGGCATCTCGTCGACATAGCGCTGGAAATACCACTGGCCGAGTTCGGTCTCGGTCGGCTTGGTCAGCGCGACGATACGGGCATAGCGCGGGTTCATGTACTGGCGCACGACGAAGATGGTGCCGCCCTTGCCGGCCGAATCGCGGCCCTCGAAGACGAGAACGAGGCGCCGGCCGGTCTCGCGCACCCAGGCCTGGACCTTGACGAGCTCGACCTGCAGCTTCTCGAGCTCGGCCTCGTAGTCCTTCTTCTTCAGCTTCTTGTCATAGGGATAGCCGCCGCTCGAGAGGGCGCGGTCGGCAATTTCCGGCGCCAGCACCGGATTGTCGATATCGAAGACCGAAAGCGGATCGGCGGCGGCCTGCGCCGCCGTCTTGTCCTTCGCTTTGTCCTTCTCCTTGCCCTTTGCCTTGTCCTTGCCCATGGCTCGCCTTCTCGTCCAGGTGGGGTCCCGGACAGCCTAGTTGGTTTTTCGGGGTGGCGGAATCGGCTGTCATCGGTTTTCCATCTTGGCGGACTAGACAAACGCGCTCGCACTCAGTGCATCATCGACGCGGCGAATCGGGACAGGGACGAAAAGACATGGCGGCCGAGGACGACAGGCGGGAGGAAGACGGGGCGCGCGGCCTCGGCGGCCGCCTCGTCTGGCGCTGGTACGTGCCGATGCGCGGCACGCTGGCGATCGTCGCGACCGCCCTCGTCATCGCGGTCGCGGCCGGCGGCCTGTCGATGATGCTCGCCGCCGGCATCTTCCTGTTCTCGGCCGCGGCGATCTCGCTGCTGCCGCGGCGCGACCTGAAACCCCGGCTCGATGCGCGCCGGGCCCTGCGCCAGCAATCCTCGCCGGAGCCGGCGATGCGCCGGGTGATCGAGGCCCTGCCCGAGCCGGCCTTCCTCGTCGACCGGCGCAAGATCATCCGGGTCGCCAACCGGGCGGCCCGCGAAAGCCTGCCCAATCTCGGCGTCGGCGATTCCTTCGGCCTCAAGATGCGCGAGCCGACGCTCGTCTCGGCGCTCGAGCGGGTGATCGTCTCGGGCGCGCCGGAGACCTGCACCATTGCCGAGCGGCTGCCGCCGGAGCGCTGGCTCGCCGTCCACCTCGCCCCGGTCGCGCCGGGCCCGGGCGGCGGGGCGGCCGACGCCTTCCTGCTGCTCTTCCACGACCTCACCGAACAGCGGCGCACCGAACGCATGCGGGTCGACTTCGTCGCCAATGCCAGTCACGAGCTGCGGACGCCGCTCGCCTCGCTCAGCGGCTTCATCGAAACCCTGCTCGGCCCGGCGCGCGACGACCCGGACGCGCGGGACCGCTTCCTCGGCGTGATGAAGGTGCAGGCCGAACGCATGGCCCGGCTGATCGACGACCTCCTGTCGCTGTCGCGCATCGAGATGCGGCTGCACCAGCGGCCGACGGCGATCGTCGATCTCGGCGACGTCATCGGCCATGTCGCCGAGGCGCTGCGCCCGCTCGCCGGCGATCTCGACGTCGCCATCGAGACCAAGCTCCCGGGGGGGCCGATGCGGCTGCGCGGCGATCGCGACGAACTCGTCCAGGTGTTCGAGAACCTCGCCGAGAACGCCCTCAAATACGGCGCCTCCGGCAAGCGCATCGAAATTTCCGTCGAGCCGCTCGCCGCAGGGCCGCTCGGCTGGCGCACCACGGTGCGCGATTTCGGCCCCGGCATCGCCCGCGAACACCTGCCGCGCCTCACCGAGCGGTTCTACCGCATCGATGCGGCATCGAGCCGGGAGAAGAAGGGAACCGGCCTCGGGCTCGCCATCGTCAAGCACATCGTCAATCGCCACCGTGGCCAGCTGACGATCGAAAGCGAGCCGGGAAAAGGCTCCGCCTTCCATGTCACCCTGTTCGCCGAAACCGTCGCGAACGGTGACGCCTCCCAGTAGTTATTGTTTATTTTCAATATATTATACTGTCATATACACGACATCCAACTGTCATAGAAACATCAAGTGACGAGTCTAGGTTCGCGACGCGCCCCGGCCTGACAGCCGAAGGGTGCCGGTCGGAAGACATATTCCGATGCCGATTTTCAATGACCGCAATCGACAAGGAGAGGTCAGGTGAAAACCAAGATTTTCGCGAGCGCGATGGCGCTTGCTGCCGCCGGCGTTCTGTTCAGCGGCGCTGCCGAAGCCCGCGACCAGATCAAGATCGCCGGCTCGTCCACCGTTCTTCCCTACGCCAACATCGTCGCCGAAGCGTTCGGCGAGGCCTTCTCGAACTTCAAGACCCCGATCGTCGAGTCGGGCGGCTCTTCGGCCGGCCTCAAGGAGTTCTGCAAGGGCACCGGCGAGGACACGATCGACATCGCCAACGCTTCGCGTGCGATCAAGGACAAGGAAGTCGAGGCCTGCAAGGCGGCCGGCGTGACCGAGATCGAAGAGATCAAGATCGGCTATGACGGCATCGTGTTCGCCTCCGACGTCAACGGCCCGTCCTTCGCCTTCACCCCGGCCCAGTGGTTCGCCGCTCTCGGCGCCCAGGTGCTGGTCGACGGCAAGCTGGTCGACAACCCGAACACCAAGTGGTCGCAGGTCGACGCCGCCCTCCCGGAGTGGGACATCGCCGCCTACATCCCGGGCGAGAAGCACGGCACCCGCGAAGTGTTCGAAGAGAAGGTCCTGATCGCCGGCTGTGAAGCCACCGGCGCCCTCAAGGCGATGGTCGACGGCGGCATGGACAAGAAGGATGCGCACAAGGCCTGCGCCAAGGTCCGCAAGGACGGCAAGGCGGTCGACATCGACGGCGACTACACCGAGACGCTGTCGCGCATCGACTCCAACCGGACCGGCATCGGCGTGTTCGGTCTCGCCTTCTACGAGAACAACCGCGACAAGCTGAAGGTCGCGACCATGGACGGCGTCACCCCGTCGGTCGAGACCATCGCCAAGGGCGAGTATCCGGTGTCGCGTCCGCTGTTCTTCTACGTGAAGAAGGCGCATCTCGACGTCATCCCGGGTCTTCGCGAGTATGTCGAGTTCTTCATCTCCGACGACATGACCGGCCCGGGCAGCCCGACTGCCAATTACGGCCTGGTTCCGGCTCCGGACGCCGAGCGCGAGGCCACCCGCGCCGACTTCGCCGCCGGCAAGACCCTCTGAGGGTTCACGGGACAGCGCGACGGAAGGCGGCACGCCGCCTTCCGTCTCCCCTTTTGGGGAACGGAACAAACCGGGTGAGGCGTTTCTGCCGGCATTCCCCACGAGAGCCCGCAGCCTAGCGGGACGGGCTCGAAAGGGACGGGGTGCGCGGCGACGGGGGAGCACATGAGTCCGTTCTGGATCATTCTCGCGGTGCTCGGCATCGCCATCCTCGGCTTTGTCGCAGGTGTCGCCAGGGCCCGCGCCTCGGTCAACGGCAACCTCGTCAAACTCCATTCCCGCACCGGCTATTACGGTTCCTTCGTCGCCATCTGGGCGAGCCTTCCGGCATTCCTGCTGCTCGGCGTCTGGCTGATCGTGCAGCCGATCGTCGTCGATCGCGCGGTGACCGCGCAGATCCCGGACGAAGCCATCGCAGCGACCGGCAATCTCAGCCTCATCAACGGCGTCGTGCGTTCCGTCGCCGAGGGCCTGTCGCGGCTTTCGGCCACCGAGCGGCGCGATCTCGACATCGGCGTCGTCGCCGCACGGCCGCTCATCGCCTCGAAGGGCGTGGCGCTGGCGAGCGACGTCGAGCCCTACATGATCCGCGCCGCCGATACGCTGAACCGGCTGCAGGCGGCCGGCGTGATCGGCCGCACCGCGCTGGTGCTGCTGGTCTCGGTCGTCGGCCTCGGGCTCGCCCTGCTGCGCATCCGGCCGGCACAGCGGGCGCGCAACTCCGTCGAGACCGTCATCCGCGGCGTTCTCCTGTCGGCCTCGATGGTCGCCATCCTGACCACGGTCGGCATCGTCTTCTCGATGCTCTTCGAGGCGCTGCACTTCTTCAGCATCGTCTCGCCGATCAACTTCTTCTTCGGCACGGTCTGGGATCCGCGCTTCGCGGCCGCCGGCTCGGAAGGCACCGCCGGCCAGTTCGGCTTCCTGCCGCTCGCCTGGGGCACGCTCTACATCTCGACGATCGCGCTGCTGATCGCCGTGCCGATCGGCCTCTTCGCGGCGATCTACATGGCCGAATACGCGACCGCCCAGGTGCGCGCGGTGGCCAAGCCGCTGCTCGAGGTGCTGGCCGGCATCCCGACCATCGTCTACGGCTTCTTCGCCCTCGTCACCGTCGGCCCGATGATCCGCGACTGGATCGCCATCCCGCTCGGCCTCGGCTCGTCGGGCAACAACGTCATGACCGCCGGCGTGGTCATGGGCATCATGATCATCCCGTTCGTCTCCTCGCTCTCCGACGACATCATCACCGCGGTGCCGAACGCCATGCGTGACGGCTCGCTCGGCCTCGGCGCCACCAAGTCGGAGACGATCAAGCGCGTGGTGCTGCCGGCGGCGCTGCCGGGCATCGTCGGCTCGGTGCTGCTCGCCGCCTCGCGCGCCATCGGCGAGACGATGATCGTGGTGCTGGCGGCCGGCGTCGCGACGAACATCAGCGCCAACCCGTTCCAGGAGATGACGACGATCACCGTCAAGATCGTCAGCCAGCTCACCGGCGACCTCGAATTCACCAGCCCGCAGACGCTCGTCGCCTTCGCGCTCGGCATCACGCTGTTCACCGTGACGCTCGGCCTCAACATCCTCGCGCTGCACATCGTGCGGAAGTATCGGGAGCAGTACGAATGACCGACGCCGCCATGGAAACCGCAAAGCCCGTCGCCACGCGACCCGCCCGCACGGATTTCGGCCTCAAGAAGCGCTATCGCGTGGAGCGCCGCTTCCGCATCTACGGCGTCGTCGCCATCGCGCTCGGCCTGTTCTTCCTCGTGGCGCTGATCAGCTCGATCGTGCTGCAGGGCATCTCGGCGTTCCGCCAGGCCAATGTCGAGATCGACGTGCTGCTCGACAAGGCGATCATCGCCCCGAACGGCGCCGTCAACACCGACGCGCTGATGACCGGCAACGTGTTCCGCTACGACGACGTGATCCGCAACGCGTTCGCGGCCCAGCTCGGCATCGCCAAGGACGACAAGGGCACGGCGCGCACCGCCTACAACCTCGTCTCCAAGGGCGCGCGCATCCAGCTGCGGGCCATGCTCGCCGCCAATCCCGATCTCGTCGGCACGCGCCAGAAGGTGTCGTTCCTGCTCGACAGCAATGTCGACGCCTTCCTCAAGGGCCATATCGACGCCGACATCCCGGAAAGCCGGCGACCGATCAAGGACCGCGACATCGCCTGGATCAAGCAGCTGGAAGACAGCGGCGCGCTCTCGATGAAGTTCAACACCGGGCTGTTCACCTTCGGCGCCTCGAGCCGGCCGGAAACGGCAGGTGTCGGCGTCGCCGTCATCGGCTCGCTCTACATGATGGCGATCGTGCTCGCCCTCGCCCTGCCGATCGGCGTCGCCGCCTCGATCTACCTGGAAGAATTCGCGCCGCAGAACCGGCTGACCGACCTCATCGAGGTCAACATCAACAATCTCGCGGCGGTGCCCTCGATCGTCTTCGGCATCCTCGGCCTCGCCGTCTTCATCAACTTCGCCGGCCTGCCGCGATCGGCCTCGCTCGTCGGCGGCCTCGTGCTGACGCTGATGACGCTGCCGACGATCATCATCGCGACCCGCGCGGCGCTGAAAGGGGTGCCGCCGTCGATCCGCGAGGCGGCCCTCGGCGTCGGCGCCTCGAAGATGCAGGCGATCTTCCACCACGTGCTGCCGCTCGCGACCCCCGGCATCCTCACCGGCACGATCATCGGCCTTGCCCAGGCGCTCGGCGAGACCGCGCCGCTCCTGATGATCGGCATGGTCGCCTTCGTCGCCGACTATCCGGTGACGCCGAACGATCCGGCGACGGCGCTGCCGGTGCAGATCTACATGTGGGCCGGCCAGGCCGAACGCGCCTTCGTCGAGCGCACCTCGGCGGCGATCATCATTCTTCTCGCCTTCCTCGCCATCATGAACATCACCGCGGTCTTCCTGCGCAAGCGCTTCGAGCGCCGCTGGTAGTCCAAGTAACCCCGACAGGGAGCGTTTCCAGCGATGAACGATATCCTCGAGGCCGCCGCCGTGACCGAAACCGGCTACGATCCGTCGATCAAGATGAGCGGACGCGACGTCTGCGTGTTCTACGGCGACAAGCAGGCGCTTTTCGACGTCAATCTCGACATCACCACCAATCAGGTGACGGCGCTGATCGGCCCGTCGGGCTGCGGCAAGTCGACGTTCCTGCGCTGCCTCAACCGCATGAACGACACGATCAGCATCTGCCGGGTGACCGGCAACATCAGCCTCGACGGCGAGGACATCTACGATCCCTCGATCGACGTCGTCGAGCTCAGGGCCCGCGTCGGCATGGTGTTCCAGAAGCCGAACCCGTTCCCGAAGTCGATCTTCGAGAACGTCGCCTACGGCCCGCGCATCCACGGCCTGGCCCGCGACAAGACCGATCTCGAGGAGATCGTCGCCAACAGCCTCGAGCGCGCCGGCCTCTTCGCCGAGGTCAAGGACCGTCTCGACGAGCCGGGCACCGGCCTTTCCGGCGGCCAGCAGCAGCGCCTGTGCATCGCCCGGGCGATCGCCGTCAATCCGGAAGTCATCCTGATGGACGAGCCGTGCTCGGCGCTCGACCCGATCGCCACCGCCAAGGTGGAGGAGCTGATCGACGAGCTGCGCGAGAAATTCACCATCGTCATCGTCACCCATTCGATGCAGCAGGCGGCGCGCGTGTCGCAGCGGACGGCCTTCTTCCACCTCGGCATTCTCGTCGAGGAAGGGCCGACCGACCACATCTTCACCAATCCCGTCGATCGGCGTACGCAGGACTACATCACCGGCCGCTTCGGCTGAGCCGGCCGACCTAGAGATTCCGGGGAGAGAACCACATGTCCGACCATATCGTGCGCGCCTACGACGAAGACCTGCGCGTCCTCACCTACCGCATCGGCGAGATGGGCGGCGTCGCCGAGCATCTCGTCGCCGACGCGGTCGAGGCCCTCGTCGCCGGCAACAACGAGCAGGCCCAGGCGGTCATCGAGGGCGACAAGCGGATCGACCACATCCACGAGGAAATCGAGGAGAAGGCGATCCTGCTCATCGCCAAGCGTCAGCCGATGGCGCTCGACCTGCGCGAGATCATCGCCGCGCTGCGCATCTCGCACGATCTCGAGCGGGTCGGCGACCTTGCCAAGAACATCGCCAAGCGCGCCCTCGCCATCGAAGGCGCGCTGCAGCCCAAGCGTCTCGTGCTCGGCGTCCAGCACATGGTCGAGATCACCCTCGAACAGCTGAAGGCAGTGCTCGACGCCTATGCCAATCACGACGACGCGGCGGCGATCATCGTGCGCAAGCGCGACGAGGAGGTGGACGCCATGTACACCTCGCTGTTCCGCGAACTCCTCACCTACATGATGGAGGATCCGCGCAACATCACGCTGTGCACGCACCTCTTGTTCTGCGCCAAGAACCTCGAGCGTATCGGCGACCACGCCACCAACGTCGCCGAGACGGTGCACTACATCATCACCGGCCACAAATTCTCCGGCGACCGCGCCAGGGGCGACGAGACGATCGCCGCCCTTTCCGACGTGACGCCCGGCGAGAAATGAGGCCTGACCGGCGGCGGGGTCGGTCGCGACCCGGCCGCCTCGCGCCGGCATTTCACCCGGCGGCCAAACACGGAGACCCGCGCGCGTGACCCCGCCACGGATTCTCATCGTCGAGGACGAGGAAGCCCTCACGATCCTCCTCAAATACAACCTCGAATCCGAGGGCTATTCGGTCCAGATCACCGACCGGGCCGAGGAAGCCGAACTCGTCCTTTCCGAAAATCCGCCCGATCTCGTGCTGCTCGACTGGATGCTGCCGGGCATGTCGGGCATCGAGCTGTGTCGGCGCATGCGCACGCGGGCCCAGACCGAGCGGCTGCCGGTGATCATGCTGACCGCCCGCGGCGAGGAGACCGAGCGGATCCGCGGCCTGGCGACCGGTGCCGACGACTTCGTCGTCAAACCGTTCTCGGTTCCCGAACTGATGGCCCGGGTGCGGGCGCTGCTGCGCCGCGCCAATCCGGAGCTGACCCAGGCCAAGCTCTCGGCCGGCGACATCGAACTCGACCGCGAAACCCACCGGGTCCGGCGCGGCAGCCGCGAGCTGCATCTCGGCCCGACCGAATTCCGCCTGCTGGAATTCCTGATGCAGAGCCCCGGCCGGGTGTTCACCCGCGAGCAGCTGCTCGACGGCGTGTGGGGCCGCGACGTCTATGTCGACGAGCGCACCGTCGACGTCCATATCGGGCGCCTCAGGAAGGCGATCAATCGCGGCACCGCCAAGGACCCGATCCGCACGGTGCGCGGCACCGGCTACGCCTTCGACGAGAAATTCGCGCGCGGCCGGAACTGACGGCCGCGCCCGCAATCTCCCTTTGCCCTCGAAAAGCTCAGCGACCTCCGGTCTTTCGGGGCAGGTTGCGCTTGCGTGAAACGACCGGCCGGGCCAACATCCCGACGTGCGTTCGCCGGCGGCCGTTCACGCGGCCGATCGACGCAGCTTCGGTCTTCGAACCGCCAAGGAAAAAAATGACAAGCATCTATGGAAACGTCCTCGTCCACCTAGACGGCGCCGAGCACTGCGCCGAGCGGATCGCCATCGGCATCGAGATCGCCAAGGCGACGAAAGCGCGGCTGACCGGCTTCTTCGCCGAAAGCGACCCGGAGGTGCCCGGTCCGATCGCCACCTGGCCGACGCCGCGTTTCGTGGCGCGGCGCGACGCCGCCGAGAAGGCCTTCACCGCGGCGGTCGCCGCCGCCGGCATCGAAGGCGTGTTCCACGCGCTCGGCTCCGGCCGGCCGTCGGTGATCATGCACGAGATGGCACGCGCGGCACGCGCGGCCGACCTCACCATCGTCTCGCAGCGCGATCCCGATCGCGACGCGCATCTGCCGGACTTCTTCGTCGGCCACGCGGTCGCCGACAGCGGTGCGGCCGTGCTCGTCCTGCCCTATGCCGGCAAGTTCCGGCTCGGCCAGGGCCGCGCCGTGATCGCCTGGGACGGCGAGAAGGCGACCTCGCGGGCGATGCGCGCGGCGATGCCGCTGATCGGGGCTGCGGCCGAGGTCGTCGTCTTCATGATCCCGCTCAGCGGCGCCGAGCCGGAAGCCGATCCGCCGGCCTATGCCGATCCGGTGGCCTGGCTCGACGGCCTGCACCACAAGGTCGAGCGCGAGCATCTGTCGGCCAAGGCGGCGCATATCTCGGACGTGATTATTTCGCGTGTCGCCGACGACGTCGGCGGGCTCTTGGTCGTCGGCATCAACAATCCGGACGCCATGCGCAACCCGCTGCGCAAGACCAAGGCGCGGCGGCTGCTCGACCAGATCACCATTCCGACGGTCTTTGCGACCTGACCGACACTCGATGAATGAAATGAGCCTGCTCGTCGCCATAACCGGTTGGGAAGCGGAGGTCTGGCACCGCCGCTTCCGCGAGCTTGCGCCGGAGCGCCGGGTCTATCTGCACAGCGATGCCTATCCGGTCGAGAAGATCCGCTATGCCTGCACCTGGAAGGCGCCGCACGGCCTGCTCGCGACGCTGCCCAATCTCGAGGCGGTGTTCTCGCTCGGCGCCGGCGTCGACCATCTCATCGCCGACCCGGACCTGCCGGATGTGCCGATCATCCGCATCGTCGATCCGGACCTCACCGGCCGGATGAGCGAATATGTCGTGCTGCATGTGCTGATGCATCACCGCCGGCAGCGGCTCTACGACACCCAGCAGCGGGCCCGGGTGTGGCGCGAGCATCGCCAGCCGGCGGCGCGCGAGGTCCGTGTCGGCATCATGGGGCTCGGCGTGCTCGGCCGCGACGCGGCCGAGAAGCTCGTCCATCTCGGCTTCGACGTGGCCGGCTGGAGCCGCACGGCGAAGGCCGTTCCGGGGATCGTCTCGTTCTCCGGCGATGCCGAACTCGACGCGTTCCTCGAGCGCACCGACATCCTCGTCGTGCTGTTGCCGCTGACCGACGAGACACGCGGCATTCTCGACCGCGACCTGTTCGAACGGCTGGCCAAGGACGGCGAACTCGGCGGGCCGATCGTCATCAATGCCGGGCGCGGCGGGCTGCAGGTCGAGGAGGACATTCTCGCCGCCCTCGACGACAACACGCTCGCGGCGGCAACGCTCGACGTCTTCGAGCGCGAGCCGCTGGCGCCGTCGAGCCGGCTGTGGTCGCACCCAAAGGTGACGGTGACGCCGCACAACGCGGCGGTCAGCCAGCCGCAGGCGCTGACCCGCTATATCCTCGACCAGATCGCCCGGCACGAGACCGGCCTGGCCTTCGAGAACGTGGTCGACCGGACCGCCGGCTACTGAGCGATCGCGCCGGCGACGCGCCGCGCAATGGCGTCGGCCCCGCGCAGGCGGGCGCGCCATGATCAAATCAACATATTGAGAAAATTACAGATTCCCGCTCTCGCGGGAATGACGGGGTCTGGCTGGTGCCGGACCCCGTTTCGCGTCCGGAATCGCGGCAGGCACGGCTCTCGGCGTCGCTCGACTTGTCCGAAAACCGGTGCCCGCTTTTCCGGGTCGAGCTCTAGCCGCCGATGTCGTAGGCGGCGAGTGCCGCCATGTTGACGATGTCGGAATCCCTGGCGCCGAGCGAGACGATCTGCACCGACTTGTCGAGGCCGACGAGCAGCGGACCGATGACCGTCGAGCCGCCGAGTTCCTGCAGCATCTTCGTCGAGATCGAGGCGGCGTGGAACGCCGGCATGATCAGCACGTTGGCCGGGCCCGACAGGCGGCAGAACGGATAGAGCGCCATGGCGTTCATGTTGAGCGCCACGTCGGCCGACATTTCGCCGTCATACTCGAAATCGACGCGGCGGCGGTCGAGGATCTGCACCGCCTCGCGCAGCCGCTCGGAACGCTCGCCGGCCGGATGGCCGAAGGTCGAGTAGGCGAGCATGGCGACGCGCGGCTCGTAGCCGAAGCGACGGGCGACGCCGGCCGCTTCCTCGGCGATGTCGGCGAGCTGCTCGGCGGTCGGCATGTCGTGGATCGCGGTATCGGCGATCAGCACGTTGCGGCCGCGGGCGAGCACCAGCGAGACGCCGACGGCGCGATGGCCGGGCTTGGGATCGATGACGCGGCGCACGTCCTCGAGCGCGACCGAATAGTTTCGGGTAACGCCGGTGACGAGCGCATCGGCATCGCCCATCGCGACCATCGAGGCGCCGAAATGGTTGCGGTCGTTGTTGATGAGGCGCTGGCAGTCGCGGAACAGATAGCCGTGGCGCTGCAGGCGCTCATACAGGAACTCGGCATATTCGTGCGCCCGCTTGGTGAAGCGGGCATTGACGATCTCGATGCCCTCGCGCAGCTCGACGCCGGCCATCGAGGCGGTGGCGCGGATCTCGTCCTCGCGGCCGACGAGGATCGCCGAGCCGAGGCCCTGGTTGACGAAGCTGACGGCGGCGCGGATGACCTGCTCCTCCTCGCCCTCGGCGAAGACGACGCGGCGGGGATTGCGCCGCACCTTCTCGAAGATGCGCTGCAGCGTGCCGGCGATCGGATCGCGGCGGGCGGAAAGCTGGGTCTTGTAGCCTTCCATGTCGACGATCGGCTGGCGGGCGACGCCCGATTCCATGGCGGCGCGGGCGACCGCCGGCGGGATCGCCGAGATGAGGCGCGGATCGAACGGCACCGGGATGATGTAGCCGGGGCCGAATTTCGGGCGCTGGCCCTGATAGGCGGCGGCGACCTCGTCCGGCACGTCCTCGCGGGCGAGGCGGGCGAGCGCCTCGGCGGCGGCGATCTTCATCTCCTCGTTGATGGTCGTGGCGCGCACGTCGAGGGCGCCGCGGAAGATGTAGGGGAAGCCGAGAACGTTGTTGATCTGGTTGGCGTAGTCGGAGCGGCCGGTCGCCATGATGGCGTCGTCGCGGACCTCGGCGACCTCCTCCGGGGTGATCTCCGGGTCGGGGTTGGCCATCGCGAAGATGATCGGGTTCTTGGCCATCGAGGCGACCATCTCGGGCGTCAGCGCACCCTTCTGGGAAAGGCCGAAGAAGACGTCGGCGCCTGCCATCGCCTCGGCGAGGGAGCGGGCCGGCGTGTCGGCGGCATGGGCCGACTTCCACTGGTTCATGCCCGCCTCGCGACCCTTGTAGATCGGGCCCTTGGTATCGCAGAGGATGACGTTGTCGTGCTTGAAGCCCATCGCCTTGATGAGCTCGACGCAGGCGATGCCGGCGGCGCCGGCGCCGTTGCACACGAGCCTGGTTTCGGCGATGTCGCGGCCGGTCAGGTGCAGCGCGTTGACGAGGCCGGCGGCGGCGATGATCGCGGTGCCGTGCTGGTCGTCGTGGAAGACCGGGATGTCCATCAGCTCGCGCAAGCGCTGCTCGATGATGAAGCAGTCCGGCGCCTTGATGTCCTCGAGGTTGATGCCGCCGAAGGACGGGCCGAGATAGCGCACCGCGTTGATGAAGGCGTCGACATCCTTGGTGTCGACCTCGAGGTCGATGGAGTCGACGTCGGCGAAGCGCTTGAAGAGCACCGCCTTGCCTTCCATCACGGGCTTGGAGGCAAGGGCGCCGAGATCGCCGAGGCCGAGGATCGCCGTGCCGTTGGAGATGACGGCGACGAGATTGCCGCGGGCGGTGTAGTCGTAGGCGCGGGTCGGCGCCTCGGCGATGGCGCGCACCGGCGCGGCGACGCCCGGCGAATAGGCGAGCGCGAGGTCGCGCTGGGTCGCCATCGGCTTCGTCGCGACGATCTCGATCTTGCCCGGGCGGCCCTGCTGATGGAACTGCAGGGCTTCCTGATCGGTGACGATGGGGCGCGTGACCGGCGCCTGCTGCTGCTTCTTGTCGGCCATTTGGCGAATAATCCGGTTCCGGCGCGGCGCCGCGCGTCGCTGCGTCTGTTGTTCGAAAACCCGTGGAAATGTTTCTTCTAGCGCGGCTTCCGCCTCTCCCACAAGCGTCGAAAGCCTGCGACTATCGATGAATCTCGGCCAATTGGCGGGAACGACGGTCCGCTTTCGGCGTCCGCACCGGTCGATCCGGCCGCTTCAATCGGCCCGCCGCATGATCTAAGGTCCCGCGCCATGCAGGAAGAGACCGCCGAGCCGACATCAGCGACGCCGTTCCTCGACGTACCCGACGGGGCGCGGGTGACGCCGATGATGGAGCAGTATATCGAGATCAAGACCGCCAATCCGGACAGCCTGTTGTTCTACCGGATGGGCGATTTCTACGAGCTGTTCTTCGACGATGCCGAGGTCGCCTCGCGGGCGCTCGGCATCACGCTGACCAAGCGCGGCAAGCATCTCGGCGAGGACATCCCGATGTGCGGCCTGCCGGTGCATGCCGCCGACGAATATCTGCAGCGGCTGATCGCCCTCGGCCATCGCGTCGCCGTCTGCGAGCAGACCGAGGACCCGGCCGAGGCCAAGAAGCGCGGCGCGAAATCGGTCGTCCGGCGCGACGTCATCCGTCTCGTCACGCCCGGCACCCTCACCGAGGACACGCTGCTCGATGCCGGGCGGCACAACTTCCTCGCCGCCCTCGACCGCCAGAAGACCGGCGAGGACGCCGACGACCATTTCGCGATCTCCTGGATCGACATCTCGACCGGCGACTTCCGCGTCACCGAGACGACCCTCGACCGTCTTTCGGGCGACCTTGCCCGCATCGATCCGCGCGAGATCGTGCTGCCCGACGGCCTTCTCGGCGATCCCGACCTCAAGACGCTGCTTTCCGGCTCGCGGGCGGCCATTGCCCCGGTGCCGCGCGCCTTCTTCGACCGGGCGACCGCCGCCGAGCGCCTCGCCGGCTATTTCGGCGTCGCCTCGCTCGATGCCTTCGGCGACTTCTCGCGCCTCGAGCTTTCGGCCGCGGCCGGAGCGCTCGCCTATGTCGAGCGCACCCAGCTCGGCGCCCGCCCGCCGCTCGGCCGGCCGGTGCGCGAGGCGGCGAGCGCGGTGATGCTGATCGACGCGGCGACCCGCGCCAATCTGGAACTCACCCGGACCTTCGCCGGCGAGCGCCGCGGCAGCCTCCTCTCGGCCATCGACCGCACCCTCACCGGCCCCGGCCAGCGGCTTCTCGCCGAGCGCCTGTCGAGCCCGCTGACCGACCCGGCGGCGATCGACCGACGGCTCGACGCCGTCGGCTTCCTGCTCGAGGAGGCGGCCTTCCGCGACGCGGTGCGCGACACCCTCAAACGGGCACCGGACATAGCCCGGGCGCTGTCGCGCCTCACCCTCGAGCGGGGCGGGCCGCGCGATCTCGGGGCGATCCGCGCCGGCTGCGAACTCGCCGGCGACCTCGCCGCGACGATCGCCCGCCATTCCGGCCTCGGCCTGCCGCCGGAGCTTGCCGAGATCCGCACGGCGCTCGACGAGCTGCCCGGCGACCTCCTCGCCGCGCTCGCGGCGGCGCTCGACGACGAGCTGCCGCTCCTCAAGCGTGACGGCGGCTTCGTGCGCGCCGGCCACTCGGCCGACCTCGACGAGGCGCGCGAGCTGCGCGACCAGAGCCGGCAGGTGATCGCCGGACTGCAGGCGACCTATGCCGCCGAGACCGAGGTGCGCGCCCTCAAGGTGCGCCACAACAACGTGCTCGGCTATTTCGTCGAGGTGCCGGCGAACCATGCCGAGCGCTTCCTGTCGGCGCCGCTCAACGCCCGCTTCATCCACCGCCAGACGATGGCCGGTGCGGTGCGGTTCTCCACGACCGAACTCGGCGAACTCGAGGCGCGGATCGCCAGCGCCGGCGAGCGGGCGCTGGCGATCGAGCTCGCGGCCTTCGCCGACCTCGCCGATCGGGTGATCGCGGCGAGCGAGGAGCTGAAGCGGGCGGCCCGGGCGCTCGCGACCCTCGACGTCACCGCCGCCCTCGCCGCCCGCGCCGAGGAAGGCGGCTATTGCCGGCCGCTGGTCGATACCTCGCTCGCCTTCGCCATCGAGGGCGGTCGCCATCCGGTCGTCGAGGAGGCGCTGAGGGCAGCGAGCGGCGAGCCGTTCGTCGCCAACGACTGCGACCTTTCGAGCGACGACGGGGCCGGCAGGATCTGGCTCTTGACCGGTCCGAACATGGCCGGCAAGTCGACCTTCCTCCGGCAGAACGCGCTGATCGCCGTGATCGCCCAGGCCGGCAGCTTCGTGCCGGCGCGGGCCGCCCGTATCGGCGTCGTCGATCGATTGTTCAGCCGCGTCGGCGCGTCCGACGACCTCGCCCGCGGCCGCTCGACCTTCATGGTCGAGATGATCGAGACGGCGGCGATCCTCAACCAGGCCGGCCCGCGCGCCCTCGTCATCCTCGACGAGATCGGCCGCGGCACGGCGACCTTCGACGGCCTTTCCATCGCCTGGGCGGCGATCGAGCACCTGCACGAGGTCAACCGCTCGCGGGCGCTGTTCGCCACCCATTATCACGAGCTGACCGCGCTCTCGGAGCGCCTCGGCCGGCTCTTCAACGCCACGGTGAAGGTCAAGGAATGGAACGGCGAGGTGGTCTTCCTGCACGAGATCGCGCCGGGCGCCGCCGACCGTTCCTACGGCATTCAGGTGGCGCGCCTCGCCGGCCTGCCGCCGGCGGTGATCGGCCGGGCGCGCGAGGTGCTCGACAAGCTGGAAACCAGCGACAGGAAGTCGCCGGCCGATCTCCTCGTCGACGATTTGCCGCTGTTCTCGGCGACCGTTCCGGCCGCCGCGCCGAAAGGCGATCCGGCGCTCGACGAGCTGCTTTGCGCCCTCGACGGCGTGTCGCCGGACGACATGAGCCCGCGCCAGGCGCTGGAGGCGCTCTATGCCCTCAAGACCCTGCGCGCCCGCCAGAAGCCGCGATGAATCCGCCGGCCCCGGTCTGAGGGCTTTTTTCTTTTTCTGAAAATGCTCTAATTTCCGGCGCGAACGCCCCTCGCCCATCCCGAACGGGAAAGCCCATGTCGAAAAGCACCGTCGATGTCTCCGAGCTGATCGATGCCGAAGCACTCGGCGCGGAGTTCTCGGCCCTTGCCGAGAGCAACAAGAGCGAAAGCGCGGTGCGCCTGGAGATCACCCGGCGACTGAAGGAGGTGATGGCCTCCTCGCGCGAGAAGGCCTGGGCGATGCTGCACAAGGATGGCGGGGGCACGCTCTGTGCCGAGCGGCTGTCGCTCGTCCAGGACGACATCATCCGCACGATCTTCGATTTCGCCACCGGCCACGTCTACCGGGCGCAGAACCCTTCGGCGGCCGAACGCATCTCGGTCGTCGCCGTCGGCGGCTACGGTCGCGGGACGCTGGCGCCGGGCTCCGACATCGATCTCCTGTTCGTGCTGCCCTACAAGCAGACGCCGTGGGGCGAGAGCATCGTCGAATACATCCTCTACATGCTCTGGGATCTCGGCCTGAAGGTCGGCCACGCGACGCGCTCGATCGACGAATGCATCCGCCTGTCGCGCGGCGACCTCACCATCCGCACCGCCGTTCTCGAGGCCCGCTACATCTACGGCGACGAGGCGCTCTACGACGACCTCGTGCGGCGCTTCGACGAGGAAGTGGTGCGACCGAGCGGGCCGGAATTCATCGCCGCCAAGCTCGCCGAGCGCGACGAGCGCCATCGCCGCCAGGGCGCCTCGCGCTATGTCGTCGAGCCCAACGTCAAGGAGGGCAAGGGCGGCCTGCGCGACCTGCACACGCTCTACTGGATCGGCAAGTATTTCTACCGGGTGCGCACGCCGGGCGAGCTGATCAAGGCCGGCGTCTTCACCCGCAAGGAATACAATCTCTTCAGGAAGTGCGAGGACTTCCTGTGGGCGGTGCGCTGCCACCTGCACTTCGTGACCGGCCGGGCCGAGGAGCGGCTGACCTTCGACATGCAGCCCGAACTCGCGCGTCGGCTCGGCTATACCGAGCATCCGGGCCTGAAGGACGTCGAGCGCTTCATGAAGCACTACTTCCTCGTCGCCAAGGACGTCGGGGACCTGACGCGCATCTTCTGCTCGGAGCTCGAGGAGCGCCACGCCAAGCAGACGCCGGTGCTCAACCGGTTCCTCGACACGATCAAGCGGCGCCGGCACCACAAGATCCGCGGCTCGACCGACTTCATCGTCGACAACGACCGCATCAACATCGCCGACGAGAACGCGTTCGAGCGCGACCCGGTCAACATCATCCGGGTGTTCCATCTCGCCGACCGCTACGACCTCGCCTTCCATCCGGACGCGATGCGGCAGATCACCCGTTCGCTCGGCCTCGTCAATTCGCGCCTGCGCGACGATCCAGAGGCCAATGCGCTGTTCCTCGACATCATCGCCTCGAAGAACGAGCCGGAGCTGGTGCTCCGGCGCATGAACGAGGCGGGCGTGCTCGGTCGCTTCGTTCCCGATTTCGGCAAGATCGTCGCGATGATGCAGTTCAACATGTACCACCACTACACGGTGGACGAGCATCTGCTCAGGGCGATCGGCTTCCTGTCGTCGATCGAGAAGGGCCAGCTCGCCGACGAGCATCCGCTGTCGCACGAGATCGTCTCCGGCCTCGCCAACCGGCAGGTGCTCTATCTCGCGGTCTTCCTGCACGACATCGCCAAGGGCCGGCCGGAGGACCATTCGGTCGCCGGCGCCAAGATCGCGCGCCGCATCGGCCCGCGTCTCGGCCTGTCGCGGGCCGAGACCGACACGGTCGCCTGGCTCGTCGAGCATCATCTGACGATGAGCGTCTACGCGCAGTCGCGCGATCTCAACGACCGCAAGACGATCAACGATTTCGCGGCGATCGTGCAGAGCCTCGAGCGACTGAAGATGCTGCTGATCCTCACCGTCGCCGACATCCGGGCGGTCGGGCCGGGCGTCTGGAACGGCTGGAAAGGCCAGCTTCTCAGGACCCTCTACTACGAGACCGAGCAGGTGCTGACCGGCGGCCAGTCGGACACGACGCGGGCGCGCCGGGTCGAGCTCGCCAAGCAGGAACTCGGCGGCGCGCTCGGCCGCTGGGAAGAGGCGGACCGCGAGCGTTATTTCGGCCTCCACTATCCGGCCTACTGGCTGCGCGTCGACCTGCCGCGCAAGATCAGCCACGCTCATCTGATCGCCGAGGCCGACGCGGCCGGCCGCACCATGGCGACCGACCTCACCATCCACGCCTTCGAGGGGGTGACCGAGCTGACCGTGCTCGCTCCCGACCATCCGCGGCTCCTGTCGATCATCGCCGGGGCATGTTCGGCCTGCTCGGCCAACATCGTCGACGCCCAGATCTACACCACCACCGACGGGCGGGCGCTCGACGCGATCTTCATCTCGCGCGCCTTCGACGACGACGCCGACGAGTTCCGGCGCGCCGCCAAGGTGACCAAGACCATCGAAAGCGTGCTGCGCGGCGAGGCGCAGGCGACCAGCCTCGTCACCCAGCGGGCGCCCTCCAAGGTCAAGGCGAAGGCCTTCAAGCTCGAGCCGCAGGTGCTCGTCACCAACGCCTGGTCGAACCTCTACACGGTCATCGAGGTCGGCGGCCTCGACCGGCCGGGCCTGCTGTTCGACCTGACGACGGCGATATCGGACCTCAACCTCAACATCGTCTCGGCGCATGTCGCGACCTTCGGCGAGCGGGCGATCGACGTCTTCTACGTCACCGACCTGATGGGCCAGAAGATCACCAACGGCAATCGCGAGGCGGCGATCCGGCGGCGGCTCGTCCAGGTGTTCGAGCGCGGCACCAAGCCCGAGGAACGCCGGCCGGCGCCGAAGCGCGTCGGCGAGCGCGCCTGACCGGCCCGCAACCCGGGGCACCGCTCACTGACGCAAAGCGGTGCCCACATTTGCCGCAAAACCCTCTATGATCCGCGCCGGCCGGGGGCGATTCATGGCGTCCGGCCGTTCCGATCCGGCGGCCCGGGGCACCGAGCCGTCACCCAAGGGCGCCCGCGATGAGCCTTCTGAAGAATTTCGCCACCGTCGGCGGCGCCACGCTTTCCAGCCGCGTGCTCGGCTTCGTGCGCGACATGTTCGTCGCCGCCGCCCTCGGCACCGGGGCGGTCGCCGACGCCTATTTCGTCGCCTTCCGCTTTCCCAACCTCTTCCGCCGGCTGTTCGCCGAAGGCGCGTTCAACTCGGCCTTCATTCCGCTCTTTGCCAAGGAACTCGAGGGCGAGGGCCGCGAGATCGCCCGGCGCTTCGCCGAGGACGCGCTCGCCGGCCTGCTGATGGCGCTCCTCGTGCTGACCGCGGTCGCCGAGATCGCCATGCCGCTCCTCATGTACGTGATGGCGCCGGGCTTTGCCGCCGATCCGGGCAAGTTCGACCTCACCGTGCTTCTGACCCGCATCGCCTTTCCCTATCTGATGCTGGTCTCGCTGCTCGCCCTTTTCAGCGGCGTTCTCAACGGCTTCGGCAAGTTCGCGGCGGCCGCCTTCGCGCCGACCCTGCTCAACGTCGTGCTGATCGCCGCGCTCGTCCTCATCTTCCACCATGGCCTCGCCGGTACCGAGGAGGCCGGCTACTGGCTGACCTGGGCGGTCGTCGTCGGCGGCGTCGCCCAGCTCGCGATGGTGCTCGTCGCGCTCCGCCGCATCGACTTCAACCTGAAGCTCCGCCGGCCGCGCATGACACCGGGCATGCGCCGGCTGATCGCCCTCGGCGTGCCGGGTGTCGTCGCCGGCGGCATCACCCAGATCAACATCGTCATCGGCACGATGATCGCCTCGCTGCAGCCGGGCGCCGTCAGCTATCTCTACTATGCCGACCGGCTCTACCAGCTGCCGCTCGGCGTCGTCGGCATCGCCATCGGCGTGGTGCTGCTGCCCGAGCTTTCCCGCCGCCTCAAGGGCGACGACATCGACGGCGCACGCCACACGCAGAACCGCTCGCTGGAATTCGCCATGGTGCTGACACTGCCCTCGGCGGTGGCGCTCACCGTCGCGGCGGTGCCGATCGTCCAGGTGCTGTTCGAGCGCGGCGCCTTCGGCGCGTCCGACACCATCGCCACGGCCGAGGCGCTCGCGGCCTTCTCCCTCGGCCTGCCGGCCTTCGTCCTCATCAAGGTGTTCTCGCCAGGCTTCTTTGCCCGCGAGGACACCAAGACGCCGATGTACTATGCCGGCGTCGCCGTCGCGGTGAACGTCGCCGCCAGCCTCGCGCTCTTTCCGTTCCTCTCCCATGTCGGCATCGCGATCGCCACCTCGCTCGCCGGCTGGGTCAATGCGGCGCTGCTGTTCCTCACGCTGCGCCGGCGCGGCCAGTGGACCTTCGATGCGGCGCTGAAGCGCCGGCTGCCGCGGCTCGTCGCCTCGAGCGTCATGATGGGCGGCATCGTGTGGTATCTCGGCGGCCTGCTCGCGCCCTGGCTTTCGCGCGAGGCGAACCTGCTGGAACGCGGCGGCGCGCTCGGCGTGCTCGTCCTTGCCGGCGTCGTCGCCTTCTTCGCGCTCGCCCAGTTTTCCGGCGCCGCGGACCTTTCCGTCCTCAAGCGCCAGCTCGTCCGCCGGCGCTGAGCGCGGCACCAAGCAACCCTCCTTGCCGAAATGGTCCCGCCGGGGCTTGTGCGGCGCGCGCCGGTCCGCCATAACCGCCGCGAACCGGCCGCAACGGCCGCCGATCCGCCAGACTGGAGGCAGAAGGAATGGCCGACTTCGAGCCACGCGTCTTTTCGGGAATGCAGCCCACGGGCAATCTGCATCTCGGCAATTATCTCGGCGCGCTCGTCCGCTTCGTCGAGCTGCAGGCCCATTACAACTGCATCTATTGCGTGGTCGATCTGCACGCCATCACCCAGGCGGTCGATGTCTGGGGCGGTCCGAAGGAGCTCGCCCAGTCGACGCGCGACGTCACGGCCGCCTTCATCGCCGCCGGCATCGATCCGAAGAAGCACATCGTCTTCAACCAGAGCCAGGTCGCCGAGCACGCCGAACTCGCCTGGGTGTTCAACTGCGTCGCCCGCATGGGCTGGCTCAACCGCATGACGCAGTTCAAGGAGAAGGCCGGCAAGGACAAGGAGAACGCCTCGACCGGGCTCTTTGCCTATCCGAACCTGATGGCCGCCGACATCCTCGTCTACAAGGCAACGCACGTGCCGGTCGGCGAGGACCAGAAGCAGCACCTCGAACTCACCCGCGACATCGCGCAGAAGTTCAACAACGATTTCGCCGCCTCGATCGCCGAGCACGGCTTCGGCGAGGCCTATTTCCCGATCACCGAGCCCCTGATCTCGGGCCCGGCGACGCGCGTCATGAGCCTGCGCGACGGTTCCAAGAAGATGTCGAAGTCGGACCCGTCCGACTATTCGCGCATCAACCTGACCGACGACGGCGACCTCATCGCCCAGAAGATCCGCAAGGCGCGCACCGATCCCGAGCCGCTGCCGAGCGAGAAGGCGGGGCTCGAAGGCCGGCCCGAGGCGGACAATCTCGTCGGCATCTATGCCGCGCTCGCCGGCCGTACCGTCGAGGACGTCCTCGGCGAATTCGGCGGCGGCCAGTTCTCGACCTTCAAGGGCTCGCTCGCCGAGCTCGCGATCGAGAAGCTCGCGCCGATCAATGCCGAGATGCGCCGCCTCGTCGCCGATCCGGGCTATATCGACAGCGTGCTCGCCGACGGCGCCGACCGGGCGCGGGCGATCGCGGCGCCGGTGATGAACGGCGTGCGCGACATCATGGGCTTCATCGGCGGCAAGAAGTAAGCCGATCGCAGGGCTCGCGCCGGCGCGGTCGAAACGGGCGCCGGTGGCGAACCGAAAAGCGGATTCGACGCCGGCACCCTTGATGGCGTAAAACGGCGTCCTATTGATTAGGGCCACGGAATATATCCGAAACGGCGCCGGCCAGCTCCCCTCGACGAGGCCAGGCACCGCCAAGCGACGGGACAAAGAAGCGATGTTCATCCAGACCGAGACCACTCCCAATCCGGCGACGCTGAAGTTCCTGCCGGGCCGCAACGTGCTGACCGGCGGTTCGGTCGACTTCCGTTCGGCTGCCGATGCCGGCGTCTCGCCGCTCGCCACGCGCCTGTTCGAGGTCGACGGCGTCACCAATGTGTTCCTCGGCCCGGATTTCATCTCGGTCACCAAGGCCGACGGCGACTGGCAGTATCTGCGCCCGGCGGTGCTCGGCGCGATCATGGAGCACTTCATGTCCGGCGCCCCGGTGATCGAGGGCGAGGCCGGCGGTTCCGACCATGCCGAAGGCAGCGCCGAGGACGAGCAGATGATCGCGGCGATCAAGGAACTGCTCGACACGCGCGTGCGTCCGGCGGTCGCCCAGGACGGCGGCGACATCACCTTCCACTCCTACCAGCAGGGCGTGGTGTTCCTCGAGATGCGCGGCGCCTGCTCGGGCTGCCCGTCGGCGACGGCGACGCTGAAGAACGGCGTCGAGAACCTGCTGCGCCACTTCCTGCCGGAGATCCGCGAAGTCCGCGCGATCTGACGGCCAACGCCAGCCGATCGGCCGGCGCACCGAGGTGCCGGCCGCATATCCTGCCGTTGCCATGCGGATCCTCGCCATCGATACGGCGCTCGCGCGCTGCTCGGTCGCCTTCGGCGATCCCGAAGCCGACGTCGTCGCCCGTTCGGTGGCGATGGAGCGCGGCCATGCCGAGGCGCTGGTGCCAATGATCGAGGAGGTGCTGGCCGCAGCCGGCGCCGGCTATGGCGATGCCGAGCGCGTCGCCGTGATCGTCGGGCCGGGCTCGTTCACCGGCCTCAGGGTCGGCGTCGCGGCGGCCCGCGGCATCGCGCTCGCCGCCGGGCGCCCGCTCGTCGCCGTCGACACCCTCGCCGCACTCGCCGAGGCGGTCCGGCCCTCCCATCGGAGGCAAGCGATCGCCGCCGTCGTCGATGCCCGGCGCGGCGAAATCTATGCCGCGCTCTTCGCCGCCGACGGCACTGCGCTCGTCGAGCCCTCGGCCCTCGTCGCGGCCGATTTCGCCGATCTCGTCGCCGAGGCCGGCGCCGTGCCCGTGCTGACCGGCAGCGCCGCCGACATCGTCGCGCCGCTTCTTTCCGAGCGCGGCATTTCGGCCCGGATCGCCGACCGCGCCGGCGCCCCGGCGATCGAGGCGGTGCTCCGGCTCGGCGGCCGGCTCGACGCCACCCGCACGGCCCGGCCGCTCTATCTGCGCCCGCCCGACGCCAAACCGCAGACCCGTTTCCGGATCGCCCGCCAATGTTCCTGAACCTCTGGCACAGCTTCATGCAGGGCCGTCCGGTGCTGACCCAGGCGAGCCTTTCCGACGCTTCGGCCCTCGCCGAGCTGCACGAGGCCTCGTTCGCGCGCGGCTGGAGTTCGCTCGAATTCGAGGCGATGCTCGCCGACCACAACATCCTGACGGTCGTCGCACGTCGCGCCGGACCGGCGACCAGCCGCCGGCCGGTCGGCTTCGTCATGGTGCGCCGGGCGCTCGACGAGGCCGAGGTGCTGACCATCGCCGTCGCCCGGAGCCATCGCGGCAAGGGCCTCGGCCGCGATCTCATGGAAGAGGCGATGCGCCGCCTCTATGCCGATCGGATCTCGACACTATTTCTCGAGGTCAGCGAGACCAACGAGCCGGCCTGCCGGCTCTATCGCCGGCTCGGCTTTGCCAAGGTCGGCGAACGCAAGGGCTACTACGCGGGAGCGGAAGGAGCGGCGAGTGGCGCGCTTGTCATGCGCGCCAATCTCCGGTAACGCTCCACAAGGTCGAAACGCCGGCGGGGTGTGGGGCCCCGCTCGTCGAAGGGGCGGATCGGAATTCATGGATACCAGCAAGCAGACCATCGAGGAGCAATGCGCGGCCAAGGGCATGCGCATGACCGAGCAGCGCCGGGTGATCGCGCGCGTCATCGAGGGCGCCGACGACCATCCGGACGTCGAGGAGCTCTATCGCCGCGCCTCGGAAATCGACGACCGGATCTCGATCTCGACCGTCTATCGAACGGTCAAGCTGCTCGAGGACGCCGGCATCATCGCCCGCCACGATTTCGGCGAGGGCCGGGCCCGCTACGAGCAGGCGAGCGACGAGCACCACGACCATCTCATCGACCTGAGATCGGGCAAGGTGATCGAGTTCCGCAACGCCCGCATCGAGGAACTGCAGCGCGAAATCGCCCGCGAGCTCGGCTACAAGCTGGTCGACCACCGGCTCGAGCTCTACGCGGTGCCGCTCGCCGACTCCGAAGGCGCGTGAGCGACAAACCATGGATCGGATCCGGGCCGCGCTGAAACTCGTCGCGGTTGTCGCAACCGGATCCGCCCTGCTTCCGGCGCAATGGCTGGCGGTTCGCCTCGGCCACGACAGCGCCCGCCACATCCCCGTCGTCTTCCATCGCACCGTCCGGCGCATCATCGACGTTCGCGTCGGCATCCACGGCAAGGTGGCCGAGGGCCGGCCGCTGCTCTTTGCCGCCAATCACGCCTCCTGGCTCGACATCACGATCATCGGCTCGCTGATGCCGCTGTGCTTCGTCGCCAAGTCGGAGGTCGAGGCCTGGCCGATCTTCGGGCTGCTCGCCCGGCTGCAGCGCACCATCTTCGTCAACCGCAGCCGCCGCGCCCATACCGGCCAGGTGGCGAGCGCCATCGCCGACCGGCTCGGTGCCGGCGATCCGGTGGTGCTCTTTGCCGAGGGAACCTCCTCGGACGGCAACCGCGTGCTGCCGTTCCGCAGCGCCCTTCTCGGCGCGGCGCGCGAGGCGCTCGGCCAGACCGGCGACGCCTTCGTGCAGCCGATGGCGATCAGCTATGTCGGCCTCAACGGCCTGCCGATGGGCCGGGTCGAGCGGCCGCTCGCGGCCTGGTATGGCGACATGGAGATGCTGCCGCATCTCTGGGGGCTCCTGAAGGCCGGGCCGATCGACGTCGTCGTCGCGTTCGCCGAGCCGATCCGCGTCGACGCGGCGACCGACCGCAAACAGCTGGCGAGCGAGGCCGAGGCCCGGGTCCGGAGCCTCGCCGCGAACGCCCGGCGGGGGGCGATCGCCAGCGGGTCGATCGATGCGCCGACGGAACCGGAAGGCGCGCTGATCCCGGCGACCGAACAGGTCCGCTGAGGGCGCGCCGCCACGGTTGACTCCGGTGCAGGGCGGCCCCATCTGACGAGCGAGCGCCGCGGCTCTGCCAAATCGCGACGAAAATGGTGGCCGGGTGTCGCAATTCTGATCTATGACGTCACCTGAAGCGCCCCTTTCCTGCGAAAGCCGGCGGCAGGCGCACCAGTTTCCCGATCGGCACGGCCGACGACGAGGACCCGTTACAGCGGCGATGAAGAAGCTATTCGTCAAGACCTATGGCTGCCAGATGAACGCCTACGATTCCGATCGTATGGCCGATGCCCTGGCGCCGGCGGGCTTCGTTACGACCGCCGAGATGGACGACGCCGACCTCGTCATCCTCAACACCTGCCACATCCGCGAGAAGGCGGCCGAGAAGGTCTATTCCGAACTCGGCCGGATCCGCGGCCTGAAGACCGAGCGCGGCAAGGCCGGCGAGCGGATGATGGTCGCCGTCGCCGGCTGCGTCGCCCAGGCGGAGGGCGCGGAAATCATGCGCCGGGCGCCGGTCGTCGACATGGTGTTCGGGCCGCAGAGCTACCACCGCCTGCCGGACATCGTGGCACGGGCCGACAACGGTGCGCGCGTCATCGAGACCGAATACCCGGCCGAGGACAAGTTCGAGCACCTGCCTGAGGCCGCCCCGGACAAGATCCGCGAGCGCGGCCGCACCGCCTTCCTCACCGTGCAGGAAGGCTGCGACAAGTTCTGCACCTTCTGCGTCGTGCCCTATACGCGCGGCGCCGAGGTGTCGCGGCCGCTCGACCAGATCGTCGCCGAGGCCGAGCGGCTCGCCGGCAACGGCGTCTGCGAGATCACGCTGATCGGCCAGAACGTCAATGCCTGGCACGGGGCAGGTCCGGACGGCCGGGAATGGACGCTCGGCCGGCTGCTGCACCGGCTCGCCGAGGTGCCGGGCCTCGCCCGGCTGCGCTACACGACGAGCCATCCCCGCGACATGGACGACGAGCTGATCGCCTCCCATCGCGATCTCGGCGCGCTGATGCCCTATCTGCACCTGCCGGTGCAGGCCGGCTCGGACCGCATTCTCGATGCGATGAACCGCCATCACACGGCCGCCGACTATCTGCGCCTCGTCGAGCGCATCCGCGCGGCGCGGCCCGACATCGCTCTCTCCGGCGATTTCATCGTCGGCTTTCCGGGCGAGACCGCAGCCGAGTTCGAGGCGACGATGCGCCTCGTCGAAGACGTCGGCTACGCCCAGGCCTATTCGTTCAAGTACAGCGCGCGGCCGGGGACGCCGGCCGCCGACGCCGCGGACCAGGTCGCCGAGGCCGAGAAGTCGGATCGCCTCGCCCGCCTGCAGGAGCTTCTGACGCGGCAGCAGCGCGCCTTCAACACCGCCTGCGCGGGCCGCGTCGTCGACGTGCTGATGGAGCGCGAGGGCCGCAAGAGCGGCCAGATCGCCGGCCGCTCGCCCTATCTGCAGGCGGTGCAGATCGAGGCGCCGGCCGACCTCATCGGCACGATCGTCCCGGTCGAGATCGTCTCGGCCGGACCGAACAGCCTCAACGGCCGCCTCGCCGGCGCCGGCACGGGAGGGCACGCGTGAACGCCGAACCGCCAGGCAAGCGCGAAGCGCCGGTTTCGCATGCGTCCGACATGACCCATCTGGTGCTCGTTTTCGACGACAACCGGCTGGCAGGGGATCTCTTCGGCCAGTTCGACCAGAATCTCGCCCTCGTCGAGCAGGGCCTCAAGGTCGATGCCACGGCACGCGGCAATCACGTCACCATCAAGGGGCCGGCCGAGGCCTGCGATCAGGCGCGACGGGTGCTCGACACGCTCTACGAACAGCTGCGCGCCGGCCGCGACATCCATCCCGGCGACGTCGAGGGTGCGATCCGCCTGGTGCGCGCCGCCGACGCCCAGCTGACGCTGCCGACGCTGGAGCCGAAGGGCCGCCTCGCCTTTGCCCAGATCGCCACGCGGCGGCGCACCGTGGTCGCCCGCACGCCGGCGCAGGACGCCTATATCCGCGCCCTCGACCGCGCCGACCTCGTTTTCGCCACCGGCCCGGCCGGCACCGGCAAGACCTATCTCGCCGTCGCCTATGCCGCCGCCCTCATCGAGCGCGGCGACGCCAACCGGCTGATCCTGTCGCGTCCGGCCGTGGAAGCGGGCGAGCGCCTCGGCTTCCTGCCGGGCGACATGCGCGAGAAGGTCGATCCCTATCTCCGGCCGCTCTACGACGCGCTCTACGACATGATGCCGGCCGACAAGGTCGAACGCGGCCTGCAATCGGGCATGATCGAGATCGCGCCGCTCGCCTTCATGCGCGGGCGCACCCTGTCGAATGCCGTGGTGCTGCTCGACGAAGCGCAGAACACCACCTCGATGCAGATGAAGATGTTCCTCACCCGCCTCGGTGAGAATTCCAAGATGATCGTCAACGGCGACCCGAGCCAGATCGACCTGCCGCCGGGCCAGCGGTCGGGCCTGCCGGAGGCGCTCGGGCTGTTGCGCGACGTGCCCGGCGTCATCCATGTCGGCTTCACCGACGCGGACGTGGTGCGCCACGAACTCGTCGCGCGCATCGTTCGGGCGTATGATGCGGCAGGGCGCAAGCGAAGCGCCGACGCCGGTCATCAGGAGACCTCGGGTGACGCATAAGCTTCTCTGGCTGCCGGACATCGAGATCGTGCGCATCGGCGGCGACTGGCCGGACGACGCGGTGATCGCGGAACTGGCGCGCCGGGTGATCGGTCCGGCGATCGAAGTCGCCGAGCTCGACATGCATGCCGAAGCCGAGCTCTGCCTGGTGCTGTCGCACGACGCGCACGTGCGCGAGCTCAACCGCGATTTCCGCGGCAAGGACAAGCCGACCGACGTGCTGTCGTTCCCGGCCGGCGACGGCTTTCATCCCGCCGATCCGCTGATCGGCGAGCTGGTCTTCTCGGCCGAAACCGTGGCGCGCGACGCGGCCGAGGACGGCCGGAGCTTCTCCGACCATTTCATACATCTCGTTCTTCACGGTTTTCTGCATCTTTTCGGCTATGATCACGAAACCGACGAAGATGCGGAAGTCATGGAGCGGCTGGAAGCGGAAGTGCTTTCGAGGCTCGGGATCGCCGATCCTTACAAGGACCACCCGCTGGCCACGGAAACCTGAGAGACGATGGACCCCGACAGTCGAATGACCGCGCCGGCCGATCCGGATCCGGCGCAGAACGATCCCGAAAAACAGCAGGCCGACGGCTGGCTGAGCTGGCTGAAGACCGCCATCGGACACCGCAACACCGCGGCCCTGCGCGCCAGCCTCGAAGACGTGCTCGCCAACGAGGGCGCCGACAGCGACGTGTTCTCGCCGGAAGAGCGCGCCATGCTGCGCAACATCCTGCGCCTGCGCGAAATGCGGGTCGAGGACGTCATGGTGCCGCGCGCCGACATCGACGCGGTCGAATACGCCATGCCGCTCGGCGAGCTCCTCGAGGCATTCCGCGAATCCGGCCATTCGCGCATGCCGGTCTATCGCGAGACGCTCGACGACCCGATCGGCATGGTCCACATCAAGGACCTGATGGCCTATGTGACCGTCGCCGCGGCGGTCGCGCCGCAGGAAGGCGGCGGACCGGAGGCCGATCTCGACCTCACGCAGGTCGACCTGTCGCGGCCGCTCGCCGACCTCGAGCTGGTGCGTCCGGTGCTGTTCGTGCCGCCGTCGATGCCGGCGACCGACCTTCTTGCCAAGATGCAGGCGACGCGCACCCAGATGGCGCTGGTCATCGACGAATATGGCGGCACCGACGGCCTCGCCTCGCTCGAGGACGTGGTCGAGACCGTGGTCGGCGACATCGAGGACGAGCACGACGACGTCGAGGGACCGATGATCGTGGCGGCGGCCGACGGCCTGTTCGTCGCCGACGCGCGCGCGCCGCTCGAGGAGGTCGCCGAGGCGATCGGCGTCAGCGGCCTGGTCGGCGAGTATGGCGAGGACGTCGACACGCTCGGCGGTCTCGTCTTCACGCTGGTCGGCCGGGTGCCGGTGCGCGGCGAGATCATCACCTTCCGCGACGGCCTCGAATTCGAGGTGATGGACGCCGATCCGCGGCGCATCAAGCGGCTGAAGATCCGCCGCCGCGCCGCGGCGGCGCCCGAGCCGCGACGGCGGCGGCGCAGCGAACCGACCGAGACGCCGGCTCCGGCCGCCGAGACGGGCACGGCCTCGGCCAGCGCCGCCGGCGGAGGCGACGCTTGACCTCGGGCGAGCGATCGTCGACCACTGGCAGGCGGCCGCGCGGTCGCGATTCGCGAGAGCCGCTCGCCTCTGAACAGAACCGATGAACGGCTCCGGGCCTTTGCTTTGTCGCGTCTCCTGACGGCGAACCGGTTTCCGGCTCGCCCGGGAACGCCCTGGGGTGGTCGGGTCGGCGCAGTGATACGGCAGATCGCAAATCGGGTCATCCTGAGCTGGGGCTGGCAGCGCGCGGCCATCGCCATGGCGGCGGGGGCGGTCTCGGTCCTCGCCCTTGCCCCGTTCGACATCCTGCCGATCCTCTGGATCAGCCTGCCGGTCCTCGTCTGGCTGCTCGACGGCGCCGTCGCCGCGCCCGGCATTCGCGGACCGCGGGCGCTCTTCCCGGCCTTTGCCACCGGCTGGTGGTTCGGTTTCGGCTATTTCCTCGCCGGCCTGTGGTGGGTCGGCTCGGCCTTTCTCGTCGAGGCCGAGGATTTCGGCTGGATGCTGCCCTTCGCGGTGATGCTGCTGCCGGCCGGGCTGGCGATCTTCGTCGGCCTTGCGACGGCGGCGGCGCGCATGGCCTGGTTCGACGGCTGGCGCCGCGTCGTCGCGCTCGTCATCGCGCTGGCGCTCGCCGACTGGCTGCGCGGCCACGTGCTCACCGGCTTTCCCTGGAACCTCTTCGGCCAGGCGCTGGCGGCGACCGATGCCGGCATGCAGACCGCCGCCTTCCTCGGCGCCTATGCGATGACGCCGCTCGTCGTGCTGATCTTCGCGGCGCCGGCGACGCTCGCCGACGACCGCGGCCGCCTCGCCCTGCCGGTCATCGGCCTGGTGCTCCTCGGCCTCCTGCACGGCGCCGGCCTCTACCGGCTCGGCCATGCCGACCCGGGCACGGTGCCCGGCGTTGCGCTGCGCATCGTCCAGCCGGCGATCGATCAGCGCGAGAAGTGGAAGCCGGGCAACGAGGAAAAGGTCTTCGAGACCTATCTCGAGCTTTCCGACGCCCGGACCTCGCCGGAGCATGTCGGGGTGCTGACGGCGACCCATCTGATCTGGCCGGAATCGGCGTTTCCCTTCCTTCTCACCGAATCCCCGGGAGCCCTGGCGGCGATCGCCGACCTGCTGCCGCCCGGCACGATCCTCCTTTCCGGAGCGATTCGCGCCGAGCCGGCAACCGCCGACCACGGCCGGCGCTTCTTCAATTCGGTCTATGCCATCGATCCGGACGGCGAGATCATCGACGCCTACGACAAGGTGCGCCTCGTGCCGTTCGGCGAATTCCTGCCGCTGCAGCCGCTGCTCGAATCGATCGGCCTCGAGCAGCTGACGCGCATCCATGGCGGCTTCGAGGCGGGGACGCGGCGGCGGCCGATCGAGCTGATGAACACGCCGCCGCTGCTGCCGCTGATCTGCTACGAGATCATCTTTCCCGAGGCCCTCAACGACGGTGCGACGGCGCCGGGCTGGGTGCTGAACGTCACCAACGACGCCTGGTTCGGCGACAGCCCGGGGCCCTACCAGCACCTGCGGCAGGCGCGCATCCGCGCCGCCGAACAGGGACTGCCGGTCGTACGGGCGGCCAATACCGGCGTTTCCGCGGTCATCGACGGCTATGGCCGGATATTGCAGCAGGCACCGCTCGGACAACCTATGGTAATCGATGCCGAGCTCCCGAAAGCCCTGTCGCGACCGGTCGGCGCGACCTACGGAGCGGAGATATTCTGGCTCCTGATCGGCGGATTAGCAGCGGTTCTGGGTGCTGCGTCGAGGTTAACTCTACACGATTAACGCAATTGACTTGTGGCTATGTCCGCACCCATTATCGCGCCAGAGCCGTCATGGATTGTCTGCTTTCGGGCACACAAGCGCATATGTCGATCATTCGAAACCGATCGGCGTCATCTCGTCGACAAGGTTGCGGCTAAAAAAGTGGGCGTCAGTCCCACCCTCAAAACAACCAACACGAGCGGCAATAATGGCTAGCAAGAAGTCCCCAAATCCCATCGATATTCATGTCGGAAGCCGCGTGCGACTGCGTCGCATGATGCTCGGCATGAGCCAGGAAAAGCTCGGCGAACAGCTGGGCATTACCTTTCAGCAGATCCAGAAGTACGAGAAGGGCACGAACCGTATCGGCGCGAGCCGGCTGCAGCACATCGCTGCAGTACTCAACGTGCCGGTCTCGTTCTTCTTCGAAGATGCGCCCGGCCCGCGGCCGGATGCCGAAGGCTTCGCCGATTCCAGCAGCTCGTCCTACGTGGTCGACTTCCTGTCGAGCTCGGAAGGCCTGCAGCTGAACAAGGCATTCGTGCGCATCAAGGACCCGAAAGTCCGCAAGCGGGTCGTCGATCTCGTCAAGTCACTCGCCGGCGACGACGAAGACGCGGCCTGAGCACGGCACATCCCTCCTCGGGCGACTTGACCTTGGCAGCAGCGGCTGTCAAAAGACGGCCGGTCCTGCGCGGGCTGGCCAGCTCGCCGCCTCATCACGTCGCCCGAGGATTTCTCCCGTGAGCCGCAAGGAATACCTCTTCACCAGCGAGTCCGTGTCCGAGGGTCACCCCGACAAGGTCTGTGACCGGATTTCGGACGAGATCGTCGACCTCATCTTCCGCGAGGGCATCCGGCAGGGCTGGGATCCGGCCAATCTGCGTGCCGCCTGCGAGACGCTGGCGACCACCAACCGCGTCATCATGGCCGGCGAGACCCGCGGTCCGGAAATCTCCACCGAGCAGTTCGTCGAGACCGCCCGCCAGGCGATCCGCGCCATCGGCTACGAGCAGGACGGCTTCCACTGGCAGACGGCCGCGATCGAGTGCCTGCTGCATCCGCAGTCGGCCGACATCGCCATGGGCGTCGATGCCGCCGCCGACGCCAATTCGGAAGAGGGCGCGGGCGACCAGGGCATCATGTTCGGCTATGCCACGGACGAGACGCCGGAGCTGATGCCGGCGACCCTGCAATATTCGCACAATATCCTGAAGCGTCTCGCCGAGGCCCGTCATTCGCGCGCCGAGCCGAACCTCGAGCCGGACGCCAAGAGCCAGGTGACGCTGCGCTATGTCGACGGCAAGCCGGTCGAGGTGACGCAGATCGTCGTCTCGACGCAGCACCGCGAGGGCCTGACCCCGGTCGACGTGAAGAAGATCGTCACGCCCTACGTGCTTTCCGTATTCCCCGAGGGTCTCGTCACCGACCGGACCAAGTGGCACGTCAATCCGACCGGCAATTTCGTGATCGGCGGTCCGGACGGCGACTGCGGCCTCACCGGCCGCAAGATCATCGTCGACACCTATGGCGGCGCGGCGCCGCACGGCGGCGGCGCGTTCTCTGGCAAGGACCCGACCAAGGTCGACCGCTCGGCGGCCTATGCCTGCCGCTACCTTGCCAAGAACGTCGTGGCGGCGGGTCTCGCCAGCCGCTGCACGATCCAGATTTCCTACGCCATCGGCGTTTCCGAGCCGCTGTCCTTCTATGTCGACACGCACGGCACCGGCAATGTCGACCCGGCGATGCTGGAGAAGATCCTGCCGGAACTCGTGCGCCTGACGCCGCGCGGCATCCGCAATCATCTCGGCCTTGCCAAGCCGATCTATGCCCGCACCTCCGCCTACGGCCATTTCGGCCGCACGCCGGATGCGGACGGCGGCTTCTCCTGGGAGAAGACCGACCTCGTCGACGAGCTGAAGCGCGTCCTCGGCTGACGCGACCGGCGGGCGAGACGCACATGACCCGCGAGAGACCCTCCGGGCTCTACGGCCGTCGCAAGGGCCATCCGCTCCGCGACGGCCAGGCAAGGCTCATGGACGAGCTGCTGCCGCGGCTGAGGCTGCCGGCCGGCCCGATCGCGGAGCTCGCGGGCCTCTTTGCGCGGCCGCCACGCGCCCTCTGGATGGAAATCGGCTTCGGCGGCGGCGAGCATCTCGCCGCCAACGCCCTCGCCCACCCCGACATCGGCTTCATCGGCTGCGAGCCCTTCGTCAACGGCATGGCGAAGGCGGTGGCGGCGATCGACCAGCACGGCATCGACAACATCCGGCTCTGGGACGAGGACGCCGGCGTCCTCCTCGACCGGCTGCCGGCGGCCTCGTTCGAGCGCGTCTACCTGCTCTATCCCGATCCCTGGCCGAAAAAGCGCCACTTCAAGCGGCGCTTCGTCTCGAAGCAGAACCTCGACCGCCTCGCCCGGGTGATCCGGCCGGGCGGCGAGCTGCGTTTCGCCACCGACATCCCGTCCTATGGCGACTGGGCGCTGCGCCACCTCGCCGACCATCCGGACTTCACCTGGACGGCGCGGCGGGCCGACGACTGGCGGATCGCCTGGGACGGCTGGACGAGCACGCGCTACGAGCAAAAGGCGCTCGCCGCCGGCCGGGTCCCGAACTACTTCATTTTCGAAAGGGCCCCGGCGCCGCTCAGGTCTGATTGAGGACCTCGACGAGCGAGCGGCAGAGGACGCGCAGCATCACCTTGGCGCGGCTCGGCGGCAAGAGGCCGTCGATCTCGTCCCAGGCCGCCTCGGTCATCTCCTGCGCATATTCCCGGCACGACCGCAGCACGCCCGAGGTCTCGACGAGGGCGATGCCCTCGGCCCGCGTCGCGGCGTCGGCAAAGAGCGCCGGATCGTCGATGAGGGCGTCGAAGCGCTGTCGATCGGCACCCGCGAGGGCGGCCCGCGCCCGGGCGATCACGAAGGTCGCCTTGGCGGCGAAGAGATCCTCGCCGCGTTCCTTGCCCCATTCGGGTGCGGCCGAGAAATTGTTGACGTCGTCGACGATCTGGAAAGCGACGCCGAAGGTCTCGCCGAAGCGGCCGAGACGGTCCCGCGTCGCCGCGTCGAGCCCGGCGACGATCGCCGCCACCTCGGCCATGCCGCGGATGCCGGCGCCGGTCTTGAAGGCATAGCCCTGCAGGATCTTGCCCTCGAGCTCCGGATCCCCCCAGAGCGCGCGCCGGGCCGGACCGGCGAGCTCGGACCAGTAGATGTCCTGGGCCTGGCCGAAATGGCCGCGCACCATCAGGTCGACGAGAAGGCCACGGATGGCGTCGCGCTGCGCGGTGTCGATCGCGGCATTCTCGGTGACCGTCAGCATCGGCAGGAAATAGAGAGTGTTGGCCGCGTTGATCGCCGTCGGCAGGCCGAACCTCTCGTGCACCGTCGGCTCGCCGCGGCGGGTCGTCGAGGCGTCCTCGATGTCGTCGATGATGAGGGAAGCGGTGTGGATCAGCTCGGCGACGACCGACATCATCGCCTCGTGCGGGGCGACCGGCACGCCGAGCGCATCGAGCAGCAGGAGGCCGAGCACGGGGCGCCAATGCTTGCCGCCGCGCTCGAGGAGATCCCAGACCGGGCGATGCAGCATCGCCGAATGGGTGTCGAGGTCGTAGGCCCAGCGCGCCGGCCCGAGATAGCGCTCGAGCAGGCTGCCGTCGGCGACCTTGGGGAAGAACTCGGCGATGCGGGCATCGATGCGCGCGACGGCGCGGCGGCGCCAGGCCGGATAGTCGAGGCCATAGCCGAAGCCGTGCAGCTCCAGCCGGGCGCGGCCCGTCACCGGCTGGCCGGCGAGCGTCCCCGATACCCGGCCGGCGCCCTCCCAGATCGCCGTCATCAGGCCGAAGACGGGGATTTCCTGGTCAGGGGCGAGCGGCGAGAAGTCGAGCGCCGCGTCGAACTCGGGGACGGCGATGCGCCAGCCGAGCGGATAGGCGATGGCGGTCGCCGGGCTCGCCCAGGGATCGGCGCCCGTAATCTCGACCTGTCGCGCCAGCTGCGTCCCGGTATCGTCGAAAAGCACGGCGAAGGCGAAGCGATCGGCGTCTTCCTCCATGTCGCGGTGGACCATGACGAGGAGCGAGCGGCCGTCGTCGAGATTGATGCCGAACCACACCCAGCCGAGCGGCACGCGGCGCTCGTCCTCGGACTGCAGCCAGCCGAGGCCGCCGAACTGGTGATCGAACCAGAACTCGCCGGTGACCTCCTCGCCGCCGCACGTGCCGAACACGGCAAGGCGCGGACAGGACACATAGGCGAAGCGGCCGATGCCGTTCTCGCCGCCGAGCCCGGTCTCGTCGAGCCAGGGCGCAGCTGGCGTCAGCCGGGCGGCAAGCCGGCCTTCGCCTTCCGGCAGATCGAGGGCGAGGCGGATATCGCCATGGCGCTCGGCAAGGTCGAAACCGGCCCAGTCGATGCGAAACGGCTCGCCGTCGAGCCGGGCCGCTTCGGCGACGCGCTCGACCGGGCGCAGCGGGCCGTTGGCGGCGACCTCCTCGATCATCGCATCGACCAGACGCCGGTCGAGACCGGCATC
Source organism: Pseudomonadota bacterium (assembly GCA_029572955.1). Classification (GTDB taxonomy): domain Bacteria; phylum Pseudomonadota; class Alphaproteobacteria; order Rhizobiales; family JAKPQE01; genus JAKPQE01. The sequence goes on from JAKPQE010000020.1 coordinate 87,415, forward strand.
GGTCGCCGTGCGGCCCGCGTTCTTCAGGAACTGCTCGACGAGCGGAGCCGAGACGCGGCTCGTCAGGCGGTGCGTGCCGGTCGCCGGATCGAGGCTCGCGACGAGCAGCATGTGACCGTCGGCACCGTCCTTGCCGGCATAGCGAAAGAGCGAGGCCATCACCTCGCGCCGGCCGAGCCTCGGCCCCTCGACGAAGCCTTGCAGGAACCACCATTCGAGCGGCGCCCCGGCGATCGAGGCGAAGGCCGTCTTCGGGATCGCGGTCTTTACCTCAACGGTCATCGGCACAGTCCTTTGCGGCATGCTGCGGGTGCGGGAGAACGACGCCGAGGATGTAGGCAACGAAGGCCGGGTACATCATGGTGAGCGAGATCATCCACAGCGGCTCTTCGATCGGCAGGCCGAAGAAACGAATGCCGAGGATTTCGGGACCGTTCCAGAGGTCGAGGATAGCGGGGCGCCACGCCGCCATGACAGCTATATGGGCGAGGTAGTAGGGCACGTAGACGACGGTGGCGCGAAGGGCAAGTTCCAACAGGCGCGGCCGAAGGAACAGGACCACGGCGGCTGCGGCGAACTGGGCGGCGGTGCTGGCAACGGCGATACCGGTGCCGGCCAGGAGCGCGGCCCCGAGGACGGCAAAGCCGAAAGCCATGATCGGCAGGGCGCGCCCGGCAACGGCACGGGGATCGATGGCAGGCAGTTCGAGGCGCCAGCGGTAGGGCCAGACGGCGACGAGCCAGACGACCGAGCCGACGGAGACGCAGAAGATCAGGTCCTCGATGCCGAAGGCGCCGCCGAAGACCCGGTCCGGCGACCAGTAGCGGTCGTTGAAGGTCACCGCCAGCGGGCTCATGACCACGAATCCAAGCGCGGCGAGGCTCATTGCCCGCCGCTGACGGCCGGCCAGGAGGAATGCCAGTGCGGTGACCGGCAGGCCGAACAGCTCGGATACGAGATAGTGGTGCATATCGCGCCCCTTCTTGCGCTCCGTGGCGAGAGCGGCAGCCTTCCCGTCTGATGGAGCGAGCAGGCACGAAAAGGCAGCAGTGCCTGTCGCCTCATCGCTCGGCGAAGGCGAGCCGTGCCCCGAGGGCGACGAAAACGCCGGCGAACAGGCCGCGGATCCAGGCCATGACCTTCGGCCGGGTGACGATCCGGTCGCGCACCGCCGCCGCGGCGAGGCCGTAGCCGACGAAGACGACGAAGGTCATCGCCATGAAAACGGCCGAAAGCTCCAGCATGCGAGCGAGCGCCTGGGTATCGGCGGCATCGACGAACTGCGGCAGGAAGGCGAGGAAGAAGATCGAGAGCTTGGGATTGAGGATGTTGACGAGGATGCCGCGCAGGGCGATCGCCCGGCCGGAGCGGGCATCGATGCCGGCCTCGACCTTCAGCGCGCCCTTTTCGCGCAGCGTCTGCACGGCCATGTAGAGGAGATAGGCGGCGCCGACATATTTGAAGGCCTGGAAGACGAGGGCGCTGGTGTGCAGGAGCGCGGCAAGGCCGGTCACGGCGGCGGCGATATGCGGCACGATGCCGAGGGTGCAGCCGAACGCGGCGACGATGCTCGCCCGCGAACCGCGGCCGAGGGCGACGGCGAGGGTGTAGAGAACGCCGGTGCCCGGTGCGAGGACGACGATGAAGGAGGTCAGGAGGAATTCGGGGCTCACAATCGATCCTCTGCAAGGGACGCTCGAAACTTCGGCGATGGTTTCGTCTCGCCCGGCGGCCGTCAAGATCGCGATGGCACGAGACCTCGTTTTTCCCGGCCGCGCTCGACAGGAGCCCTGGCGCGACTTATGAACGATCGACGGTCACGGCGGCAGCGCAGGCCCTCTTAACCTGGTGTTTGCGCTATTTGGTGAATTGTCTCAACGACGCGGCCGCCACGAACGGCCGCCACAGAGCGGAATTCGAACACCGGTGAGCTGGTTCAAGCGCAAGAGCGGATCGCAGGAGACGGGCAGCGACGCCGGCAATGGCGGCGCGCACGGCGCCGACGATCGCCGGCAGATCGACTGGGGCGCCGAGGACGCGCGCACCGCGGCGCGGATCGAGGAACTCGAATTCGACTTCGACCTCGAACTGGAACTCGACGCCGACCCCGATTTCGTCGAACTGCCGCCGGAACCCACGCCGGCGCCGATGCCGCGCCCGACACCGGCCGCCGAGATGCGCGCCCCGCAGCCGGCAGCGGTCGAGGCGCGCGCCACGATCCCGGCGGCGCCGCGCGCACCGGCGACACCGCCCGGTGCCGAGGGCCGACCCGGCGTTCCCGCCGAGGGCGGCGCGGGCTGGCTCGTCGTCGACAACATCAAGAAGAGCTTCAAGACGCGGCCGGTGGTGCGCGGCGTCAGCCTCGCGGTGCGGCGCGGCGAGGCGGTCGGCCTGCTCGGCCCCAACGGCGCCGGCAAGACCACCGTCTTCTACATGATCACCGGCCTCATCCCGGCCGACACCGGACGGATCACCCTCGACGGCCACGACATCACCCGCCTGCCGATGTACCGGCGGGCGCGGCTCGGCATCGGCTACCTGCCGCAGGAAGCCTCGATCTTTCGCGGCATGACGGTAGAGGAAAACATCCGCGCCGTGCTCGAGGTGGTCGAGCCGAACCGGCGCCTGCGGCGCCAGCAGCTCGACGACCTGCTCGAGGAATTCAACATCACGCGGCTGCGCAAGTCGCCGGCGATCGCGCTTTCCGGCGGCGAGCGGCGGCGCTGCGAGATCGCCCGGGCGCTGGCCGGGCGGCCGACCTTCATGCTGCTCGACGAGCCCTTCGCCGGCATCGACCCGATCGCCGTCGGCGATATCCAGCTTCTCGTCAGGCACCTGACCGCCCGCGGCATCGGCGTTCTCATCACCGATCACAATGTCCGCGAGACCCTCGGCCTCATCGACCGCGCCTACATCATCCATTCCGGCGAAGTGCTGATGGAAGGCTCGCCGCACGACATCGTTTCGAGCCCCGAGGTGCGCCGCCTTTATCTCGGCGAGGGATTTACCCTTTGAAATCCTCTGTGCGATAACATTGGTCAAGCAAGACACGGACCAATCCGGATCGACAGGATTTCACTAAGCGCGATGGCGTTGTCACCCAAGCTCGAGATGCGTCAGAGCCAGTCGCTGGTGATGACGCCGCAGCTGATGCAGGCGATCAAGCTGCTGCAGCTGTCCAATCTCGACCTGACGGCCTATGTCGAATCCGAACTGGAGCGCAATCCGCTGCTCGAACGCAGTGACGCGGAGGGCGGCGGCGAAGGTGCCGGCACGGCAAACGAGGGCGGCGAGGCCGAGCCGGTCGACCGCAGTGCGGCGGACCGCGAAAACGGCACCGAGCCGTGGCTCTCGACCGATCTTCCCGACAATGCCGCGACCATCGCCGACCGGCTCGACACCGATCTCGGCAACGTCTATCCCGACGACAATGCCGGTCCCGACCAGGCCGGCCAGCAGACCTACAGCAGCGATCCGTGGAGCCAGGTGTCGAGCCGCGGCTCCGGCGGCTCGGGCGAGGACTACAATCTCGAGGCCTTCGTCGCCGGCGAGACGAGCCTTGCCGACCATCTGTCGATGCAGCTGGCGATGGCCCTCGACGATCCGGTCGACCGGATGATCGGCCAGTATCTCATCGACTGCGTCGACGAGAGCGGGTACCTCAGGACCGACCTCGCCGCGGCCGCCGAGCGGCTCGGCGTCTCGATCGAGCGGATCTCGTCGGTGCTCGCCATCCTGCACGGCTTCGATCCGGCCGGCGTCGCCGCCCGCGATCTCGCCGAATGCCTGGCGCTGCAGTTGATCGAGCGCGACCGCTACGACCCGGCGATGCAGACGCTCGTTGCCAATCTCGAACTCGTCGCCAAGCGCGACTTCGCCCAGCTCCGACGGCTGTGCGGCGTCGACGAGGAAGACCTCACCGACATGCTGGCCGAGCTGAAGCGGCTCAACCCGCGGCCCGGCAACGCCTTCGGCTCGACGCCGGTGCAGCCGCTGGTGCCGGACGTGCTGGTGCGGGCCGGACCGGACGGTGGCTGGCTCATCGAGCTGAATTCGGAGACCCTGCCGAAGGTGCTGGTCAACCAGGTCTATTTCACACAGGTGGCGCGCAACGCCCGCTCCGACGCGGAAAAGAGCTATCTCAACGAGTGCCTGCAGACCGCCAACTGGCTGGTCAAGAGCCTCGACCAGCGGGCGCGCACCATCCTCAAGGTATCGAGCGAGATCGTCCGCCAGCAGGACGGCTTCCTGACGATGGGCGTCGAATATCTGCGCCCGCTCAACCTGCGCACCGTCGCCGACGCGATCGGCATGCACGAGTCGACGGTGAGCCGGGTCACCTCGAACAAGTACATGGCCACCAACCGCGGCATTTTCGAGCTGAAATACTTCTTCACCTCGGCGATCGCCTCGTCGGAGGGCGGCGAGGCCCATTCGGCCGAGGCGGTGCGCCACCGGATCAAGCAGCTGATCGACGCTGAGTCGCCCGACGACATTCTTTCCGACGACACGATCGTCAAGGTTCTCAAGGATTCGGGCGTCGATATCGCCCGCCGTACGGTCGCCAAGTACCGGGAAGCAATGCGCATTCCGTCCTCGGTGCAGCGCCGGCGGGAAAAGAAGCAGCCCTGACGGCCGCCCGGCGCCGCGCCATGGCGCGCGCAGCCGTTGACTTTGGTTACCCTTCACCAATAAAAGTCCCGCACCAAACCGCCGCGACCGGCTATAATATGGGCGAGCGGAAAACGCTCGCGGCAAGGGACCGCGGCCAAACCCAGCCATCATGCCGGAACAACCGGCAGGCCATTTCCTAGAGGATTTCGATGACCCTTCGCGTTTCGGGCAAGCAAGTCGACATTGGCGACTCCCTGAGGACCCATGTCTCCGGTCGGATCGACGAGGCGCTCGGCAAGTACTACGACGGCAGCTATTCCGGTCACGTGGTCGTCGAGCGTGAGGGTTCCGGTTTCAAGACCGACTGCCTCCTGCACCTCGATTCCGGCATCACCCTGCAGGCCAGCGGACGCGGCCTCGACGCCTATCAGAGCTTCGATCAGGCCGCCGAGCACGTCGAGAAGCGCCTGCGCCGCTACAAGCGGCGGATCAAGGACCACCGCGCCGACGAGAGCGAGCGCGCCTCCTACCAGGTTCTGGCCGCGCCGGCCGCCGAGGAGGAAGAGGTCGTCGAGGCGGCGCCGGTGGTGATCGCCGAGAGCACGACCTCGATCAAGACGCTCACCGTCAGCGAGGCGGTGATCGAGCTCGATTTCACCGGGGCGCCCGCTCTGGTCTTCCGTCACGCCGTCCATGGCGGTATCAACGTGGTCTATCGGCGCAACGACGGCAATATCGGCTGGATCGACCCCCAGCTTTCCGGAAATGCCGGCGCTGCCTGAGAGCGGCCCCGCGATACTGACGGAACCGGGTCACAATCGGAGCCTGGGTGGAGCATGGACCTCAGCGATCTCCTCTCGCAGGACGCGGTGATTCCCGTCCTCAGGGTGCAGAGCAAGAAGCAGGCGATCCAGGAACTGGCGGCCCGCGCGGCGGAGCTGACCGGGCTTGCCGAGCGCAGCGTGTTCGACACGCTGTTGCAGCGTGAGCGGCTCGGCTCGACCGGCGTCGGCCAGGGCATCGCCATTCCGCATGGCAAGCTTGCCCAGCTCGACCACATCGTCGGCCTGTTCGCGCGACTCGAGCGGCCGATCGACTTCGAGGCGCTCGACGACGAGCCGGTCGATCTCGTGTTCCTGCTGCTGGCGCCAGAGGGCGCCGGCGCCGACCATCTGAAGGCGCTCGCCCGCATCGCGCGGGTGCTGCGCGATCAGGCGACGGCGGCCAAGCTGCGCGCCTCGAACGACGCGGCGGCGATCTACACGCTGCTGACCCAGGCGGCCGAACCGAACGCCGCCTGAGCGCCCGCTTCCACGACGCAACGAGACGCCGCCGGAAACGCAGCCGGAACCGGCGGCGTTTTTTGTCCGGCCTCACTTCGCCGCGAAGGTCCCGAGAAAATGCACCGTCAGACCGCGGGAATGCGGCCGGGCGCGATGCTCGACGAGATAGACGCCCTGCCAGGTGCCGAGGTCGAGGCGGCCGTCGAGGACCGGCACGGTCAGGCTGACGCCGGTCAGCGCCGCCTTGACGTGGGCCGGCATGTCGTCCGGCCCCTCGGTCGAATGGCGCCAGCCGGCATTTTCGGGGGCGAGGCGATCGAGCGCCGTCGCGAGGTCGGCAAGAACGTCGGGATCGGCATTTTCCTGGATCGTCAGCGACGCCGAGGTATGGCGCAGGAACACCGTCAGGAGGCCGTCCCGGGCGCGGCGGTCGGCGAGGAAGCGATCGAGATCGCGGGTGATGTCCACAAAGCCGCGACCGCGCGTCCCGAATTCGAGGCGCCCGACGGCCTGACCGAGCGCCGGATCGATGGCACGAAGGCTGAAATCGGTCATTGGTATTTCCTCTCATGCGACCACAGGAAGCAAGCGGAGAGACCCGGCACGGCTCTCGCGAACCGCCATTATCACTTTTGATTTCAGGTATTTCCAGCCGCCTGCCGAAGAAACGGGCAGACCTTCCGGTGACTGGACCGCGCCGGTGTTTTCCGGTCTGATGTTCGGCGGATTTTCGCCGCAGCCGGGAGCCGCCCATGTCCAGTCCCATCATCGTCGATCCCGCGGTCTTCCTCGCCGGCGCCATCGACGAGGAAACCCGACAGCTCAACCGGGACATCGAGGAGCGGCTGTCGGCCCTGCCCGACCCCTGGACCTTCGAGCCGGCGGTGATCCGCGAACGGCGGCGCCAGGGCCTCGGGCCGTTTCCGCTGCAGGCGAAGTCGGCGCGCGCCGAGACCATCACCATCGAGGGTCCCGGCGGACCGCTGGCGCTCCGGGTGATCGCGCCGGAGCGGCCGACGGGCATCTTCCTGCACATCCATGGCGGCGGCTGGGTGCTCGGCGGTGCCGACGAACAGGACGAACGGCTCGAGCGGATCGCCGAGGAATCCGGCTTCGCCGTCGTCTCGGTCGACTACCGCCTGGCGCCGGAGCATCCCTATCCGGCCGGGCCCGACGACTGCGAGGCCGCCGCGATGTGGCTCATCACCGAGGGTACCAAGCGGCTGCGCGCCTCGCGCCTCGCGATCGGCGGCGAATCGGCCGGCGCCCATCTCGCGGTCGTGACGCTGTTGCGCCTGCGCGACCGGCACGGCATCGGGCGGTTCTCAGGCGCCGTGCTGATCGCCGGCTGCTACGACCTCGCACTGACGCCGAGCGCCGCCAACTGGGGCATGCGCAAGCTGGTCCTCAATTCGCGCGACATCTGCAAGTTCACCGAGGCGTTCCTCGGCGACACGGCGACCGCCGTCGACCCGGACGTCTCGCCGCTGCGGGCCGCGCTGCACGGGCTGCCGCCGGCGCTGTTCTCGGTCGGCACGCTCGATCCGCTGCTCGACGACAGCCTGTTCATGGCGACCCGCTGGGCGGCGGCCGGCGAAGCGGCGCAGCTGTCGCTGTGGCCCGGCGGCTGTCACGTCTTCCAGAACTTCCCCTCGACCATGACCGATCGGAGCCTTGCCGAAATTGCGAGGTTCCTTGCCGACCTCGCATGAGGAACCAGACGCCAATGACCCGTACCGAAACTGCCAAGAACTACGTCAACACCTGGGAATGCGACGAGAACGATCATCTCAACGTACAATCCTATTTTGGCCATTTCGACGCGGCCGATGCCCATTTCCGGGCGATCACCGGCCTGCATGAAGCGCTCCTCGGCCCACGTTCGCAGCGCCATGTGCGCTACATGCGCGAGCTGCGGGTCGGCGAGATCCTCAACGTCATCAGCTATCGGGCGAGCGATGCGCCCTATCCGCTGACCATCGCCCACGAGCTCTACGAGACGGGGACGGGCGAGCTCTCGGCGACTGCCCTCGACGTCTACTTCCCCTCGCATCACCCCGAGATCGTCGATGCCTTCACCGCCGGGACCGATCCCCGCGCCATGCCGCGCGGGCTGCCGGTCACCCTGCCGGATCTGGCGACCGACGAGGCGCAGCTGCTGGCGCGCGGCGGCGAGGTCAGCCATCGCGGCCTCGTGCTGCCGGGGGATTGCGGCGCCGATGGCCGCATCACCGAGCGACAGATGGTCGGTCGCTTCTCCGACGCCGCCGGACATGCCTGGGAGCAGGCCGGCCTCACCCGGGCCTGGCTGCAGGAGAACGGCTGCGGTCGCGTGGCGGTGGAACTGCGCCTGTCGATGCGGGCGGCGCCGAAGGCCGGCGATCTCATCCACGTGGTCACGCAGGTCGTCGAGCTCGGCCGCACCACCTTCGTGCTCCGGCACGGCGTCTTCGACAGCCACACCAAGGCGCTGGTGGCAACCGGCGAAGTCGTCTCGCTGGTCATGGACCTGACGGCACGCAAGGCCGTGCGCCTGCCGGACGACCGTCTGGCGCTGCTCTCTGCGAAGCTCGAGGCGACGAAGGGCTGAAGGCCGCGACCGCGGTCAGATGCGGTCGTCGTTGTAGTCCCGCTTCAGCCGATCGACCATGTCGAAGAAGCGGCGCATCATCTTTTCGGCGAAGTCCATGAACTGGTCGACTTCCTTGTCGCCCGGCATGGGGTTGATCGGCGGTACGGCCTCCGGCGGCAGCTTGGCCGGCTCGTCCGGGTTGGCGCCGGCCGCGGCGAGACGCTTCTTCAACTCGTCGTTCTCGGCCTGGAGGCGGGCGATCTCGTCCTCGAGCGCCTGCCGGGCATCGGCCGCGGGGACGCAGGTCCAGCCGTCCTGGCGCTCGTTGCAGAAGGAGACGGCGCCGGTCGTGCGATCGAGTCTCAGGATGCCCTTCTCGGTGCGCTCCAGCGTGAAGCGGCCGGCCTGATCGATCGGCACCGGTGTCGCCGACTGGCCGAGGGCAGCGGCCGGAACGAGACCGGCAAGAACAGCGACGATCGCGATTTTTCCCCACATGATGCACGCCTCCGGGGCTCGCGCGCCCCAACCCGACCCTTTCGTTCATTCTACACGCAGATTTGCGGGCGCACAGGCGATATCCGGCGATCCCGGGCATTGCCCGATGGCATTGCAGCACATACAGTCTGGAAAAGTTCTGAAGGCGCGAAGGGGCGATCGCGTCCTCATGCCCAGCCGGCGACATCGCGGCCACCAAGGCCTGTGCGTCCTCGCGGGTATGATGGCCATGTCCAAGTGTTCGCGCCCGCACCCGGGAATGTCGGCATGAAGGTCATCGAACTCGAACAGAACGCCGTCAAGGCGACCGCCTTGCTCAAATCCATGGCCAACGAGCGACGGCTGATGATTCTCTGCCATCTCTCGGAAGGCGAGAAGACGGTCGGCGAGCTCGAGCAGCTCGTCGGGGTCAGCCAGTCGGCGTTGTCGCAGCATCTCGCCATCCTGCGCCGCGAACGCCTGGTCGGCACGCGCCGCTCGGCCCAGTCGATCTTCTATTCGCTCTCGGACGGCAAGGCGGCGGCGATGATGGGAACGCTCTACCAGCTCTATTGCGCGGGCGGTGCGGGGGAAGCGGCCTGCGCCCCGGCTCTCGTCGGCGCCGAGGACTGAAGCTCACGAAATGTTAGAGCCGTGGCGCTAGGCTCTCCGCTCGGCGACAACGGGAGCGGATCGATGGCGGGCGCCGATTCGGTACGGCCTCATAGACCGGCGCGCGGCGCGCTGCGGGCGGCGATCCTCGCCGTCGTTGCGCTCGCGACCACCTCGACCGCCTCGGCCCGCGACTTCCTCCTCGGCATTCACCTCGGTTTCGACAGCGCCGCCCTCCTCGCCGAAGCCGGCGGCGACGAGACGGAAGCCGTCCGGCGCCATGTCGACAAGGCCGCGGCACTCGGCGCCCGGCTCGTGCGCATCCCCGCCGACTGGCGCCAGCTGCAACCGCGACCCGGCGATCCGGCGACGAGCTTCGACCGCGACCGGCTCGCTCTCGTCGTCGCGGCGGTGCGGGCGGCGGCGACGCACGACATGAAGGCGGTCGTCATGCTCGCCCAGTCGCCCTGCTGGGCGGTGCCGGCCGGGCTCGACTGCGACAGCCCGGAGGCGATCTGGCATGCCCCCGTCGACCCGCATGCCTATGGCCGTGCCTTCGCCTTCCTTGCCGGCGAGATTCGGCGCGCCGGTCTTGCCGCCACGGTGATCGGCTGGGAGGTCTGGAACGAACCGAACAGCATCGCCTTCTGGCCGACGGCCAAGGTTCGGGCGGGCGCCAACGTGCTCGTCGATCCGGCAGCGGCGGACGATTATGTCGCCCTGCTCGATGCCGCCTATGGCGCGCTGAAGGCCGCCGACCCGGCGGCGACGGTCCTCGGCGGCTCGCTCGCCAGCGCCGACACCGCCTATCTGGCGCGCATGTACGCGGCGGGCGCCCGCTACGACGGCCTCGCGATCCACCCTTACGCCAAGGCCGACCCGGCCCGTGACGGTGTCGCCTATGGGCCCGACGACTGCGGCGCCGGACACGATCCGCTCGCCCCGCCCTGGTGCTTCGAGGTCGGCGTCGAGGCGCTGCGCGCCGAAATGGGGCGCCAAGGCGACGCGCGACCGGTCTGGTTCACCGAATTCGGCTGGTCGAGTTCGGCCGCGTGGGGCGGGTCGGGCAGCGCGGAGGCGCAGGCCCGGAACCTCGCCGACGCGCTCGGCATCATCGAAGGCTGGGATTTCGTGCCCGCCGCGATCGTCTACGAACTCGTCGACGACAGCGAGAAGATGGGGCTCCTGCGCGAGGACCTCGGGCCGAAGCCGGCGGCGGGGGCGTTCACCGGCTTCGCGCTGCGGCCGGGATCGATGCCCGACATCGGCGAGCTGCGCGGCACGTCCGGCAAGGACTAGCCGCGAACGGCGCGCCCCGACGGGCCGTTACACGTCGACCTTCAGGGCGGCGATGAAGGCTTCCTGCGGGATCTCGACCTTGCCGAACTGGCGCATCCGCTTCTTGCCTTCCTTCTGCTTCTCCAGAAGCTTGCGCTTTCTGGTGATGTCGCCGCCATAGCACTTGGCGGTGACGTCCTTGCGCAGCGCCCGGATGGTCTCGCGGGCGATGATGCGCCCGCCGATCGCGGCCTGGATCGGGATCTGGAACATGTGCTGCGGGATCAGGTCCTTCAGCTTCTCGCACATGGCGCGGCCGCGACGCTCGGCCTGCGAGCGGTGGACGAGCATCGACAGCGCGTCGACCGGTTCGGCATTGACGAGGATCTGCATCTTGACGAGGTCGCCCGCCTGATAGTCGGTCAGGTGGTAGTCGAAACTCGCATAGCCCTTGGAGATCGACTTCAGCCGGTCGTAGAAGTCGAAGACGACCTCGTTGAGCGGCAGGTCGTAGGCGGCCATGGCGCGATTGCCGACATAGGTGAGGTCGACCTGGACGCCGCGGCGCTCCTGGCAGAGCTTCAGGACGGCGCCGAGATATTCGTCCGGCGTCATGATCGTGGCGCGGATCCACGGCTCGGCGATCTCGGCGATCTTGACCGGATCGGGCATGTCGACCGGATTGTGCAGCTCCGTCGTCGAGCCGTCGGTGAGCCTGATCTTGTAGACCACCGAAGGTGCGGTCGCGATGAGGTCGAGGTCGAACTCGCGCTCCAGCCGCTCCTGGATGATTTCCAGATGCAGCAGGCCGAGGAAGCCGCAGCGGAAGCCGAAGCCGAGCGCGGCCGAGGTCTCCATCTCGTAGGAGAAGCTGGCGTCGTTGAGGCGCAGCTTGCCGACGGCGGCGCGCAGATCCTCGAAGTCGTTGGCATCGACCGGGAAGAGGCCGCAGAACACCACCGGCTGGGCCGGGCGGAAGCCGGGCAGCGCCTCCTTGCAGGGATTGCGGTCGTCGGTGATGGTGTCGCCGACCGCGGTGTCGGCGACTTCCTTGATCGAGCCGGTGAAAACGCCGATCTCGCCGGCGCCGAGGCGGTCGGTGACGAGCAGCTTCGGCGTCATGACGCCGACGCGGTCGACCTCGTAGGCCGCGCCGGTGCCCACCATGCGGATCTTCTGGCCCTTCTTCAGGCTGCCGTCGACGATGCGCACGAGGACGACGACGCCGAGATAGGCGTCGTACCAGGAATCGACGAGAAGCGCCTTCAGCGTGGCATTGGGATCGCCGACCGGGGCCGGCAGGCGATGGACGATGGCTTCCAGCACCTCGTCGACGCCGACGCCGGTCTTGGCCGAGATCGGGATCGCGTCCGAGGCGTCGAGGCCGATCACGTCCTCGATCTGCTGCTTGATGCGCTCCGGCTCGGCGGCCGGCAGGTCGACCTTGTTGAGGACCGAGACGATCTCGTGGTCGTTCTCGATCGCCTGGTAGACATTGGCCAGCGTCTGCGCCTCGACGCCCTGGCTGGCGTCGACGACGAGCAGCGAGCCTTCGCAGGCCGCAAGCGAGCGGTTGACCTCGTAGGCGAAGTCGACATGGCCCGGCGTGTCGATGAGATTGAGGACGTATTCCTCGCCGTTCCTTGCCCGATAGACGAGGCGCACGGTCTGCGCCTTGATGGTGATGCCGCGCTCGCGCTCGATGTCCATCGAGTCGAGCACCTGCTCCTTCATTTCGCGCTCGGTCAGCCCGCCGGTCATCTGGATGAGCCGGTCGGCCAGGGTCGACTTGCCATGGTCGATATGGGCGACGATCGCGAAGTTGCGTATATGGGAAAGGTCGGTCATGGCCGGCTAGATATCATTGCCCCAATGCGGCGCCAAGCGGCTTGACGCGCAAGGGACACGGGAGCCATGCCTTCTCGCGCAAGATTTGCCGGCAAGGCCCGCTCGCGGAGACCGCGGCACCCTCAAAAATCGCCTCTGGACCCCGGCGCGGTGTTGCATATATTCGCGAAATCGAAAATAAAGGCGCCGCCCATGCGGCAACCGGTGCCGCAGAGGAATTCGGAGGCAAGACATGCTGACCGCGGACGTTGCGCACGAACAGGCGGTGAAGGGCGAGGTTTTGCTCGTCGACATCCGTTCCCCGCAGGAGTGGATGCAGACCGGCGTCGGCGAGGGCGCGGTGGCGATCACCATGCACAGCCACGATTTCCTCGACAAGCTGATGGAGGCGATGGAGGGCGACCAGTCGAAGCCGATCGCGCTCATCTGCGCCACAGGCAACCGGTCGCGCTGGCTGCAGTATCAGCTGATGGCGCACGGCTTCACCTCGGTGGAGGATGTCGGCGAGGGCATGCTCGGCGGGCCGAACGGTCCGGGCTGGCTGAACCGGCGCCTGCCGGTGGCGCGCCCGGGCGGCGGCGGTGCGCCGGCCGGCAACCCGTTCCTGCGCTGATCCCGCCCGGGTAGCGCCCGCTTCAGCGCTAGATGCTCTCCCAGCGCGGGCCGAACCGCCCCTCGCCGGCGCGCCTCAGCCCGAACACCCGCTCCAGCCGGTCGTCGGCGAGCGCCTCGCCGGCCGGGGCATAGGCATCGAGCCGACCGCGATCGAGCACCGCGATGCGATCGGCATAGCGGTCGGCAAAGCCGAGATCGTGGATCGCGGCAATGACGATGCGGCCGGCATCGGCCTCCTTCCTCAGGATATCGAACACGGCGAGCTGGTGACGCGGATCGAGCGCGGCGGTCGGCTCGTCGACGAGCAGCACCGGCGCGCCGACGGCGAGTGCCCGGGCCAGCAGCACGCGGGCGCGCTCGCCGCCCGACAGCGTGTCGATCCGCCGCTCGGCGAAAACCATTGCGTCGGCGGCGACGAGGGCAGCATCGATCGCCGCGTCGTCGGCGGCCGACAAATGCGAACCGGCAGCGTGCGGCATGCGGCCGAGGGCGACGAGCTCGCGGGCACGGACCGGCCAATGGCTGGCGCCGCCCTGCTCGAGATAGGCAAGGCGGCGGGCGCGGGCGCGCGGCGCCATCGCCTCGATCGCCACGCCGTCGAGGGTGACGCGCCCCTCGTGGCGGCCGAGCGCGGCGATCGCGCGCAGCAAGGTCGTCTTGCCGGCGCCGTTCGGCCCGACGAGGGCGACGAAGCTGCCGCCGGCGATATCGAGCGAGACGCCGTCGAGCAGGCGGGCGCCGCCGCGCGTGACGGCGACGTCGTCGAGGACGAGATGCGGGCTCATGGCGCGGCGAGCGCGTCGCGGCGCTCCCTCACGAGAAGGGCGAGGAAGAACGGCAGGCCGACGAGCGCGGTGACGATGCCGAGCTTGATCTCACCGACGGTCGGCAGCAGGCGCACGACCACGTCGGCGAAGGTGAGCAGCGCCGCGCCGGCAAGCGCCGAGGGCACCAGCGTGCGATGCGGCGCATGGCCGACGAGGGGCCGCACCAGATGGGGCACGACGAGGCCGATGAAGCCGATCACGCCGGCAACCGCGACGGCGGCGCCGATGCCGAGGGAAATGCCGGCGACGATGAGGTTGCGGGTCCGGGTCACCGAGACGCCGAGGGAGCGCGCGGTGTCCTCGCCGAGGGTGAGGGCGGCGAGGGCCGGCCGGGCGGCGAGCAGCAGCAGCCAGGACAGCGCCATGAACGGCGCGGCGATCGCCACATGCACCATCGAGCGCTCGGCGAGCGAGCCGAGCAGCCAGAAGGCGATCTCGAGCGCGGCGAAGGGATTGGGCGCGAGATCGAGCGAGAGCGCCGTCGCGGCGGCAAAGAAGCTCGACAGCGCGAGGCCGGCGAGCACGAGGGTGAGGATGCGGGCGTCGCGGCCGGCGACGAGATGCAAAAGGACCGCGCCGAGAAGGGCGCCGAGAATGGCGGCCGGCGGCAGCAGCGGCGAGAGCGTGCCGGCAAGGCCGAGGGAGATCGCCAGCGTCGCGGCGGCGGCGGCGGCATTGGACGTGCCGAGGAGATCGGGCGCGGCGAGCGGATTGCGGAAGAAGCCCTGCATGGCGGCGCCGGAAATGCCGAGGGTCGCGCCGATCATCACGCCGAGGAGAACGCGCGGCAGGCGCAGCTCCAGAACCACCGTCGCCAGAACGGGGTCGGCCCGACCGACGATGACGTCGACGATCTCGCCGGGGCCGATCGGAGCCGGACCGGTCAGTAGCGAGGCGGCCGCGCCGATCGCCACCAGGATCAGGAGAACGGCATTGATCATCGCACGCGCGGGACTCCCCGCGTCCTTCGAGCTGCCATCGTGTGGGCTCGGGATGTAGCCGCCACCGGCGCCGCCGTCCAGTAGCTCTTGGGCGAAATGCGAAAGGCCGGGCGTCGGGCCCGGCCTTCGAAAACCGCCACGCAACGGCGCGGCTATTTCTTGTACTCGACCTCGTCGCCGATGCGCGGGCGCAGGAAGAAGCGGTCGTTGAGGTCGAAGGTGCCGGTCACGACATAGCCGATCTGGGGCGTGTAGTCGTAGTCGAGTTCGGCCATGACGAGGCCGGTGCTCTTGGTCTTGACCTTGGCGGGAACGGTGACGGCAGCACCCTTGGTCAGCGGGGTGGCGTTGCGCGCGACGCTCCAGCTCACCGTCGCGTTACCCTTGTCGTCGATCCAGATGCCGGCAACGACGATCTTCAGATTGGTGTCCGAATACGGCGCCATGATCGCCGAGGCGGCGTCGAGCATGCTCTCCATCTCGGGAGAGGTGATCACCGAATACTGGGTGATGAGATCGCCGAGGGCGCTCGCTGAATGGGACAGCTTGCGCTTGGCCGAGATCATCTGGCTGATGTCGATGGTGCCGAAATAGATGATCAGCATCAGCGGCAGGATCAGCGCGAACTCGACCGCCGACACGCCGCGCTCGTCGCCGGCCAGGCGCGCGGCCAGGGCGCGGGGGCTCAGATGCCGCAGCCAACCTTTCTTCACCACCGCCTCCTTCGTCCGTCTTTTCGTTGTCGGAGCCATTGCCCGCATTGTCTCGGTCGCCACGTTCCGGCGCTCAGAAGGGTTCGTTGCGGAACGCCGTCGCCGCGCCGAGAAGACGCTTGCCGTCCGACAGGTTCGACATGTTGTAGCCGAAGAAATTGAAGTAGGTCTGCCACTCGTAGAAGGCGCGGACCACGACGATATCGCCGCCGACACCCGGGTCGTACTGGAAGTCCGTCTTCAGCTTGCCATCCTCGGTCGGCGAGCTGAAATCGGCGTTCTTGAAGGACGCATAGGTGCGCACGTCGACATAGAGGTTCGACTGGCAGTCGCTCACCGCGATCATGTAGTGGCAGACGGCATCCTTGAACTTGGCCTCGTCGAAGCCGCCGGTCTGGGCCTGGCCGGTGCGGATCAGCCGCGCGGCGCGGGCAACGCCCGATTCCATCGACTGTTCGGCGAAGAAGACCAGACCGGTCTCCAGACAGGCGAACAGCATGGCGAAGAAGGGAAAGGCCGTCAGGGCGAATTCGACAGCCGCCGCGCCGCGCTTGTCCCGGCCGAAACGCCCGGGCCGCAAGCCGCGCAACAGGCGCTTGCCGGCAATACGCAACTGTCGCCGATATCGTGTCGCTGCCATCTCGTTCCCTCGCAGGCGACTGCCCGAATATTGGGCAGTTCTCGCGATTTTCGGGGAACGTTCTAGCAATAAAGCGTTGAGGAACCGTTGCGACGATGCCTGTAACACGGCGCGACGGGCGCCATCGCCGCAGAGGCTTAACAATGCGCTAATGAACCGGGACGGGCCTTCCGGCTGGCGCGACGTTACTGCGCTCCGGCGACCGCGCCGCCGGCAGCGCCGCTGTCGGTCAGGCCCTGCGACAGGCCGTTGCGGGCCTGAACCTGGCCGCTGATCCGGCTGAAAACCTCGTCGCCGTCGCCGACATTGGCGGTCTGCTGGCAGACCGGGGCGCAGGAGAGGGTCTCGCGCTTCACGCCCTTGTAGACCGTGACGACCTGATCGGTCGCGGCGCGCACGAGGATGGTCTCGTCGGCGATCTGGCGCCCGGCACCGTCGAGGATGACGAGATTGGTGCTGCCGAAGCTCTTGCCGGTGAGGACCAGCGTGCGGTCGTCCGACATGGTGGCGTCGGCGATCGCCGGATTGCCGAGCACGATCGTGCCGGCCGGCTCGGTGAGGCGCAGGATCTTGGCGCGGTCGACGACGACGGTGATCGGCTCGCTCGCGTGCGCGGGAGTCGTCAGAAACCGGGCGAGCGGATTGTCGAGCGTTCCGGCCGGGAGGATCGCCGGCCCGGCCAGGGCCACGAGGCAGAGGCCGAACGACGCCGCGGCGCGGCGCCAGGACGGCACCGCCGCATCATTCCTCGACCGACCGAACCCTGCGCGGCGTTCAACAGACATCTCGCTACCCCGATACACGCGTTAGCGGAATCATCGAAGGGAATGGTGAATCTTTTGCAAACGTTTCGACACCCGCCGGCCGGGGCGCGGGAAATCGCCGGGCGGCGATGCCTCGGGGACCGTAAGACTCGGTTTACCACGTTGGAGAACTTGACGTTTTTGGACTTTCTGAACGGTTGTTTTAATCGTTTGGCAATCGGCAGCGACTACGGTGCTCGCAGGTTCGATCGGCCCAGCACGAAGAGCGTGACGGACCTGGTGTTGAACAAACTCGTGGAGCATGGAGTAGACCACATGAAGAATCTCGTTGCCCGTTTCGCCAAGGACGAGTCCGGCGCCACCGCCATCGAATACGGCCTCATCGCGGCCGGTATCTCGGTCGTCATCATCGGCGGCGTCAAGGCGCTCGGCAGCACGCTGAGCACGAAGTTCCATGGCATCTCGACCGACATTTCGAACTTCACCTCGAAGTAATGTCGCGCCCGGCCCGGGCGTCATCGGGCCAGCCTGGACATGGGGCGGCTTGCATCGGAAGATGCGGCCGCCCTTCGCTTTTTCGGGCGCACCGATGCCGTTCCGGCAAGTCCTGACAGAAAGTCTTCAAAGTAATACTTGATTCACTATATTCGTTGCGAGCGATCTAAACCAATCGAATTCCCGGTACTTTAACAAGATGGCAAGGAAGGACTGCTAGCTTCACCACAGTTTCGAGCGGACTGAAAATAACAACCACCGCAGAACTGTGCAGTCATTCACGTGGAGTCAAGGAGCAGTCACATGAAGAATCTCGTTGCCCGTTTCGCCAAGGACGAGTCCGGCGCCACCGCCATCGAATACGGCCTCATCGCGGCCGGCATCTCGGTCGTCATCATCGGCGGCGTCAAGGCGCTCGGCAGCACGCTGAGCACGAAGTTCCACGGCATCTCGACCGACATCTCGAACTTCACCTCGAAGTGACGAGGGCCTCGTCCGGGCCTTACCGGGCGAACGTATCGAGGGCGGTCGCCGGTCACGGCGATCGCCCGTTTCTTTGCCGGCGGATCGATCAACTTCAGTCCGGTTTTTAACAGTGCTGAAAGATGTCCGCCCTAGACTCGGCGTCGTTGTGAACCGATCGGACGGGACGTCCCCCGTACCGCGCGGCACGGAAGCCAGGGAGTTCCCACATGCGGCAGGTCTGGATCCGCTTTCTGCGCGACGAGCGCGGCACCACCGTGATCGAATACACCCTCATCGCCGCCGGCATCGCGGTGGTCATCATCGGCGCCATCGGCGCGGTCGGGGCCGCCATCACGGACAAGTTCGACGGCGTGTCGACCACCGTCACCAATTTCATGTCGAAGTGAGCCGAAGCTTCCGGATCGCCTGAAAAGACGCATGAAACACGGCCGTTTTACCGCGATTTAATGGCTTCGTGGGATGATCGGCCGACATCAGCAGTAACAGCGTCGACAGGGTCAGTTGCGTCATGATCGAGATACTCGTCCTTCTCCTGTTTCCCTGGGCGATGGCCTATGCCGCCGCCTCGGACCTGTTCACGATGACGATCTCGAACCGCATCTCGCTGGCGCTCGTCGCCGGCTTCCTCGTTCTCGCCTTCGCCAACGGCATGGACTGGCAGACGATCGGCCTGCATTTCGCCGCGGCCGGCATCATGCTCGCCGTTGCCTTCGTGTTCTTCGCAATGGGCTGGATCGGCGGCGGCGATGCCAAGCTCGCCGCGGCGGTCGCGCTGTGGCTCGGCTGGAACCAGGCCTTCAGCTATGCGGTCACGTCCTCGATCCTCGGCGGCCTTCTGACGCTGGCGATCCTCGTGCTGCGGTCCGACTATGCCGACCGTCTGGTGCCGGAATGGAGCTGGGTGCAGCGGCTGCGGCGCCGCGATGCGGGCGTGCCCTACGGCATCGCGCTCGCCTATACCGGGCTGGCGATGTATCCGGACACGCCGTGGATGCAGGGACTGCTGACGACACTGTCGTGACCGTCGCATCGGCCCTTTCCGATCGCCTTTCGCGGACCGCCGGAGGAACACCGGCGGTCGTTTCGTTCGCAGAATCGCAACGCCAGTGCGGACGCCGCCTCGTTCAACGATCGTTAACCACGAAAAGTCACCAGCGGTTAACCGTAATTTGACGATTGCGCACCGAAATTGAGCGTGAAGGCGTGGCCCTTGCCACGTGTTTTTCGCGTTCGGGAACCGGAGCTCATGAAGTCTGCGCGTATCATCGTCCTTGCCATCGCGGTCGGCGCCGGCGGTCTTGCCGCGCTGCTCGCCGGCAATATGGGCGAACCGGAAGTCGTCACCGTCGAGCAGCCGGCGGCGGCCCCGGAAATCGCTACCGAGGACGTGCTGGTGGCGGCCCGCGACATTTCGATGGGCAGCGCCGTCGGCAACGAAGGACTGTCCTGGCAGGCCTGGCCGCGGGACGCGGTCAATCCGGCCTACATCACCCGCGCGGTGCGGCCGGACGCGGCCGAGGATCTCGCCGCGACCATCGCGCGCACGCCTTTCCTTGCCGGCGAACCGATCAAGGAAGCCAAGCTGGTGCGCACCGATCGCGGCTTCATGTCGGCGATCCTGCCGGCCGGCATGCGGGCCGTGGCGACGCCCATCTCGCCGGAGACCGGGGCCGGCGGCTTCATCCTGCCGAACGACCGGGTCGACGTGATCCTGACCCGGCGCCTCGGTTCCCAGTCGGCGCCGACGGACGGCAATTCCTACGTTTCCGAGACGGTGCTGACCAATGTTCGCGTGCTCGCCATCGACCAGACGGTCGAGGAGCAGAACGGCGAGAAGGTGGTGGTCGGCAATACCGCGACCCTCGAGATGCTGCCCGAGCAGGCCGAAGCGCTGGCGCTGGCCGACCAGCTCGGCGAGCTCTCGCTGTCGCTGCGCAGCCTCGCCGATGCGGCGGCGGACGCCGAGGGGCCGCAGCTCGCCAAGGACATGAGCGGCAAGAAGAGCTCCGGTGCGTCCGGGGTCACCATGGTCAAGTACGGGATCCAGGCCCCCGCGATGAGGCGGTGAGCGTGTCGGCGCGGCGCGTCAGGAGTTAAGTCCATGTTCGGGAAGTTCATTCGGGTTCTGGCTCTGGTGGCGACGGCAGTTCTGGCCGGCGCCGTCGGCGCGCCGGATGCAGCGACGGCGGCAAGCCAGAGCCAGCTCAAGATCAGCGGCAACGGCGGTGTGCGTCAGGTCAATCTCGGCCTCAACAAGTCGATCGTCGTCGAGCTGCCGCGCGACGCCAAGGACGTCCTCGTCTCCAATCCGGCGATCGCCGACGTGGTGATCCGCACGCCGCGCCGTGCCTTCATCATCGGTGTCGCCGTCGGCGAGGCGAACGTCGTGTTCTTCGACGGTGCCGGCAACCAGATCACCACGCTCGACCTGCAGGTCTCGCGCGATCTCGTCGTCATCGAATCGACCATCCGCCAGATCATGCCGGGCTCCAACATCTCGGTCGAAATGGTCGGCGAGGCGGTCGCCCTGCGCGGCACGGCGCAGACCCCGTCGGACGCCCAGAAGGCGGTCGACATCGCCACCCGGATCATCGGCAAGCCGGAGCTCGTGGTGAACATGATCTCGGTTTCCGGCCAGGAGCAGGTGATGCTCAAGGTGACGGTCGCCGAGGTGCAGCGCAACGTCATCAAGCAGCTCGGCATCGACCTCGAGGCGGTGCTGTCGGGCGGCGGACTGTCGAGCGCGCTCGTCACGCAGAACCCGTTCTCGGTCGCCGGCAAGGCGATCGCCGGCTCGGGCGCCACGGCGACCTGGACCCGGCCGAACGGCGACTATCTCACCGGCACGCTCCGGGCGCTCGAGCAGAGCGGCATGATCCGCGTGCTCGCCGAGCCGAACCTTTCGGCGATCTCCGGCGAGACCGCGAATTTCCTCGCCGGCGGCGAGTTCCCGGTGCCGACCGGCCGCGACAGCGACGGCAACATCCTCGTCGAATACAAGCCCTTCGGTATCGCGCTCGGCTTCACGCCGGTCGTGCTTTCGGAAGGCCGCGTCAGCCTCAGGGTGACCACCGAGGTCAGCGAGCTGACCGACGAGAACGCAATCGCGCTGAACAGCGACGCCGCCTCGTCCTCGCTGTCGATCCCCGGCCTCAAGGTGCGCCGGGCGAGCACCACGGTCGAGGTGCCGAGCGGCGGCGCGCTGGCGATCGCCGGCCTGATCCAGGAAGAGACCAAGCAGGTCATCAACGGCATTCCGGGCCTGAAGAAGCTGCCGGTGCTCGGCGCCCTGTTCCGCAGCCGCGACTTCGCCCAGCACCAGACGGAGCTGGCGATCATCGTGACGCCCTACATGGTCAAGCCGGTCAGCCCCGACAAGCTGGAGGATCCGGGCCGCAATCTCGAGGCCGCCAGCGACCCGCAGACGGTTCTCCTGCAGCGCATCAATCGGATTTACGGCGTCGGTGCGGCGTCGGCGAGCGGTGCCTATCACGGCCGCTACGGATTCATCGTCGAGTGAGGCCCAAGGCGCGGCCGACGGTTCGGAGTTGAGAGTGTGATGAGACAGAAGGTTTCCGACAGCGCCATGGGCGGATCCGGCCTCGCCTTCCGCCTGTCGCGGGTGCTCGCCCTGACGGTCGCCGTGGCGGCGCTCGGCGGCTGTGCCAGCCAGATGGAAGTGACCGGCTCGGTGCCGGACCGCTCCTATCACGACCGCCACCCGATCGCGGTGGCGCAGGCGCCGGAAGTGCTCTACGTGCCGGTCAGCATGCGCGGCGGACGGCTCGCCGATGCCGATCGCGACATGATCGCGAGCTTCGTTGCGAGCTATCGCGAGCGCGGCGAGAGCGCGCTGACGGTCGCCGCCCCGAGCGGCTCGGCCAACGAGGCGGCAGCGGCCAATGTGGTCGGCGAAATCCGGCACACGCTCGCCAATCTCGGCGTCGCCGAGTCCGAGGTGCTCTACCGCGCCTACCAGATCGACGATCCGGCGCTCTCGGCGCCGATCCAGATCTCCTACGACCGGCTGCAGGCGATGGCCGGCCCGTGCGGCTACTGGCCGGACGACCTCGGCACCGACATGGAAAACAGCCAGTACTGGAACTTCGGCTGCGCCACGCAGAAGAATTTCGCCGCCCAGATCGCCCAGCCGCGCGACCTCATCACGCCGCGTGGCGAGACCCCGCGCGACGGCGGCCGGCGCACCACCGTCTTCGAGAAGTACCGCAAGGGCGAAGACACGGCGACCAAGGTCGACAACGCCGAAAGCGGCAAGATCAGCGATGTCGGACAATGATGAGTGAGACGATGACCGAAGCACTCGATCACGACGACGGCGCGGACGTCCGTCCGGTTCCCAGGATCTCCCTGCAGGCCTTCTGCGACACGCCCGAAATCTATGGCGTCGTCGATGCGGCCTCGGCGGATCGTCGTTTCGCCAAGGTGCACGTCAAGGCCCATATGGGCGGCATCCCGGCCGCCGTCGAGTTCTACGGCGGTGCGCCGACGCCGAACGTCATCGTCGTCGAATCGCGGCTCGGCGCCGACCGCCTGCTCGGCGAGCTCGACCGGCTGGCGGATGTCTGCGATCCCGGCTCCAAGGTCGTCGTCGTCGGCCATGTCAACGACATCGACCTCTACCGCGACCTGCTGCGCCGCGGCGTCAGCGAATATGTCGTCGCCCCGTTCGGGCCGATCGACTTCATCCGCACCGTGTCGCGCCTCTATGGCGACGCCCAGGCCAAGCCGCTCGGCCGCACCATCGCCTTCTTCGGCGCGCGCGGCGGCGTCGGTTCCTCGACGGTTGCCCACAATGTCGCCTGGTCGATGGCACGGCTGTTCGAGACGGACGTCGCGCTGCTCGATCTCGACCTGCCGTTCGGCACCGCCGGCCTCGACTTCAACCAGGATCCGAGCCAGGGCATCGCCGATGCCGTCTATTCCTCGGACCGCGTCGACGACGTGTTCATCGACCGCCTGCTGGCCAAGTGCGACGACCATCTCAACCTGCTCGCCGCGCCGGCGACGCTCGAGAAGTCCTACGACTTTTCGGCCGACGCCTTCGGCACGATCATCGACGTAACCCAGAAGGGCGTGCCGACGGTGGTCCTCGACGTGCCGCACATGTGGACCGGCTGGGTGCGCAAGGTGCTGACGATGGCCGACGAGATCGTCGTCGTCGCCTCGCCGGACCTCGCCAATCTGCGCAACACCAAGAACATCGTCGACGTGCTGACGGCGGCGCGGCCGAACGACCGTCCGCCGCACCTCGTGCTCAATCAGGTCAACGTGCCCAAGCGCCCCGAGATCAAGCCGGCCGAATTCGCCGCCGCCATCGGCCGCGAAGCGGTCGCCGAGATCCCGTTCGAGCCGCAGCTTTTCGGCACGGCGGCCAACAACGGCCAGATGATCGGCGAGGCGGCCGGCAAGTCCGAGGTCGCCGGCATGTTCGACACCGTCGCCAACCTCGTGTCCGGCCGCTCCCAGAACAAGCGCGGCAAGCGCGTGGCACTGCCGCCACTGCTCAGCAAGCTCCTGATGAAGAAGAGCGCGTGAACGGGTAGAGAGAATGTTCGGAAAACGCGGCACCAACGACCCCGGCGGTCAGCAGTATCCGGCACCGGCGCATTCGCAGCCGGCCGAGATTTCGCGCGAGTCCGCCGTGCCGCTGGCCGACACGCCGCGTCCGGTCTCGACGCCCGTGCCCGAGGCACCGAAGCCGGCGCCGCAGATCGTGCTCCAGCCGATCGCCCAGCCGGCACCGGCGCCGCAGCCGAGCGTTCCCTCGTTCCTCGAGCCGGCCGCCGCACCGGCGGCGAAGCCGACGCCGCTGCCGACCGCCGACCTTCCGGCCGAGCGCGTCGCCGCCGCCTCCGGTACCCGGCGCAGCGCCGACTATTACGACGTCAAGACACAGATCTTCGGCTCGCTGATCGAGGCGATCGACCTGTCGCAGCTCGCCCGGCTCGATGCCGAATCGGCGCGCGAGGAAATCCGCGACATCGTCAACGAGATCATCTCGCTGAAGAACGTCGTCATGTCGATCGCCGAGCAGGAGGACCTGCTCGACGACATCTGCAACGACGTGCTCGGCTATGGTCCGCTGGAGCCCCTGCTCGCCCGCGACGACATCGCCGACATCATGGTCAACGGCTCGGACACGACCTACATCGAAGTTTCCGGCAAGATCCAGCTGACCAATGTGCGCTTCCGCGACAACGCGCAGCTGATGAACATCTGCCAGCGCATCGTCAGCCAGGTCGGCCGCCGCGTCGACGAAGCGAGCCCGATCTGCGACGCGCGCCTTCCCGACGGCAGCCGCGTCAACGTCATCGCACCGCCGCTGTCGATCGACGGTCCGGCCCTGACCATTCGCAAGTTCAAGAAGGACAAGCTGACCCTCGATCAGCTCGTCAAGTTCGGCTCGATCTCGCCGGAAGGCGCCCGGGTGCTGCAGATCATCGGCCAGTGCCGCTGCAACACGATCATTTCGGGCGGCACGGGCTCGGGCAAGACGACGCTGCTCAACTGCCTGACCCGCTACATCGAGACCGACGAGCGCATCATCACCTGCGAGGACTCGGCGGAACTGCAGCTGCAGCAGCCGCATGTGGTGCGCCTCGAAACCCGCCCGCCGAACCTCGAGGGCGAGGGCGAGATCACCATGCGCGACCTCGTCAAGAACTGCCTGCGCATGCGCCCGGAACGGATCATCGTCGGCGAAGTGCGCGGACCGGAGGTGTTCGACCTGCTGCAGGCGATGAACACCGGCCACGACGGCTCGATGGGCACGATCCACGCCAACAGCCCGCGCGAATGCCTCAACCGTATCGAATCGATGATCGCCATGGGCGGCTTCTCGCTGCCGGCCAAGACGGTGCGCGAGATCATCGTCGGTTCGGTCGACGTCATCGTCCAGGCGAGCCGCCTGCGCGACGGTTCGCGCCGCATCACCCACATCACCGAAGTGCTGGGCATGGAAGGCGAGGTCATCACCACCCAGGACCTGTTCGTCTACGAGATGCTCGGCGAGGACGCCAACGGCAAGATCGTCGGGCAGCATCACTCGACCGGTATCGGCCGTCCGGCGTTCTGGGAGCGCGCCCGTTACTACGGTCTCGAAGCCGAACTCGCCGCCGCGCTCGACGCCGCCGCGATGGAGCCGCTGGGAGACTGACGATGTTCGGCTCGACCGTCACGCTCATGGCTCTCGCCGTCCTCGTCACCCTGTCGGTGGGCGGCGTCGCCTATGTCTTCCTCTATCCGCACCTCACCGGCGAGATCGAGGGCGAGCGGCGCATGGCCAAGGTCGCCGAGACGGCCACCAAGAAGGTGCGCGTCGACAAGGGGCCGAGCCGGCGCGAGGTCGTTTCCGAACGCCTGCAGAACAAGGAAAAGAAGGACCAGCACAAGGCCAAGAAGGGCAAGCCCGAGGCGCCGCCCCTGTCGCTGAAGATCGAGCGCGCCGGCCTGCACTGGAGCAAGCACCAGTTCGTCCTCGTCAGCGCCGCCTTCGGCCTCGGCACCGTCGCCGCGGCGATGCTGTTCGACCTGCCGTTCTTCCTCGCCGTCGCCGCCGGTTTCGTCGGCGGCTTCGGCCTGCCGCGCTGGTTCATCGGGTTCCGCACCAAGCGCCGTATCCGCAAGTTCATGGACGAATTCCCGAACACGGTCGACGTCGTCGTGCGCGGCGTGAAAGCGGGCCTGCCGCTCAACGACTGCCTCCGGATCATCACCCAGGAATCGCCGGTGGCGGTGGTGCGCGAGGAATTCTCCAAGATCATCGAAACGCAGAAGATGGGCATTCCGCTCGCCGACGCGATCGGCCGGCTGCACGACCGGATCCCGACGGCGGAGACCAATTTCTTCGGCATCGTCATCTCGATCCAGCAGCGGGCGGGCGGCAATCTCTCCGAAGCGCTCGGCAATCTCTCGGGCGTGCTGCGCGACCGCAAGAAGATGGCCGGCAAGGTGCGCGCGGTCAGCCAGGAGGCGAAGGCCTCGGCGGCGATCATCGGCGCGCTGCCGCTGATCGTCATGCTGCTCATCTATTTCACCAGCCCGGACTACATCACGCTCCTGTTCAGCACCTCGATCGGCAATGCGATGCTGATCGGCTGTGCCTTCTGGATGCTGTGCGGCGTGCTGGTGATGCGCAAGATGATCAATTTCGACTTCTGAGGAGGCGGCCGTGATCAGTGCCATCGTCGATGCCGTCACCAATCTCCAGTTCATGCTGGCGCTGTTCACGGCGATCGCCGTCTTCGCCACCATCATCACGCTGGCGATGCCGCTCCTGTCGAACGACCAGCTCAGCAAGCGGATGAAATACGTCGCGACCGAGCGCGAGAAGATCCGCAAGCGCGAGCGCGCGCGGCTCGACATCAAGACACCGGCCGGCAAGGCGTCGCTGCGCCCGGAGCCCAAGAAGCTGGTCAAGAGCGTCGTCGACCGCTTCAATCTGCGCGAACGGATGATCGACCGCGATCAGATCGACCGGCTGCGTCAGGCGGGCTTCCGCGGCGAGGCGCCGGTCGTGACCTACGCCTTCGCCCGCTTCATCATGCCGTTCATCCTGTTCGTGCTCGCCATCATCTATCTTTTCGGCAGCGGCGACTTCGACCAGCCGGCGATGCTGAAGCTCGCCATGGCAGCCGGCATCGGCAGTGTCGGCATTTTCGTGCCGAACCTGTTCCTCACCAACATCATCCAGAAGCGGCAGACCTCGATCCGCCGGGCCTGGCCGGACGCGCTCGACCTGATGCTGATCTGCGTCGAATCGGGCATGTCGATCGAGGCGGCGTTCAAGAAGGTTTCCGACGAGATCGGCCTGCAGTCGCCCGAGCTCGCCGAGGAAATGGTGCTGACCACCGCCGAACTCAGCTATCTGCAGGAACGGCGCATGGCCTACGAAAATCTCGGCCGGCGCACCGGGCTCGACGGCGTCAAGGCGGTGATGACGAGCCTCATCCAGGCGGAGCGCTACGGCACGCCGCTCGCCCATACGCTGCGCGTGCTGTCCCAGGAAAACCGCGACATGCGCATGCAGGAAGCCGAGAAGAAGGCGGCCGGCCTGCCGCCGAAGCTCACCGTCCCGATGATCCTGTTCTTCCTGCCGTGCCTCTTCGTCGTCATCATCGGCCCGACGGTGATCCGCCTGATGAATCTCGACTAAGGGCGTTTCCAGGCGAAGCGGAAACCGGTTCGCCGCCCCGAACCGCGACATGACAAAAGGCTTGGAGCCGTTCACCGATTCCGTGAAGAGACGAGCGGCTCCGGGCGTTGCCGCAGCCCGAGCCATCGCGGACCCGACAAAAGCGCCCCTGCGGGCGCTTTTGTCGTTTGCGGTCCTTGGGGCCGGGGTCCCGGCGCCGTCGCGATCAGCCCGTCTTCTTCGGCTTGCCGTCGATGGCTTTCAGGTCCTTCCAGCGATCCTGCTGGCTCAGCATCTGGCGCAGATAGGCGACATTGGCCTCGGCCTGCTCGGGGCTCAGCTCGTCGCGGGCGATCCGCTCGGCTTCGGTGAAGTCGCCCTTCAGCCCGATGACGAGGGCGAGGTTCTGGCGCACGCGGCTGTCGGCCTCGGGGTGATTGGCGGCCTCGCGCAGATAGCGCTCGGCGGTGCCGAGGTCGCCGGTCAGCATGTAGGAAAGGCCGAGATTGGAAAGCACCGAAGGCTCGCCGGGCGCGACTTTCAGGGCATAGTCGTAGTTGACGCGGGCCTCGTCGTGGCGGCCGACCTGGTCGAGGATCGTGCCCTTGGCCGAATAGAGCCGCCAGTCGGGACGATCCGGGGTCTGCACCCGGTCGATGACCTTCAGCGCCTCCTCGAACTGGCCGTCGGCGACGAGCACCTTGCCGTAGGCCGACATCACCTCGCGGTTGGAGGAATGGCGGATCGAGGCGCGCTGCATCACGGCGACGGCCTGCTCGGTGCGGCCGGCGGCGACGAGCGCCTGGGCAAAGCCGATGGCGGTCGCCACGTCTTCGGGATGGCGCGCGTATTTCGCCTCGTAGTGGCCGAGGACCTCCTGGATCTGGCGATCCGACATGGCGCCGATATTGGGCGTCTCGGCGCGATTGTGGCTGCCGACGCTGGAGGAGGCACAACCGGCGAGAACGCCGGCGAGGGCAAGCGAGGCAAGGAGCGCCGGAAGGGCGCGCTTGCCATGACGGGCTCGGTACGACTGGAGCATGGGGAGGCTTCCCGCGGAGCTGACCTTCAGGAATTCTCCCTTCGAAATAATCCGTTAACCCTAATGATTGGTTAAACGGCCGGGACCGGCCGGGCCATCGCGCCATTGCCAGCGCCGGGAACGAGTGCCAAATAGTCGGATCGTCGCAGCGGAGCCCCGGTCATGAGCAGCCTTCTCCTTTCCCCCGATCACGCCGGCCCGGCGATCCCGATCCGTCTCGTCGGCCCGGCGACGCGGGAAGCCGTTCTCGCCGAACTCGGCGAGGGGCAGCGGCGCTGGGTCGAGGCCAACGATTTTCGCGGCAAGGCGGGTGCGGCGCTCGTCGTTCCCGACAGCGACGGCGCACCGGCGCTCGTTCTCTTCGGTATCGGCGATGCGCCGGCCGGGCCCTGGGACGGCTTCCTCTTCGGCAAGCTGCCGGGTCTGCTGCCGGCCGGCAGCTACCGCCTCGCCGACGCGCCGGCGCGGCCGGACCTTGCCGCCCTTTCCTTTGCCCTCGGCGCCTACCGCTTCGACCGCTACAAGGAAACGACGCCGGCCGCGGCCTCGCTCGTCGTCGACGAAACGGTCGACCTCGCGCGGGTCCGGCTCGTCGCCGAGGCGGTCGGCCTTGCCCGCGACCTCGTCAACACGCCGGCCAACGACCTCGGCCCGGCCGAACTCGAGATGGCGATCCGCACCCTTGCCGACACCCATGGCGCGGCGGTGCGCTCGGTCGTCGGCGACGCGCTGATCGCCGAGAATTTCCCGCTCGTCCATGCGGTCGGGGCGGCGAGCGACCGCGAGCCGCGCCTCGTCGACATGCATTGGGGCCGCGCCGACGCGCCGAAGGTGACGCTCGTCGGCAAGGGCGTCTGCTACGACACCGGCGGCCTCGACA
The DNA here is from genome assembly GCA_029572955.1 of Pseudomonadota bacterium. GTDB lineage: Bacteria > Pseudomonadota > Alphaproteobacteria > Rhizobiales > JAKPQE01 > JAKPQE01. Next base: position 116,656 of record JAKPQE010000020.1, read on the forward strand.
TCAAACCGTCGAGCGCCATGGCGCTGATGAAGAAGGACATGGGCGGGGCGGCGAACGTGCTCGGCCTCGCCCATATGATCATGGGCGCGCGGCTCGACGTGCGCCTGCGGGTGATCGTGCCGGCGGTCGAGAATTCCGTTTCCGGCCGGGCGTTCCGCACCGGCGACGTCTATCGCAGCCGCAAGGGCCTCAGCGTCGAGATCGGCAATACCGACGCCGAGGGCCGGCTGATTCTCGCCGATGCCCTCGCCCTCGCCGACGAGGAAGCACCGGAGCTGCTGGTCGATATGGCGACGCTGACCGGCGCCGCCCGTGTCGCGCTCGGGCCGGATCTGCCGCCCTTCTACAGCCGCGACGAGGATTTCGCGGCGGCGGCGAGCGAGGCGGCCGACCCGCTCTGGCGCCTGCCGCTCTGGCAGCCCTATGCCGAGCTGCTCGATTCCAAGATCGCCGACATCAACCACATCTCGTCCGGCGCGTTCGCCGGGTCGATCACGGCGGCGCTGTTCCTCGAGAAATTCGTCGAGCAGGCGAAGGTCTGGGCGCATTTCGACATCTATGCCTGGACGCCGTCGGCGCGGCCCGGGCGACCGGAGGGCGGCGAGGCGCAGGGCATCCGGGCGCTGTTTTCGATGCTCGAGGACCGCTATCCGCCCGCCGAGGCTTGACGCTCCCCGCCGCTTGCGGAATCGATAGGCCGTCGCTCCAACAGTTCGGAAGCGAAACAAAATCGGTCGAAAGCGGCGCGGGACGGGGAAGATATGACGGTCGAGCTGCGCCCCGGACAGGCTCTGAAGCTCTGGCACGACGTTTCGCTCGCTCTCGTGCGCGACGGCGACATCGACCTCAGCTCGCGCCAGATGACGATTCTGCTGACCATCTATCTCGAAGCGCCGCCGCATACGGTGCGCGGGCTGGCCGCCAAGCTCGGCGTGACGAAGCCGGTCATCACCCGGGCGCTCGACACGATGGGGGCGCAGAATCTCGTCACCCGCCGGCGCGACGAGGCCGACCGGCGCAATGTGGTGATCCAGCGCACGGTCGAGGGCGCCCTCTTCGTCGAACGGCTCGCCGACCTGATCGCCTCGCAAAGCCGGATCCTGCCGCGATGACCAACGACCTCGACCCGCGCCGCCACGCCTATCGTCCCGACCTCGCCGACCGGCGCCTCGCGGGCCGGGTCGCCGCCGGGCGCTTCGTCGAGGGGGCCGAGCGGCAGGTGATCGCGACGACCGCGGTGCTGCGGCGCCGGCCGGAGCCCGACCTTGGCGCCGACACCGAGGCGCTTTTCGGCGAACGGCTGCGCGTCTTCGAGGAAACGCCGGAGGGCTGGGCCTGGGTCCAGCTCGACGAGGACGGCTATGTCGGCTGGATGGCGAGCGCGGCGCTCGCGGTCGCCGGTCCGGCGGCGAACCGCAAGGTCGCCGTCCTTCGCACCTTCCGCTATCCGCGCCCCGACATGAAGTCGCCGCCGCTCGGCCATCTCGCCTTTTCGAGCCGGGTCGCGGTCGCCGACATCGACGGCAAGTTCGCCCGGCTCGCCGACGGCTCCTTCGTCATCGCCCGCCATCTCGGCGAAATCGATGCGGTCGAGGCCGATTTCGTCGCGGTCGCCGAGCGTTTCCTCGGCGTGCCCTATCTCTGGGGCGGCAAGTCGAGCCTCGGCCTCGACTGCTCCGGTCTCGTGCAGATCGCCCTGCATGCGGCGGGGCTTTGCTGTCCGCGCGATTCCGACATGCAGGCGGCCGAGGCCGGTGCGGCACTCGACATTTCGGGCGGTCTGCCGGCGTTCCGGCGCGGCGATCTCGTCTTCTGGCGCGGCCATGTCGGCATCATGCGGAGCGAGACCGAGCTCCTCCACGCCAACGCCTTCCACATGCTGGTGGCGAGCGAGCCGGCGGCGGGGGCGATCGCCCGCATCGCCGCCGACGGCCTGCCGGTCAGCGGCGTGCGCCGGGTCGGCGCCGTCGTCTAGCGCAAGCCGTTCCCGGCGCCGCCTCAGGAGGCGTGGCGGCTGGCGTCGGCGCCGTAATAATTGATGTAGCGCTCGGAGATCGAGGCGACCGGCAGCACCACGAAGACATCGGTGGTGCCGAACTGATGGTCGACCACGGCACCGTCGCCGATATGGCCGCCGAGGCGCAGATAGCCCTTCATGTGCGCCGGCAGGGCATGCAGCGCGGCGCGGGCGTCGATCGCCTCCTTCGGCATCAGGTCCATCGACACGTAGCGGTCGGAATTGGCGCGAACCCGCCATTCCTCGGGCGAACCGACATGATGATGCAGGAAGGCGAGCGGCAGGGCGAGCCGCTGCGGGTCGGTGCCCTCGAGGCTGGCGCAGCCGACCATCGCGTCGATCCGGTGCATCAGCACATAGGCCCAGATGCCGTGCCAGAGCAGTTCCACGGTGCGCTTGTTGCGGTAGGGCTTCAGCACGCAGGAGCGGCCGAGCTCGAGGAACTTGAGGTCGGGCTTCGCGTCGACGAGCTTGCCGACTTCGAACTCGCCGGCCGAATAGAACCCGCCCTCGCGATCGGCGACGTCCTGGCGCAGGAGCCGGTAAGTGCCGACGACGCGCGGCGTCGGGCGGCGGAACGGCTTCACCTCGACCTGGCTGTGATCGAGCACCAGGAGGTGGTCGCAGATGGCATCGTATTCGTCGACATCGCGGCGGCTGGCGAGGGCGGCGAAATCGGGGATCGCCGACATTTCCTCGTAGAAGACGTGGTAGCGCAGGCTCTGGGCCTTCTTGACCTCGCCGGCCGAGGCGGCGAGGCGAACCTCGAGAGACCCGATGCGACCGAGGCTCACCGGCGCCGGGCCGGCCTCGCGGAAGCGGCGGGCGAGCGCCCCGCCGGCGCGGCCGCCGAGCGCGCCACCGAGCGGCGCGATCTTGCGAACGAGATCGCGCGGAGACAGTCTGACGTTCCGCTTGGTGGTCATCGGATTAAGCCGCATCGGTCATGCTCCGCCGGTCGATCGATCCCTTGCCGAACGGATGCGGCGGCCAGGGACCAACGATTCGGCGCCCGCCACGTTTCGGCGGATTAGCCAGACCATACGTATTCAACCGTTTCGTGACAACGGCGCAACGGCTCGATGACAGCCGCGAACCGGCCGGCTCAGCCGGCCCTGGCGAGGGCGCGCTCCCTGCCCGTGCCGGTCCAGGTCTCGACCAGCCGCGCCAATCGATCGGGATCGATCGGCTTTGTCGCATAATCGTCAAGACCGGCGGCGAGGGCCCGCTCGCGCTCGTCGGCCTGGGCATTGGCCGTGAGGGCAACGATCGGCACGCGGGCCAGCAGGTGTTCGGCCTCGAGCGCACGGATCGCGCGGGTCGCACCGATGCCGTCGAGTTCGGGCATGTGCAGGTCCATCAGCACGAGATCGATCGGCTCGCCAGGTTCGGCCTCGCCGGGCACGAAGGCCTCGCGATAGACGGCGAGCGCGGCGGCCCCGTCGGCGACCGCGGTCACCCGGTGGCCCTGGCGCTCGAGCACCGAGCGGGCGAGCAGCGTGTTGATCTCGTTGTCCTCGGCAAGCAGCACGTGGCGGCTCTCGACCTTGCGCGGCAGGCGCGGCGCGACGCGCTCGTCGGCAAGGTCGTCTTCCTTGTCCCAGTCCGGACCGTCGAGAACGGTGTCGAGGAGAGCGACGGCGGAGCGGGCGCGGATCGGCCGCACGAGATAGCCGGCATAGCCTTGCCGCTTCAGCCGGTCGAGCTCGCCACGGGCGCCGGGTTCGATCAGCACCACCGCCGGCAGGTCGGGAACGACGTCGCGCAAGGTCGCAAGGTCGTCGGCGGCGTCGTGGCCGATGCGGTTTTCGACGAGCGCGATGTCGAAAGCGGTGGCCTCGCCGCGCAGCCGCACCACCGCGTCGGCGACGGTCGGAACGATTTCGCTCGCCGCGCCGGCATCGGCGAGGCAGGCGGCGAGTGCCGGGGCCTCGACGGCGCTGCGGGCAACGACGAGGGCGCGACGGCCGGCAAGCAAGGTCTCGATTTCGGGCGACGGGGCGGCCACCGGCAGGTCGATGGCGAAGGCGAAACGGCTGCCCTTGCCCGGCTCGCTGCTCAGGGTCATCTCGCCGCCCATCAGCTCGACGATGCGGCGGGAAATGGCAAGGCCGAGGCCGGTGCCGCCGCGGCGACGGCCGAGATCGGTCTGCTCGAACTCCTCGAACAGTCGCTCGGCATCCGCCTCGGCGATGCCGACGCCGGTGTCGCGCACCTCGAAGACGAGACGGCAGCGTTCGGCATCGGCGGGATCACCGCTATCGACGGCGACCGATACCAGGACGCCGCCGGCCTCGGTGAACTTGATGCCGTTGCCGGCGAGGTTGAGCAGCACCTGGCGCAGGCGCGCGGCGTCGCCGACGAGCTTTTCCGGCACGTCGGGCGCGACGCGGCTGGCGATCTCGATGCCCTTGCCATGGGCGCGCGGGGCGAGCAACTCGCCGACTTCCTCGGCGAGGCGGCGTGGCTCGAAGCCGGTCGGGGCGAGTTCGAGGCGGCCGGCCTCGATGCGCGAGAAGTCGAGAACGTCCTCGATCAACGACAGGAGCGCTTCGCCCGAGGTCTCGATGGCGCGGGCATAGGTCGCCTGCTCGGCTGAGAGGCGGGTGTCGGAGAGGAGCGCCGCCATGCCGAGAATGCCGTTGAGGGGCGTGCGGATCTCGTGGCTGACGGTGGCGAGGAAACGCGACTTCGCCCGGCTCGCCGCCTCGGCCTCGTCGCGGGCGTGGCGCAGCGCCGCTTCGACCGCCTTGCGGTCGGTGATGTCGCGGCCGACGCTCTGCAGGGTGATGACGCCGTCGCCGGGGCGGCGGGCGGGCATGTCGAGCCAGGCGTACCAGCGCGGGCCGGCGGCGGTCATCAGGCGGATATCGCGCGGCTGTTCGCGCGTCTCGGGCTCGGGACCTTCCTCGATGACTTGCGGACGCCAGTCGGTGCCGAGGAGGGTTTCGGATTTCTCGCCGAAGGTCTCGCAGACGGCGTCGTTGACGAAGACGAGGCGGCCGCCGGCATCGCGACGCACGACGAGGTCGCCGTGCATCTCGATCAGGCTTTCATGCTGCTCGAGGCTTTCGCGCAGCCGCCAGTTGTCGTCGGCAAGCGCCTCGAAGCTCGGCCGGTGCGGCCGCTTTTCCCGTCCACCGGTCTTTCCCATCAGTCTGCCGGTCCCTCCCGCAATTGCCGGAAGGATCGCATGGGAAGCTTAAAAAGCCTTGAGGTACCGTGGTTTACGAAAGGTTTCAGGATCCGGTCGGGCTGGCCGGAGGATTGCCGAGGCCCCAGACCGCGGTCTTCTTGATCGAGAAATCCTCGAGCGCCCGGGTCACCGGCACTTCGTAGTCGGCGAGGCGGTGGAGCTTCTGCTTGGGGAGATAGAGCCGGTCGGGATCGCCGATGAGCACGGTCGTGCCGGCATCGGCAAGGCTCTCGAACCAGGCGAAGATATCGCGCGAGGCCGGCCATTCGTAGAAAATGTCGCCGGCGAGAAGCACATCGATCCCGGGCATCGGGCGGCCGAGCAGATTGTCGGTGACGATCTCGAGGCCGACACCGTTGGCGGCCGAGTTCAGCGCCATCGCGGCACCGGCGAAGCCGTCGATATCGGCGGCAAGTACGCTCGCCGCCCCCGCCTTCATCGCCGCGATGGCGACGAGGCCGGAACCGGAGGCGAAATCGAGCACGCGACGGCCGGCGACCAGATCCGGCCGGTCGAGCACATAGCGCGCCAGCGCCTGACCGCCGGCCCAGGCGAAGGCCCAGTAAGGCGGCGGCAGGCCGATCGTTTCCAGCTCTTCCTCGGTCTTCTTCCAGAGCTCGGTCGCCTCGTCGGCGAGGCGAAGCTCGATCTCCGGCACCAGCGGCACCGCGAGCGCCCGGGTGTGGGCGTGGATGAAGGCCGGCCTGTCGACGATCCGCCCGCCGGCCAGACCATCGCCTCGCTGCCCGTCGTCAGCCATTCGCGGCAACGCCGAGCATCTGGCAGAGAATGTTCCACTCGGCCTCGGTCACCGGCTGGACCGAGAGGCGCGAGTTCTTGACGAGCACCATCTCCTCGAGGCCCGGCGCCGCCTTGACGTCGTCGAGGGTCACGACATTGGCGACAGGCCCGATCGCGGCGATATCGACGCATTCCCACTTGCCGGTGTCGTCGGTCGAATCGGGATGGGCAAGCGCGATCACCTCGACGAGGCCGGCGATGCGCCGTTCGTCGACCGAGTGATAGAAGAAGCCGCGGTCACCGAGCTTCATGGCGCGCATCATGTTGCGGGCCTGGTAGTTGCGCACCCCGGTCCACTCGGTGCCCTTCTTGCCGCACGCGACCTGGTCGTCCCAGGACCACGATCCCGGCTCGGACTTGAACAGCCAATATGCCATCATCTCTCCCTGCATTGGTCGGGCGGCACGATAGCGGAAGGGCACCGGTCCGGCCAAGCGAGGAGATCGGCGGCGGACACGGCAAAGGTTCGATCGGCGGCAGTTGAACAAAAAACGTGCGTAATTTGCAAATTGCCCAAAAACACGGCAGAAGGTTTCGGCGTCATTTTGTGCCCAATCCCGGCCCGGGGCCGATTTCCCGGACAAAACCGGGGCTTACATCGGTTCGGGACGACTGGCACGCGGTTTGAATTCAGTCTCGGCGATCGCCCCGGGGCGCCGCGCCAGCTACGTACCCGGACCATATCGACAACAAGTGGCGGCTGCCCGACCTCGATGTCCCGCCACCCTACACGGGAACCCGACCCATGAAGATCGTCATGGCCATCATCAAGCCGTTCAAGCTCGACGAAGTCCGCGAGGCGCTGACCGAGATCGGCATCCAGGGCCTCACCGTCACCGAGGTCAAGGGCTACGGGCGCCAGAAGGGCCACACCGAAATCTACCGCGGTACCGAATACGCCGTGAGCTTCCTGCCGAAGATCAAGATCGAGGTCGCCGTCGCGGCCTCGCAGGTCGACCAGGTGGTCGAGACCATCGCCTCGACGGCCAAGACCGGCCAGATCGGCGACGGCAAGATCTTCGTCTTCGGCATCGACCAGGTGGTGCGTATCCGTACCGGCGAGACCGATTCTTCGGCGCTCTGAGCCGCGGCAGCAACGGGAACCGGAGCGCAGCTCCCCGTCGGCCCCGGTTCCCGACAGCTTTTCTCTCCGTCCGGCCGCGTCCGGCAGTGCCCCGCGGGACGCCGTTCCGGACCAAACGAAGCAACGGCGCACAGCGTGCCCCTGCTTCGCAGCCGCCCGGTCTTCCGCAGGGCCGCCGGCTGACAGCCGACGCCCGGGCTCGTGCTTGCGGCACGAATCCTGGCGGGAATGCCCGGCGCCGCGGCGCCGTGCCGAACACCGAGTTCCTGTTCGGGCCGGACCCTCCGGCCCCCTCCTCCCGTCACGATCGCTTTGCCGATCGTCAACTCGAAGCCCGGACCCCCCGTGTCCGGGCTTTTTTTCGCGCCGACCGGATCTCGACCGCCGAGACCGCCGAGACCGCCGCCGGCTCAGGCGGCGGCCGGCAGCCGATCGCTGAGACCGCGATAGCTGAGGGCCTCGGCGAGATGGATCCGACCCACCCGTTCGGCGCCGTCGAGATCGGCGAGGGTGCGGGCGACCTTCAGCACCCTGTGATAGCCGCGGGCGCTCATCCGGGTGGCATCGGCGAAATCGCGCAGCAGCCGCGCGCCGGCTTCGTCCGGCCGGGCGATTTCCTCGATGACGCTCGCCGAACATGCCGCATTGGTGCGCACATCGAGACCGAGGGCGGCGAACCGGTCGTGCTGGACGGCCCGCGCCGCGGCGACCCGCGCGGCAACGACGGCGCTCGGCTCGGACGGCGCCGGGCGGATGAGGTCGCTCGCCGAGACGGCCGGCACCTCGATCTGGATGTCGATGCGATCGAGCAGCGGCCCGGAGATGCGCGCCTGATAATCGTCGACGCAGCGCGGCCCGCGCCGGCAGGTATGACCGGGCTCGCCGGCCTTGCCGCAGCGGCACGGGTTCATCGCGGCGACGAGCTGGAAGCGCGACGGATAGCGGACACGGTGATTGGCGCGCACGATCGTGGTCTCGCCGGCCTCCAGCGGCTGGCGCAGGGAATCGAGCACCTGGGCCGAGAATTCCGGCAGCTCGTCGAGGAAGAGGACGCCATTGTGGGAGAGCGAGACCTCGCCCGGCCGGGCGCGGATGCCGCCACCGACGAGAGCAGCCATCGAGGCCGAATGATGCGGCGCACGGAACGGCCGGCGAATCGAGAGCCGGCCGCCGGCGAGGCTGCCGGCGATCGAGGCGATCATCGAGACCTCGAGCAGCTCCTTCGGCGCGAGCGGCGGCAGGATCGAGGGCAGGCGGCTCGCCAGCATCGACTTGCCGGCGCCGGGCGGGCCGACCATCAGCATGTTGTGGCCGCCGGCGGCCGCCACTTCGAGGGCGCGACGGGCGCTTTCCTGGCCCTTGATGTCGACGAGATCGGGCAGGTCGTCGATCGCCTCGCGGATCGCCGGCTCGGGCCGCGAGATCACCTGCGTTCCCTTGAAGTGATTGGCCAGGGCGATGAGGCTGCGGCCGGCGACGATGTCCATCTCGCCGCTCGCCCAGGCCGCCTCGGGACCGCAGGGCGCCGGGCAGACGAGGCCGCGCGACAAGGCATTGGCGCCGATCGCCGCGGGCAGGACACCGGCGACCGCCGAAATGGTGCCGTCGAGGGCGAGCTCGCCGAGCACCACATAGTCGAGCAGGGCGTCGGCGGGCACGGCACCGAGCGCCGCCATCAGGCCGAGGGCGATCGGCAGGTCGTAGTGGCTGCCCTCCTTGGGGAGGTCGGCCGGGGCGAGGTTCACGGTGATGCGTTTCGGCGGCAGCGACAGGCCGGAGGCGACGAGGGCGGCGCGCACCCGCTCGCGGCTCTCGGCCACCGCCTTGTCGGGCAGGCCGACGATCGTGAAGCTCGGCAGTCCCGAGGCGATCTGCACCTGGACGTCGACGGGAAGGGCCTCGATCCCCTCGAAGGCCACGGTGGTGACGTGCGATACCATGAACGGCTCCGACATTCCCCGGTAGCGGTACAACCGGGGACAACCGTAGTTCAGAGACCGTTCACACGCAAGAACAATTCAGGAACGAAATTTCAGGGGTTGCGCTCAGCCGCGCCGTGCCTCGATGGCATCGAGGACGAGAACAGCGGCGTCGGGCCCGCCGAGGCGCTTGACCGCACGAATGCCGGTCGGCGAGGTCACGTTGATCTCGGTGAGAAGCCCGCCGATCACGTCGATGCCGACGAAGACGAGGCCGCGGCGCTTCAGCTCCGGCCCGATGCGCGCGCAGATCTCGCGGTCACGCTCGTCGAGCTCACCGATTTCGGCGCGGCCACCCTGGACCATGTTGGAGCGCAGGTCGTCGGCCGCAGGAATGCGGTTGACGAGACCGGCGAACTCGCCGTCGACGAGGAGGATGCGCTTGTCGCCGGCGCGCACCTCCGGCAGGTAGCGCTGCACCACCCAGGGCTCGGGGAACATCGCGGCGAACATGTCGAGCAGCGAGCCGAAATTCTCGTCCTCGGTGCGGATGCGGAAGACGCCGCGCCCGCCATTGCCATAGAGCGGCTTCAGCACGATGTCGCCGACCTCGCGCCGGAAATCCTTGATGGTGGCGACGTCGCGGGTGATCAGCGTGTCGGGCATCAGGTCGGCGAAATCGACGACGAAGAGCTTTTCGGGGGCGTTGCGCACCGAGGCCGGATCGTTGACGACGAGGGTTTCGGGATGCACCCGCTCGAGCAGGTGGGTGGTGGTGATGTAGGCGAGGTCGAAGGGCGGGTCCTGGCGCAGCAGCACCACGTCGACATCGCCAAGAGCGATGCGTTCCGGCGCGCCGAGAGTGAAGTGGTCGCCGGCGACGTCACGCACCGAGACCCGCTCGGCGACGGTCTCGACCTTGCCGCCGCGCATCGACAGGCGGTCCGGCGTGTAGTGCCAGAGGCGATGGCCGCGCTTCTCGGCCTCGAGCATCAGCGCGAAGGTGGAATCGCCGGCGATGTTGATGCCGGAAATGTGGTCCATCTGGACGGCGATATCGAGCGGCATCGGAACTCCTTGCAGGCGAAAGCGGGTGCCGGCGGGCGGCGGGCAATGACAGGTGTCGCCCGAGAGATAGACAGGCGGGCCGGCGATTTCCAGTCATCGCGGCCGCGACATGCGGGCCGGCCTTTCAGTATCGGCCCGAAGCGGTGAAGGCATCGGCAAGATGGACCGGCAGGCGGCCCGGCGCAACGAGGATCGCGTCGAAGCGCATGTCGAGGTCGGCAAGGGCCGGTCGGGCGACGAGAAAGGCCCCGGCAGCGCGCTCCAGCCGGCGGCGCTTTTCCGGGCCGATGGAGAAGGCGGCTTCCTCGATGGTCGGCCGGCGGCGCACCTCGACGAAGACGAGAAGCCGTCCGCGCCGGGCAACGAGATCGATCTCGCCGGCCGGTCCCTTCCAGCGCCGCGCAAGGATGCGAAAGCCCTTGGCGCGGAGGAGAAGGCTCGCGGCGAGTTCGGCGAAATGGCCGCTTCGCTCGGCGCGCCGACGCGCTTCGGTGTCGCTGGCATCGCGGTTCATCGCGGCCCGTCCCCGGCCTTTTTCAGCTCGAGCGCCCGGGCATAGACCTCGCGGCGCGGCTTGCCGGCGATCCGGGCCACTTCCTCGGCGGCGTCCTTGACCGAGAGGCGGGCGAGCGCGTCGGCGAGGGCGGCGTCGATGTCGATCTCGACCGCGGCGGTCGCGGGCGGACCGACGACGACGACGATCTCACCCCTGATCGCCTCGGCGGCCGCGAATTCGTCGTGAAGGCTGCCGAGGGCGCCGCGGCGCACGGTCTCGAAGCGCTTGGTGAGTTCGCGCGCGACGGCGGCCGGCCGGTCGGGGCCGAAGATTGCGACCATGTCGGCGAGGCATTCGACGAGGCGGTGCGGCGCTTCGTAGACGACGAGCGTCGCCGGGATCGTGCCGATCTCCTCAAGGCGGCGGCGGCGCTGGCTGGCCTTGACCGGCAGGAAACCGAGAAACAGGAAGGTGTCGGTCGGAAGGCCGGCGGTGACGAGGGCGGCGAGCATCGCCGAAGCACCGGGGATCGGCACGACGGCATGACCGGCGGCGGCGGCCTCGGCGACGAGGCGATAGCCCGGATCGGAGACGAGGGGCGTGCCGGCGTCGCTGACGAGGGCGACGGTCTTGCCCTCGCCGAGCATCTCGAGGATGCGCGGCCGCATCTTGTCGGCATTGTGCTCGTGATAGGCAACGAGCCGGCTGCGCAGGCCGAAGCGCTCGAACAGCACTCGGCTGGTGCGGGTGTCCTCGCAGGCAACGACATCGGCGGCGGCGAGGGTCGCGAGGCCGCGCAGCGTCATGTCGCCGAGATTGCCGATCGGGGTCGCGACGATATAGAGACCCGGATCGAGGCGCGGCGCCTCGAGGCGGGTGCCGTCGATCCAATAGGCGGGGCGGCCTTCGGCCGTGTCGTGGCGGTCACTCATCCTTGCGCCTTTTTGCATATCACCCAGCGCTCGGCTATCCTCGCGACGGTGAGGAGTGTATAGGGATGACGGAGCCACGCAATCGGCGGTATGCGCGGCAGTCGGGTTCTGCGTCTGGGGCGGCACGCAGTTGTTTAACAAACCGTTAGCCCTGATAGCTTAAGTGTTCTGGCACCGCGTTCCCGCGTCGCGGCTGTTCAGCGAGAAGGAGGCCGGCCCCGTGTTTCCCAATCTCTTCGGGCGGATGTCGACCGCGCGTCGTCGCGCGCTCGCCGTCGTTGTCGGCGGCCTCGCACTCGCAGGCTGCCTGCCGCAGACGACGGGTCCGGGCTTCGGCCCCGGCGCGGGCATCGGACCGGACGCCACGGCGCCGAGCGGACAGGTCTTCGGCACCGGCTCGATCAAGATCGCGATGCTCCTGCCGCTGACCGCCGAGGGCAATGCCGGCAACGTCGCCAACAACTACAAGAACGCCGCCGACCTCGCGATCCGCGACCTCGGCTCGTCGGACCTGCAGGTCATCGTCAAGGATTCGGGCGGCACCAGCGAGAGCGCGCAGGCCGCCGCCTCGCTCGCGCTCGCCGAGGGCGCCGAGCTGATCCTCGGCCCGGTGTTCTCGCACGAGGTGAAGTCGGCCGGCGCGGTCGCGCGCCAGGCGGCGGTTCCGGTCATCGGCTTTTCGACCGATGTCGGCGCGGCGACGCGCGGTGTCTATCTTCTCAGCTTCCTGCCGCGTTCCGACGTCGCGCGGGTGGTTTCCTACGCCGCGGCGCAGGGCAAGCGTTCGTTCGCCGCGATCGTGCCGACCAGCGCCTATGGCGCGGTGGTCGCGGCCGAATTCCAGCAGTCGGTGGCCCGCAACAGCGGCCGCGTGATGGCGATCGAGCAGTACGGCGACAGCGCGACGATGCAGGCCGCCGTCCAGAAGATCACCGCCTTTTCGGCCGGCGGCGCATCCCAGGTCGACGCGATCCTCATTCCCGAAGGCGGCGCGGCCGGTCCGGAGATCGCCCGCCAGCTCGTCGCCGGCGGCGTCTCGACCGCGAGCGTCAAGCTGCTCGGCTCCGGCCAGTGGGACGACGCGGCGGTGCAGCGCGAGCCGGCCCTTGCCGGTGCCTGGTTCCCGTCGCCGAACAAGGCGGGCTTCAACGCCTTTGCCGGGCGCTATCGCAATGCCTTCGGCAGCACGCCGATCCGCATCGCCACCAACGGCTATGACGCGGTCATCCTCGCGGCTGCCCTTGCCCGCAGCGCCGGGGCGCAGCGCTTCACCGACGCGGTGCTGACCAATCCGAACGGCTTTTCGGGCGTCGACGGCGTGTTCCGCTTCCGGGCGGACGGCACCAACGACCGGGGCCTCGCGATCTTCGAGATCGGCGGCGGCAGCGCCCGCGAGATCGAGGGGGCGCCGCGCTCCTTCTCCGGCGGCGGTTTCTGACGAAGGCCGCCGTCAGGCGGCGAGATCGGCGACGACGGCGTCGAGCACCATCGCGCCGGCCGGCGTGGCGCGCACGCGGCCGGGGACGATTTCCTCGATCATGCCGTGGGCAAGGAGATCGCCGAGGCGGTCCGGATCGATCGCCCGGCCGGACAGACTCTCGTAGCGGCCAAGCTCGATTCCCTCGACAAGGCGCAGCCCCATCAGCAGGAATTCGTCGCCCGCTTCCTCGGCCGTCAGCAGCTCGTCGCTCGCAAGGCCCCTGCCCGCGCGCTCGACCTCGACGAGCCAGTGTTCCGGCTTCCTGAGGTTGGCGGTGGCATGGCGACCGTCGGCAAGGTCGATGCGGCCATGGGCGCCGGCGCCGATGCCGACATATTCGCCATAGCGCCAGTAGACGAGATTGTGCCGGCTCTCCGCTCCGGGCCGGGCGTAGTTCGAGACCTCGTAGGCGCGAAGGCCGTGGCGGCCGGTGATTTCCCCCGTCAGTTCATAGAGTTCGGCCGCCGCATCGGCATCGGGAAGGAGCAGCGTGCCGGACTGATGGCGGGCGAAGAACGGCGTGCCGGCCTCGACGGTCAGCTGATAGAGCGACATGTGATCGAGGCCGAAGGAGAGCGCCCATTCGAGTTCGGCGACCCAGGCCGCGGCGCTCTGGCCCTCGCGGGCATAAATCAGATCGGCCGAGACGCGCGGAAACGTCTCGCGGGCGATGTCGAGCGCGGCGAGCGCTTCCTCGACCGAGTGGTGCCGGCCGAGGCGGACGAGATCGTCCGCGTCGAGGGCCTGGATGCCGAGCGACAGGCGATTGACGCCGGCAGCGCGGCAGGCGGCGAAGCGCCCGGCCTCGACGCTCGTCGGATTGGCCTCGAGGGTGATCTCGGCATCGGCCTCGACATGCCAGCGCGCGGCGATGCGATCGAGAATCCAGGCGACCGTCGTCGGCTGCATCAGCGAAGGCGTGCCGCCGCCGAAGAAGATGCTGGAAACGCGCCGGCCGGGCGTCAGATCGGCAAGGCGGTCGATCTCGGCGAGATAGCCGGCGAGGAAGCGCGCCTCGTCGATGCCGTCGGGCCGGACGTGGCTGTTGAAATCGCAATAGGGGCATTTCGACAGGCAGAACGGCCAGTGCACATAGACGGCAAAGCCCGGGTCGGCCGACGTCGCCGGGAAGCGCGCCGCCGTTTCCCCGCCCTCGTCGCGTCCGCTCGTGCCCTCGCCGATCGTCTCCATCGCGCCCTCAGACAGCGCTGCCGAGGCAGGCGGCGGAGAATTTCTGGAAGGCGCGGGCGCGATGCGACAGGCCCTTCGGATCGCCCGGCTTCAGGCCGTGCTTTTCCTCGGCCGTCATCTCGCCGAAGGTGCGGTCGTGGCCGTCGGGCAGGAATACCGGATCGTAGCCGAAGCCCCTCTCGCCACGCGGCGGCCAGACGAGGACGCCCTCGACCTCGCCGCGGAATTCGGCGATCTCGCCATCGGGCCAGGCAAGGCAGAGCACGGCGACGAAGCGGGCGGTGCGCGCCTCGGGCGTCGTCGCGCCCTTCTGCTGCAGCGCCTCCTCGACATTGCGCATCGCCATCGCGAAATCCTTGTCGGGACCGGCCCAGCGCGCCGAATGGATGCCCGGCGCGCCGTCGAGGGCATCGACGGCGAGGCCGGAATCGTCGGCGAGCGCCGGCATGCCGGAACCCTTCGCCGCGGCGATCGCCTTGATGCGGGCGTTGTCCTCGAAGGTCTCGCCGTCCTCGACCGGTTCGGGAAGGCCGAGCGTTCCGACCGAGGTGACATCGAGGCCATAGGGCGCGAGCAGATCGCGGATCTCGCGGACCTTGCCCTCGTTGTGGCTGGCGACGACGAGCGTGCCGGAGGTCAGTTTGCGCATGGCGTCATGGTCCCGTCTTCGATCGTCGGCGGCCCGGCTCGTGGCCGCGATTTCAGCCGATCGCCATTTTCTGCAGGTCGACGAGGCGGGCGATGCCGCCACGGGCGAGGCCGAAGAGCTTCTCGAACTCGGCCTCGGAGAAAGGCTCGCCCTCGGCGGTGCCCTGAATTTCGACGATACCGCCGGAGCCGGTCATGACGAAATTGGCGTCGGTGCCGGCGTCCGAATCCTCGGCGTAGTCGAGGTCGAGGACCGGCTGGCCGCCATGAATGCCGCAGGAGATCGCCGCGACGTGGTCGCGGATCGGATTGGTGGTGAGCATATCGCGCGCCTCCATCCAGCGGATGCAGTCGTAGAGCGCGACCCAGGCGCCGGTGATCGAGGCGGTGCGGGTGCCGCCATCGGCCTGGATGACGTCGCAGTCGACCATGATCTGGCGCTCGCCGAGGGCGACGAGATCGACGATCGAGCGCAGCGAGCGGCCGATCAGGCGCTGGATTTCGAGGGTGCGGCCGGACTGCTTGCCGGCCGAGGCCTCACGGCGCATGCGCTCGCCCGTGGCGCGCGGCAGCATGCCGTATTCGGCCGTGACCCAGCCCTTGCCGGCGCCGCGCAGCCACGGCGGCACGCGCTCTTCGAGGCTCGCGGTGCACAACACGTGGGTGTCGCCGAACTTGACGAGGCACGATCCCTCGGCGTGCTTGGAGACCGCCCGCTCGAGCGAGACGGACCGCATTTCGTCGGGGGCGCGTTTCGAAGGACGCATGGATCAGCTCCGTTGCTTGTCGGCGGGGCAAAGGGCTCGGCGACCGGTGCGATCGGCGAAGCATTGCCGCCGCTTGTAGCGGCTCGTGGCGGCGATGGCAAAGGGCGGCTTGATCACGCCGGCCCGAGACCTCATTTTTAGGGATCGTCAGCTTCTCAGCGAAACGGGAACCCATTGGCCGACGAAACGAAACGCGACATGCTGCAAGCCTCTCCCCTGCTCGGACAGCTCAACGAGCGCTCGCGCGAAATCTTCCGGCGCATCGTCGCGAGCTATCTGGAATCCGGCGAACCGGTCGGCTCGCGCAATCTGTCGCGCCGGCTGCCGATGACGCTGTCGCCGGCCTCGGTGCGCAACGTCATGTCCGACCTCGAACAGCTCGGCCTCGTGCACGCGCCGCATACCAGCGCCGGGCGGCTGCCGACCGAATTCGGCCTCAGGTTCTTCGTCGATGCGATGCTGGAGATCGGCGATGCGACCGAAGAGGAGCGCCGCGCCATCGAGGCGCAGATCCGCGCGACCTCGCCGACGAAGACGCTCGATTCGCTGCTGACCGAGGCGAGCCAGGTGCTCTCCGGCCTCAGCCGCGGCGCTGGCGTGGTGCTGACGCCGAAGTCGGACATGCGGCTGAAGCACATCGAGTTCGTGCGGCTCGAACCGACCAAGTGCCTCGTCGTGCTGGTCGGCGAGGACGGGTCGGTGGAGAACCGCATCATCGACCTGCCGGTCGGCCTGCCGCCCGCGGCGCTCATCGAGGGGTCGAACTATCTCAACGCCCATATTCGCGGCCGCACCCTCGCCGACGCGCAGCGCATCCTCGAAACGGCCAAGCTCGAGCAGCAGGCAGAGCTCGACCGGCTGACCAAGAACGTCGTCGATGCCGGCATCGCGACCTGGGCCGGGGCGCAGGCCGACCGTCCGCACACGCTGATCGTGCGCGGCCGCGCCAATCTGCTCGAGGACCTGAAAGCACAGGAGGATCTCGAGCGCATCCGCCTGCTGATCGACGACCTGGAATCGAAGCAGGACCTCGTGCGCCTGCTCGGCCTTGCCGAACAGGGCGAGGGCGTGCGCATCTTCATCGGCTCGGAAAACCAGCTGTTTTCGCTGTCGGGCTCGTCGATGATCGTCGCCCCCTATCGCGACAGCGACCAGCGCGTGCTCGGCGTGCTCGGCGTCATCGGCCCGACGCGGCTCAACTATGCCCGCATCGTGCCGATGGTCGACTATACGGCGCGGGTCGTCGGCCGGCTGCTCGGCAAAGGCGGCTCCGGCTTCTAGGCCGGGCACAAGACGCCTTGATTTTTGGCGCCCAAAGCCAGATAT
>JAKPQE010000033.1 GCA_029572955.1 Pseudomonadota bacterium
CGTCGTCGACATCGAGGGCGTCACCCTGCTGGACTCGACCGGCCTCGGAGTCTTGGTGGGTCGGCTCAAGGTCATGCGAGCCAATGGCAACGAGATGCGCGTGGTCGGCGCTCGCGATCGGGTGCTCAAGGTGTTGGTCATCACCGGACTCGACCGGGTTTTCGAGGTCAGCGCCGTCCACTGACGTCCACTGACGTCCACGGCGGCGACGCAAAGGTGAGGTGCACGGCATACTCGAAGGCGCGAAAACGCTTGTAAGCGTTTGCATTTCCTTGTAACACGCGTCACACCCCAACCGGACTCTTGACCGGTCGCCCACAAGACGTCGCGACCGGTAGCCTCAGCCCGGACACACGGAAGTGCCTCCGCCGAGGATGCCCTCGGCGCCGACCCCGTGCGCCGCCGGTGGCGGCGTCAAGGAGGAACTGGATGCTTGCCATCAGCCCTGCCGCGAGTCAGGTGGCCCTCGAGGGCCTCAACCTGACACTGGTCATCGCGGTCCTGGTCATCTCGCTCATCGCCCTCGCCATGGGCGCTATGTTCCGCGGCCAGGTGCTCGCGGCTGACGCCGGCACTCCGCGGATGCAGGAAATCGGCGCCGCGGTCGAGGAGGGCGCTCAGGCCTACCTCAACCGGCAGTTCAAGACGCTCGGCGGCTTCGTCGTCCTCGTCTTCCTGTTGCTCTTCCTGCTGCCGGCCGACATGAACGTCAAGATCGGTCGCTCGGTCTTCTTCGTCGTCGGCGCGCTCTTCTCGGCGGCCATCGGCTATCTCGGCATGTCGCTCGCTGTCAAGGCCAACGTCCGCGTCGCATCGGCCGCCCGGATGGGCAGCCGTGAGGGCGGCATGAAGATCGCCTTCCGCACCGGCGGTGTCGTGGGCATGGCCACGGTCGGGCTCGGTCTGCTCGGCGCCTCGCTCGTCGTGCTCATCTACAAGGGCGACGCCCCCAAGGTCCTGGAGGGCTTCGGCTTCGGCGCGGCGCTGCTCGCGATGTTCATGCGTGTCGGTGGCGGCATCTTCACCAAGGCCGCCGACGTCGGCGCCGACCTGGTCGGCAAGGTCGAGGCGGGCATCCCCGAGGACGACCCGCGCAACGCGGCCACCATCGCCGACAACGTCGGCGACAACGTCGGTGACTGCGCCGGCATGGCTGCCGACCTCTTCGAGTCGTATGCCGTGACGCTCGTCGCCGCGCTCATCCTCGGCTCGGTCGCGCTCGGCGTTCAGGGTCTGGTCTTCCCACTCATCGTCCCGGCCATCGGCGCCATCACCGCCATCATCGGTGTCTACATCACCAAGGTGCGCGGCAACGAAAACGGCCTGGCCGCCATCAACCGCGGCTTCTACATCTCGGCTGTCATCTCGGCCGTGCTCTCGACCATCGCGGCCTTCGTCTACCTGCCGCAGGCGCTCACCTCGGCCACCGGCGAGGTGCTCGTCTCCGGGCTGCGGATCCGCGCCACCCTGGCCGTGCTCCTGGGCATCGTCCTCGCGGGCGTCATCCTCTGGCTCACCGGTCACTTCACCGGCACCGAGGCCCGCCCGACCAACGACGTCGCGCGCACCTCGCTCACCGGCCCGGCCACGGTGGTCCTCGCCGGCATCGGTGTCGGCTTCGAGTCGGCCGTTTACACCGCGGTCATCATCGGCGCGGCTGTCTACGGCGCCTTCACCCTCGGTGGTGGAGCCGCCGCGCTGTCGCTGTTCTTCATCGCCCTGGCCGGTTGTGGCCTGCTCACCACGGTCGGCGTCATCGTCGCCATGGACACCT
>JAKPQE010000050.1 GCA_029572955.1 Pseudomonadota bacterium
CCGGCTCTATGTCGACCAGATCAACGCCAAGGGCGGCGTCAACGGCGACACGATCAAGCTGATCGTCTATGACGACGGCGCCGACGCCGACAAGGCGCGCACCTTCGCCACCCGCCTCGTCGAGGAGGACAAGGTCGCCGCCGTGATCGGCGGCACGACGACCGGCGCGACCATGGCGATGATCCCGGTCTATGAGGACGCGGGCGTTCCGTTCATCTCGCTCGCCGGCGCCGTGGTCATCATCGAGCCGGTCAAGAAATGGGCGTTCAAGACGCCGCACACCGACCGCATGGCCTGCGAGAAGATCTTCGAGGATCTCAAGAAGCGCAAGCTCACCAAGGTCGGCATGATCTCGGGCACCGACGGCTTCGGCAAGTCGATGCGCGACCAGTGCGTCAAGGTCAACGCCAAGTTCGGCATCGACATCATCACCGAGGAAACCTACGGGCCGCGCGATTCCGACATGACGGCGCAGCTCACCAACATCAAGGGCAAGGAAGGCCTGCAGGCGATCGTCAATCCCGGCTTCGGCCAGGGCCCGGCGATCGTGACGCGCAACATGCGCCAGCTCGGCATCAACGTTCCGCTCTATCAGAGCCACGGCGTCGCGTCGAAGAGCTTCATTGATCTCGCCGGCGAATCCGCCGAGGGCGTCCGTCTGCCGGCCGCCGCGCTGCTGGTCGCCGACAAGCTGCCGGACTCCGATCCGCAGAAGAAGGTCGCGGTCGGCTACAAGACCACGTTCGAAACCGCGACCAAGGGTCAGGTCTCGACCTTCGGCGGCCACGCCTTCGACGCGCTCTACATCTTGGTCGAGGCGATCCAGCGGGCGAAGTCGACCGATCGCGAGAAGGTGCGCGCCGAGATCGAGAAGACCAAGGGCTTCATCGGCACCGGCGGCATCTTCAACATGTCGGCGACGGACCATCTCGGCCTCGACCTGACCGCCTTCAAGATGCTGGAGATCCGCAAGGGCGACTGGACCCTGGCCGAATAGCAGCCAATGATCGAACCCGTCGGCCGTCGCCTCGCGGCGGCCGACCGGAGTCCTGAAAATGGCTGATCTCGTGCAGTTCATCGCGTCGGGGCTGACCGTCGGCGCCGTCTATGCGCTTGTCGCGCTGGGCTTCACCCTCATCTACAACGCGTCGGAAGTGGTGAACTTCGCCCAAGGCGAATTCGTCATGCTAGGCGGCATGGTGACGGTGTTCCTGGCGGCGGCCGGCGTGCCGCTGCCGCTCGCCGCCTTGATCGCGATCGCCGGCACGACGGTGATGGGCCTCCTCGTCCATGCCGCCGTGATCGAGCCCGCGCGCGGCGCGAACGCGGTGACGCTGATCATCATGACGATCGGCGTCTCGCTCGTGGTTCGCGGCGCTGCGCCGATCTTCTTCGACAAGCAGTTTCACCGCTACCCCGGCTTTTCCGGCGAGACCTCGGTGTCGGTGCTGGGCGCCTCGGTGCAGCCGCAGACGTTCTGGGTGATCGGCGGCGCCGCGATCATCGTGCTGGCCCTGCAATTCTTCCTGCGCTACACGCTGTTCGGCAAGGCGGTGCTGGCCACCGCGACCGACCGCATGGCGGCCAAGCTCTGCGGCATCAACACCTCCATCATCGTCGGCTTTTCCTTCGCCATGTCGGCGGCGATCGGCGCCATCGCCGGCGTCCTGGTCACGCCGATCACGCTGACCAGCTACGATGTCGGCGTCATGCTCTCGCTCAAGGGCTTCGCCGCGGTCGTGCTCGGCGGCATGGGCCATCCGATCGGCGCGGTCGCCGGCGGCATCCTGATCGGGCTCCTGGAGTCGCTCTCGGCCGGCTACCTGTCGTCCACCTATAAGGACGCGCCGGCCTACATCATCACCATTCTCGTGCTCATCCTGATGCCGGGCGGCCTTGCCGGCGTTCGCCACGTCAACAGGGTCTGATCGCCATGCGGTTGCGGCTGACATCATCGCGCGTCATCCTGCTGATCACGATCGCGCTGATCGTGCTGCCGGGCCTGGTGCTGCCCTCGCCCTATTACTTCCGCGTCGGCGCGCTGGTCTTCATCAGCGCGCTCGCGGTGATCGGTCTCAATCTGCTGATGGGCTATGCCGGCCAGGTCAGCCTCGGCCACGCCGGCTCCTTCGGCATCGGCGGCTACTGCACGGCGATCCTGCCCGCCCATTACGGCTGGGATCCGCTGCTCGCCGCCGCCACCGGCATTCTGCTCGCCGCCGTG
>JAKPQE010000162.1 GCA_029572955.1 Pseudomonadota bacterium
AAGATAGAAGCCGCCGTGCCTGGCGCAGGCCTCGCGCACCGCGGGCGCGCGGTTGCCCTTGGCGACCATCACCATCGAGCCACCGGCTGCCTGGAACTGGTCGACATAGGCGTCCATGCGCCCGGCGGTGGTCGGCCCGAACGCGCCGGAGGCGTAGCCTTGCGGCGTTTTCGCGGGGCCGGCGTAATAGATCGGGTGGTTCTTGAAGTAATCGGGCAGGCCTTCGCCGCGTTCGAGCCGCTCGCGCAGTTTGGCGTGCGCGAGGTCGCGGGCGACGATCATCGTGCCGGTCAGCGACAGCCGCGTCTTGATCGGATGTCGGGCGAGCGTGGCGAGGATGTCCTTCATCGGCCGGTTGAGATCGATCAGGACGACCTCGCCGCCGAGTTCGGCCTCGCCGATCGGCGGCAGATATCGCGCCGGATTGTGTTCGAGCTCCTCGATGAAGACGCCGTCCTTGGTGATTTTGCCGAGCACCTGCCGGTCGGCCGAGCACGACACGCCGATGCCGATCGGGAGCGAAGCGCCGTGACGCGGCAGGCGGATGACGCGCACGTCGTGGCAGAAATACTTGCCGCCGAACTGCGCGCCGACGCCGAGCGATTGCGTCAGCTTGTGGATCTCCTTCTCCATCTCAAGGTCGCGGAAGGCATGGCCGTCGGCCGAGCCGTTGGTCGGCAGCGCGTCGTAATAGCGCGCCGAGGCGAGCTTGACCGTCTTGAGATTGAGCTCCGCCGACAGGCCGCCGATGACGATCGCGAGGTGATAGGGCGGGCAGGCGGCGGTGCCGAGGGTGAGGATCTTCTCTTTCAGGAAGGCGATTAGCCGGTCGTGCGTGAGCATCGACGGCGTGCCCTGGAACAGGAAGGTCTTGTTGGCCGAGCCGCCGCCCTTGGAGACGAACAGGAACTTGTAGGCGTCCTCGCCCTCCGCATAGATGTCGATCTGCGCGGGCAGGTTGTTCCTGGTGTTCTTCTCCTCGAACATCGAGAGCGGCGCGAGCTGCGAATAGCGCAGGTTCTTCTTCTCGTAGGCGTCCTTGACGCCCTCGGCGAGCGCGGCTTCGTCGTCGCCCTCGGTGAAGACCATCCGGCCCTTCTTGCCCATGATGATCGCCGTGCCGGTGTCCTGGCACATCGGCAGCACGCCGCCGGCGGAGATGTTGGCGTTCTTCAACAGGTCGAAGGCGACGAACTTGTCGTTCGAGGTCGCCTCCGGGTCGTCGAGGATCTTGGCCAGCTGGGCGAGGTGGCCGGGGCGCAGCAGATGGT
>JAKPQE010000065.1 GCA_029572955.1 Pseudomonadota bacterium
CCGGCGCAACAGGTGATCGCGCGGAACAAGCTGATCGAGCGTCACCATCTCGATCGCCAGTTGTTCAGGTCCAGGTTCCTTCAGCATGACCCACTGAATCAAAAACCCCCGGCCAACACCAGGGGTTTGTCAGCAGTCTGGGGCGCGGAAGACCCGCGCCCCATTCCGATTTCCGGTCTGCCGCCGCGATCACTCGCGATTGCCGAAGAGCTGCAGCAGCATCATGAACAGGTTGATGAAGTCGAGGTAGAGGCGCAGCGCGCCGATGATCGACTTGCGGCCCATCACCGTGCCGTCGTCGCCGGCATAGTACATCTCCTTGATCTGCTGGGTGTCGTAGGCGGTGAGGCCCGAGAACACCAGCACGCCGATGATCGAGATGGCGAACTGCAGCGCCGAGGAGGCGAGGAAGATGTTCACCAGCGAGGCGATGATGATGCCGATGAGACCCATGAACAGGAACGAGCCGAGGCCCGACAGGCTCTTGCTGGTCGTGTAGCCGTAGACGCTGAGCGCGCCGAACGACGCCGCGGTGATGAAGAACACCCGGGCGATGCTGCCATGCGCGTAGACGAGGAAGATCGTCGAGAGCGAGACGCCGACAAGGGCCGAATAGACCCAGAACAGCGTCTGGGCGCCGCCGACGCTCATCGAGTTGATGCGCGCCGAAAGCCAGAACACGAGGCCGAGCGGGGCGAGCATGACCACCCACTTCAGCGGCGAGGTGTAGAGCATCGTGCCGATATCGGTCAGGTGCATGGCGCCGTCCGGGCCGACGCCGACGGCGAGCTTGAAGGTGCCGATGGCGGCAAGGCCGGTCACCGCCAGGGCGATCGCCATGTAGTTGTAGACCCCGAGCATGTAGCTGCGCAGGCCCTGATCGATGGCGCCAGCTTCCACGCCTGCTCCGGTACGATAGCCGTAGCCCGCCGAAGGATTGCGATCGTAGTTGGACATCGTTGGGATTTCTCCGTTGTTGCCGGACGCCTCGTGTGCGCCGCGCGAAAAACCGTCCGCGTCAATATGGTCGCGACCATCCGGTGCTACAAGACCAAATCGGCATCGCGGTGAACGCGCCTTCCGCTACGACAACCGGACCTCGCCGCCTCAGAGTTCGCGCAGCACGCTCGCCGGCTTGTTGCCGAGAACCCGCCAGGTTCCGAAGAGTCCGAAGACGATGGTGAGGGCGAGCGCCCCGAGCGCGGCGAGTGCCGCCGTGCCCGGCAGGAAGGTGAAGCCGATGTGCATCACTTTTTCGAGAACCACATAGGCCGCGAGCGCCCCGGCTCCGACGCCGAAGAGCGCCGTCGCCACGCCGAGGATCAGGTATTCGAGCCCGAAGGCGAAGACCAGCCGGCGCCGCGTCGCCCCGAGGGTCATCAGCACCACCGCATCGTGGATGCGCGCCCGGTGGCTCGCCGCCAGCGCGCCGGCGAGCACCAGCACCGAGACGACGAGGGTGACGCTGCTCGCCGCCCGTACCGCGAAGGCGAGTTCGCCGACGAGATCGTTGGCCGCCTGCAGCGCTTCCTTCACCCGCACCGCCGTCACCGCCGGGAATTCCCGCGTCACGGCCTTGAGGAGTTCGATCTCCTCCGCCGTCGTCGCCTTGCCGGGGAAGGACACGGTGGCAAGGTGGGTATGCGGCGCGCCGGCGAAGCTGTTCGGCGAGAACACCATGACAAAGTTGATGGCGAGCGAGCGCCATTCGACCTCGCGGAAATTGGCGATCTTCGCCGTGATCTCGCGGCCGAGCACGTTGACGCTGACCGGATCGCCGAGCTTCAGGCCGAGCTCGCCGGCAAGCTCGCCCTCGAAGGAGACGAGCGGCTCGCCCTGATGGTCGGCCGGCCACCAGGCGCCGGCCGATAGCGTCGAATTTTCCGGCAACTCGGCCGAATAGGTGATGCCGCGATCGCCGTTCAGCACCCAGGCCGCCCCCGGCGGCGGCGTGATCTCGTCGGCCGGAACGCCGGCGAGCGCCGTGATCCGCCCGCGCAGCATCGGCACGCTCTCGACGGTCGCGCCCGGTGCCTCGGCCTTCAGGAAGCCGAGGAAGCGGTCCTTCTCGCCATTGTCGATGTCGAGGAAGAAAAAGCTCGGCGCCGCCGCCGGCAGGGTCGAGGTGAGATTGTGCCTGAGATTGCCGTCGATCTGCGAAATCGTGACGAGGAGCGCGAGGCCGAGGCCGAGCGACAGCGTCACTGTCGGCGTCAGCGCGCCCGGCCGGTAGATGTTGGTGAGGGCGAGGCGCAGCCCCGTCGAGCGCGGCCGCGGCAGCCGCCGTGCCGCCGCCATCAGGCCCGTGCCGACGAGGCGCAGGATGACGAAGGCCGCCGCCGAGGCGCCGATATAGACGAAGGCCACCCGCGTGTCGTCGGCGCTCGCCACCGCGAGCGTCGCGAGAAGGCCGATCGCCGCCGCCGTCGCGAGGCCGTGCGCCGGCTTCGGCCAGCGCCGGGCTGGGTCGATGAGATCGCGAAAGAGCGCCGAGACCGGCACGTCGCTCGCCCGGCCGAGCGGCCAGAGCGCGAAGGCGAGCGCGGTGAGAAGGCCGTAGGCGACCGCCATCAGCAGCTCGCGCGGATAGATGTCGATGGCGAGCGGGAACGGCAGCACGCCGGCGAGCAGCCTTGCGGCGACCGGCGGCGCCAGCGCGCCGATCGCGAGGCCGATGGCAATCCCGATGCCGGCGATCATCAGGATCTGGATGAGATAGAGCGAAAGGACGAAGCCGCCCGAGGCGCCGACGCATTTCAGCGTCGCGATGACGTTCTGCTTGGTGTCGAGAAAGGCGCGGACCGCATTGGCGACGCCGATGCCGCCGACGACGAGCGCCGTGAGGCCGACGAGTGTCAGGAACTGGGCGAAGCGGTTGATGTTCTGCTCGAGCCGCGGCGCCGCATTGGCCCGCGAGCGCACCTGCCAGCCGGCCTGCGGAAAGGCCGCCTCGGCCGCCGCCACCGCGCGCTCGACCGCAGCGGCCTCGCCATTCGGCAGCTTCACCCGGTTGTGCCACTGGACGAGGCTGCCGGGCCGGAGGAGGCCACTGTCGTCGAGCGCGGCGCGCGAGATCATCAGCCGCGGGCCGAAGCCGGGGCCGCCGACGAGCCGGTCGGGTTCGGCCGCGATCGTCCCGGCGATGACGAGCCGCAGATTGCCGAAAAGGGCCTCGTCGCCGACCTCGAGGCCGAGACGCAGCATCAGCGCCGGCTCGGCGAGCGCGCCGTAGCGCCCGTCCGCCCGGCGCGCCAGCGCCGCCTGGACCTCGCCGCCGCCCTCGATCGCAAGTTCGCCGTAAAGCGGATAGGTCGCGTCGACCGCCTTCATCTCGACCAGCGTCGCGTCGTTGCCGTCGGCCCGGCGCAGCATCGCCCGCATGGTGCCGGCGACCGACACCCGCCCGAGCCCGTCGAGGAAGGCGCGTTCCTCGGCGCTCGCCTGGCGCTGCACGAGGTCGAAGGAGATGTCGCCGCCGACGAGCACCTGGCCCTCGCGCGAGATGCCGTCGGTCAGCGCCCGCGACAGCGAGCCGACGCCGGCGATCGCGGCAACGCCGATGGCGATGCAGGCAAGGAACACATAGAAGCCGGAAAGGCCGCCGCGCAGCTCGCGAAGCGCGAAGCGGAACGCGGTGCGAAGGCCGCCGCCCGGCGGGATCGCGGCAGCCGGCTGGTAGGGCGCGTTCATTCTCCCGCCACCTCGCTCTCGGCCGGCTCGGCCGGTTCGTCGCCCTCGATCTCGCCGTCCTTCAGCCGGACGATGCGGGCGCAGCGCCGGGCGAGCCGCAGGTCGTGGGTGACGAGGAACAGCGTCATCCGGCGCGTCGCCTGCGCAGCGAACAGCAGGTCGACGATCTTCTCGCCGGTCGCCTCGTCGAGATTGCCCGTCGGCTCGTCGGCGATGAGGATCGGCGGATTGGCGACGAGCGCCCGGGCGATCGCCACGCGCTGCTGCTCGCCGCCGGAAAGCGCCGCCGGATAGTGCGAGAGGCGGGCGCCGAGGCCGACCGATTCGAGTTCGGCCCGGGCCCGCTCGAAGGCCCGCGGCTCGCCGGCGAGTTCCAGCAGCACGGCGACGTTTTCGAGCGCCGTCATGTTCGGCACGAGATGGAACGACTGGAAGACGATGCCGATGCGCCGGCCGCGGAACCGGGCGAGCGCGTCCTCGCTGAGCCGGCCGAGATCCTCGCCGGCGATCCGGACGATGCCGCTGTCGGCCCGCTCGAGGCCCGCCGTCACCATCAGGAGCGTCGACTTGCCCGAGCCCGACGGCCCGACGAGGCCGACCGCCTCGCCCGCCGGCACCCTGAGGCTGACGCCCTTCAGGATATGCACCCGCGCCGCGCCCTCGCCGAGCGTGAGATGGACGTCTTCGAGATCGATCGCGGGGTTGTTCACGGGGCGAATATCCATATCTATCTGAGCGATGGGCGAGGCGCCCCATGATGGCGCCGCAACGGCCGAGGACCAACCTCATATGGGGCGCGAGGCATGAGTTTCAAAACTGCCTTTCGGAGAGCGACCGCCATCGCCGGGCTCGTCGCGCTCCTCGCCGGCGCGGGCCTTGCCGCGGCGGCGCCGGCGCGGGCCGAGCCGCTCGTCCTCGTCGCCTTCGGCGACAGCCTCACCGCCGGCTACGGTGTCGGCGCCGCCGACGCCTTCCCGGTCCGTCTCGAAGCGGCGCTGCAGGCGCGCGGCCACGACGTCAGAATCGTCAATGCCGGCGTTTCCGGCGACACGTCCTCGGGCGGCCTTGCCCGGCTCGACTGGTCGCTGCCGCAGGAGACCGGCGCCGTCATCCTCGAACTCGGCGCCAACGACGCCCTGCGCGGCATCGACCCGGCCGTCACCGAGAAGTCGCTCGACGCCATCCTCGGCAAGCTCGCGGCGCGCCAAATTCCGGTGCTCGTCGCCGGCATGAAGGCGCCGCCCAACATGGGCGAGGACTACGCCGCGCGGTTCGACGCGATCTTCCCGACGCTCGCCGAAAAATACGGCGCCCTCCTCTATCCCTTCTTCCTCGACGGCGTCGCCGCCGACCCGAGCCTCAACCAGCCCGACGGCATCCATCCGACGCCGGCTGGCGTCGCCGTCATCGTCGAGCGCATCCTGCCGCTCGTCGAAGACCTCGTCGCCCGCGCCGGGACGCGCTCCTGACGGCCACCAACCAAAGGCAGATCCGACCGATGCAGTATCGCCAGCTCGGCACGACCGACCTTCGCGTTTCCGAAATCACCCTCGGCACGATGACCTTCGGCGAGCAGAACACCGAGGCCGAGGGCCACGAGCAGATGGACCGCGCGCTCGACGCCGGCATCAACATCCTCGATGCCGCCGAGCTCTATCCGATCGCCCCGCGCCGCGAGACGCAGGGCCGCACCGAGGAGATCATCGGCACCTGGATGAAGGCGCGGCGCAACCGCGACCGCGTCGTCATCGCCACCAAGGTGATCGGCCGCTCGACCATGGACTGGTTCCGCGACGACGGCGCCAGGGGCGAGCTGTCGCGCCCGCAGATCCTCGAGGCCGTCGACAAGAACCTGCGGCGCCTGCAGACCGACTATATCGACCTCTATCAGGTGCACTGGCCCGACCGCGCCGTCCCGACCTTCGGCTCCAACCCCACCGTCTACAAGGTCGAGCCGGCCCCCGAGATCGCCATCGAGGAAACCCTCGACGTCCTCGGCGAGCTGGTGAAATCCGGCAAGGTGCGCCATGTCGGCATTTCGAACGAGAGCCCGTGGGGCACCATGCGCTATCTGCGCCACCACGAGCGCAGCGGCGCGCCGCGCATCCAGTCGATCCAGAACGCCTACAACCTCGTCAACCGCACCTTCGAGGTCGGCCTTGCCGAGTTCTGCACGCGCGAGACCGTCTCGCTGCTCGCCTATTCACCCCTCGGCCAGGGCTTCCTCACCGGCAAGTATCGCAACGGCGCCAGGCCCGCCGGTGCCCGCAAGACCCTCTTCGACCGCCTGCAGCGCTACGAGAAGCCCGGCACCGACGCGGCGGTGGAGAAATACTGCGCGCTTGCCGCCGAACTCGGCGTCTCGCCCTCGGTGCTCGCCATCGCCTTCGTGCTGTCGCGCCCCTTCGTCACCTCGACGATCATCGGCGCGACCTCGATGGCCCAGCTCGAGGAAGACCTTTCCGCCCTCGATTTCGCCATCACGCCGGAAATCGAGGAGCGCATCGACGCCATTCACCAGATACACTCGAACCCGGCCCCCTGAGGGCCGGTGATTCTGCGCCGGCCCGATCCCGCTGGAGCGTTTCCAGGCGAAGCGGAAACCGGTTCGCCGTCCGGAAATGCGATAGAACAACAACTTGGAGCCATTCACCGATTCCGTGAAGAGGTGAACGGCTCTGGCCCCGACGAGAGGAGCCGGCCATGCCCCGCCTCTTCACCGCCCTCGAAATTCCGCCCGACATCGCCGATCGTCTTTCGAGCCTGCGCGGCGGCCTTTCCAATGCCCGCTGGATCACCCCGGAGAACTACCACGTCACCCTGCGCTTCATCGGCGACATCGACGACCGCACCGCCGACATGGTGCTCGACGAACTCGACGGCATCATCCGCCATCTCGCCTTCGTGGTGACGCTGACCGGGCTCGACGCCTTCGGCGGCAGCCGGCCGCGCGCCGTGATCGCCCGCATCGAGCCCTCGCGACCGCTGGTCGAGCTCGCCGCCGACCACGAGCGCGCCATGCAGCGCATCGGCCTTGCCGCCGAGACGCGCAAGTTCACGCCGCATGTGACGCTCGCCCGCCTGCGCGGCATTTCCTCGATGGCCGTCGCCGGCTATCTCGCCTCGCGCGGCGCGGCCTTTTCGCCGATGAGTTTCGAAGCGCGCCGCTTCGTGCTCTACTCGTCGCGTGCCTCGACCGGCGGCGGGCCCTATATCGTCGAGCACGCCTGGCCCCTTTGAGGCGCCGGGCGCTCCGGCCGACGCAAAGGAAGGGAGAACGACATGGCGACGAAGCTTTCCGACGAATATCGCGGCGAACTCCTGTCGCAGCTGAGCGAGTGGACGCTCGCCTCCGACCGCGACGCCCTCAGCCGCACCTTCGCCTTCCGCGATTTCAACGAGGCCTTCGGCTGGATGACGCGCATCGCGCTCATCGCCGAAAAGCTCGACCATCACCCCGAATGGACCAACGTCTACAACAGCGTCACGGTCACGCTGACCACCCACGACGCCGGCGGGCTTTCCGACCTCGACATCAAGCTCGCCCAGGCGATGGACCTCATCGCCGGCCAGACCTCGTCGGGCGGCGGTGGCGGCGGCGACTGAGCCGCCACACCGGCAGGCGAAACGATAACGGCGCCCTTGCGGGCGCCGTTGGCATTCCGGCCGTGCTGCGAGCCTCACTTCGGCGCGAGGCGGACGGCACCGTCGAGGCGGATCGACACGCCGTTCAGCATGTCGTTCTCGCAGATGTGCTGCACGAGGGCGCCGAACTCGTCCGGATCGCCGAGCCGCGAGGGGAACGGCACCGAGGCGGCGAGCGCCGCGCGCACGTCGTCCGGCAGACCGTCGAACATCGGCGTGTGGAAGAGGCCCGGCATGATCGTCGCGACGCGGATGCCCTCGCGGGCGAGGTCGCGCGCCACCGGCAGGGTGAGCGCCATGATGCCGCCCTTCGAGGCGGCATAGGCGGCCTGGCCCATCTGCCCGTCCTCGGCCGCGACCGACGAGGTCGACACGATGACGCCGCGCCCGCCGTCGGTGGTGACCGGCTCGAGACCGGCCATGCCGGCCGAGCATTTCGCCATCATGTGGAAGCTGCCGACGAGATTGACGCCGATCACCTTGGCAAAGCCGGCGACGTCGTGTGGCCGGATGGCGCCCGTCTCGCGGTCGCGCGAAATGGTCTTCCTGCCGATCACGATGCCGGCGCAGTTGACGAGGATGCGCTCCTGGCCGTGCGCCGCCCGCGCCTTGGCAAGGCCCGCATCGACGCTCTCTTCGCTCGTCACGTCGACCGGCACGTAGAGACCGCCGATCTCGGCGGCGAGGGCCTCGCCCTTCTCCGCGTTGAGGTCGAACAGCGCCACCTTGGCACCCGCCGCCGCCAGGCGCCGCGCGCTCGCCGCGCCGAGGCCCGAGGCGCCGCCGGTGACGACCGCCGGCGTGTTGGCTCCGATCTGCATGGATCAGCACTCCCCGAATTCGTTGCTCGTGAAACCTTGTGTAACCGATCGCGGATGAGCCCGCCAGCCGGGCCGCACTTGCAATGACCTTTCGTCCGCACCATTTGCCACGTTGCGGTTTTCGCGGCGCCCGCCGCGATCGAAATGGGGGTAGCTGATGGCGAGGACGCACGACGGCACGCTCGATCCCGACGAGATCATCATGCCGAAGCGCGGCGAGAACGACGCCGCGGACGAGGCCCGTCGCGCCGCCCGCGACGAGAAGAACGTCCGGAAGAATTTCTGGGCGACGGTGCGCAAGGCCGCCCGCTACATTCCGTTCATGGAAGAGGTGATCGCGGCCTACTACTGCGCCCTCGACCCCGAGACGCCGTTCCGCGTCCGCGCCACGCTGATCGGCGCGCTCGCCTATTTCGTGATGCCGATCGACGCGATCCCCGATTTCATTCTCGCCGTCGGCTTCACCGACGACGCGGCCCTGCTCGCCTCGGTCATCGCCATGGTGCGCGCCCACATCCGGCCGGAGCACCGCGACGCCGCCAGGCGCGTCCTTGCCGAGGAGCAGATCGGCCCCGCGGCCTGAGCGTTTTCAGGAAAAGCGGGGACCGGTTTTCCGACCGGAAACGCGACCGCCCCCGCCGCCTGAGCCTCACGGCACCACGATGACCTTGCCCTTGACGCCGCGGCCGGCGATCGCCTCGAGCGCCGCCGGCGTGTCGGCGAGCGCGAAGACCTTGTGGATGTGCGGATTGATCCGGCCCTCGCCGATCCACGAGAGCAGCAGCTCCATGTTCTCCCGGTGGCCGTCGGGATCGCGCACGATCGCCTCGCCCCAGAACACGCCGAGCACGTCGCAGCCCTTCAGGAGCACGAGATTGAGCGGGATCTTCGGGATCTCGCCGGCGGCAAAGCCGATGACGAGATAGCGACCCTCCCAGGCCGTCGCCCGGAGCGCCGCCTCGGCATAGGCGCCGCCGACCGGGTCGTAGACGACGTCGACGCCGGCCCCGCCGGTCAGCTCCTTCAGCCGTTCCTTCAGGTTCTCCCTGGAATAGTCGATCGTCTCGTCGGCCCCGACCTTGCGGCAGAAGTCGAGCTTTTCCGGCGAGGAGGCGCAGGCGATGACGCGCGCGCCCATCACCTTGGCGACCTCGATCGCCGCCTGGCCGACGCCGCCCGAGGCGCCGAGCACGGCGACCGTCTCGCCGGGCTGCAGCCGCGCCCGGTCGCGCAGGGCATGGATCGTCGTGCCGTAGGTGATGGTGACGCCGGCCGCGACCATCGGGTCGACGGTCTCCGGTCGATGCACGAGGTCGTCTTCGGCGACCAGCACCTTCTCCCGGCAGCCGCCATAACGCACATAGGCGATCACCTTGTCGCCCGGCTTGAAGATCTCGACACCCTCGCCGACGCTTTCCACCACGCCGGCGATCTCGCCGCCCGGCGAGAACGGCCGCTCCGGCCGGATCTGGTAGCGATCGGCGATGATCAGCGTGTCGAAGAAATTGAGCCCGGTCGCCTCGACCCGAACCACCGCCATGCCTGGCTGCGTCTCTGGTGCCGCCACGTCCTCGAACACGAGGCTGGCCGGCGCGCCCGGCGCCTTGCTGATCACTGCGCGCATGATCCCCCCCGGATATGTCCCTCGATTCCGCTTCGAATGAGGCCGGATTTCACATTAGAGGTCAAGCTCATCCGGCACCTGCGCGCCGATGTTGCAGTCGCGCCATTGTGGATTGTCGCATTACCGCTATAGTCCGCGCCGATTTTCATGCGCGCGCCGATATGGCGCTGCGCCCAACCGGTGACCTCATGAAGCTCCGCAATATCGCCATCATCGCCCATGTCGACCACGGCAAGACGACCCTCGTCGACCGTCTGCTGCAGCAGTCCGGCACCTTCCGCGACAATCAGCGCGTTCAGGAACGTGCCATGGACTCCAACGACCTGGAGCGCGAACGCGGCATCACCATCCTCGCCAAGGTGACGAGCGTCCTTTGGAAGGACACCCATATCAACATCGTCGACACGCCGGGCCATGCCGACTTCGGCGGCGAGGTCGAGCGCATCCTCAACATGGTCGACGGCGCCATCGTCCTCGTCGACGCCGCCGAAGGGCCGATGCCGCAGACCAAGTTCGTCGTCGCCAAGGCCCTCAAGGTCGGCCTCAGGCCCATCGTCGCCATCAACAAGATCGACAAGGACGAAGAGCGGCACCAGGAAGTCATCAACGAGGTCTTCGACCTCTTCGCCTCGCTCGACGCCACCGACGAGCAGCTCGACTTCCCGATTCTCTATGGCTCGGCCAAGGAAGGCTGGATGGCGACCGAGCCCTCCGGGCCGAAGGCCACCATGGCGCCGCTGTTCGACCTGGTGCTCG
Organism: Pseudomonadota bacterium; assembly: GCA_029572955.1. Classification (GTDB taxonomy): domain Bacteria; phylum Pseudomonadota; class Alphaproteobacteria; order Rhizobiales; family JAKPQE01; genus JAKPQE01. Next base: position 10,537 of record JAKPQE010000065.1, read on the forward strand.
ATCACGTGCCCGAGCCGAAGGTCGAGCCCGGCTTCTTCCGCATGCTGGCAACGACCATCGAGGCCAACCCGTTCCTCGGCCGCATCCTCACCGGCCGCATCACCTCGGGCGTCGCCAAGCCGAACATGGCGATCAAGGCGCTGTCGCGCGACGGCCGCATCGTCGAGCAGGGCCGCATCACCCGGGTGCTCGCCTTCCGCGGCCTCGAGCGCACCAATATCGAGGAGGCCGAGGCCGGCGACATCGTCGCCATTGCCGGCCTTTCCACCGCGACCGTCGCCGACACGCTCTGCGCGCCGGAGGTCGAGAACCCGATCCCGGCCCATCCGATCGATCCGCCGACCCTCTCCATGACCTTCCGCATCAACGACGGCCCGCTCGCCGGCCGCGAGGGCGACAAGGTGCAGAGCCGCGTCATCCGCGAGCGGCTGATGCGCGAGGCCGAGGGCAACGTCGCCCTGCGCGTGACGGCAACCCCCGACGCCGACGCCTTCGAGGTCGCCGGCCGCGGCGAGCTGCAGCTCGCCATCCTCATCGAGACCATGCGCCGCGAGGGCTTCGAGCTGACCATCGGCAAGCCGCGCGTGCTGTTCCTGCGCGACGAGGAGAGCGGCGAGCCGCTCGAGCCGTTCGAGGAAGTGGTCATCGACGTCGACGACGAGCATTCCGGCGTGGTCATCGACAAGCTCGCCCAGCGCAAGGGCGAGATGGTCGAGATGCGGCCCTCCGGCGGCGGCCGCACCCGCCTCGTCTTCCACGTGCCGACCCGCGGCCTCATCGGCTATCAGTCGGAGCTGCTGTCCGACACCCGCGGCACCGCGGTGATGAACCGCCTGTTCTTCGAATACCGGCCCTACAAGGGCGAGCTCCCCGGCCGGCGCAACGGCGTCCTGTTGTCCAACGGCGAAGGCGAGGCGGTCGCCTATGCGCTGTGGAACCTCGAGGATCGCGGCCCGATGATGATCGAGCCCGGCGCCAAGGTCTATCAGGGCATGATCGTCGGCGAGCACAGCCGCGGCAACGACCTCGAGGTCAACGTGCTGAAGGGCAAGAAGCTCACCAACGTGCGCGCCTCGGGCAAGGACGACGCCGTCCTCCTGACGCCGCCGCTGCGCATGTCGCTGGAGCGGGCGCTCGCCTATATCGAGGACGACGAGCTCGTCGAGGTGACGCCGCAGACAATCCGCCTGCGAAAGGCCATCCTCGATCCCAACGACCGCAAGAAGGCCGAACGGGCCCGCGCCGCCGAGGGTGGCGCGATCGCCTGAGATCGACCGCATCGCGGAGACGTCCCGAAAGGTCGGCACATGCATGTGCCGGCCTTTCTTGCATTCTGCCTGCCGAAAGTGCGCATGCCCCGTTGCGAAATGGTCTTACCTCCTTAGAATGATTGGCATGAGCACCGTATCGATCGGCATCCGGCGGGCAGGTACGAAGGACGCGGCAGGCGTCGCCGCGGTTCACGACGATGCCTGGCGTCAGGCCTATCGCGGGCTCATTCCCGGCCGCGAGCTGGAGCGCATGGTCAACCGCCGCGGCGCGACCTGGTGGTCGACGGCGATCGCCAACGGCCTGCCGATCCTCATCCTCGAATTCGACGGTGCGGTCGCCGGCTACGCCACCTTCGGGCGCAGCCGTCTCGGCTCTCTGACCCACAAGGGCGAGATCTACGAACTCTATCTCGCGCCGACGCACCAGGGCCTCGGCCTCGGCCGCCGGCTGTTCGAGGCGGCGAGCGCCGGCCTCGCCCGCCGCTCTCTCGTGCCGCATCTGGTCTGGGCGCTCGAGGCCAATGACGGCGCCTGCGCCTTCTATGAGAGGATGGGCGGCAAGGTCGTCGCCCGCGGCAGCGAGCGCTTCGGCGGCGAGATCCTGCCGAAGATCGCCTTCGGCTATGGCGAGAAGGACTGATACCAGGGGTCCGTCGCTTCAGTCCGCCTTCTTTTCAAGCCGCCCGCTCTGGCGCAGCACGAAGCCGATGACCTGCGCCACCGCCCGATAGAGTTCTTCCGGGATCTGGTCGTCGAGTTCGACGAAGGACAGCGCCTCGGCGAGGATCGCGTTCTCCTCGATGAAGACACCGTGCTCCTTCGCCCTGGCGACGATCTGCTCGGCGACGAGCCCGCGCCCCTTGGCGACCACGGTCGGCACGCCGCCATGCTCGTAATGGAGCGCCACCGCCACCGAACGCTGCTTGTCGTCCTCGCTCATGACTGGCGGTCCACGAAATAGCCGGCCCGCTCCGCCGCGCCCTGCCGCCCCGGCCGGCAGCGGACCTCGTCGATCTCGAAGGCCTCGCCGGTCAGCGCCTGCTTCAGCTCGTCGATCCCGCGCGACAGCTTCTCGGCGCTCTCCGGCCGCTCGGCCCACAGCGTCACCCCGACCTTCTCGCCGGCCAGCGTGACGAGGGCGTCGACCGGCCCGAGCGGTTCGAGGTCCATGGCGAACCGCACCTGCCAGACCGGCCCCTTGCGCTCGCTCTTGCCCCGCGCATCGCGGCTGATCGCGAACTGCGCCATCATCGTCTCGGCGCCGAGCCCGACCGGCAGCTCCATGGTCCATTGCGTGAGGCCCGGCTCGCTGCGTGCGGTCGGGGTGTCGCCGGCATCGGGCAGCGCCGCCATCTGGGCGAGGCGAACCCGCGACAGCGCCGCCTCGGTCTCGCCGAGAAGGTGACGCGCCATCGCCGGCCCATCGGCGTCGAGCGGCAGGGTCGGCGCGCCGGCGCGCTGGGCCAGCGGCGCGGCGCCACGGCGCGGCGGCGGCAGCGTCTCGCCGCGCGTCGCCAGCCCCTCCTCCGCCATGTCGCCGAGAAATGTCAGGAGCGCCGATTTCAGCGTACCGAGCGAGGCCTTGAGATCGCCCTGTGCCGGCGCCTTGCCGTCGGCGAGCCGGGCTTCGAGAAAGACGCCGGAGCGCGCCAGTGCGCTCTTGAGTGCTTCGCCGCTCGGCGCTTCGGCGCTGTCGAGCCGGAAACCGAGAAGCGCCGCCGCCGCCCGCATCACCGGCTCGGGCAGGCGCTGGCCACGGCCGGCAACGAGCGCCGAGAGATCGGCATAGAGCGCCGCCATGCTGCCCTGACGCGCGACGTCGCCCCGCATTGCCGCCTGCACCGCCGCCTTCAACGTATCGGCGAGCGGCGGACGGCTCGCCATCTCCGCCGCCGGCGCCGCCGCGCGGGGCGTTGCCGGCGCAGTGGCTGCCGCCGTAGCGGACGCTCCGGCCGGGGTCGCCGCCGTCGCTGCGCCGGTCGCCGCCGACGTCTGGCCGCCGGTGGCCGCCGCCGGTGCCGCGCCCCCGCCGGGGCCGGTCTGGCCGGCCGGCGTCGGGACATTCGCCGCCTGCGGCGCACCTCCTTGTGCCGGCAGCGCCGTGCCACCTGCCGGCTGGGCCGGCGCCGCGGCCGGTGCCGGGCCACCGCCGGGGGCAATGCCTGCGGTCGATGGAGCGCCCGCGCCGGTCGAGGTCGGCGCCGCAGCCGGAGCCGTTCCGCCGCCCGATGCCGCCGCCGGGCCACGCACGGTGCCGGCCTCACTGCTGCCCGCGGCCGGGGCTGTCCCCGGCGTCGCCGGCGCCGGCGCGGCCGGTCTTGCCGTGGCCGCAACCGCACCGCCGGTCAGCACCGCCGGGCGATCGAGACCGCTCGCCGGCTGCGGCGCGGCGCCGGCGCCACCCTGGCCCTGCCCCGTCGCCGCCGTCGGCGGCCGCTCGGTCGGGACCAGCCGCAGGCTGTCGCCCTGGCGCTGCACTTCGAGAAAGAGGGTCGCGCCGGGCTTCAGCGGCGTTTGCGGCACCGCCTCGAGCAGGCCGAGCAGGGTCTGCAGGCGCACCGAGCCGTTCTCGAGCACGGCCGTCACCCGCGCCTCGAGCACCTGGCCGTCGGCGAGCGGCTGTCCACCCTTCGTGGCCGCGAGAAGCGCCGACTGACCGGCGGAAAGGGAAAGGTTCTCGATCGCCACGCTCGGCCCCGCGCCTGCAAATCCATTGCCGCGAACGATAAAAAGCCGGCGCGGATCTCATCATCCGCGCCGGCCCGAAGTCTACACCCATTGCCGGCGACACCGAAGTGCGGCGCCGCGCCGGGCTTCCATTGGGTTACCGGATCACTCCGCCTTGTAGTCGGCCGGCAGCCGGTGAACGATGCCCTTGTGGCAGGAGATGCAGTGGTCGCCGGTCTCCATCGCTTCCTGATGCTTGCGCTGGGCGCGGCGGCTCTGCTGGTCGATCTCCATGGTCTGGAAGTCGTGGCACGAGCGGCAGTTCTTCGACTTGCGCGTTTCCATGTGGCCCCAGACGCGCTTGGCCATGGTGAGGCGCTGCGCCTCGTATTTCTCCGGCGTGTCGATGGTGCCGAGGATGTGGTGCAGCACGTCCTTGCTCGCCGCGATCTTGGCGATGATCTTGGCCGGGAACTCCTTGGGCACATGGCAGTCGGCGCAGCCGACGCGCACGCCCGAGATGTTCTTGTGATGGAAGCTCTTCTTGTATTCTTCGTAGTTGGTTTCCATCTCGTGGCAAGACGTACAGAATTCTGTCGTATTGGTGTAGTCGAGCCCGGCACTGAACCCGACGAGCAGGCAGAACATGCCGATCGCACCGAAGAAGAAGGCCGCGAGAACCCGCGGCCGCTTAACGAAATCCCAAGCTTTTCTCAACGCACCTGCCCCCAACAAGAACAGACCGGCATGCTCCCCCCAGCATGATCCGGCCGGTTATCCTCCGGCCTCTTTCCGATCCCGGCGCGACGGCGACGGGAGCCGCGCGGCAGCCGAGGCCGCCGCGCGGAACGTGTCGCTTCGCTGTGGCTCAGCCCCAGCTGTCCTTGCGGATGTTGTTGTACCAGCTGTGAGCGTAGCCGACCTCGCGCTTGAACTGCTCGGGGCTGGCGTCGCCCGGCGTCAGGCCGCCGGCACCCTCGACACCGCCGATGACGTCCTTCTCGGCGTTGTAGCGGTACACCGCCGCGACCGAGAAGCCGTAATCCTTGCCGGCAATCGAGTAGCAGGTGTTGACGTAGGACGGCGTCACCGGCTCCTTGCCGGCGAGGATCGCGGCAATCGCCGCGGCCGTGACCTTGCCCTGCGAGTTGGCCGAATAGCCCGACTTCGGCATCGCCGTGGCGATCGCCGCGTCACCGATGACGTGGACGCCGGCCACCTTCTTGGATTCGAAGGTCTGCTTGTCGACCGGGCACCAGCCCTTCTCGTCGGCGAGGCCCGCATCCATGGCGATCTTGCCCGCCGTCTGCTGCGGGATGTAGTTCAGCACCGCCGGCTTGAAGGTCTCGAAGTCGGTGACGATTTCCTTCGTCCCCGCGTCGACCTTGGAGATGCCGCCGACCTTGGCGAACGGCAGCCACTCGATCAGGCTGTTGTCGGTCTCGAACCCGTAGAGCTTCTTCCAGGCGCCGGTGAACAGGCCCTGCTTGGCGAACTTCTCCTTCGGGTCGATGATGATGACCTTCGACTTCGGCTTGTGCTCCTTGAGGTAGCCGGCGATCAGGCTGGCGCGCTCGTAGGGCCCGGGCGGGCAGCGGAACGGATCGGCCGGCGCGACGATCGCGACGAGCCCGCCATCCTCCATGGCCTCCAGCTGCTTGCGCAGGATGGTGGTCTGCTCACCGGCCTTCCAGGCGTGCGGCACGTTGCCGGCGTCGGCCTCGGTGATGCCCTCGTGGGTGTAGTTGAAGTCGATGCCCGGCGCGACGACGCAGCGGTCGAAGGCAAAGCTCTGGCCGCCCTTGGTGGCGACCGTCTTGGCGCCGCCGTCGATGCCGGTGGCGAAGTCGTGCACGACGTTGACGCCGATCTTCTTCAGACCGTCGTAGCCGACCTGGATCTGCTCGATCGTGCGCTCGCCGCCGAGCACTTCGTTCGACATGAAGCAGGTGTGATAGAGCTCGTTCGGCTCGATCAGCGTGACGTCGATGTCGGGATTGGCGAGTTTGAGATAGCGCGCCGTGGTGGCGCCACCCGGGCCGCCGCCGATGATCACGACCTTGCCGCCCGCCGCGCGCGCGACATGGGGCAGGCCGAGAGCGCCGGCGAACGCGGTGGCGCCGCTGAGCTGGACGAAAGTCCGACGATTGATAGCGGTCATGGCTTTCCCCCCGATCATTTCTGGCTGCCGAAGAAATTGATGACCGCGGCGATGCCTTCCTCGCCATGCGTGTCGACCAGGTCCTTCAGATTGCGCTGCTTCTTGTTGCGCTCCTTGGAGGAGAGCGCCTCGTTGTTTTCGAGATTGCGCGTGCCGGAGATCAGGTCGCGCAGCTCGGACTCGATGTACGGCATCATCTGGCCGGCGAGCGCCGGATAGTCCTCGGCCGACCGCCCGTCCTTCTCGTGGCAGTCCTCGCAGAGATTGTCGTAAATCTCCTTGCCCTTGGCCACGAGCGCCGGGTCGGTCTTCTGGTCGACGATGCGACCGAACGGCTTGGCCGCGAAATACTCGGCGATCAGCTTCAGCTCGTCGTCGCTGTAGCCCTTGGCGATGCGCTGCATGATCGTCGACGGGCGCTTGCCGTCACGGAACGCCTGCATCGTCTCGACCATGTAGTCCTTGTTGGTGCCGGCGATGGTCGGCGAGGCCGGACCATAGCTCGTGCCGTCGGGCCCGTGACAGCCGTTGCAGGTGTCCGCCAGGAGCGAGGCACTCATCTCGGCGCCGAGCGCGAGACCGCCACTCGTCATCAGGAGCACGCAGGCAGACCCGAGGATCGCTTTGATTCTCATGTTTCCCCCACAATGGATTATTTGTTTCGTTTCAAATTAGCGATCGCAATTATACGCAACTTCGCCGTCATGAAAAGAGACCTGAAGCTTTATTAGACATTTCCCGTATTGTGCCCCGCAATAACACTTCGTATGACATCCCGTTCAAAAATTTCTTACAGTTTGCTGGAATTCCTAAAAATCGTTAGTCTCTAATATACGCATAAAGACGCCAAAATATGCGGCGTTGCAACATGAAGATTCTTGCATAAGAAAACGGCGCGGGGGCAAAACCCCGCGCCGTCTCGAACCCCTGACCCCGATGCGATCGAGCCCGTCCCTCAGCGTGCCGCAACCTCGCGCAGCACGCGGATCCGGTCGGCAAGGGACATTGCTCCGGCATCGGCGCCATTGCCGCTCGCCGCCTTGCCCTTGCCGCTCTCGGCGAGGATGCGGTTGATCACCGACCCCTCGCCTTCGAGGGCGGCCGTCATGCGGCCGATTTCGGCGGCGATGTCGTTGATTCGCTCGCGCAGCAGCGCGTGTTCCGAGCGCTCCGCCTCCCAGTCGCGATCGGCCGACCGGTTGCTCCGGGTGATTTCTTCCTTGAGGCCGGTATTTTCGGCAACGAGGGTCGCGAGCTTGTCCTCGAGCAGCGACTTGGCGGCCGTCAGGCTGCCGATCCGGTTCTTCAGCACCTCGCCGCTGCGCTCCACCGCGTCGCGCTCGCCCTCGAGCCGGGAGCGCAGGCTCGCCACCTCGCCCTCGAGTTCGAGCCGCGCCGTCTCGGCGGCGACGAGGCGCTCCTCGAGATCGCCGGCGCGGCCGTCGCCCGAGCTCAGCTCGGCCTGCAGGGCGGCAAGATCGCCCTTCTTCTTTTCCACCTCGGCGTCGCGCGCCGCGACGTCCGCCCGGCGCTGCTCGGCGGCAGCGTCCAGTTCGGCGATCCGCGCCTTGGCCTCGGCGATCTCGCCGGCGCGTTCCTCGGCCCGCGCTTCGGCCGCCACCAACCGCGCCCGATCCGCGGTGCGCTCCATGCGCAGCGTCGCGATCTCGTCGCGCAGCGCGTCCATCTGGGTCGAGCGCGCCACCAGTTCCACCTTCTGGCCGTCGAAGTCGCTGCGCGTCTCGGCATAGCGCTCCTCGACCCGCTTGAGGTCCTCGCTGCGCATGTCGAGGGTACGCTGCACCTCGCGCAGGTTCCGCGAAACCTGGGCGATCTCCTCTTCCTTCTGCAGGATGGTGCGGCGCAGGTCGCCCTCGCGATTTTCCAGGTCGACGATCGCGGCGATCTTGTCGTCGCGCTCGGCGCCGAGCATCTGGATCGTCTCGCGCTTCTTGCCGATCTCGAAAAGCTGGTCGGCGGCGCGCTTCTTCAGCTCCTCGACGCTGAGCTCGAGGCGCCGCGTCGACAGCGCGAATTCGGCGCGAAGCTGATCCTTCTCGGCCCGGATCTCGTCGAGGCTGAGCGGGATCGATCCCTCGATCCGGCGCTGCGTCAGCCGCGCCGCCCGGCGCACGACGATCGGCACCAGCAGCAGGCCGAGGAGGCCGGCGGCAAGTGCCCCGAGTGCGAAATACATGGCAGCTTCGATCACCGGCAGGCCTCCACTCGCAACTGTCCCAGCCGGGCGGGCCTCGCGATCCGCAAAGCGTTCTCCGCCCAAACGCCAAAAAAAGAACCCGGCCCCGTTTCATGTCCGGGACCGGGATCATGCCAGATGTCGCAGCCTGCCGCCACGTTAAGACCGGATTAACCTAAACGGCCGGCCCCGTTCGGCGAAACGCTCAGAACGGGTTCCAGGTCGGCTTCTGCCGGAATTTCAGATAGCCGACATTGACGCCGAGGCGGGCGCCGACGCCGGCGCGGACCGGCACCACGTAGATGTCGTGGTTCGACAGCACCGTCATGCCGAAGCCGCCGACCAGATAGGCCGAGCCGGCGACGCCGACGAAGCGGCGGAAGATCGCGTCGATGCTCGGCAGATTGTAGACCAGCATCATCGTGCGGGCGCCGTCGCCGCCGAAATCCCAGCCGAGCGACGGGCCCTGCCAGTAGACCTTGTGGACGCCGGCATTCTTGGTGAAGAGCTGGCCCTCGCCGTAGCGCAGGCCGACCGCGAGCGCCCCCGAGCCTTCCTCGCCGAGGATGTAGCCGTTCGGCTGGCCGTATTTGCTGACCGCGCGCTCGACGACGGTGGCGAGCCCCTGCGAGACCTTGCCGAAGAACTGATGGCCCGCACTGACGATCTCGTTGGTCGAGTAGGTGCCCTGCCCGGTGTCCTGGGCCGCCGCCGGCAGCGCCGCAACACCGGCCAGAGCCGCCATCGTGAGCCCGAGCGCCGCCCGGACGATCTTCGCTGCAAGGGTTCTCATCATCCCTCCCTGGAAGGTGGCCGGCGCTGTCGCCGGCGCCCCGCGACCCCATGGCCTCAAGGGCATTAACGCTCGCCACACCGATGCCGCCTAGACTGGCGACCGGCATTCCCGGCGAGGCGCGCAACGGCGCGAATCGCTCGCCGATCGAGCGCAGTTTGGAGGCGATTCATGTCGAGGCCAAGGCAACAAGTCGGCATTCGCGCGGCACTCGCCACCGCTGCCGTGCTCGCCTTCACGCTCCTCGCGACCGCCGCCGCCGCGACCGAGCGCGTCGTCGTCGATCCGCTCACCGGCATCGCCATCGGCGGCTACGATCCGGTCAGCTATTTCACCGGCGACGAACCGCGCCCCGGCAAGACCGAATACGAGCTGTCCTGGAACGGCGCCGTCTGGCATTTCGCCAACGAGGGCAACCTGGCCGCCTTCCGCGAGGCGCCCGAGGTCTATGCCCCGATGTATGGCGGCCACTGCGCCATGGCCGCCGCCCGCAACGCCATCGCCGACGGCAAGCCGCATCTCTGGCGCCTCTATCGCGAGCGCCTCTATCTCTTCTTCTCGGTCGCCAACCGCGCCTCTTTCGACACCGATCCGGCACGCTGGATGGAGCGGGCCGACGCCAACTGGCCAGAGCTCGAACGGGCGCTCTCGCGCTGACCGGTCTTTTCACGGAATGGCAGCCGGACCGCCAGCCGGCTCTCGGCCGGCGCCCTTCTCGAGAAGTGCCCTGAGCGTCGCCGGCAGCCGCCGCGGCCGGCCCTCGCGGTTGATCACCACCGCCGTGCCGCGCGCCCGAACGAGGACATCGCTGCCGCGTCGCACCTCCTGCTCGACCTCGAACCGCACGCCCGTCACCGCGCCGGCGAAATGCGTGACGACCTCGAGCACGTCGTCGATCCGCGCCGGCTTCAGGAAGTCGAGCTCCATGTGGATGATGGCGAAGGCGAGCGCCTCGCCCTCCGCGCCGGCGTCGAGCGCGCTGTGGTGGATGCCGAGCAGCCTGAGATAGTCCGAGCGGCCGCGCTCCATGAATCTGAGGTAGTTGGCGTGATAGACGACGCCCGAGAAATCGGTGTCCTCGAAATAGACCCTGACCGCCAGGAGGTGGCGCCCGTCCTCGATGCGGCCGGCGATGTCCGGCCAGGCCCCGCGCGTCGTCATGCCTCTTCGAGCCGCCCCTTGAGCAGTTCCGCCATGAGTTCGAGGGCCCGCGCCCTCACCGCCGAGGCGGCGAAGTGATAATAGTTCAGCTTGCAGGCGATGGGCAGGTGCAGGGCGTCGCGGTCGGCGTCCTCGAAATCGACCCAGGCGATCACCGGCACGTCGAACTTCACCGTATCGACGCACACCCAGTAGCCGTCGGCGAGCACCATCTCGATTTCCTTGAGGCCGGGAAGCTTCAGCCGCATCGGCGCGCCGAAGCGGCGCCGCGCCCGGCGCCAGAGATTGTAGAGCGGCGCCGGGATCTTGTCGGCGCGCTGCGCCATCACCGGAAGCTCGGCCAGTCGGCGGTCCATGTCGATCGGTGGCGTCATCGGCCTCCCCCGCGACGTGCCCGCGCCATGCGGCGCGATCGGCACCCATCGCCGGGAAGATAGCGCAGCCGGGGCGTCCGTCCGCCCCCTTTTCGCCGCTCAGCCGTCGTCGTCGGCGAAAAGCCCCATCTGCTGGTGGTCGCGCGGCACGGCGAGCCCGAGATGGCGGAACGAGACGTGGGTCAGCACCCGGCCGCGCGGCGTGCGCTGGATGAAGCCCTGCTGGATCAGGAACGGCTCGACGATCTCCTCGATCGCGTCGCGCGGCTCCGAGAGCGCCGCGGCGATCGTCTCGATGCCGACCGGTCCGCCGCCGTAATTGAGCGCGATGCAGTTGAGGTAGCGCCGGTCGAGCGAATCGAGGCCGCGATTGTCGACCTCGAGCTGGCCGAGCGCCCGGTCGGCGACCTTGCGGTCGATGCCGCCGTCGCCGGTGACCGCCGCGAAGTCGCGCACCCGGCGCAAGAGCCGGCCGGCGATGCGCGGCGTGCCGCGCGCCCGCCGGGCGATCTCGCTCGCCCCGTCGTCGCTGATCGGCACGCCCATGATCCGCGCGCCGCGCCGCACGATCTCCTCGAGCTCGGCGTCGGTGTAGAAATCGAGCCGCACCGGAATGCCGAAACGGTCGCGCAGCGGCGTCGTCAGCAGGCCGAGCCGGGTCGTCGCCCCGATCAGCGTGAACTTCGAAAGGTCGATGCGCACCGAGCGCGCCGCCGGCCCCTCGCCGATGATCAGGTCGAGCTGGAAGTCCTCCATCGCCGGATAGAGGATTTCCTCGACCGCCGGATTGAGCCGGTGGATCTCGTCGATGAAGAGGACGTCGCGATCCTCGAGATTGGTCAGGAGCGCCGCGAGGTCGCCGGCCTTGGCGATCACCGGCCCGGAGGTCGCCCGGAAATTGACCCCGAGCTCGCGCGACACGATCTGGGCGAGCGTCGTCTTGCCGAGACCGGGCGGACCGACGAAGAGCACGTGATCGAGCGCCTCGCCGCGATTACGCGCCGCCTCGATGAACACCTGCATGTTGGCGCGGGCCTGCGCCTGGCCGATGAACTCGCCGAGCCGCTGCGGCCGAAGGCTGGTGTCGACCGCCTCTTCCGGCCGCTCGCTGGCGGCGACAAGTCGATCGGTCATCTACTCAGTTCCTTCAGGGCGAGACGGATCAGCGTCTCGGTCGGGGCACCCTCGCCGGCGCTGCGGCTGGCGGCGGCCACCGCCGCGCTCGCCTGAACCTGTTGATAGCCGAGATTGGCGAGCGCCGAAACCGCGTCGGCCTGCGGCCCGCCGCGCGCCTCGGCGACGTCGCCGGAAAGCCGGGCGACGTCCGGATCGACGTCGGCGAAGGCCGGCGCCTTGGTCTTCAGCTCGGCGACAATGCGCTCGGCGACCTTCTTTCCGACCCCCGGCGCCCGCGCGATCATCGCGATGTCGCGAAGCGCGATGGCGTTGGCGAGATCGCCCGGCTTCATCGTGCCGAGCACGCCGAGCGCCACCTTGGCGCCGACGCCCTGCACCGTCATCAGCAGGCGGAACCACTCGCGCTCGAGATCGGAGGAAAACCCGTAGAGCCGGATCATGTCCTCGCGCAGATAGGTCTCGATCGACAGCACCGCCGCCTCGCCGGCCGCGGGCAGCGTCTGCAGCGTGCGGGTCGGACAGTGCACCTGATAGCCGACGCCGTGAACGTCGAGGATCACGTAGTCCTGCCCGTAGGAATCGACGACGCCCTTGAGCTTTCCGATCATCAGCGCATCCGCAACGGCATTTCACCAAAAAGGCCGGCGGCGCCATCCGCCGGCCACGGGAATCTTACCGTTCCGGAATAGAACATTCCGTAAACAAACTCAAGGCGAGGCTGTCCCCCGCCCGACTATTCCGTCCGCACGGTCGGCATGTCGCCCGGCGCCACCGGCCGGAAGTCGCCCGGCGCGCCCGGAATGACGTTGCCCATCTGGCCCTGCAGCAGTGCCCGCACCGCGCTCCAGTCGAGCTCCATCGAGTTGTTGATCGGATTGCAGTCGTCGTTCCCGGTCTGGTCGTCGGTCGCAAGGCCCGCGTCGTATTCGATCCGGCAGACATATTTCATGCCCTCGTTCCCCTCGGCCGGGAAATCGAGGATGTTGCGCGACACCTTCAGCGTCTCGCCCATCGGCAGCGCCTCGAAATGGCGGAACTTCAGGCGATGCGGCTCGCTGTCGCCGGCCTGGCTCTCGTAGAAATGGATGCCCTGGGCGGTCTCGGTCGAGACGTAGTCGGCGCCGCCGTCGTTGCGGATCACGCAACTGATCTCGAAATCATAGGTATTCGGCCGCTTGCTTTCGACCGAACCGATCGACAGCTCGACAACGGCGAGGTCGGGACCCGGGCAGGCAGCATGAACTCCGGGCGCCCCAAGCAATCCGGCCAGAGCCAGCGCACCAATTCCCACAATTCGCGTCATCGTTCCCCCCGTATCTCTTGCGACGACTGTCGAGGCGTCTTTTTTAGCCGTACCTGCGGCAGAACGAAAGCGTCCGATCGCCGATGCGTCACCGGAACGTCGCCTGCTCCGCTTTTTTCTGGAGCCGGCCGGCTTCCGCCTCTATTTTCCGTGCCGCAAAACGGGAGTGTGACAATGCGCTTCGAGAGTGGTCCGGCCCCGCGCAGGAAGACCCATGCGGTCCGCATCGGCGACGTCGTCGTCGGCGGCGGCGCGCCGATCGTCGTCCAGTCGATGACCAATACCGACACCGCCGACGTCGAGGCGACGGTGGCGCAGGTGGCGAGCCTTGCCCGCGCCGGCTCCGAACTCGTGCGCATCACCGTCGACCGCGCCGAGGCCGCCGCCGCCGTCCCCCACATCCGCGACCGCCTCGCCGCCATGGCGATCGAAGTGCCGCTCGTCGGCGATTTCCATTACATCGGCCACAAGCTGCTCGCCGAGCATCCGGCCTGCGCCGAGGCGCTCGCCAAATACCGCATCAATCCCGGCAATGTCGGCTTCCGCGACAAGCGCGACAGCCAGTTCGCCGCGATGGTCGAGATCGCCGCGCGCAACGGTGCGGCGGTACGCATCGGCGTCAACTGGGGCTCGCTCGACCAGGAACTGCTGACCCGCCTGATGGACGACAACGCCAGGCTCGCCGAACCGGCCGAGCCGCGCTTCGTCATGTACGAGGCGATGAACCGCTCCGCCCTCGATTCGGCCGCCCGCGCCGAGGAACTCGGCCTTTCCGCCGACCGCATCGTGCTCTCGGCCAAGGTCAGCCAGGTGCAGGATCTCGTCGCGGTCTATACCGATCTCGCCGAGCGCTCCGGATACGCGCTCCACCTCGGCCTCACCGAGGCCGGCATGGGTTCCAAGGGCATCGTCGCCTCGAGCGCGGCGATGGCGATCCTCCTGCAGCGCGGCATCGGCGACACCATCCGCGTCTCGCTGACGCCCGAGCCCGGCGGCGACCGCGCCCGCGAGGTCGTCGTCGCCCAGGAGATACTGCAGACCCTGGGGCTGAGGACCTTCCTGCCGGTGGTCGCCGCCTGCCCCGGCTGCGGCCGCACCACCTCGACCACCTTCCAGGAACTCGCCCGCTCGATCGAGGACATGATCCGCGAGAAAATGCCGGACTGGCGCCGGCGCTATCCCGGCGTCGAGACGCTGAAGCTCGCGGTCATGGGCTGCATCGTCAACGGCCCGGGCGAATCCAAGCACGCCGACATCGGCATCTCGCTGCCCGGCACCGGCGAGGCGCCGGCCGCGCCGGTCTTCGTCGACGGCGCCAAGGTGGCGACCCTGCGCGGCGCGACGCTTGCCGCCGACTTCACCCGGATGGTCGAGGACTATGTCGAGCGCCGCTACGGCGCCGGAGGCGGAAAGTGAACACGATGGAACAGGCGACAAAGTCCAACTACGTCCTCACCCTCACCTGCCGCGACCGGCCCGGCATCGTCGCCGCCGTCGCGACCTTTCTCGCCGACAATGGCTGCAACATCGTCGAGAGCGCCCAGTTCGGCGACACCGGCACCGGCCTGTTCTTCATGCGCGTCGTCTTCGCCTCCGAGGCCGGTGCGACGCTCGAGGCGCTGCGGACCGGCTTTGCCGCCGTCTCGGCCCGCTTCGAGATGACCGCCGCGATCAACGACCTCGCCGCCCGCGCCCGCATCGTCGTCATGGTCTCGCGCTTCGGCCACTGCCTCAACGATCTCATCTATCGCTGGCAGATCGACGCCCTGCCGATCGAGATCGCCGCCGTCGTCTCCAACCACGAGGACTTCCGCGCCCTCACCGAGAAGAACGACCTGCCCTTCGTCCACATTCCGGTGACGCGCGCGACGAAGGACGCCGCCGAGGCCGCCCTTCTCGATCTCGTCGCCCGCGAGCGGGTCGACCTCGTCGTCCTCGCCCGCTACATGCAGGTGCTCTCCAACGACGCCTGCCGCCGCCTCGAGGGCCGCGTCATCAACATCCACCACTCGTTCCTGCCGAGCTTCAAGGGCGCCATGCCCTACCACCAGGCCCATGCTCGCGGCGTCAAGCTGATCGGCGCCACCGCGCACTACGTCACCCCCGATCTCGACGAGGGCCCGATCATCGAGCAGGACGTCGCCCGCGTGAACCACGCCGCCTCGCCCGCCGACATGGTCGCCATCGGCCGCGACGTCGAGGCCCAGGTGTTCGCCCGCGCCATCAAGTACCACGTCGAGCACCGGGTCCTGCTCAACGACAACCGCACCGTCGTCTTCACCTGAGCATGGCCGGGCGGCGACCGCCGTCCGCCCCGATCGAAAGCCCCCGATGACCGAGCCCGAGCCCGGAACGCCGCCGGCGCCCGATCCCGCCGCCTCCCGCGCCGGTATCGCGCTGCTCGGCGCCCTCGTCGCCTTCGGCGCGCTGTCGATCGACATGTACCTGCCGAGCCTGCCCGATATCGCCGCGAGCCTCGATGCCTCGCCCGATCGCGTCCAGGCGACGCTGACGACGTTCTTTTCCGGCTTCGCCATCGCCATGCTGGTCTATGGCCCGCTGTCGGACACCATCGGCCGCCGGCCGCTGCTGATCGGCGGCATCATCGCCTTCATCCTCGCCTCGATCGGCTGCGCCTTCGCCGCGAGCGTCGAGCAGCTCGTCGTGCTGCGCTTCCTGCAGGCCGCCGGCGGCGCCGCCGCCTCGGTGCTCGGCCGCGCCATCGTGCGCGACATCTTCCCGCCCGCCGAGGCACCGGGCGCGCTTTCCACCATGGCGCTCGTCATGGCCTTCGGCCCGCTGCTCGCCCCGCTCGTCGGCGGCCAGATCCTGCGCTTTGCCGAATGGCCGGCGATCTTCCTCGTCCTTGCCGCCTACGGCACCGTCTGCCTCGTCGCCACCCTGCGCATGATCCCCGAGACGCTGCCGGCCGAGCGTCGCCGCGACCTCCGTCTCGGCCGCGCCTTCCTCGCCTATGGCCGCATCCTCACCGACCGCGTCACCTTCGGCTATCTCCTCGCCAGCGGCTTCAGCTTTGCCGCGATGTTCGCCTACATCACCGGGACGCCCTTCGTGTACATCGAACATTTCGGCGTGCCGCGCGAATGGTACGGCGTGCTCTTCGGGCTCAACATCGTCTCGCAGATGAGCTTCACCTATCTCAACGCCCGGCTGGTGCGCCGCTGCGGGCCGCAGAAGATGACGCTGTTCGGCGTCGTCGTCGGCTTTGCCGGCGCAACGCTCCTCCTCTTTGCCGGCCTTACCGGCATCGGCGGCCTGCCGCTCGTCGTCCTCGCCCTCCTGCCGGTCGTCGGCATCACCGCCCTCGTCGGCGCCAATTCCACCGCCATCGCCCTCAACCGCTTCCCCGAGAATGCCGGCGCCGCCGCCGCCACTTTCACCGCCGCGATGTTCGCCTTCGGCGCCCTTGCCAGCGTCGGTGTCGGCCTCCTCCACGACGGCACCCCGGCGGCCATGTCGCTCGTCGTCTTCGGCTGCTCGGCAGTCGCCCTCCTCGGCCGCCTCGCGGCCCGCGAGAACGCGGCGTAGCGTCGCGATCTACGGTAATCCGACGCCGGCTGAGCATCGCCGTCCCGGATCACTCGCCGAATTTCCTATATTAGGAATATGATGGAAGCGCCGCGCGGCGCACGTCGGGGCGCTGTCGCGGCTGAGGCGGGGGGCGTGGACGATGACCGGCGATCCGGACCGGAAAGAAGCCCGGGGCCATGACATCGCCGGCGACGCCGGCATGATCGACGCCGTGCTGAAGGCCGAGCGCGCCGCCGAGGAACTCATCGCCCGAACGCGGATCGAGGCCGCCGAGCGACGCGAGGCGGCCCGCGCGCGGGCCCGGGCGATCGAGGCCCGCGCCGCGACCCGCCTCACCGCCCTGCGCCAGCGCTACGAAGCCCGTATCGAGGCCAAGGTCGCCGAACTCACCGAAAAGGCCAGCCGGGAGACGGCCGAGGCGACCGACGCCGCCTTCTCCGACGACGACATCGCCGCCGCGGCCGCGGCCGTCGCCATCCGGCTGACGGGAGGCGAGGATGCACCGCCGCGCTGACCATGCCTATGCCGCCGCCCGCATGCAGGCCCGCTTCGGCCAGCTCGCCGACGACGACGACTGGCAGCGCCTCGCCGTCAATCGCCAGCTCGCCCCCTGGATCGAGCAGGCCCGCCTCATCCCGCTGAAGCGCTGGCTGTCGCGGCTCGCCGTCGACGCCCGGCCGCACGCCCTCGAACGCACCCTGCGCGCCGCCTGGAGCGCCGTCGTCGCCGAGACCGCCGCCTGGCTGCCGGAGCCCGAACGCCCGGCCGTCGCCTGGCTCGCGGCATTGCCCTATCTCGCGCCGCTGCAGGCCGTGCGCGGCGAGGACACGCGCCCGCCGCGCCTTGCCTGGATCGACGAGGACCCGGCGATCGCCGCCGTTGCCGGAGAGGCCGCCGCCCCGTCGCGCGGCAAGGGCCCCGCGCTCGCCGCCCTCGTCGGCGGCGATGCGATGGCGCTCTGGCGCGCCGAGTGGCGCCGCCGCCTCGCGCCGGTCTTCCCCGACGCCCGCCGCCAGGCCGAACCGCTGATCGTCGCCGTCGCCGTCTCCGACCCGGCCGACCGGGCGGCGAAACTCGCGGCCCTGCGCCGCGGCTTCCGTCGCCACGCCGGCGAGCCGGTCGCGGTGTTCTTCTTCCTCGGCCTCCTCTGGCTCGAATTCACCCGCCTGCGCGGCGAGGTCATGCGCCGGGCGACGCTGCCGGAGATCGTCGGGAGGGCCGCATCATGACGTTGCGGCCGGTCGAGACGCGCTGGTTCGAGTTCGTCGCGCTGCATCGCGATGCGGTCGCCGCGCTCGAGTGCCTGGCGACGTCCGGCGCCGTCGAACTGGAAATGCGCGCCGCCCCCGACGCCGTCGTCATCTTTCCGGGGCTGAAGCGGGCGCTCGCCACTTTCGATGATCTCGCCGCCCGCTACGGTTCCGTCTGGCCGGCGCCGCAAGGCCCGAAGGTCGTGCCGGAAGGCACGCCGGCGGCGATCATCGAGGCAGCCCTCGCCCGCCTCGAGGCCTGGAGCGCGGATGCCGGCGCCACCGTCGCCCTCTTCGAGGAGGTCCGCCACGACCGCGCCGGCCTTGCCCGGCTCGAGGCGTTCCTTGACGCCGCCACCGCGCCGCTGCCCGATCTCGGCCTTCTCGCCGTCGCCGGCCCGACCCTCGACCAGCGCCTCTACCGCCTCGGCCCCGACGCCGGCGATGTCGAGGCGCCGGGCGCGCTCGTCATGACCCGCTATCCGGCCGCCGACGCGCTCTGGCTGCTGGTCGTCGGTCCCGTCGCCGGGATCGCCGCCTTCGACGAGCAGATGGCCGCATCGAAGGCCCTGCGCGTCGACATCCCCGAATGGCTCGCCGGCGAACGGCGGGACGCCGCTGCGGCGCTCGATCGCCGGATCGCCCGGCTCGATGCCGAACTCGCCGCGGCCAAGGCCGATCTCGACGCCCTCGCCGAACGGCACCGCGTCGCCGAGGCGCTCGGCAATCTCGCCGTCATGCGCTGGATCGCCACCCACGCCACCAACCTCGAAGGCTCCGGCCGCCTCGTGCGCATCACCGGCTGGACCACCGAAGCCGGCGCCCGCGCCGTCGAGCGCCTCGTCGCCGAACACGAGGTCAACGGCGTCATCTGCTTCCCGCCGGTGCCGGCCGGCATGAACCCACCGCTCGTCCTGCGCAACCCGCGCCCGATCCGCCGCTTCGAAATTTTCGCCCGCATGCTCGGCATGCCCGGCCGCACCGAGGTCGACCCGAGCGCCATCGTCGCCGTCGTCGCCCCGCTGCTCTTCGGCTACATGTTCGGCGACGTCGGCCAGGGCGCGGTGCTCGTCGTCGCCGGCCTCGCCCTCGGCCGCCGCCTGCCGGTGCTCTCGATCCTCGTTCCCTGCGGCATCGTCGCCATCGTCTTCGGCTTCCTCTTCGGCTCCGTCTTCGCGCTCGAAACCGTCATCCCGCCGCTCTGGCTGCATCCGATCGTCGAGCCGGTCACCGTGCTCGCCGTGCCGGTCGCTGGCGGTGCCACCATCCTTGCCGCCGGCCTCCTGCTCGACGCGCTCGAGGCCCATTGGCGCGGCCGGCTCGTCGCCTGGCTCGCCGCCGATGCCGGCTTCCTCGTCGCCTATCTCGGCGTCCTCGCCACCGTCTTCCTCGGCCCGTCGGCCCTCGCCCTCACCGGCATCGGCCTCCTCTGGTTCGTCGCCGGCCGCGGCATCGTCGACGGGCCCGGCATGGCCGCCGCCGGCGCCGCCCTGTCGCACGGCGTCGAGGCCTTCCTGCAGCTCCTCGTCAACACCCTGTCCTTTGCCCGTGTCGGCGCCTTCGCGCTCGCTCATGCCGGCCTGTCGCTCGCCGTCGTCGGCCTTGCCGATGCCGCCGGTCCGGTCGGCTTCTGGATCGTGCTCCTCGTCGGCAATGCCCTCGTCCTTGCCCTCGAAGGCCTCGCCGTCGGCATCCAGACCACCCGTCTCATCCTCTTTGAGTTCTTCATCCGCTTCCTGAAGGCCGAGGGCCGGCCGTTCCGCCCGCTCCCGCTTCCGGACATCCGCAAACCAGCCACGGAGACCGAACCGTCATGACCGGCAGACCGTTTCTTCTCGTCCTTCTCGCCGGAGCCGGCCTCGTCGCCATCGCCCTCAGCGGCCTGCTCCTCATCGCCAATTTCGCCCTCGCCGAAACCCCGGCGACGGCCGCCGGCGCGCTCGACCCGGCGATCTTCCAGTGGGCCGCGCTCGGCGCCGCCATCTCCTCCGGTCTTGCCACCCTCGCCGCCGGCTATGCCGTGGCCATGGTCGGCAGCGCCGCGGTCGGCGCCCTTGCCGAAAAGCCCGAGCTTCTCGGCCGCGTCCTCGTCATGGTCGGCCTTGCCGAAGGCATCGCCATCTACGGCCTGATCGTCGCCATCCTGATCCTCAACCGGGCCGGATGAGATGACCCGTTCGGTGTTCATCGGCGACGAGGTGACGGGCGCCGGCTTTGCCCTCGCCGGGCTCGAGGTGCGCGGCCCGGACGCGGCGGCGAGCCCCGAGGCCTTCGCCGCGGCGATCGAGGGCGCCGATTTCGTCCTCGTCACCGCCGAGGCGGCGGCCCGCCTGCCGGCCGCCCTCGTCGCCGCCGCCGTCGCCCGCGCCCGGCCGCTCGTCGCCGTCGTGCCCGACATGACCGGCGGACGCCCACCACAGGACCTCGCCGCCCGCGTCTATGCAGCGCTCGGAGTTGAAACGTGACCACACCGCTTGCCAAGGCAGAAGCACTCGTTGCCGAACTCGGCCGCAACGCCGCCGCCGAGCGCGCCGCCATCCTCGCCGAGGCCGATGCCGAATGCGCCGCGATCGAGGCCGCCGCGCGGCGCCACGCGCGAACGAGCGCCGCCGACACCATCGCCGACCTGCGCCGTGCCGGCAGCCGCCGTCTCGCCCGCGCCGAGGCCGAACTCGCGACCGCCCGCCGCTATCGCCAGAACGCCGACGGCAATCGTGCGGTCGAACGGGCATGGCCGCGCATCGAGGCGAGTCTTGCCGCGCGCTGGGCCGATCCGGTTGGCCGCGCCGCCTGGGTCGCCTCGCTCGTCGCCGCCGGCAACCGTTACCTGCCGCGCGGCACCTGGACGATCGCGCACCCGGCCGATTGCGATCCCCTCACCCACGGCACGCTGTTTGCCGGCCTCGAGAAGAGCCTGCCGGACAAGCCGGAGTTCCGGCCGACCCCGGACATTGCCGCCGGCCTCAGGATCAGCGTCGGCAGCGCCGTCCTCGACGGCACGGCGAGCAAGCTCGTCGCCGATCGCGCCCTCATCGGCGGCCTCCTCGTCGCCGCCCTGCAAAGCCCCGCCAAGGCGGGAGGAAACGATGTCGGTATCGATTGACCGCCCCGAAAATGCTGCAACCGATGCTGCAGCAAATCCTGCAGCAAAAGCCGATGCTGCACCGCAAAAACGGGCACTCGCCCATATCCGCTGGATCGGCGGCAGCGTGCTCCATGCCGAGACCCGCGACCGCTTCATGATCGGCGAGGCGATCGCCGTCGGCGCGGCCGGGCTGCTCGGCGAGGTGATCCGCCTCGACGGTCGCCGCTTCGTCGCCCAGGTCTACGAGGACACCACCGGCCTGCGCCCCGGCGACACCATTCTCGGCACCGGCCTGCCGCTCTCCATCCCGCTGCGCCCCGGTCTTCTCGGCGGCATCTACGACGGTCTGCTGCGCCCGCTGTCGTCGCCCGAAAGCGGTGGCGTCGCGCCACCCGACCGCCTGCCCTTCGTGCCGCTGGCAGCGACTGGCGACGCCGTGCGGCCCGGCATGGCCCTCGGCCGCGTCGAGGCCGGCGACATCGCCGAAGAGCGCCTCGTCCCGCCGAACCTTGCCGGCACGCTCGAATGGATCGCGCCGGCCGGCGACTACGGGCTCGAGGAGCCGCTGGCGAGGATCCGCGCCGCCGACGGCCGCCTCGTCGAAGTCGCCATGATCGAGCGCTGGCCGGTGCGCCGGCCGCGGCCCGTCGCCCGCCGCCTTGCCGCCGATCAGCCGATGATCACCGGCCAGCGCATTCTCGACACGCTCTTTCCGATCGCCCGCGGCAGCCGCGCCGCCATCCCCGGCGGCTTCGGCACCGGCAAGACGGTGTTGCAGCAGACGCTTGCCAAATGGTGCGACGCCGACGTCATCGTCTATGTCGGCTGCGGCGAGCGCGGCAACGAGATGGCCGAGGTGCTGCACGAGTTTCCCGGCCTCGTCGACCCGCGCAACGACCGCCCGCTGATCGAGCGCACGGTCATCATCGCCAACACCTCGAACATGCCGGTCGCCGCCCGCGAGGCCAGCATCTACACCGCCGTCACGGTCGGCGAGTATCTGCGCGACCAGGGCCTCAACGTCGCCCTGATGGCCGATTCGACCAGCCGCTGGGCCGAGGCCCTGCGCGAGGTTTCCGGCCGCCTCGGCGAGCTGCCGGGCGAGGCCGGCTATCCCGCCTACCTCTCCTCGCGCCTTGCCGAATTCTACGAGCGCAGCGCCCGCGTCGAGACCCTCTCGGGCAAGGAAGGCTCGCTCACCCTCATCGGCGCCGTCAGCCCGCCGGCCGGCGACTTCTCCGAGCCGGTGACGAGCCACACCAAGCGCTATGTCCGCTGCTTCTGGGGCCTCGACCGCGAGCGCGCCCAGGCCCGCTTCTATCCGGCGATCCACCCGCTGCAATCCTATTCGGAAGACGCCCGCGGCCTTGCCCGCTGGTGGGCGACGTCCGGTCATCCCGACTGGCAGCGCCAGCGCGAGCGGCTGCTGTCGCTGCTCGAGGAAGAATCGAAACTCGAGCGCATGGCCCGCATCGTCGGCAAGGAAGCGCTGCCGCCGCGCCAGCAATTGCTGCTGATCTCGGCCGAGCTCGTCGGCCACGCCTTCCTCTACCAGTCGGCCTATTCCGAGGTCGACCGCTTCTGCTCGCCGGCCCGCCAGAGCGAGATGCTGAAGCTCATCGACCGCTTCATCACCCTCGCCGACGGCGCCCTCGATCGCGGCGCGACGCCCGACGAGATCGCCGCCCTGCCGGTGTTCCGCCGGCTGCAGCGCATGAGCGAGGATATCGGCGAGGACCGCCTCGAGGCCTTCGCCGACCTGCGCCGCGACCTCGAGACGGCGATGGCCGCCCTCGGCAGGACGGCCCATGCCGCGACGGGAGAGACGCGATGACCATGTGGGCCGAACTGACCACCACCGGCACCGCCACCCGCATCGAGGGGCCGCTGCTCTATCTCGCCCGCAATGTCGACGTCGGCCTCAACGAGGCCGTCGAGATCGAGGGCGCCGACGGCGCCGCCCGCCTCGGCCGCATCGCCGCGCTCGACGAGTCGACGATCATCGTCGAGGTGCTCGAGGCGACCGCCGGCCTCGGCCTTGCCGACACGCGCGTGCGCTTCCGCGGCGAGGCGCTGCGCTTCCCCGTCGGCCCGGGCCTTCTCGGCCGCGTCTTCGACGGCGTCGGCCGGCCGATCGACGGCGGTCCGCCGATCCCGGCGACGCGCTTTCCGCGCATCGACGGCGAACCGCTCAATCCGGCGATGCGGGCGCTGCCCTCCGACTTCATCGAAACCGGCGTCTCGACCATCGACCTGATGAACAGCCTCGTTCGCGGCCAGAAGCTGCCGGTGTTCTCGGCCGGCGGCCTGCCGCACGACCGCCTCGCCGCCGAGATCGCGGTGCAGGCGCGCCTGCGCGGCGACAGGACCGGCGGCTTCGCCATCGTCTTCGTCGGCATCGGCGTTTCCCACGACGTCGCCGAGAGCTACCGCCAGGCGATGCAGGAGTCGGGCGCCCTCGCCCACACGGCGATGTTCCTCAACCTCGCCAGCGAGCCCTCGACCCAGCGCCTGCTGACCCCCCGCTACGCCCTGACCGCCGCCGAACATCTCGCCTTCGTCGAGGGCCGCCATGTCCTCGTCATCATGACGGACCTGACCAACTACTGCGAGGCGCTGCGCGAGGTCTCGGCCAGCCATGGCGAGATCCCGAGCCGCAAGGGCTATCCCGGCTACATGTATTCGGACCTTGCGACGATCTACGAGCGCGCCGGCCTCGTCCACGGCCGCGCCGGCTCGGTGACCCAGCTGCCGATCCTCACCATGCCGGCCGACGACATCGGCCATCCGATCCCCGACATCACCGGCTACATCACCGAGGGCCAGATCGTGCTCGACCGCGAGCTCGACCATCGCGGCGTCTATCCGCCGGTCAACGTGCTGCCGAGCCTGTCGCGCCTGATGAGCGCCGGCACCGGCAAGGGCTTCACCGATCCCGACCACCCGGCCCTCGCCCACCAGCTCTTTGCCGCCTATGCCCGCGCCGTGCGTGTCCGGGTGCTGGCGAGCGTCGTCGGCCGCGACGGCCTCACCGCCACCGACCGCCGCTTCCTCGATTTCGCCGACACCTTCGAGACGAGCCTCGTCAGCCAGCCCGGCGCCCGCAGCCTCGAGGAATCGATGGCCGTCGGCTGGCGCATCCTCGCCGACCTGCCGACGAGCGAACTCGCCCGCCTCTCCGACACCCAGATCGAGCGCCACATCGCGCCGCTGACCGAGGCGACGCGCCATGGCTGAGCTCGCCCCGACCAGAAGCGCCGCCCTCGCCCTTGCCGACGAACGCCAGGTCATCCGCCAGGGCTACGATTTCCTCGACGAGAAGCGCATGCTGCTCGCCGCCGAGATGGTGCGTGCCCTTGCCCGCTATCGCGATCTCGGCGACGAGTGGAACCGCACCGCCGCGATCGCCGCCGAACACCTCGGCCGCGCCATCGCCGGCCACGGCCTCGACGGCGTCGAGAGCTGGCCGCCGCTCCGGCGCGACGAGGCGCGGATCGTGCGCGACGAGACGCCGTTCCTCGGCGTCACCCTGCTGTCCGCGACGTGCGAGGCGCCGCGCTTCGCCCTCGCCTTCCCGGCGATCGGCCATGCCGCCGAGATCGAGGCGGCCCGCGGCAGCTTCGCCGATCTCGTCGCCATCGGCGTCGAACTCGCCGCGATGGCGGCGAGCCTCGAACGGCTCATCGAGGACTACAAGAAGACCGAGCGCCGCGCCCGGGCGCTCGAAAACGTGCTCCTGCCCGACATCAATGCCGCGCTGAAGCGCATCGTCGAGCATCTCGAGATGGTCGAGCAGGAAGAGGCGATCCGGGTGAGAAAGGCCGCCGACCGCCAGGGCCGGTGAGGCCGGGGCGCCTCAGACGAGGTGTCGGAAAGCGGCGACGACGCGCTCGTAGACCGGTCGCTTGAACGGCACGATCAGATCCGGCAGGTGCTCCAGCCGCTCCCACTTCCATTCGGAGAATTCGGCCTTGTGGCCGCCGCCGGGCTCCAGCACGTTGATCTCGCTGTCCGCGCCGGTGAAGCGCAGGGCGAACCATTTCTGCGTCTGGCCGCGATATTTGCCCTTCCAGGCCTGGCCGACGACGTCGCGCGGGATGTCGTAGGAGAACCATTCCGACGCCTCGGCGATGATCTCGACCGAGCGGATGCTGGTCTCCTCGAACAGTTCGCGCCTGACCGCGACGGCCGGGTCCTCGCCCGGGTCGATGCCGCCCTGCGGCAGCTGCCAGGCATGGGTCGCATCGACATGCTCGGGCCCCTTGGTGCGCCGGCCGATGAAGGCAAGGCCGCTCGCATTGAGGACCAGCGCCCCGACGCAGGGGCGATAGGGCAGGCTTTCGATGTCGACCGTCTTCGTCACGGGGAGGCTCCGTCTTGCGGCGCGGCGGGCCACGCCGGCGTCAGTTTGTCTGCTTGGCCGCGATCGCGCTCGCCGGCACGAGGAGGAAGCCGCGATCGCCGAGCGATTTCGCCCATTCCGAGATGCGCTCCACCGCGATCGGCAGGCCCGAGGCGATGCCGACCGCGAAGCCCTGCGATTTGGCCAGCGTCTCCAGCTTCAGGAGCTTGGTGTCGATCTCGTTCTTGGTCGGCATGGCATCGATGAGAAGGTCGCCGCGCGCGAAGGGTAGCTGGAACTCCGGCGCGTGGCTCGCCGTCAGCGAGCGCGACGACGAGCCGTCGTCGACGAAGTAGAGGCCGCGCCGGGCGATCTCGTCGAGCACCGGGTCGAAGCTCGCCGGCGTCGCCGTGAAGCGCGCGCCCATGTGGTTCATCACCCCGGCATAGCCGCCGATCCGCGCCATCAGCCAGTGCAGCCGGCCGGCGTTGACCTCCGGCGACACGCTGGTCAGCAGCGTGTGCGGGCCGGGATCGTTGTCGGGATAGTCGAACGGCTCGAGCGGCAGCTGCAGCAAGACCTCGTGGCCCTCCTGCCGGGCCCGCGAAACCCAGCGCGACAGGCTGTTGCCGTAGGGCGCGAAGGCGAGCGTCACGTCCGGCGGCAGGACGCGGATCGCCTCCTGCGTCGCCGTCTGGCTGAGGCCGAGGCCGCTGACCACGATGGCGATGCGCGGCTGGCCCATGGCGCCCTCGGCCGCCTTGCGGCCATAGACGTCCATCGGCCGGGTACCGTCCTTGGCGACGCGCGGCAGCGGCCCGTGCTCGCCCTGTTCGGTCAGCCGTTCGTCGGCACCGGTGCTGACGACACTCGAGCCGCCGGTCTCGGCGCCCGTCGACAGGTCGCGGATGACGACCTCGCCTTCGCCCGCCTCGTCGTCGGCCGTCGTTCCCGGCGGATTGTCGACCTTGATGATGCGCGGGCCGCCGTCGGCCTGTTCCTGCGGTCGCGGATCGGGTTCCGCCACCACCGTCGGCGCCATGCCCGAAAAGCCGCCCATGCCGACCTGGCCCATGCCGATCGAGGGCACCGTCTCGATCTTGACGACCGCCACCGGCTGGCCGCCGAAGGGATCGTCGACGAACAGGATCCAGCCCGCCGTGACGATGGCGAGAAGGCCGACGAGGCCGGCCCCGATCGGCATCAGCGGCAGCTGGAATCGCTGCCGGTCCGGCCCGGCATCGGTGCCGAGCGGTGTGGTGAGGTCGCTGTCTGCCACGATCGTCCGCCGTTGTCGATCATGGGCGGGGCGGCGCCGGATGCCTCTTCCGGCGTCGCCCCGACCGTTTCATCAGTTCGGAACGCTGCCTTCCGGATTGGGCGGGAAGGCGGCGTTGACCTGGGTTCCGCGCAAGAGGCCGAAGGCATAGTTGAGCTGCGTGTCGTCCTTCGGATCGGGCGGCACATAGGCCGACGACCCGGAGCTCTCCTCCGGCTTCGCCCCGTCTTCGGCCGGCGCCATGCTGTCGGTCGGAGCCATGCCGTCGGCCGGCGCCATGCTCTCGGCCGGCGCCATGCTCTCGGCCGGCGCCATGCTCTCGGTCGGGGCCGCGGCATCGCCCGCCGGCGCGCCGCCATTGGTCTCGTTGATGAGATGGCCCGGCAGGTCGGCTTCGCCGCGCGGCTTGTCCTTGCCCTTCAGCTCGTCCGGGATGTTCTGCAGGACGACGATGTCCGGCTCGATGCCGGTCGCCTGGATCGAGCGGCCGGACGGCGTGTAGTAGCGCGCCGTGGTCAGCCGGATGGCGCCGTTCGAGCCGAGCGGGATGATCGTCTGCACCGAGCCCTTGCCGAACGACCGGCTGCCGACGATGGTCGCCCGGCGATGGTCCTGCAGCGCGCCGGCGACGATCTCCGAGGCCGAGGCCGAACCGCCGTTGACGAGCACGATCACCGGCTTGCCCTTGGCCAGATCGCCTGGCCGGGCGTTGTAGCGGTCGGCTTCCTCGGCCTTGCGGCCGCGCGTCGAGACGATCTCGCCGCGCTCGAGGAAGGCGTCCGAGACCGCGATCGCCTGATCGAGCAGACCGCCCGGATTGTTGCGCAGGTCGACGACGTAGCCCTTCAGCTTGTCCTTGCCGACCTGCTTGGAAATCTTGTCGATCGCCGCCTTCAGGCCGTCATAGGTCTGCTCGTTGAACTGGGTGACGCGGATGTAGCCGACGTCCTCGCCCTCGATTCGGTCCTTGACCGAGCGGATGCGGATGATGTCGCGCACCACCTTGATCTCGAGCGGCTCGCCGGCGCCCTCGCGCACGATCGTCAGGATGATCTCGGAATTGACCGGACCGCGCATCTTGTCGACGGCCTGGTTGAGGGTCATGCCCTGCACCTGTTCGCCGTCGAGATGGGTGATGAGGTCGCCCGCGAGGATGCCGGCCCGCGAGGCCGGCGTATCGTCGATCGGCGAGACCACCTTGACGATGCCCTCTTCCATCGTGACCTCGATGCCGAGCCCGCCGAACTCGCCACGGGTCTGCACCTGCATGTCCTTGTAGTTCTTCGGATTGAGGTAACTCGAATGCGGGTCGAGCGAGGTCAGCATGCCGTTGATCGCCGATTCGATCATCTTGGCTTCGTCCGGCTCCTCGACATAGTCGGCCCGAACCCGTTCGAACACGTCGCCGAACAGATTGAGCTGACGGTAGGTATCGGTGGCCGCGGCGATCGCCGAGCCGACCCAGCCGTCCAGCTGCGACACCGTCACCGTCGCAGTAGCGCCGAGCAGCGCGCCGGCGAGCACTAGAGAAATCTTCCGCATTATCCGCGAGCCTTTTCGTCAGTCGTGCCCGCCCACCACGGGGCGGAGTCGATTGCGGTGCCGTCCTTGCGAAATTCGACATAGAGGACCGGTTGCGAGGACAATATATCCACTGCGGTCGCGCTTGCCAGCTTTCGCGTACCCATCACGGCCACAGGTTCTCCGGCAAGAACGAACTGGCCGAGTTCGACGTCGATTCTCTCCATGCCGGCAAGCACGATATGGTACCCGCCGCCGACATTTACGATCAATAGCTGGCCGTAGGAGCGGAACGCCCCGGCATAGACCACCCAGCCGTCGGCCGGCGCGACGACCTGGGCGCCGGCGCGGGTGGCGATCGATCGCCCCTTGGCCTCGCCGCCGATGCCGTCCGGCGCGCCGTATTCGCGCACGATGACGCCCTTGACCGGCAGCGGCGCGAGCCCGCGCGCATCGTCGAAGGCCATCGCCGGCGTGATGCGGCCGGTGTCGGCGAGCGCCACCTTGGCCGGCTTCTCCTTGCCCTCGGCCTTGGCGACCGCCGCCTCGGCGTCGGCCTTGGCGGCCGCTTCGGCCGCGCCGCGCGCCGCCGCGATATCGGTCTCGAGCTTGCCGATCAGGTCCTTGAGGCTGGTCACCTGGCCGGCGAGCTCGCCGGCGGTCTTGCGCTCCGCCTCGAGGCTCGCGGTCGAGACCTCGCCGCCCTTCTTCTTTTCCTCGATCAGCTTCTGCAGCCGCGCCCGTTCCTCGGCGAGCGTCGTCACCTCGCCCTTCAGCCGGTCGCGCTCGTCGGTCATCTTCTTTTCGAGCCCGACGAGTTCGGCAAGATCGGCGGCGAGCGCATCCGCCTCGACCCTGAGTTCCGGCAGCACCGCGCCGAGCAGGATCGCGCTGCGCACCGCCGCGAGTGCGTCGTCTGGCCGCGCCACCAGTGCCGGCGGCGGCTTGCGCCCGATTCGCTGCAGCGCGGCGAGCAATTCGGCGAGCACCCCGCGCCGCTCGGCGAGCGAGGCCCGAATGCTTTTCTCGTTGGCCGCCAGTGTCAGCAACCGTCGCTCCGTCGCCGAAATGGCCTCTTCGGCCTCCTGGGTGCGCCGCGCCGTCTTGATCAGCTCGGCATTGATCCGCGCCCTGTCGTTCTCGAGCGCGGCGATCTCGTTCGCCAGCGCCTTCTGCCGCTCCTCGGACTGCGCCAGCGCCGCCGCCGCCTTTTCGAGCGCGCCCTCGGCCGACTGCTTTTCGACCGACAGCCGGTCGACCGGATTGCCGGTCATCTCCGTTGCCGCCTCCGGCGCCTTCGGCTCCTCGGCGCGGACCGGGCAGAGCGGCAACAGGGTCGCCAGCGCGACCGTCGCACTCCACCGAACAGCCCGCCCTCTCCAGGCACCTTGCGCCATTGCGTCTACCAAATCCGCGACCCGACCATCGTAGCGGCCGACCTTAGCCGCCGATCCGTTAGCGGTTTGTTAACCATGAACGCCGGCATCGGCCGACCTGCGGCCTTCAGTCGTCGAGCCGGCGCCGCTTCGGCGCGCCGCGGACATGGTCCACCACGCCCTCGGTCGGCCCGCCCGCCATCACCGGCCGCGGCGCGAAACGGCCGAGGGTGCGCACCCGGTCGTACATCACGATCGCGCCGGCGGTGGCGACGTTGATGCAGAAAGCCGTCGGAATTTTGACAATGAAATCACACCGCTGCCGCATTTCCGGGGTGAGCGAGTAGCGCTCGGCGCCGAGCACGTAGGCCGCCTGCGCCGGATGGCGGAAGCTCGGCAGCTCGATCGCCGTATCGTCGATCTCGATGCCGACGAGACGGCAGCCGCGCGGCAGCTGCATCTCCTCGATCGAGGCCCAGGGGTAGTACGGAACCTGCTGGAAGCTCTCCGAGGTGTCGGAGCGCGGCCGGCCGAGCCGCTTTTCCGCGTCCACCGTGAAGACGAAGCTCGCCCCGAAGGCATGCGCCGAGCGAATGAGATTGCCGAGATTCATCGGCTTCGAGACCCCCTCGATGCCGATCGCGAAATAGCCGCGCATGCCGTCTCCTTCCAATTCGATTCGTTTGCCGGCGCGCCCGCGGCCGCACCGCCCGTCTTCGCCGCACCGGCCGCTAGTTGCCGTAGACGCAGTCGAGATAGGGCCGCGCCCCCGTCGCCCGCCGTTCGATCACCCCGGCGAGCGCCGCGAGGCGCCGCGAGGGCTTGCCCGGGTTGCGCGTTTCCGGGCTCGGCAGGGTGACGGCGAGCCGCGCCGCCTCCTTCGGCCCGAGCGCCGCCGCACTCTTCTTGAAATAGTGCCGGGCGGCCGCCTCCGCGCCGTAGATGCCCGGTCCCCATTCGGCGATGTTGAGGTAGATCTCCAGCATGCGCCGCTTCGACCAGACGAGATCGGCGGCGAGCGCCAGCGGCACCTCGAGGCCCTTGCGCACATAGCTGCGCGACGGCCAGAGGAAGAGGTTCTTCACCGTCTGCATCGGGATGGTCGAGGCGCCGCGCGTCGTCTCGCCCTCGATCGCGTCCTGCGCGACCTGCCGCAGCGCGCCCCAGTCGACGCCGCCATGGCGGCAGAACTGGCCGTCTTCCGACATCACCACGGCGATCGCCAGTTCCGGCGCGATCTTCTCGATCGGCACCCATGTGCGCGATACCGGCTTCAGCCGCAGCCAGTCGCCGAGCATCAGGGTCGAGACCGGCGGCACCACGCCGTAGACGACGATCAGCACCAGCGGCAGGGCGACGAGCACCGCGGCGAGCTTCGCGGCCCGGCGCAGCCACGCCCGTCGCGACGCGGGCCGGCCCGTTCCCGGCCGCATCCGCGAAGCCCTCTCGTCACTCGACCCTTTCGCCTCGATCATCCGCCGCTTATAACCCCGCCGACCGGGTAACGGAACGCCCGGCCATCGACGGAAAGGCCCCCTTGCATGACGGCCCGCGATTTCCAGACCCGCCTCGCCCATGTCGCGACCCTCGTCGAGGCGCGCCTCGCCATCCTGCTCGGCGACGGCGTTCTTGCCGGCGAGATCGCCCGGCCGCAACGGCTGATGGCCGCCATGCGCCACGCCGTGCTCGGCGGCGGCAAGCGCCTGCGCCCGTTCCTCGTCGTCGAGACCGCCGGCCTCTTCGGCCTTGCCGAGGACGCCGCCCTCGACGCCGCCGCCGCCGTCGAATGCATCCACTGCTATTCCCTCGTCCACGACGACCTGCCGGCGATGGACGACGACGACATGCGCCGCGGCCGCCCGACCGTTCACCGCGCCTTCGACGAGGCGACGGCGATCCTTGCCGGCGACGCGCTCCTCACCCTCGCCTTCGACATTCTCGGCCGCACGGACACCGCCGCCGACCCGGCCGTGCGGGCCGATCTCGTGCTCGGCCTCGCCCGCGCCTCGGGCCTTGCCGGCATGGTCGGCGGCCAGATGCTCGACCTCGCCGCCGAGACCGCCGACGTCCCGCTCGACGAGGCCGCGATCCGCCGCCTGCAGGCGATGAAGACCGGCGCCCTCATCGCCTTTTCCGCCGAGGCCGGGGCGATCCTCGGCAAGGCGAGCGCCGACGAGCACGCCGCCCTTGCCGCCTTCGGGCGCACGATCGGCCTCGCCTTCCAGCTCGCCGACGACCTCCTCGATGTCGAGGGCGATGCGGCGACCCTCGGCAAGGCCGCCGCCAAGGACGCCGAACGCGGCAAGGCGACCCTCGTCTCGCTGCACGGGGTGGAGGCGACCCGCCGCCACCTCGCCGGCCTCGTCGCCGAGGCCGACGCGCTGCTCGCCCCGTTCGGCGCCCGCGCCGACACCCTGCGGGCCGCCGCCCGCTTCGTCGCCGAGCGCCGCCACTGAAAGAAAGACGGCTGAATCCGATTCGGCCCTGACCGCTCCATCGGAGGTTTACGGAGGCGAACCTCCGGCCGATCCGAAGGAGCACTTCCATGAGACATTTGCTCGTCACAGGCGCGGCTCTCGCCCTTCTTCTGGCGTCCGGCGCGATTGCCGGCGCAACCGATCTGGTCCCGGCACCGGCCGTGGATCCGGGCACGACCGCCAGCATCGCCGACGGCAAGGCCCGCCATATCGTGGTCAGCGGCCCGGCCGACATCGTCATCACCGTCGAGCGCCAGGCCCGCGAACAGCCGACCGTGCGCTGGTATCCCGACAACCGCTACATCGTCGTACCGCCCGAGGGGCCGGCGCCCGTCGCCGAGGCCCGCAGGCTCGACCTCGACGATTTCGGCGGTGGCCGGGCGCCCGACTGGAACGAGCCCGACCTGCCGCCGGCCCGCTCGACCATTCACATCACCATCGAGACCGTCCAGCGCTGAGCGGCGCGATGCGGCAAGGCCCGACGGGCCGCAGCCAGGGAGAACGAAATGTCCGCCATCATGAAGCGTCTCGGAGCAGCGGCCCTGGTGGTCCTGCTCGGCGCCGGCACGGCCCTCGCCGCCAGCGAGTCCGAGATCAACGCCATCATCAAGTCGCTGGCGCCGATCAAGGGCCAGACCATCAGCCCCGGCTACGGCGGCGGCCAGGCCGAGGAAGTCCTCGTCGACCGCGACCGCATCACCGTCGACTACGCCTATTCGGTCGAGATCGAGGTCTACTTCCCGTTCGACAGCGCCCGCCTGACGCCGCGCGCCAAGGATCAGCTCGAGGCGCTCGGTCGCGCCCTCGAATCGCAGACCCTGGTGCCGTACCGCTACCTCGTCGCCGGCCACACCGACGCCAAGGGCTCGGCCGCCTACAACGAGGACCTGTCGTGGCGCCGGGCCCGGTCGGTCGCCAGCTATCTCATCGAGAATTTCGCCATCGAGCCGCGCCGCCTGCGCACCAAGGGCTGGGGCGAAAGCCGCCTGAAGGATCCGGGCCACCCGAACGCCGGCATCAACCGCCGCGTCGAGATCGTGCTGATGCGGCCGATGGCGATGGAGCAGCTGACGCCCGAGCCGCAGGGCCACACGACGACGATCGTCGTTCCCGGCGGCGCCGGTGACGTCACCGTGACGGTCGAGCCGCGCGACGAGACCCCGGCCGGCATGGCCGGCGATCGCCCGGCGGCAGCGCCCGTCGAGCCC
Organism: Pseudomonadota bacterium; assembly: GCA_029572955.1. Taxonomy (GTDB): domain Bacteria; phylum Pseudomonadota; class Alphaproteobacteria; order Rhizobiales; family JAKPQE01; genus JAKPQE01. Next base: position 43,691 of record JAKPQE010000065.1, read on the forward strand.
GCGACCGATCCCGCCACCGGCCTCAAGGTGCGGCCGGACGGCAGTGTCAAGATCCCGTGGTAGACAGGGAGAGGAAAGCCGACCCGGCGGCACCGGTCGCCGCCGGCGAGAAGACCGAAAAAGCGATCCGAGAGAGGGACAAGCCATGAAAAGACATCTGACCACCTTCCTGGCGATGCTCGCCGTGGTCGGCGCCGTGGATTTTGCGACGCCCGTTTTCGCCGGTGAACAGCCCAACCTGCTGATCATGGGCGAGGACGCGGACCAGGACACCGTTCCCCGCAACTCGCGCGTCTTCAACCAGGTGCTGAACGCGCTGGCCGGCGAGATGCAGGCCAAGGGCTTCAAGGTCTATGACGAGACCGCCGTCTCCATGGACATCACCAATCCCGGCGTGGTCCGGCGCACCGACGCCGAGGTGCTGACCATCGCCAAGCGCATTCCCGGCGTGCCGATCGACGTCGCGACGGTCTTCCAGATCTACGCCTTCGCCGAGCGCAACCCCTATGCCAACATCACCGATCTGCGCGTGCGGATCCCCGGCCGGCTGATCAACGTCCAGACCGGCCAGGCGCTCGGCAATTACGAGATCGCCTATGGCCCCGGCCAGCTGACCCCGCTGCCGGTCCAGTGCAACCGCGATTGCGTGCTCGAGCATGTCGGCGGCGAGGCCAAGAAGATCGCCACCGATGTCGGCGCCGTGCTCGCCCAGAAGCTCGACTTCCTGTCGCCGGCCCGGCCGCAGTCGCCGACCGCCGTCCTGCAGGGTGGCGGCATGAGCGGCATGACCGGCGTGCCGAGCGGCATGATGGGCATGACCGGCATGGCCGCCCCGAGCGACTGCACCGGCATGACCACAGCCTATTCGCTGGTCTTCAACGGCTTCGCGCCCGAGGAGATCACCCGGATCGAGGAGTACATCGTCTCCTTCAAGGGCTATGACCATCATCGCCCGATGCGCGCCCAGCTCACCTCGTCCGAATACTGGTACGAGACCTGCTCGGACGCCGCCCGGCTCAACCGAAACCTGCGCCTGATGGCCGAGCAGATGGGCATCCAGACGCGGATCGGCATGGTCGGCAACAAGATCCAGGTCGACAAGATTGCGCCGCCGATGCAGCGCTGACTAGAGTGTCGTCCGATCATCGGAGCGGGGCGGTCCGCCGCCCCGTTCCCGTCCCCACCCGAGGCATGACCGGAGCAACCGATGAAACGGTCGGCGACCCCAAGGTTTCGTGCCACGCTTGCCGCGACGGCCATCCTCGCCGTCGGCTTCCTCGCCGCCGCCGGCCTGCCCGTCCGCGCCAGTGAGCGCGCCGACCTCTGCGCCCGCAATCGCGACAGCATCGCCCTCGTCATCGGCAACCGCGACTACGAACAGACGATCGCGGTTCCCTATGCCGGCAACGACGCCCGCGCCATCCGCCAGTTCCTGGTCGACCGCCTGTGCTATCGCGACGGCAACGTGGTGCTGCTCGAGAACGCCACCTTCAATCATCTGCGCAACTGGCTCGGCACCGCCGACGATCCGCACGGCCAGCTCTGGAACTGGGTCAAGCCCGGCCGTTCCGACGTCGTCGTCTACTATTCCGGCCACGGCGCCCCGGACCGCTCCGGCGGCTCGGCCTACATCGTCCCGGTCGACGGCAATCCCGACAAGGCCGACCTCGGCTTCTCGCTCGAGACCCTCGAGCGCAACCTCGAGGCCCTCAAGGAAAACGTCCTCGGCCCCGACCGTCAGCTGGTGCTGATGCTCGACGCCTGCTTCTCCGGCAAGACCTCGAGCGGCGAGCCGCTGATCAAGGGCTCCTTCACCGGCTGGACGCCGAAATACCCGACCGCGACGAGCGGCATCCTGCGCTTCTCCGCCGCCGGGCCGGACGAGATCGCCCGCTGGGACGAGGACGCCGGCCACGGCCTCTTCACCCGCGTCTTCCTCGACGGCGTCGCCGGCGCCGCCGACCGCAACATCGCCGGCGATCGCGACGGCGTCGTCAGCGGCGACGAGCTTCTCGCCTATCTCGCCGACGAGGTCGGCTATGCCGCCCGCCGCCGCTGGGGCGCCGACCAGCGCCCCGACCTGCCGAAGGCCGGCAGCCTTGTCTGGCGCATCGCCGTCGGCCGCGACTATCCGGCCGGCGAGGCCTTCCGCGACTGCACCGACTGTCCGGAGATGATCGCCATTCCCGCCGGCAGCTTCGACATGGGCTCGCCCGCCGACGAGCCCGGCCGCCACGCCGACGAGGGCCCGCGCCACGAGGTCGCCTTCGCCGCCCCCTTCGCCCTGTCGCGCACCGAGGTGACGGTCGGCGATTTCCGCCGCTTCGCCGAGGCGACCGGCCATGCCGCGACCGGCCGCTGCCGCGCCTTCGAGGGCGGCCGCTGGCAGGAGACCGGCGGCGACTGGTCGGCACCCGGCTTTGCCCAGGGCGAGGACGAGCCCGTCGTCTGCCTCGCGGCCGGCGACGTCGCCGCCTATATCGACTGGCTCAACGATCGCGCCGGCGGCGGCTATCGCCTGCCGAGCGAGGCCGAATGGGAATATGCCGCAAGGGCCGGCAGCGCCGCCGCCTATCCCTGGGGCGCCGACGTCGACAAGGGCTGCGGCCACGCCAACGGCCCGGACCGCGCCGGCACCGCGCTCGCCGGCGGGCTTGCCGCCATGGCCTGCGACGACGGCTTTGCCCGCACCGCCCCGGTCGGCCGCCTCCGGCCCAACGCCTTCGGCCTCCACGACATGGCCGGCAATGTCTTCGAGCGCACCGCCGACTGCTGGCACGCGAGCTATGCCGGCGCACCGGCCGACGGCGGCGCCTGGATCGACGGTACGACTTGCGAGAAACGCGTGATCCGCGGCGGCTCCTACATCCTCAATCCGCGCACGCTCCGAAGCGCCGCCCGCAGCCCGATCGAGGATGCGACCGCGGCGGTCAATGTCGGCTTCCGCCTCGCCCGCTCGCTCGGCTTCTGACCGTATCGTCGCCCTGCGACGTCGGCTCGTGCGGTGTCTTTTCCCACAGGAACGGATCGCGCCAGAGCTGGTAGACGGCCCGATAGGCGGCGAGCGAGATCAGCACCCAATAGACCGGCAGCGTCACCAGCCGGCCGACGAGCCGGCCGGCACGGCGCCGTTCGAGGCCGACAGCGGCGACCGCGATCGCCCCGGCATAGCCGGCGACGAGGTTGAAGGCGTCGATGCCGAGCAGCACCCGGCCGAACACCCCGTTGGCCGCGACGAGATCGGCAAGGCCGGCGAGCACGACGACGCCGGCGACGAGAAACACCGGATGGACGAGCGCCGAGAGCACCATGCCGCCGACCATCACCTGCAGGGCGAGGAAACCGGCCGGATTGAGGTCGGCAAGGAGCCGGCGCGGCCTGCGCATGTGGACGAGATAGGTCTGCATCCAGCCCTTCATCCAGCGCGTCCGCTGGCGCAGCCAGACGCCGAAGCTCCCCGGTGCCGTCTCCCGCGTCGCCGAGGCGATCACCGCCGCGCGATAGCCGAACCGGGCGAGGCGCTGGCCGATATCGGCATCCTCGGTGACGTTGAACGGGTCCCAGCCGCCGATCCGCTCCAGCACCTCGCGGCGGAAGTGGTTCGAGGTACCGCCGAGCGGCAGCGGCAGCCGCATCATCGCGAGGAACGGCAGGAGCACGTGGAACTGTCCGGCATATTCGGCAAGGAACTGCCCGGCGATCCAGCCGCCCTCGGGGTCGATGTCGAGCCGCCCCTGCACGCAGCCGAGCTTCGGCCCGCCGCGCCAGAAGGCGGCGAGCGCGACGCGCAGCTGGTCGGGATCGGGCCGGTCCTCGGCGTCGTAGACGACGACGAAGTCGCCGCGCACGAGCGGCAGCGCGAAAGCGAGCGCCTTCGGCTTGGTGCGCGGCTGCGACGGCGGCACGACCACGACCTCGAAGGGCGGGCCGATGCCGAGCGCCGCGATCGCGCCTCGTGTCTCGGCATCGTCGGCCTCGACGACGAGCTTGATGTCGAGCCGCTCGGGCGGGTAGTCGAGCCGGCCGAGCGCGGCGACGAGGCCGGCGACCATCGCACCCTCGCGATAGAGCGGCACGAGTACGCTGTAGACCGGCAAGGCCTCGTCCGGGGCCCGGGCAGCCCGCCGCTCGCGCATCTGCGGCTTCATCACGGCGAGAATGCGGACCGCGACGACGGCGAGGAAGACGAGCGTCAGGACGATGTTGAGGAGCACCAGCATCGCGCCGGGAAAGACGATCCCCGCCGCCGCGACGAGGCCGAGCGTGCCGGCGAGCGCCAGGCGTTGCAGCCGGGTCAGCACGGCGAGCGCCGACATCTCAGGGAAGCGGCGGGCAAGGCCCTCGCGCGCGCTTGCCGTCAGGCTCTCGCCCGCCGCCGCGGTCAGGACGGTGCGGATCGACGACGGCGTCGCGATCGCGATCTGGCGGGCAAGATGCGGCTTTTCGGCGAGAAGCCGGCGCAGATCGTCGACCTCCGGCCCGAGCGGCGCCGTCGCCGCGCCGCGCCCGGTCACCCCGCCGGCGAGCCCGACCAGCCGGCCATGGCGGATCGCGGCGGCCGGCACCATGCCCGGCCGGGCCGCCGCCGCGAGCCGGTCGGCGTCGAGGAACGGCAGGCCGAGACTGCCGGCAAGTGCCTGGAAATAGGTCGTCTCGCCGATCGCGCCCGCGCAGACGAGCGCGTCGGCCGGAGCGATGCCGAGCCGCGCGGCCCGCGCGCAGGCGTCATCGAGCACCGCCGGCGCAATGCCGAGCCGCGCGAGAAAGGCAATGTCCGAGGGCCAGCGCGACGACGTCTCGCGCGCCCCGATCGGGCGTCGCCGTGCCGCCGGCCGTGGCGGGACCCGCTCGCCACCCTCGCCGATGCCGGTAAGAGACGCCATCTGATACCCGCTCGGGGAAAACGCGGCTCGCCGCCTTACCTTTCCGCGTCCGCCGGACTATAACGGCGCGACACGGAGCCATTCATCGGCATGTAACAGAAAAACCGGGGCGCGCAAAAGATTGGTTGCATACCCGTCACCCCTCCCTTTTCGGAGTAGACTCGCCGCCGCCATGCTGTTTCTGGCGCTGCTGGCGAGCCTCGCCCTGCCGGCCTTCGCCATCGAGCCCGGCAGCGTGCCGAATTACTGGGATCCCAAGCGCCGCCTGGAGGCGCCGACCACCACCGGCCGACCGTCGATCCGCTTCCTGACGAGCGACGATTTCCCGCCGTTCAACTTCATCGATTCGACCGGTCACCTCACCGGCTTCAACACCGATCTCGCCCGCGCCGTCTGCGTGGTCATCGGCCTGCCCTGCACGATCCAGGCCCGGCCCTTCGCCGATCTCCTGCCCGCCCTCGAGAAGGGCGACGGCGACGCCGTCATCGCCGGCCTCTCCCGTGCCGGCACCGACCGCGACAAGATCGATTTCACCGAGACCTATCTGCGCCTCCCGGCCCGCTTCGCCGTGCGCAAGGAGGATACCCGCTTCGAGGCGACCCCCGAGGGGCTGGCCGGCAAGATCGTCGCCACCGCCGGCGGCACCGCGCACGAGGCCTATCTGAAGGCGTTCTTCCCGAAGATCCGCCTGCGCGCCTATCCGGGCATCGCCAAGGCGCGCGCCGCGCTGAAGGACGGCGAGGCGGACGTGCTTTTCGGCGACGGCATGTCGACGGGCTTCTGGCTCACCGGCAGCGAGGCCGACGGCTGCTGCACCTTCATCGGCGGGGCCTATACCGAGATCGCCTATTTCGGCGAGGGACTGGCGATCGCCGTGCGCCATGGCGACGGCACGCTGCGCGCCATGCTCAATTACGGCCTGCAGCAGGTCTACCAGAACGGCGCCTACGCCGAACTCTACATGCGCTATTTCCCGCTCGGGATCTATTGAGCCGGCTTCGAGCCGGTCCGGCTCGCCGTGAACGGCGCGGCGAGCGCCCAGCCGATCCCGGTCGGCGTCTCGCCCGGAAAATCGTCGAGCCCGATCGCCATGCCCTCGTGGCCGCCGCGCGGCTGCTCGACATAGCTGCCGAACACCCGGTCCCAGATCGAGAGATTGAAGCCGTAGTTGGAATCGGTCTCCGGCTGGATCGTCGAATGGTGGACCCGGTGCATGTCCGGCGTCACCACGGCGAGCCGCAGGACCCGGTCGAGCCCGGCCGGCAGGCGGGCATTGGCATGGTTGAACATCGCCATACCGTTCAGCACCACCTCGAAGACGACGACCGCCACGGCCGACGGGCCGATCAGGAAGACCAGCGCGATCTTCAGCAGCATCGACAGGCCGATCTCGATCGGATGGAACCGCAGCGCCGTCGTCACGTCGAAATCGGGGTCGGCATGGTGGACCATGTGCAGGCGCCACAGGACCGGCACCTTGTGGAAGATCACGTGCTGCCAGTAGATCGCCATGTCGAGGAGAACGACGGCGACGAGGCCCTCGGCGAGCGGCGGCAGATCGATCTGGTTGAGAAGGCCGATCGAGCGCGCCGAGGCGATCTCGGCCGCGCCCACCGCGACGAGCGGAAAGAGCAGCCGGATGAACAGGCTGTCGAGGGCGACGATGCCGAGATTGGTGACCCAGCGCCGCGACCGGGGGAAGTGCCGCTCCCGGCGCGGCCGGACCGCTTCCGCGATCGCCATGACGGCGAAGACGGCGGCGAAACTGCCGAAACGCACCACCGTCTCGGATATTCCGAACACCTCGGCCATACGGAATCCGCCCTCAACTCCAGCCGGCACTTGTCGGCACACGCCACTTGCCCCGATACTATGGAGACCTGACCCGACCTCGGCAAGCCGAACCGGCGCCGCAACGATCGATCCCGCAATGACCGACTTTCTGGAAACGCCCGCCCGCGCCGCGCCGCGCGGCACCCTCGTCCTCGCCCATGGCGCCGGTGCGCCGATGGATTCGGCCTTCATGAACCGCATCGCCGAAGACCTCGCCGATGTCGGCCTCGCCGTGCTGCGCTTCGAGTTCCCCTATATGGCGGGCCGGCGCACCGGCGGGCCGAAGCGCCCGCCGCCACGCGCCGAGACGCTGATCGAGAGCTTCGCGGCCGCCGTCGCCGCAGCGGATCCGGCGACCCGCGCCGCGCCGCTCCTCGTCGGCGGCAAGTCCCTCGGCGGCCGCGTCGCGGCGCTCTACGCCGGCAGCGACCTTCTAGATCCGGCGGTCGCCGGGATCGTCTGCCTCGGCTATCCGTTCCATGCACCGGGCAAGCCGGAGGCGACGCGCCTCGGCCCGATCGAGGAAAGCCGCCTGCCGCTTCTCGTCTGCCAGGGCGAGCGCGACAGCTTCGGCAATCGCGCCGAGGTCGAGATCTATCCTCTCCCCGCCCATGCCGAGCTTCTCTGGCTCGCCGACGGCAGCCACGATCTCGCCCCGCGCGGCAAGGCCGCCGCGACCTGGGCGGGCAACCTGAGGCAAGCCGCGGCCGCCGTGGCGGCCTTCGCCGACCGCCTCGCCGGCGCCTGAAAACCCGGCTCCTGAAAACCCGGCTCCTGAAAACCCGGCTCCTGAAAACGAAGACGGCCGGCACATCGGCCGGCCGTAGCGTATTCCGCTCAAAAAAAACGGTCAGATCGTCATGTAGCGCGCCCGCGCGCCGCGCTCGATCGCCGCGACCGAGAGCTTGTCGAGATTGAGCCTGTCGCGCAGCATCTGCAGGAAGCGCAGCTCCTCCTGCTCGACATGGAGGTCGACCGCCGCCACCTCGACCGCCACCGCATAGGCCGTCTCGTAGAGCTTGTGCGGCAGCGAGCGGGCGACGATATCGAGGATCTCGTCGAGCCCGTCCTCCACGTTGAGAAGATCGCCGCAAGCCTCGGCGACGGGAACGAGCTGCTCCACGTTGAAGCCGCGGAAGACCGGCAGGGTCTGCACCACTTCGCCGATGGCGTGGAGCTCGGCATCGGTCATTTTCCGGTCGACGGCCGACATGGTCACCATGACGTAGATCAGGGCTTCGTGATGGGAGATCGCCTGGGTCATCTTTTTTTGTTCCTTGAATGGCTTGTGGCCGCATGCGGGTGCTTCGATTCGACCCTATGACCTCGCCGTCGCCGGAGCAAGTGTGCCGATGCACCGACCCGCCGCCGACCTGCGGCAGATGGCCCGATATCGTCGTCCGACCGATCGATTGCCCTCGGTGCCCCGGCGTCCATAATGGCAAGGAACCCGCAACGACACGAAGGAGCGTCGCCGATGTCGAACGAAGGCTATCACGAGCCGGTTTCCGAACTCTCCGACGAGACCCGCGACATGCACCGGGCGATCATCTCGCTGATGGAGGAGCTGGAAGCGGTCGACTGGTACAATCAGCGCGTCGACGCCTGCAAGGACGACGAACTGCGCGAAATCCTCGCCCACAACCGCGACGAGGAGAAGGAGCACGCCGCGATGGTGCTCGAATGGATCCGCCGCAAGGATCCGGCCTTCGACCACGAACTGAAGGACTACCTCTTCAAGGACGGCCCGATCGGCCACCATCACGACTGACCGATCCCCCCCCCGGAGCCGATGAGCGCAGCGATTTCGGCGCGCGGGGAAAGAACCGGTTCGTGAGTTCTCCCGCCGCCGGCCCCTTCCGGCGGCGGCATCGTTTCGGTACCGCGCGCGATTGACGGACCGGCCCGCGGTTTCTAGTGTCCGCCGGCCCGCCCGAAAGGGGCTCCGGCCCGTCCGCGATGCGGACCGTCGACGACCCGCACATGAAGGAAAAGACGATGGCGACCGATTCGCCTGACCGCTCGAACATGGAAGCCGCCTTCGAGGCGCTCGCGAAGAATGCCAAGGCCTGGCCTTTCGATGAGGCGAGGAAGATCATCGCGCGCATCGAGAAATACGGGGAGAAACCCGACGGCGTGCTGTTCGAGACCGGTTACGGCCCGTCCGGCCTGCCCCATATCGGCACCTTCGGCGAGGTCGCCCGCACCACCATGGTGCGCCATGCCTTCGAGATCCTGACCGGCGGCAAGGTCAGGACGCGGCTGCTGTGCTTCTCCGACGACATGGACGGCATGCGCAAGATCCCGGACACCGTGCCGGACCCGGAAGCGCTGAAGCCTTATCTGCACATGCCGCTGACCGTCGTGCCCGATCCCTTCGGCGGCAAGTTCGAGAGCTTCGGCCACCACAACAACGCCATGCTGCGCCGGTTCCTCGACACCTTCGGCTTCGACTACGAGTTCGCCTCGGCGACCGACTACTACAAGTCCGGCCGCTTCGACACGATGCTGCTGCATGCCGTCGCGTGCTACGACGACATCATGAAGGCGATGCTGCCGACGCTCGGCAAGGAGCGCCAGGCGACCTACTCGCCGTTCCTGCCGATCTCGCCGAAGACCGGCCGCGTGCTCTATGTCCCGATGAAGCATGTCGACGCCGCCGCCGGCACCATCACCTTCGACGACGAGGACGGCACCGAGACGACGCTGCCGGTCACCGGCGGCGCCGTGAAGATGCAGTGGAAGCCCGATTTCGGCATGCGCTGGGCCGCCCTCGACGTCGATTTCGAGATGTTCGGCAAGGACCACGGGCCGAACGCCCCGCTCTACGACCGCATCTGCAACATCCTCGGCGGCCGGGCGCCGGAGCACTTCATCTACGAGCTCTTCCTCGACGACAAGGGCGAGAAGATCTCGAAGTCGAAGGGCAACGGCCTGACCATCGACGAGTGGCTGACCTACGCCTCGCCGGAGAGCCTCGCGCTCTTCATGTACCAGAAGCCGAAGACGGCCAAGCGCCTCTATTTCGACGTCATCCCGCGCCAGGTCGACGACTACTACGCCTTCCTCGGCAAGTACCCGGCCGACACGCCGGAGCAGCAGATCGAGAACCCGGTCTGGCACATCCATTCCGGTGAGCCGCCGGTCGACACGATCCCGGTTTCCTTCTCGATGCTGCTCAATCTCGTCAGCGCCTCCAATTCCGAGGATGCCGGCGTGCTCTGGGGCTTCCTTTCGCGCTACCGGCCCGGCATGACGGCCGAGAACACGCCCGAGCTCGACCGCCTCGTCGCCTACGCCATCCGCTATTTCCACGACTTCGTGAAGCCGGCGAAGGTGTTCCGCGCCCCGAGCGCGACCGAGCGCGCCGCCCTTGCCGATCTCGATGCCCGCCTTGCCGCGATGCCCGCCGGGGCCGACGGCGAGGCGATCCAGAACGAGGTCTACGCGGTCGGCAAGGAACACGACTTCGCCAATCTGCGCGACTGGTTCCAGGGGCTCTATCAGGTGCTGCTGGGTCAGGACCAGGGTCCGCGCTTCGGCTCCTTCGTCGCGCTCTACGGCATCGCCGAGACCCGCGCGCTGATCGCCGAGGCGCTCGCCGGCGGGCTCGTCACTGAAAAGCAGGACTGACCGGACGCAGTAGCGGCGGGCTTGCTTCGGGAAGGCTCGGCGCGACCTTGCGGTAGATGCCGCGGCCGGCCCGCTCGGCTTCCTTGGCGAGCGGACCGTAGTCCGCCGGCGCGCCCGCGACCGGCCTTGCCCAGCCCTGCTCGACGAGCCAGCGGTTGATGTCGATCGTCCCGACCCGGCAATAGGCCTCGTAGTCGCTCGTCGGCGTGCCGGGTGCCGCATCGCAGTCGACGAGCCTTGCCCGGATCAGCCGGCGCAGCGCCGACCGGCCCGCCCGTCCGCACGGCCAGGTCGCGCCGGCATCGTCGGCACAGACCCGCTCGGCCGGCAGCGTGTCGACGCCGGCGAACCGGACCCGCACATCCTCGGAGATGAACGACCCGGCGCTCTCGACGACGACCCTCGGATAGCGCCTGACTTCCGGCCGCGGCGGCCGCACCGGCGGCACGTAGCCCGGCACCCGCACCATCGGCCCCGCGCCCGGCGGGCCGGGCAGCACGCCAGGCGGCGTCACGTCGCGCCGGGCCGGTGCCACCTCCTCGCCGACCGGCGGCCCGCGTTCGGCACGGTCGGCCTTGTCCGCCGGTGCCGCCGTCTCCGCCCCCGCCGCCGGGCCATCGCCGGCGTCCCGCCCGGGTTTCGCGGCCCATTCCGGCTCGCGCTCGCCGGCCAGCCAGTTGCCGACCAGCACCGCGCCGATGAGCACGACGATGAGACCGAATGTCCGCGCGCCGGCCATCCCGTCCCCCGGCTACTGGCTCGCCCAGACGATGCGCGCCATCCACTCGACCTGGCCGAGCGGAATGACGCGGTTCTCGTGTTCCGGATTGAGCGAGACGAGCTCGATCGCCTTGACCGTCTTGCGGGCCAGCACCTTGGCCATCACCTCGCCGGCCTGCGTCTTCAGCACCACCCGGTCGCCGCGCCGGATCGAGGCCGAGGGCGAGATGATGATGATGTCGCCGTCGCGATAGAGCGGCAGCATGGAATCGCCGGAAACCTCGAGCGCGTAGCTGTTGGGATCGGCGGCGCCGGGAAACGGCACCTCGTCCCAGCCGCCGCCGACCGGGAAGCCGCCATCGTCGAAGAAGCCGCCGACACCGGCCTGGGCAAGGCCGATCAGCGGCACCGAGCGAAGGCCGGAAAGCGCCGGCCGCGCGGCCTGGCCGCGCTGCTGCAGCTGGCCTTCGACCTCGAGAAGCAGGGTGAATTCCTCGAGCGCCGCGCCGGTCGCCTCCAGCACCTTGGAGATGCTCTCGGTGCTCGGCCAGCGCAGGCGGCCGTCGACGGCCCGCCGCTTGGAAGGATTGAACGTCGTCGGATCGAGCCCGGCGCGCCGCGCCAGCCCGGACGGGCTGAGGCCGTAGCGCTCGGCGAGTGCGTCGATCGCGGCCCAGACCTGAGCATGAGAAAGCATGGTCGACCTCCGGCGCGCCGCCGCGCGAGTTCTTTCGACGCCTACTCAACAGGAAAATATACCTTTCGGACTTATCCCCGCTATCCCGCGATGTCCAGTGGAATCGGCCGCGGCAGGCTCGCCCGCGCCGGCCATCCACAGTCTCCGGCACTGCCGCGCCGTGCCGCGAGGGGCGACCTTTTTGGGCAGCCGCGCCCCTTTCCCCGGGGGCCGGGGCCGTATAAATAGCTCCGACAAAAGTCGAAAGGCCGGCGCGCCCGCCGCCGGCCGCCGACGACATCGCACGACCTGTTGGAGAGCTTTCTTGACGATCACCAAGATCCTTGCGGCGAACCGGTCCGAAATCGCCATCCGCATCTTCCGTGCGGCCAACGAGCTGGGCCTCGAGACGGCCGCGGTCTATGCCGAGGAAGACAAGCTGGCGCTGCACCGCTTCAAGGCGGACGAGGCCTACCAGATCGGCATCGGCATGGGGCCGATCGAGGCCTATCTGTCGGTCGAGGAGATGATCCGCGTCGCCCGCGAGGCGAAGGCCGACGCCATCCATCCCGGCTACGGCTTCCTCTCGGAAAGCCCGGAATTCGCCGAGGCCTGCGCCGCCGCCGGCATCGTCTTCATCGGCCCCTCGCCCGACACCATGCGCCGCCTCGGCAACAAGGTCGCGGCCCGCAATCTCGCCGTCGAGGCCGGCGTGCCGGTGATGCCGGCGACGCCGCCGCTACCCGACGACATGGCCGAGGTGAAGCGCCTCGCCGCCGGGATCGGCTATCCGGTGATGCTGAAGGCCTCCTGGGGCGGCGGCGGCCGCGGCATGCGCGCCCTGCGCAGCGAGGAAGACCTCGTGCGCGAGGTCGTCTCGGCCAAGCGCGAGGCCAAGGCCGCCTTCGGCAAGGACGAGATCTATCTGGAAAAGCTCGTCGAGCGCGCCCGCCATGTCGAGGTCCAGATCCTCGGCGACAGCCACGGCAACATCGTCCACCTTTTCGAGCGCGACTGCTCGGTGCAGCGCCGCAACCAGAAGGTCGTCGAGCGCGCCCCCGCCCCCTATCTCGACGCCGCCCGCCGCGACGAGATCTGCGGCTATGCCCTGAAGATCGCCCGCGCCGCCGATTATGTCGGCGCCGGCACCGTCGAGTTCCTGATGGATGCCGACACCGGCGCCTTCTATTTCATCGAGGTCAATCCGCGCATCCAGGTCGAGCACACCGTGACCGAGGTCGTCACCGGCATCGACATCGTCAAGGCGCAGATCCACATCGCCGAGGGCGAGGCCATCGGCACGCCGCAGTCGGGCGTGCCGCCGCAGGCCGAGATCCGCCTCAACGGCCACGCCCTGCAGTGCCGCATCACCACCGAGGACCCGGAGCAGAACTTCATTCCGGACTATGGCCGCATCACCGCCTATCGCGGCGCCATGGGCTTCGGCATCCGCCTCGACGGCGGCACCGCCTATTCCGGCGCGGTCATCACCCGCCACTACGACCCGCTGCTGGAAAAGGTCACCGCCTGGGCGCCGAGCCCCGAGGAGGCGATCCGCCGCATGGACCGGGCGCTGCGCGAATTCCGCATCCGCGGCGTCGCCACCAATCTCGCCTTCCTCGAGAACGTCATCGCCCACCCGAAATTCCGCGACAACAGCTACACGACGCGCTTCATCGACGAGACGCCGGAGCTGTTCGCTGCCGTCAAGCGCCGCGACCGCGCGACGAAGCTCCTCACCTACATCGCCGACGTCACCGTCAACGGCCACCCGGAGGCGCGCGGCCGCGCCCGTCCGCCGGCCGACGTGCCGCCGCCGGTGCCGCCGCGCTTCGGCGCGACGAAGCCAGAGGGCACCCGCCAGCTGCTCGACCGCCTCGGCCCGAAGAAATTCGCCGAATGGATGCGCGGCCAGGAGCGCGTGCTCGTCACCGACACCACGATGCGCGATGCCCACCAGTCGCTGCTGGCGACCCGCGTGCGCACCCACGACATCGCCGCCATCGCCGAGAGCTATGCCACCGGCCTGCCGGGCCTCTTCTCGCTCGAATGCTGGGGCGGCGCGACCTTCGACGTCGCCATGCGCTTCCTCACCGAGGACCCGTGGGAGCGCCTCGCCCTCATCCGCGACAAGGCGCCGAACATCCTCCTGCAGATGCTGCTGCGCGGCTCGAACGGCGTCGGCTACACCAACTATCCCGACAATGTCGTGAAGTTCTTCGTGCGCCAGGCCGCCGCCGGCGGCGTCGACCTGTTCCGCGTCTTCGACTGCCTCAACTGGGTCGAGAACATGCGCGTCTCGATCGATGCCGTCTGCGAGGAGGAGAAGCTCTGCGAGGGCGCCATCTGCTACACTGGCGACATCCTCGACCCCGATCGCGCCAAATACGACCTCGAGTACTATGTCGGCCTTGCCCGCGAGCTCGAAGCCGCCGGCGTCCATGTCATCGGCATCAAGGACATGGCCGGGCTCCTGAAGCCGGCCGCCGCCCGCGTCCTCTTCAAGGCGCTGCGCGAGGAGACCGACCTGCCGCTGCACTTCCACACCCACGACACCTCCGGCGCCTCGGCCGCGACCGTGCTCGCCGCCGTCGAATCCGGCGCCGACGCGGTCGATGCGGCGATGGATGCCCTTTCCGGCCTCACCGCCCAGCCCTGCCTCGGCTCGATCGTCGAGGCGCTGCGCCGCACCGAGCGCGACACCGGGCTCGACCCGGCCGTCATCCGCCGCATCTCGTTCTACTGGGAGGCGGTGCGTTACCAGTACCGCGCCTTCGAGAGCGATCTTCGGTCCGGCGCCTCCGAGGTCTATCTGCACGAGATGCCCGGCGGCCAGTTCACCAACCTCAAGGAGCAGGCCCGTTCGCTCGGCCTCGAGGCGCGCTGGCACGAGGTCGCCGAGGCCTATGCCGACGCCAACCGGCTGTTCGGCGACATCGTCAAGGTGACGCCGTCCTCGAAGGTCGTCGGCGACATGGCGCTGATGATGGTCTCCTCGGGCCTTTCCGCTGCCGACGTCGCCGATCCCGAGAAGGACGTCGCCTTCCCCGAATCCGTCGTCCAGATGCTGCGCGGCGATCTCGGCCAGCCCCCTGGCGGCTGGCCCGCCGACCTGCAGAAGAAGGCGCTGAAGGGCGAAAAGCCGATCACCGTCAGGCCCGGTTCGCTGCTCGCGGCCGCCGACATCGAGGCCGAACGCGGCAAGGTCGCCGCCGAGCTCGAGCGCAAGGTCGACGACTTCGACCTTGCCAGCTACCTCATGTATCCGAAGGTCTTTTCCGAATTCGCACGGGCCCGCGAGACCTACGGGCCGGTCAGCGTGCTGCCGACGCCGGTCTATTTCTACGGCCTGCAGCCCGGCGAGGAGATCATGCCCGACCTCGAGGCCGGCAAGACCCTCGTCATCCGCTGCCAGGCGATCGGCGAGCCGGACGAGGACGGCCAGGTCCGCGTCTTCTTCGAGCTCAACGGCCAGCCACGCATCGCCAAGGTGCCGGATCGTGCCCATGGTGCGAGCGGCGCCGGCCAGCGCCGCAAGGCCGATCCGGGCAACGCCGCCCATGTCGCCGCCCCGATGCCGGGCGTCGTCGCGACCCTCGCCGTCAAGGCCGGCCAGCAGGTCACCGCCGGCGACGTGCTGCTCTCCATCGAGGCGATGAAGATGGAAACCGCGCTCCATGCCGAGCGCGACGGCACCATCGCCGAGGTCGTCGTCCAGCCGGGCCAGCAGATCGACGCCAAGGACCTGCTGATCGTCTACGCCGACGCCTGAGGCCCACGCGATACTGAAGCACTCCTTTTTGACAAGGCTTCAGACCGCTTGCCCTCTCCCCTCCCTCCCCCGGCGGGGGAGGGTTCCAGCCGTACCGGCGGGGAATGCCTTGCCCAAAGCCGCAGCCGAGCCCGCTCCCTTGGGGGAGGGCAACCGCAGCTTCGATTTGTCGTGGAACGGCAAATCGCTGGCGAAGGTCGGGAGGGGGACCGGCGCCAGCATGGCATCCTCGGCCGCAAAAAGCGAGAAGGCGGCGCCCGCCGGGTGCCGCCTTTTTTGTCTCCAAGCCGTCCGGACCGGTTACTTCTCGATCCAGATGTTGCGCCCGATCGGGGCGATGCCGTCCGGCACCGGCACGTCGGTGGCGTTGTAGTTGGTGTTGAGGACGAGGTTCGGGCCGTCCTTCAATTCCAGCCGGTTGACGACGATCGCCGTGTAGGCCGACTTGTCGGCAACGGTGTAGGTGCCGGTCGACGTCGTCGTGGTTGACGCCTGCACGCCCTGGATGACGAGCGCGCCCTTCGGCAGGTAGATCGTCCCGGTGAGGTTCTTGGCGTTGCGCGAGGAAACCTTGTAGCTGTTGCCGAGGCTGGCAGCCGGATCCTCGAACATCAGGAGCCCCGCCATCGGGCCCGACCGCGCGCCGTTGAGGTCGATCGTCGAGCCTTCGCCGAATTCGAAGGTGGCGTTGTCGGCGAGATAGAGCCCGGCGTACTCCGCCTTCAGGGTCGAGAGATTGCCGACCTTCACCATGCCGCCCTTGATGACGTAGACGCCCTCGGTGAGGATGAGTGTCGCCGACGGCTTGACTTCGATGCCATCACAATAGACGCCGGGCTTGGCGACGGCATAGCCGCCCGTCGCCACGGTGAAACCGGTGTAGTCGCAGCCGCCGGCCGAGATCGTGGCGCGGCCGGCGAGCGGGTCCTCGGCCTGCGGACAATCGGTCGTCACGCCCGGCTGGAAGCTCGTCAGCGAGCCCTTGATGCCGCCGGAGGAGCAGATCAGTTCTGCCTCGATCTTCGAGGAGGTTTCCACGGTGAGGCCGGACTTGTCGGTCGAGTTCGAATAGACAGCGCAGGTCTTTGCGGTGATCGTCGCATCGTCCTTGAGACGGACGACGCCGCTGTCGTCGTCGTTGAGCCCGATGACGCAGATGCGGCCGCCGCCGGCGATCCGGGCCGAAGCGGACGCCGAGACCTCGACCTCGTCGGTGCCGATGAGACCGGCGAAATACATCTTCGGGCTGTCGGTCAGCGTCACCGAGACGAGCGAGCCCTGGTCGCCGACATTGGCGACCACCTGCACGGTGTCGGCATAGCGGCCGAGAT
>JAKPQE010000080.1 GCA_029572955.1 Pseudomonadota bacterium
AGACCATGACCGACGAGACCGGTACCGAGAAGACCGCGCCCGAGGAGACCGCCGCGGCGCCTGCCGCTGCCGAGGCTCCGGCCGCGACCGATCCGGCGGCGGCGCTTGCCAGGGAGAACGGCGAGCTGAAGGACCGCGTCCTGCGCACCATGGCCGAGATGGAGAATCTGCGCCGGCGCACCGAGCGCGAGGTGCGCGATGCCGGCCAGTACGCGATCGCCTCGTTCGCCCGCGACCTTCTGGCGGTCGCCGACAATCTGCGCCGGGCGATCGATTCGGTCGGCGAGGAGGCGCGCGCCGGTGCCGAGCCGACCCTCACCGCGCTTCTCGACGGCGTCGAGATGACCGAGCGCGAGCTCCTCAAGGTCTACGAGAAGCACGGCGTGACCAAGATCGAGCCGGCGGGTCAGAAGTTCGATCCGAATTTCCATCAGGCGATGTACGAGATTCCCGACCCGACCGTGCCGGCCGGCACGGTGGCGCAGGTGATGGCCGCCGGCTATGTCATCGGCGAGCGCGTGCTGCGCCCGGCGATGGTCGGCGTCGCCCGTGGCGGGCCGAAATTCGTCGCCGAGACGCCGGCCGAGCCGGAGCCGCGCCCGGCGGCGAGCGAGCCGGGCAGCACCGTCGACCGGGAAGCCTGAGACGACCGCTCCTCCGCGGCCACATTCTCAAGACCTGTCACCCGCGGCTGCGGGCCATGCCATCCCCTCTCTAACCGTTTCGGACCTCCCCCTCCCCTCCCTCCCCCGGCGGGGGAGGGCTTCATCCGGGCCTATGGGGAATGCTCTGCCTCCCCAGGCGGGTGCTTTGCCCGGCCTTTTTGGGGGAATGCCCTGCCTGAAGGCAGGGCGTCATCCCTCGCCGTCGGGGGAGGGCAACCGCAGCTTCGATTTGTCGTTGCACGACAAATCGTTAGCGTAGGTCGGGAGGGGGCCGATGGCCGTCGCCTCCGCAAAGACCGCCGACCCTCGTTGCCCGTCTCGTTACTGCATCGCCGGTGCGGGAGTCGCCGACGGGCGATTGCCGCCGAGGGCCTGGCCGAGGATCGCCGCCGCGCCGGCAAGACCCTCGCCACCGGGCCCGGCGCTCACCACCGTGTTCGGCACGAGCTTGCTGACGAGGCCGACGAGTTCGGGCCGGCGTTCGAGCGCCGAGAGCGTCTTTTCGAGCGCCTGCAGCAGGGCGACCCGGTCCTGGCCGAGGACTTGGGCCTGGGCCAGCTGGCCTTTTGCGAGCTCTTCGAGGAACTTGCGCTCGGCGCGGCCGAGGGCTTCGCGTTCCTTTTCGCGCTGGTTGGCGACCTGCACGGCGATCTGTGATTCGACGAGGCGCGGCTGTTCGTTGGCGGTCGAACGGGCCTGCTCGGTCTCGATGCGCTTCTGCTGGGCCGCCGTCTCGCGCTCATAGGCGATCGAGAGCTGGTCGGCGAGCTGGACGCGCAGACGCGACAAGAGCAGCTCCGGCGGGATCGCCGGTTCGCCAAGGCGGATCTCGCGGATGTCGACGCCGGCCTTCGCCCCTTCCGTCTTGATCTTGCCCTCGATCGTCTCTTCGAGCGCCTCGCGGTTCTCGATGAGATCGAGCACCCGGGTCGGCCGGATCTCGTACTGGACCGGGTCGGAAACGGTGCCGTCCTCGTTCTTCAGCGGCAGGCGCACGGTCGAGCCGGCGACGTTGCGCACGATCGAGCGGATCGCCGGCGTGAGGATGCGGTCCTCGATCTCGTCGAGGCCGCCGACCGAGGCAATCACGATCGGCGCATGCTCCGGGCTGACCTGGACGAGGGCGCGCAGCTCGAGCGGGATATCCCAGCCTTCGACCTTGATGAACACGGCCTTGTCGGCGGCGTTTTCGGGCACCGGCTCGTCGACGCGGCGTTCGGTCTGCTGCAGGTTGCCCTGCTGGTCGAGGGCGAGATCGACGATCCGCTTGGTATAGCCGCCCTTGTATTCCCAGGTCCGGACGCGAACGTCGACGAAGGTGACCTCGTAGGCCGAGCGGTTGAGGTAATAGGCGCCGGGCAGCAGCGGCTCCTTCCAGATGCCGACGCAGCCGCGCGGCACCAGCGGCACCGAAAGTGCGCCACGGGTCGGCGTCGTCGAGACCTCTTCCTCGCGGCAGCTGACGCCGGGCGTCGCGACGTTCGACTTCACGACGCCGACGAAGCCCTTCGGGATGATCGTCGCCTCGGTGTCGGTATCGATCTTCACGTCGAAGAGATAGCGGTTGAGGCGATACTGGCCGGGCTTCAGGACGGTTTCCTGGGGACCGCGATAGCCGCTCTTCTGCAGGAAGCTCGACGCGTCGAGCATGTCGGCGACCTGATCGTCCGGGAAGGCCGGGGCGATGAACATGCCGGCCGGCATCGGCTGGCCGTCGAGCGCGGTGAGCTGGCCGTAATAGCCCTCGGGCACCGAGACGACGTCGTATTCCTCGTAGGAATAGAGCACCCGGACGAAGGGCAGGAAATGGAAACCGGGACCGAGGATCTGGGCCTGCGGGCCCTTTTCGCCGGCAAGCGCCACGATGCGGCCGGGCGGCAGCTCGGAGAAGGCATAGATGCGCTTCAGATGCCCGACCCCGTCGGCGGCGACATAGATGAAGGACGTCGCGGCGAGGAGATAAAGGCCGACGAGGGTCGCGACGGCGCCGATGCCGCGGCGGCCGAGGGCGTTGGTCAGCTTGCCGAAGCGGCCGATCGGTGGCGGCCCGCCCGCCGGCTTTGCCGGACGCATCAACAGGAACACGCCGAAGGCAACGAGGACTATTCCGACGATGATGCCAAGCATTGCCAACCCCCCTCGAGCGAATCACCGAAGAACAGGATAGTGGCATTGCGCGGTGTCGGTACGACGGTTAGTCGCAAAAATATCGTCAGGTCTTGCCGTCGCCGGGTGCGGTCACCCGTCTGAGGGTCAGGTTGACGCGACCGCCGTCGGCAAAGACATAGCCATAGGGCGCAAGCAGCGTCGAGCTGCCGGCCATCAGGCGGTCGATGCCGTGATAATAGAGCCGCGACGGTCCGCCGAGGACGAGCACGTCGCCGGAGGCGAGCGGGAAGGAGCGGGTCGGGCCGCCGCGCTCCGGACCGCCGATGCGGAAGCGGGCGGTGTCGCCGAGGGAAATCGAGACGATCGGAGCCGAAAAGTCGGCTTCGTCCTCGTCGCGATGGAGCCCCATTTTCGCGTCGGGGCCGTAATAGTTGACGAGGCAGGCTTCCGGCTCGTGCGGATAGCCGGCGAATTCCCGCCAGAGGGCGAGGACCGAGCCCGGCATCGGCGGCCATGGCCTGTTCGTTTCGGGGTGACGTTCGCCATAGCGGTAGCCGTTGCGGTCCGACAGCCAGCCGAGCTTGCCGCAATTGGTCATCCGCACGCTGAAGGGTCGACCGCTTCTCGGCATCACCGGCCGGTAGAGCGGGGCCTCGCGGATGACGCCAACGATATCGGCGAGAAGCGATTCGGCGCCGTTCCGATCGAGCGCGCCGGGATAGAGCCGAAGGCCGGGTATGTCGGTGCCGGCCTGCCGCCGCTCAGTCACCGAGGTATTTCCGCCAGATCGCCTTCTCGCCCATCTCTGCGATGAAGGCGATATGGGCCTCTCGCTCCGCCTCGGTCAGGCGCGGGCCTAGCGGGCGCGGGCGCGGCGGGATATCGCGGGCGCTGATCGCGCCGGCGTGGCCGCCAACCTCTTCCGCATCGAGGGTCAGGAACGCCTGGCGGCCGCCGATCAGCTCCAGATAGACCTCGGCGAGGAGTTCGGCGTCGAGCAGCGCACCGTGCTTGGTGCGGCGCGAATTGTCGATGCCGTAGCGCTGGCAGAGGGCGTCGAGGCTGTTGGAGCCGACCGGATGCTTCTTGCGGGCGAGCATCAGCGTGTCGACGACGAGTTCGGCCGGCAGCGCCGGGCGCCCGACATTGCCGAGCTCGAAGTTGAGAAAGCCCATGTCGAAGCTGGCGTTGTGGGCGATCAGCCGGGCGCCGTCGACGAAGGCGAGGAATTCTTCCACGACATCGCCGAACACCGGCTTGTCGGCGAGGAACTGTTCCGAGAGGCCATGAACGTTGTAGGCTTCGACCGGCATCGAGCGCATCGGATTGATGTAGCGGTGGAAGACCTGGCCGGTCGGGATGTGATTGATCAGCTCGACGGCACCGATCTCGACCACGCGATCGCCGGTGCGGTGATCGAGGCCTGTCGTTTCGGTATCGAGGGTGATTTCCCGCAAGGTTGCGGCTCCATCGATTCGGGGGCGATATGGCGGACCCCAAAGATCGGTCAGCGACCGGAGCCGTGCAAGGCCCGCCGCGCGGCTTTTCCCCGCATTCCGGCGACGGCCCTGAGGATGCCGGCGACGGCGGCGCGGGCGTTGTCGAAGCCGTGACCGGTATCGACGAGGAAATGGGCGGCGCGGCGTTTCTCGGCGTCCGGCATCTGGCGGGCGAGCATCGCCTCGAACAGCTCCTCGGTCACCCCCGGACGGGCCATGACCCGGGCGCGCTGGACAGCGGCGCCGGCGGTGACGACGACGACGGCATCGACCCGCGCGGCGCCTCCCGTCTCCAGCAGCAGCGGGATATCGAGAACGACGATGCGGTTCGATTCGGCTGCGGACCGAAGGAACTTCTGTTCCTCCTCGCGCACCAGCGGATGGACGATCGCCTCGAGCCGGGCGATCGCCTGGCGGTCGCCGGCGACGATCGCCCCGAGCTTCTTGCGCTCGACGCCGTCCGGTCCGGTGGTTCCGGGAAAGGCCGCCTCGATCGATGGCACGGCCGTTCCGCGATAGAGCATGTGCACCGTGCGGTCGGCGTCGTGCACCGGGACGCCGGCCTCGGCGAACATCTTCGCCGTCGTCGACTTGCCCATGCCGATCGATCCGGTGAGGCCGAGGACGAGCATCAGGAACTCCCGATATGGGCAAGAACGACGGCGCGGAGCTCGTCGGTGACCTCCGGACGGAGCCCGAACCAGCGCTCGAAGCCCGGCACGGCCTGATGCAGCAGCATACCGAGGCCGTCGACCACCGGGTTGCCACGCTGCCGTGCCGCCCGCAAAAGCCCGGTCTCGAGCGGCACATAGACGATGTCGGTGACGAGCGCATCGGCCGGGAGGCGGGAAAGGTCGATATCGACGTCGGGCTCGCCGGCCATGCCGAGCGAGGTGGTGTTGACGAGAAGGCGAGCATCTTCGAGAGCGGCCGATCGATTCTCCCACGAAACGGCTTCGATCGTCGGCCCGAAACGAGCCTTGAAATCGTCGACGCGGGTGAGCGTCCGGTTGGCGATGCGGATCGGGGCCAGGCCGCGCGCGGCAAGGGCATGGACGATGGCGCGGGCCGCGCCGCCGGCGCCGAGAACGACGGCCGGGCCTTTCACGTCGTCCCAGCCGGGCTGGCCGGCATCGAGATTGGCGAGGAATCCGTAGCCATCGGTGTTCGAGGCGCAGAGCCTGCCGTCCTCGAGCCAGAGCGTGTTGGCGGCGCCGAGGCGGGTGGCGATCTCGTCGGCGCGATCGGCGGCGGCGAAGGCGCCTTCCTTGTGCGGCACGGTGACATTGCCACCGACGAAGCCGTTCGCCGCGAGGCTGGCCAGGAAGCCGGCGAGGGCCGCGGGCTCGACCGGCACGGCCTCGTAGCTGCCGGCAAGACCATAGGTCTTCAGCCAGTGACCGTGGATGACCGGCGAGCGGGAATGCCTGATCGGCCAGCCGATGACGAAGGCGCGCGGTGCGGTCATGTCTCGAGGATCCCCCGATCACGCAGGAAGCCGAGCAGGGGCAGCAGCGGCAGGCCGAGGATGGTGAAATAGTCGCCTTCGATCGTCTCGAAGAGCTGGATGCCCGGCCCCTCGAGGCGATAGGCGCCGACGCTGGTCAGCGCTTCGCTGCCGACAAGGGCGAGATAGTGGCCGGCGAATTCGGGGGTGAAATCGCGCATGGTGAGATCGGCGCGCGAGATGTGGCGCCACAGCGTCTCGCCGTCCTTCACACAGGCGATCGCCGAATGGAGCGAGTGCGTCGCGCCGCGCATGGCAAGGAGCTGGCGGCGGGCATCCTCGATCGTTTCGGGCTTGTTGAAGCGCTTCTCGCCGAGACCGAGGGTCTGGTCGGAGCCGATGACGAGCGCGCCCGGACGACGTTCGCTGACCTCCCTTGCCTTCGCCTCGGCCAGCACTTCGGCGATGTCGTCGGGGCCGAAATCCGCTTCGACGAGCGGCGCCTCGACGGCGCGTTCGTCGATATCGGCGGGGACGATGTCGAAATCGAGCCCGGCGTTCTGCAGCAGCATGATCCGCGACTGGCTTTTCGAGGCAAGGATCAGGCGGGTATCGGTCATCTTGCGGTCCTCGACGGGCGATCAGTCGCCGGCGGCTTCGAGCTGGGCCTTGCGGTGCGACTGATAGAGCGCGGCGATCGCGGCGGCGGTTTCCTCGATCGAACGGCGGGTGACGTCGATGATCGGCCAGTTCTGGCGGCCGCAGGTCTTGCGCGTGAAGGCGATCTCCTCGGAGATCGAGGTGCGGTCGACATAGGCCGTGTTGCCGTCGCTGGCATTGAGGGCGAGAAGCCGGTTCTGGCGGATATGGGCAACGCGCTCGGGGCTGGCGATGAGACCGACGATCAGCGGCTTCTTGGCTTCGAACAGCCGTTCCGGCAGCGGGATGCCGAGAACGATCGGGATGTTCATGGTCTTGATGCCGCGATTGGCGAGATAGATCGAGGTCGGAGTCTTCGAGGTACGGCTGATGCCGACGATGACGATGTCGGCCTCGTCGACATCGTCCGGGAACTGGCCGTCGTCGTGCATCATGGTGAAGTTCAGCGCGTCGATGCGATTGAAATAGTCGGCATCGAGGACGTGCTGGGCGCCGACGCGGCTCGTCGTCGGCTCGCCGAGGAAGGAGCGGAAGGCGGCGAGCACCGGGCCAATGATCGAGAGGCAGGGAAGGCCGATGCCGCGGCAGGCGGTCTCGATGCGCTCGCAGAGCTCCGGGTCGACGAGCGTGTAGAGGACGATGCCCGGGCGGCGACTGATCTCCTCGATGACGCGGTCCATCTGCTTGACGTTGCGCACCGCCGGATGAACGTGCTTGACGAGATCGACCGAGCCGTAATGCGCGGTGGCGGCGCGGGCGACGGTCATCAGCGTTTCGCCGGTCGCGTCGGAAATGAGATGGAGATGAAAGTGGTTGGCTTCGGTTTCCACCGGATTATCCCCATCCTTGTCGAAAACACGGGAGAAAGGGCGCCTCGTGGCGGCTCCCGAGCGATCTATCCCCGAAACGGGGTTTTCATCAACAGGCGATGCGGGACGGGACAGCCGGCGATCGGTTCGGTGGAACTTCGGGAATCGACGAGGTCGTCGACTTTCCATCGGCGAAATGTCCACAGGATGAGACGCCCGGATCGAGCGCCGATTTTCACTCAATCTATTGTTTTCGCTATGAAATCCGGTCTATCTCATGGACGGATACGGATATGTGCAGAACTCTCGGTGATCGCGACGCGACCGAAGGTCCGCCGTGGCATCGTTGTGGAGAAAGCGAAATGAGTCTAATCCACGGTCAAAAGAAATAATCAAAAATCAAAATCAGGATTCTTGGATTTTAGAATTGGAGTGGACGAGTGAGCGAAGGACAGAACGCGACCGCCGACCGAAAGCTCGTTCGGGTGCTCGATGGTGAGAGCGTCTTTCCGCCTCCGATCTGGCTGATGCGCCAGGCAGGACGGTACCTGCCGGAATACCGGGCGACGCGCGCCGAAGCCGGGAGCTTTCTCGATCTTTGCTACAATCCGGAACTCGCCACGGAAGTGACGCTCCAGCCGATCCGCCGGTTCGGCTTCGATGCGGCCATTCTCTTTTCCGATATCCTCGTCATCCCGGATGCGCTCGGCCGCAAGGTGCGGTTCAGCGAGGGACACGGACCGCAGCTCGATCCGATCACGACGGACGAGGAGATCGACAGGTTGCGGGTCGACGGGGCGGTGGAGCGCCTCGCGCCGGTCATCGAGACGGTGGGACGGATTCGGGCCGCGCTGCCCGAGGAGGTGACGCTGCTCGGTTTCTGTGGCGCGCCGTGGACGGTCGCGACCTACATGATCGCCGGCGAGGGAACCCCCGACCAGGCGCCGGCGCGGCTGTTCGCCTATCGCAACGAGGCGGCATTCGCGAAGCTGATGGAAAAGCTCGTTGCCTCGTCGGTCGATTATCTCGTGGCGCAGCTTGAGGCCGGTGCCGATGCCGTGCAGGTGTTCGATACCTGGGCCGGGGTGCTCGACGAGGTGTCGTTCCGCAAGTGGGTGATCGAGCCGACGCGGGCGATCGTCGATGGGGTGCGCGCCAAAGTGCCGGGCGCCCGGATCATCGGTTTTCCGCGCGGCTCGGGGCTGCTCTATACGGATTTCGTCGCCGAGACCGGGGTCAATGCGGTCGGTATGGACTGGACGGTGCCGCGGGAATTCGCGCGCGACCGGCTGCAGCCGAATGTTGCTGTCCAGGGCAATATCGATCCGTTGCTGATGATCGAGGGCGGCGCGGCGCTCGACGCCTCGGTCGACGATCTCGTCGAAAAGCTCGGGCGTGGCCGGCTTATCGCCAATCTCGGCCACGGCATTACGCCGCAGGGGCGCATCGAGAATGTCGAGCGCTTCATCCGGCGGGTTCGCGACGCCAGGCTCTGATCGGGGGAAGTCGCCGGGATGCTCTACCTTTCGGTCAAAGCCTTTCACGTGATGGCGATCATTTCTTGGATGGCGGGGATTTTCTATCTGCCGCGGCTGTTCGTCTACCACGTCGAAGCGGTCAAGGATCCGCAGACCGCCGAGCTCTTCAAGACGATGGAGCGGCGGCTGATGAAGGCGATCATGACGCCGGCGATGGTCGCCTCGTGGATCGCCGGCCTGTGGATCGCCTACGACATGTCGTTCTTCGGCGATGCGTGGTTTCTCTGGAAGCTGGCGCTGGTCATCGCCATGACCGCCTATCACGTCTTCCTCGAATATTGCCGGTTCCAGCTTGCCGCGGATCGCAACACGCATAGCGGCAGGTTCTATCGGGTGATCAACGAAATCCCGACCCTCCTGATGATCGCGATCGTGATTTTCGTCATCGTGAAGCCGTAATGTCGGGGCACTGGACGAAAACCCTTGCCGGACAAGGCGGGAGCCGGTAGGTTCGCCCTGTCCCACCACATGCAGGCTGGCGCGGCTTCGATTCTTTCGAACACAAAGGGCGCCGACCTCGTTCCCTGACAGGAACGGGTGAAAGACCTGCTTCTTCCCTCCCCTTTCAGTCCGGCCTCTTCCGGCGAAAAAGAGATCGCGTCGATGCGAGAAATGAAACTCCAGGACCTCAAGATCAAGACGCCGACCGAGCTGCTCGCCTTTGCCGAGGAACTCGAGGTCGAGAACGCGAGCACGATGCGCAAGCAGGAGCTCATGTTCGCGATCCTGAAGCGGCTGGCGGCACAGGATACGGAAATCATCGGTGAGGGCGTCGTCGAAGTGCTGCAGGACGGTTTCGGCTTCCTGCGCTCGCCCGACGCCAACTATCTGCCGGGTCCCGACGACATCTACGTGTCGCCGTCGCAGATTCGCCGCTTCTCGCTGCGCACCGGCGACACCGTCGAGGGCCAGATCCGCAGCCCGAAGGAAGGCGAGCGGTATTTCGCGCTGCTCAAGGTGAACACGATCAATTTCGAGGATCCGGAGAAGACGCGGCACAAGATCCATTTCGACAATCTGACGCCGCTCTATCCGGACGAGCGCTTCCGGATGGAAGTCGAGGATCCGACGACCAAGGATCTTTCCTCGCGCGTCATCGATCTCGTGGCGCCGCTCGGCAAGGGCCAGCGCGCGCTGATCGTGGCGCCGCCGCGCACCGGCAAGACGGTGCTGCTGCAGAACATCGCCCATTCGATCACGGCCAATCATCCCGAGTGCTATCTGATCGTGCTGCTGATCGACGAGCGGCCGGAAGAAGTCACCGACATGCAGCGCTCGGTGAAGGGCGAGGTGATTTCCTCGACCTTCGACGAGCCGGCGGCGCGCCACGTCCAGGTTGCCGAAATGGTGATCGAGAAGGCCAAGCGCCTCGTCGAGCATGGTCGCGACGTCGTGATCCTGCTCGATTCGATCACCCGCCTCGGCCGCGCCTACAACACGGTGGTGCCGTCCTCGGGCAAGGTGCTGACCGGTGGCGTCGACGCCAACGCCCTGCAGCGGCCGAAGCGCTTCTTCGGCGCGGCGCGCAACATCGAGGAAGGCGGCTCGCTGACCATCATCGCGACGGCGCTGATCGATACCGGCAGCCGCATGGACGAGGTGATCTTCGAAGAGTTCAAGGGCACCGGCAACTCGGAAATCATCCTCGACCGCAAGGTCTCCGACAAGCGCGTCTTCCCGTCGATGGACATCCAGCGCTCGGGCACCCGCAAGGAAGAGCTGCTGGTGCCGAACGATCAGCTGAAGAAGATGTATGTCCTCAGGCGCATCCTGACGCCGATGGGCACGGTCGACGCCATCGAGTTCCTGCTCGACAAGCTGAAGCAGACGAAGAGCAACATCGACTTCTTCGATTCGATGAACACCTGACGTCCCGGACGTCGCTCGGAAACGAGAGGGCCGCTCTCCGGGTTCGGAGGGCGGCCCTTTTCGTTGCGGCTCAGCGTTGGCGCATGAGTTCGCCGAGGGCGATGGGGTCGCCGACCGGCAGGGAGCAGGTGCCGCCACGGCAAACGAAGGCGGCCGCGGTGAGGGCGGCGGTGGTCTTGCCGTGGGCCGGGTGACCGGCGGGCAGGTCGTCGACCGATTCGGTTTCGAAAAGAACGGCGGAGAGGCCGCGGGTCTCGTGACAGGCGCGGCGGAGGGCGGCGCGATCGGCTGGCGGGCCGACGATCACGACGATCGTCGGATCGAGGCGGAAGTCGAAGGCGTTGAGGAGGCCGAAGCTCGAGGCGGGGTTGCGGGCGATGTCGGCGGCAAAGCCCGCGAGGATCGAGTCGGCGCCGTCACGATAGCGCTCCCTGCCGGTCAGCAGCCAGAGGCGGACCATCGTTTCGGCGGCAACGGCGTTGGGGTTCGGGACGGCGTCGTCGGCGCCGGTGCGGATGCGCAGGACGAGATCGTCGGCATCGTCGGCGGCGAGGTGATAGCCGCCGGCCTCGGCGCGGTGATGGGCATCGAGTGCGGCGACGAACCGTTCGGCGTCGGCGAGATAGCCGGCCTCGCCGGTGGTCTCGAAAAGGACGGTGGCGGCGCGTGCCATGGCGGCGACATCGGAGGAAAGGCCCGGGAAGGTCAGCTTGCCGGTGCGCCAGGCATGACCGAGGCGGCCGTCGCGGGTCATCGATTCGGCGACAAAACGATAGGCGCCGGTGGCGAGCTCGAGCCAGTCGGTGCGATCGAAGAGCGCGGCAGCATCGGCGATCGCGGCGATGGCGAAGCCGTTCCAGTCGGCAAGGACCTTGTCGTCGAGACCGGGGCGCGGGCGGGTCGCGCGGGCGGATGCAAGGGTGGTGCGGGCGACTGCTAGTCGCTCGGTCTCGTCGGCGGCGAGGGCCCGGCCGAACCGCGATCGATTCGGGATCGAAACGCCGGCCCAGTTGCCGCCGGTGGCAATGTCGTAGACCTCGCAGAAAAGATCGGCGTCGGGACCGAGGATCGATTCGATCTCGGAACGATGCCAGACATAGAAGCGGCCTTCTTGGCCTTCGGAGTCGGCATCGAGGCTCGCCGAGAAACCGCCTTCGGTCGTCAGCATCTCGGCCTTCAGCCAGTCGATGGTCTCCTCGATGCGGGTGGCAAAGAGGGCGTTGCCGGTCTCGCGATAGGCGCGGGCGAGCGCTTCGATGAGAAGCGCATTGTCATAGAGCATCTTCTCGAAATGCGGGACGAGCCAGACCTCGTCGGTGGAATAGCGGGCATAACCGCCGCCGATGTGGTCGTAGATGCCGCCTTCGCTCATCTTGGTGAGGGCGAGGAGGGCAGCGCTCGAATAGCGGCGGTCGCCGGTCCGGGCGGAGGCGCGGGCGAGGAATTCGAGGACGACGGGCTGGGGGAACTTCGGCGCGCCGACGAAGCCGCCCTCGACCGGATCGAGGTGACCGAAGATCTGGTCGGCGACGAGATCGACGAGGCGGCCGGTGAGTGCGGGTCCGCCGCTTGCAGGGGCTTCGGCGAGGCGGCTATAGAGAGCCTCGCTCGTCGCCAGGACCTTTTCGGGCTCGTCGTGATAGACGCGGGAGATCTCGGCGAGGATCTGCGGGAAGCCGGGACGGCCGTAGCGCGGCTTGTCGGGGAAGTAGGTGCCGCCCCAGATCGGCTTGCCGTCGGGCGTCAGGAACATGGTCAGGGGCCAGCCGCCGCGGTCGCCGAGGGCGTGCAGGGCGGCCATATAGATCTGGTCGATGTCGGGACGCTCTTCGCGGTCGACCTTGACGTTGACGAAGAGGCGATTCATCAACGCGGCGATCTCGGGGTCCTCGAAGCTCTCGTGCGCCATGACGTGGCACCAGTGGCAGGCGGCGTAGCCGATCGAGAGGAGGACGGGCCGGTCGAGGCGTTTGGCTTCCTCGAAGGCGACCTTGCCCCACGGGCGCCAGTGGACCGGGTTGTCCCGGTGCTGCAGGAGATAGGGGCTCGTTTCGTGACGCAGGAGATTTTCGGTCATGGATCGCGGCGTGCCCTTCGGGGTTTCGAGGTTTGCCACTAACTAGGCCATTGGCGCGGCGATGACAGGGTTTTCGGACGGGAAAAGGATCGGGTGAGGGGCAAGGACACCATATTCGCACTGTCGAGCGGGGCGCTGCCGGCCGGGATCGCCGTGGTGCGATCGAGCGGCCCGGCGTCGGGGGCCCTCGTCGCGGCGCTCGCCGGCCGAGTGCCGCAGGCGCGACTTGCGGAGCTCGCGACCTTGCGCGATCCGGCGACCGGCGAGGAAATCGATCGGGGTCTCTTGCTGTTCTTTCCTGGACCGGCGAGCGTTACCGGTGAGGACGTCGCCGAGTTCCATCTCCATGGCGGTCGGGCGGTGGTGGCGCGCCTGCTGGCGGTGCTCAGCTCCGTCGCCGGGTGCCGGATGGCCGAGGCCGGAGAGTTCACGCGGCGCGCCTTCGACAATGGCAAGCTCGATCTCACCGAGGCGGAGGGCCTCGCCGACCTGATCGATTCGGAGACGGAAGGACAAAGGAAACAGGCGCTGCGCCAGATGTCGGGTGCGCTGCGGCTGCGCGCCGAGGGCTGGCGGGCCGGCGTCCTCGAGGCAATGGCGCTGATCGCTGCCGACCTCGATTTTTCCGACGAGGACGATGTCGGCGAGAAAGCGGCCGTCGGTGTTCGGGCGGTGATCATGGCGGTGCTCGGCGATGTCGAGGAAGCACTGTCGTCGAGCCGGATCGGCGAGCGGATCCGTGACGGCGTGCGGGTGGTGATCGCCGGAGCGCCGAATGTCGGCAAGTCGAGCCTCCTCAATCGCCTCGCCGGGCGGGACGTGGCGATCGTCTCGAGGATCGCCGGCACGACACGGGACGCCATCGAGGTGCGGCTCGATATCGGCGGTGTGCCCGTCGATCTCGTCGATACGGCGGGCATCCGGGAAGCGGGAGACGAGATCGAGGCGGAAGGGATTCGGCGCAGCAGGGCGCGGATGGAGGATGCCGACCTGGTGCTGCATGTGATCGATGCGACGGCGGAACGAGACGCCGCAGCAGCGGTCGATGTCGGAAGCGGTCCGGTTCTCCTCGTCCGGAACAAGATCGATCTCGGCGAGGTGGCGCCCGGGGTCAGAGAGGGTTTCGGAATATCGGCCGCGACTGGAGAAGGCCTCGACCAGGTGATCGCAGCGCTTGGCCGATTCGTTTCCGAAACATACGGGACGCGGGAAGGTGGAGTGGTGACGCGGGAACGGCAGCGGCGGCTCGTGGGTGATCTCGCCGTGGCATTGCGGGCAGCGCTGGGGCGCCTCGACGACATGCCGGAGCTGGCGGCGGAGGAGCTGCGTCGGGCGGCGCAGGCCATTGGCCGGTTGACCGGCACGATCGATGTGGAAGAAATGCTCGGGACCATCTTCGGCCGCTTCTGCATTGGTAAATAAGGGATTCTGGAATCCGTTTCACGTGAAACGCACCCGAGTCGCACAGCTTCTCCACATATGGTGCCGTGCCCGAGGCGACATGGAAGGACAGAGATGCAGGAAGACCGGTTCGATGTGATCGTGGTCGGTGGCGGCCATGCCGGCTGTGAGGCCGCGGCGGCTGCCGCGCGCGTCGGCGCACGCACGGCACTCGTCACCCATCGCTTCGCGACGATCGGCGAGATGTCCTGCAATCCGGCGATCGGCGGTCTCGGCAAGGGCCATCTCGTCCGCGAGGTAGATGCCCTAGATGGCCTGATGGGACGCGTCGCCGACGCTGCCGGCATCCAGTTTCGTATCCTCAACCGGCGCAAGGGACCGGCGGTCCAGGGCCCGCGGGCGCAGGCCGACCGCAAGCTCTATCGTCAGGCGATGCAGGCGGCGATCCTGGCGACGCCGGGGCTGGAAGTGGTCGAGGGCGACGCCGCCGATCTGCTGCTCTCGGCGAATCGAGTCGGAGGCGTGACGATCGCGAACGGCCGCGTTCTCAGGGCCGGCGCGGTGGTGCTGACGACGGGTACGTTCCTTCGCGGAGTCATCCATATCGGCGACCGCCAGATCCCGGCCGGGCGGGTCGGCGAGGCACCGAGCATCGGCCTCTCGGCGACGCTCGAGCGGGCCGGTCTGCGCCTCGGCCGGCTGAAGACCGGCACGCCGCCGCGTCTCGATGGCAAGACGATCGACTGGGCCGGGCTCGACGTCCAGAAGGGCGACGATCCGCCGGTGCCGTTCTCGATGTTGACGCGGGCGATCACGACACCGCAGATCGTCTGCCACATCACGCGGACGACGGCGGCGGGGCATGATCTGATCCGCACCAATCTCGCGCGGGCGCCGATTTACTCCGGCCAGATCGGCAGCCGGGGGCCGCGCTACTGCCCCTCGATCGAGGACAAGGTGGTTCGCTTCGCCGATCGCGACAGCCACCAGGTGTTCCTCGAGCCGGAAGGGCTCGACGACGACACGGTCTATCCGAACGGCATTTCGACCTCGCTGCCGGAGGACGTGCAGGAAGGTCTGGTGCGGGCCATGCCCGGGCTCGAGAAGGTACGCATCCTCCGGCCGGGATATGCGATCGAATACGATCATGTCGACCCGACCGAACTCTATCCCTCGCTGGAGACGAAGAAGCTCGCCGGTCTTTTCCTCGCCGGGCAGATCAACGGCACGACCGGCTACGAGGAGGCGGCGGCGCAGGGTCTCGTCGCCGGCGTCAATGCGGCGCGGCTTGCCGGTGGCGGCGATGCGGTCGAGTTCGACCGGACGACGAGCTATCTCGGCGTGATGATCGACGATCTCGTCACCAAGGGGATCAGCGAGCCCTATCGGATGTTCACGTCGCGGGCGGAGTTCCGGCTGTCGTTGCGGACCGACAATGCCGATATCCGGTTGACGCCGGTCGGTGATCGCCTCGGCTGCGTCCGGTCGGAGCGCCGTGCGCATTTCGATTCGCGATCGAAACGGATCGATATGGCACGGGAGCTGCTGCGCTCGTTGCGGATGTCGCCGAGCGAAGCGGCGCGCCGCGGACTGTCGGTCAACCAGGATGGCGTGGTGCGCAGCGGCTTCGACCTCCTCGGCTATGCCGATATCGGCTTCGACGATCTGCGGCGGGTCTGGCCCGAGCTCGGGACGATCGACGAGGATGCGGCGACCTTCGTCGCGACCGAGGCGCGGTACGCGGTCTATCTCGATCGCCAGGCGTCGGATGCCGAGGCGCTGAAGCGGGACGAGGATCTGCGCCTGCCGGTCGATCTCGACTATGCGGCGATCGGCGGCCTCTCGAACGAGGTTCGGGGCAAGCTCGCGAGCGCGCGGCCGGTGTCGATCGGTCACGCGGCGCGGATCGATGGGATCACGCCGGCGGCGCTGACGGCGCTCCTGGCGCATGTCCGCAAGCGGCCGGATCGATTCGGATCCGAAGCGGATGGCAGATAGGTTCGGTTTCGTCGCCGGTCCGATGGCCGGCGCGGGAGGATGTGGGGAATGGCTGCATCGCCGTTGGTCGATTCGATTGATATCGTTTCCGAAATCGTTCCCGTTTCACGTGAAACGGCAGAGCGGCTCGGCATCTATGTCGAACTCCTGAAGCACTGGCAGACGCGGATCAATCTCGTCGCGCCGTCGACGCTCGACGCCATCTGGCGCCGGCATGTGGCGGACAGCGTACAGATCCTGCCGCTCGTTCCGGATGCGAGGCGATGGCTCGACATCGGCAGCGGCGCCGGCTTTCCGGGCATGGTGACGGCGATCTTCCTCGCCGATGTCGCCGGGGCGCGGGTCGATCTCGTCGAGTCGAACGGCAAGAAGGCGGCGTTCCTGCGAACCGTCGCCCGCGAGACGGGAGCTGCGGCGAATATCCATTGCGCGCGCATCGAGGATGTGATTCCTAGCCTCACGGAGCCCGTCGACGCGGTCAGCGCACGGGCGCTCGCGAGCCTCGACATTCTCTGTCGGATGGTCGAGCCGTTGGTCCGCAAAGGTGCCGTCGCGGTTTTCCACAAAGGTCAAGATTTTGAGGCCGAGTATCGCGAATGCGCTAAATCTTGGGTCATCGATCTGGTAAAACACCAAAGTCGGATCGATCCCAAGGGGTCGATCATCCTCATTCGCGGCATCGAGCCGCTGGCGACAGGGATCCCCACATGAGTGCTTTGCCGCGATATCCGCGCGTCATCACCATCGCGAATCAGAAGGGCGGCGTCGGCAAGACGACGACGGCGATCAATCTCGGCACCGCTCTTGCCGCGATCGGTGAAGAGGTGCTGGTGGTCGATCTCGATCCGCAGGGCAATGCCTCGACGGGTCTCGGCATCGATCGCAAGAGCCGCAAGGTCTCGACCTACGACCTGTTGACGGGCGACGCGACGCTCGACCAGACCGCGATGCCGACGGTGGTGCCGCGCCTCTCGGTGGCGCCCTCGACGCTCGATCTGCTCGGCGTCGAGCTGGAGATCGCGGCCGAGGCCGACCGGGCCCATCGGCTGCGTTCGGCGATCGCCAGCCACATGGCGGCGGTCGAGGCGGGGCAGGCGCAGCGGGCCTACACCTATATCCTCGTCGACTGCCCGCCGTCGCTGAACCTCCTGACGATCAACGCGATGACCGCGGCACACTCGATCCTGGTGCCACTGCAGTGCGAGTTCTTCGCGCTGGAAGGTCTCAGCCAGCTCCTGCAGACGGTCGAGCAGGTCAAGCGCTCGCTCAATCCGGAGCTGTCGATCCATGGCGTGGTGCTGACGATGTACGACGCCCGCAACAATCTCGCCAACCAGGTGGTGGCGGATGTGCGCGAGTACATGGGCACGCGGGTCTACGAGACGATCATTCCGCGCAATGTGCGGGTATCGGAGGCGCCGTCCTACGGCAAGCCGGTGCTGCTCTACGATCTCAAATGTCCGGGCAGCCAGGCTTACCTCAAGCTCGCCTCGGAGATCATTCAGCGCGAGAAGAGCCTCCGGGCGGCCTGACCGGTCGACATAAACGGGCCTAAAACGGCACAATTACCGATATCGATTCACAACCGAAACAACATAGGCGAGTCGTTTCAGGAATGGCGAACATGACGGACGAAGGACCCCGCCGGCGGCTCGGACGCGGCCTCGCGGCGCTGATCGGCGAAGTCGACACCGAGGTTGGCGCGATCGACCGGGCGCGGACGCAGCGGCGGCTGCCGATCGAGTTTCTGCGGCCCAATCCGCGCAATCCGCGCAAGAGCTTCGGCGAGGAGGATCTGGCCGACCTCACGCGCTCGATCAAGGAGCGCGGCGTGGTGCAGCCGATCCTCGTGCGACCGGCGACCGACGGCTCGGACGGCTACGAGATCATCGCCGGCGAGCGGCGCTGGCGGGCGGCGCAGCGGGCCGGCCTGCACGAGGTTCCGGTCTATGTCCAGGAGGTCTCGGACCGCGAGGCGCTGGAGCTGGCGATCATCGAGAACGTGCAGCGCGCCGATCTCAATCCGCTCGAGGAAGCGGCGGGCTACGAGCAGCTGATGGCCGAGTTCGGCTACAGCCAGACCGAGCTTGCCGACGTCATCGGCAAGAGCCGCAGCCATATCGCCAACACGATCCGGCTGACCAAGTTGCCGGAAAAGGTGCGCGGCTTCATCGCCGAGGGCAAGCTGACGGCGGGCCATGCCCGCACGCTGGTGACGCTGCCCGATCCGGAAGCGGCGGCGGTGTGCATCGTCGAGGCGGGGCTCAACGTCCGCGAGGCCGAGGCGCTCGCCCAGGCCGAGGCGAAGCCGGCGGCCAAGCGCAAGATCGACAAGGACGCCGACACCAAGGCGCTCGAGCGGCGGCTCTCGGAGGTGCTCGGCCTGCGCGTCGAGATCGCCCACAAGGGCAAGGGCGGCGAAGTGAAGATCCGCTACCGCACGCTCGAACAGCTCGACGACGTCTGCCGGCGCCTCGAAGGCAACTGAGGCAGCTCGATTCCGGCAGCAGCGAACCGGCCCTTTCGGGCCGGTTTTCTTTTTGATCAGAGATAGTTGTCCGATTTCCGCGTCAGCGGCGGGGGCGCGGCGTCGGGGCGGCGGCGCGGCCGATGCGGAACAACAGCGCGCCGATCAGCGAAAAAGCCATTTCGGGCTTCTGGCGAACGTCGAGCTGGGCTTCGTCGACGAGTTCGAGGGCTCGTTCGAGGCGCCTGCGATTCCAGCTTTCGAGGGCGGTCGCGACGGCGGCGCGGCGCTTGAAATGCATCGGCGGGGTCAGGTGCTCGACGATGGCGGAGGCGCGCTTGCCGGTTTCGACCTCGGCGCGCAGCCGGTGCAGCAGCTGAAAATGGCGCAGCACGGCGGTCATGATCGCCGAGGGGTGGATGCCGGTGCCGGCAAGGCGCAGGAGGCCGTGATCGACGGCGGCGAGGCGACCGGTCGCGGCGGCATCGATCACCTCGTCGATGACGATCGCCGAGGCATCGCCGCTGACGGCGACGACGTCGGCGAGCGTCACGGTGTCCTGACCGCGCGCATAGAGCTTCAGCTTGTCGATCTCGGCGCGGCTCGCCAGCCGGTCGGCGCCGAGCTGGGCGATGAGCGCGGCGCGGGCGTCGTGATCGATGGCGAGGCCGTCGGCGGCGAACTCGCGATCGATCAGCTTTTCGAGGTCCTGGCCGGTGTCGGGATAGCAGGCGATGGCGACGGCCGAGCGGGCCTGCTCGAAGCGGCGGCGGATCGGCGAGCTTTTCTTCAGGTCGCCGGCCTCGACGACGATGATCGCCTCGGCGGGCGGCTGGTCGAAGACGAGATCGAGGGCGGGCAGGATCGAGCGGCCGGCGAGGCGGATGCGAATGGCGCGGCGGCCGCCGAACAGCGGGATGGTGTGGGCTTCGTCGGCGAGACGGGCCGGATCGCCGGCAATGGCGTCGCCGTCGAGCTGGACGATGGCGAAAGGATCGGCGCCGTCGCCGATCGAGGCATCGATGATCTGGCGGGTGCGTTCGGAAACGAGACCGGTATCGGGCCCGAACACCAGGACGAGCGGCGTTTCCGGGTCCGGCGCCTTCAGAAAACGTTCGAGAGCGGCGCCCTTCGGCGTGGTCATGGCCCGTCCATTCCGGCCGCCGGACGGATGCGCCGGCGGACATCTCTCGCGGTCGCCGGACCCTCGGGCCGGGGACCGGCCTTACTGGCTCCGGGCGAGGAAGGCGGCGACCTTGGTGACGATGTCGTTGGCGATCGTCACGGCGGCGCGGTCTTCGGCGTCGCGCTCGGCCCTGAGGTTGGCGTAGCGCTGGTTGGAGAAGTCGAACGAGGCGTCGGCGAAGCTCTTGCCCTTGGTGAGTTCCTCGCCGGTGCCGGCGTCGACGAGACGATAGTCGGCCGAAACGGTCAGCACCTCGGCGGTCGGGGTGCCGGAGATCTGGTGAATGCCGACGCTCGAACTCGACCGGACGACCGTGACCGCCAGGCGGTAGCGCGGGGAGACCGGCTCGACCGAACCGGACATGGCGTAGACGATCTCGTTGCGGACCTGCTGACCGAGCCGTTCGGGGATCGGATCGACGGCGATGGTCGACAGCGTGTCGCTGAGGCGCGCGCCGGTCGACAGCGAGCCGTACATCGGGCGCACGTTGCAGGCGGCAAGCAGCACGGCGAGGCCGAGAACGGCGACGAAGGCGCCGAGACGGAGACCGCCGGCGGGCCGGGTCGAGAGATCAGGCGACGACATTGACGATCCTTTGCGGGACCACGATGACCTTGCGGGGCGGCTTGCCCTCGAGGAAGCGGGCGACCGATTCGAGCGCGAGGACGGCGCTTTCGATCTCAGCTTGCGAGGCATTGCGGGCGATTGTCAATTCGCCGCGCTTCTTGCCGTTGACCTGGACCGGCAGGACCATGGTGTCGTCGACGAGGAGCGAGGTGTCGACCGTCGGCCAGGATTCGCCGGCAACGAGCGTGTCGCGGCCGATGACGTGCCAGCATTCCTCGGCGAAATGCGGGGTCATCGGGGCGATGACGCGCAGCAGCATGGCGAGTGCCTCGCGGGCGGCGGCGGCAAGGCTCGCATCCTCGGCAAGGGCATCGCCGGAAATCGCGTCGGCGAGCGTGTTGACGAATTCGTAGACGCGGGCGACGGCGCGGTTGAAGCGCAGTTTCTCGATGTCTTCCTCGACGCCGGCGACGGTGCGGTGAATCGCCTTGGTCAGGGCCGTCGCGGCAGCGCTCGGCTCGCCGGCTTCGCCCGCCGGGGCCTCGGCGACGAGACCGACGAGGCGCCACAGGCGCTGGATGAACCGCCAGGCGCCTTCGACGCCGGCGTCGGTCCACTCGATGTCACGGTCCGGCGGTGTGTCGGAGAGCATGAACCAGCGCGCGGTGTCGGCGCCGTAGGTCTCGATGATGCGGGTCGGGTCGACGACGTTCTTCTTCGACTTCGACATCGATTCGATGGCGCCGACGGTGACCGGCTCGCCGGTCGAAACGTGGAAGGCACCGCCGTCGCGCTTTTCGATGTCCTCGGGGAACAGCCAGCGGCCGTCGGCGCCCTTATAGGTCTCGTGCGTCACCATGCCCTGCGTGAACAGGCCGGCGAACGGCTCGTCGAGGCCGACATGGCCGGTCATCTTCATGGCGCGGGTGAAGAAGCGCGAATAGAGCAGGTGCAGGATCGCGTGCTCGACACCGCCGATATACTGGTCGACCGGCAGCCAGCCGTCGACGGCGTCGCGCTCGGTCGGCGCATCGGCGCGCGGGGCGGTGAAACGGGCGAAATACCAGGACGAATCGACGAAGGTGTCCATGGTGTCGGTTTCGCGCCGGGCCGGCTTGCCGCATTTCGGACAGTCGACATGCTTCCAGGTCGGATGGCGGTCGAGCGGATTGCCGGGCACGTCGAAGGAGACGTCGTCGGGCAGCTGGACCGGCAGGTCGGCCGCCGGAACGGGCACGACGCCGCAATCCTCGCAGTGGGTGACCGGGATCGGGCAGCCCCAGTAGCGCTGGCGCGAGATGCCCCAGTCGCGCAGACGATAATTGATCTCGCGGGCGGCCTGCGGCGCATCGTCGACGGTCTCGCGCTCGAGCCGGCTGGCGACGTCTTCCTTGGCCTCGGCGATCGTCATGCCGTCGAGGAATTCCGAATTGAAGATGCGGCCCTCGCCGGTATAGGCCTCGTCGCCGACGGTGAAGGCCGCCGGATCGGTGTCGTCGGGCAGCACCACCGGCACGACGCGCAGGCCGTATTTGCGGGCAAAATCGAGGTCGCGCTGGTCATGCGCCGGGCAGCCGAAGATGGCGCCGGTGCCGTATTCCATCAGCACGAAATTGGCGACATAGACCGGCAGCTCGACCGAGGAGAGGAACGGGTGCTCGACGGTGAGGCCGGTGTTGAATCCCTTCTTCTCGGCCTTGGCGATCGCCTCGGCCGAGGTGCCGGTCTGGCGGCATTCGGCGATGAAGGCGGCGAGCTTCTCGTCCTTGGCGGCAAGGGCGGCCGAGAGCGGGTGGTCGGGCGACAGCGCCATGAAGGAAGCGCCGAACAGCGTATCCGGCCGGGTGGTGAAGATCTCGAGGTGCGAGAAGCCCTCGGGCACCGGGAAGGCGAAGCGGAAGCGGATACGCAGGCCCTCGGAGCGGCCGATCCAGTTCTTCTGCATCAGCCGGACCTTTTCCGGCCAGCGGTCGAGGCCGTCGAGGGCCGAGAGCAGATCCTCGGAGAAGGCGGTGATCTTGAAGAACCACTGGGTCAGCTCGCGGCTCTCGACGAGCGCGCCGGAGCGCCAGCCGCGGCCGTCGATCACCTGCTCGTTGGCGAGCACGGTCTGGTCGACCGGGTCCCAGTTGACCTTCGACTGGCGGCGATAGGCCAGGCCGGCCTCGAGGAAGTCGAGGAAGAGCTTCTGCTGGCGATGGTAGTATTCGACGTCGCAGGTCGCGAACTCACGCTCCCAGTCGATGGACAGGCCCATCGACTTCAGCTGGCCGCGCATCGTGGCGATGTTCGAATAGGTCCAGTCCTTCGGGTGGACCTTGTTCTGCATGGCGGCGTTCTCTGCCGGCATGCCGAAGGCGTCCCAGCCCATCGGATGGAGGACGTTGAAACCCTTGGCGCGCTTGTAGCGGGCGACGACGTCGCCCATCGTGTAGTTGCGCACATGGCCCATGTGAATGCGGCCG
This sequence comes from Pseudomonadota bacterium, assembly GCA_029572955.1. Taxonomy (GTDB): domain Bacteria; phylum Pseudomonadota; class Alphaproteobacteria; order Rhizobiales; family JAKPQE01; genus JAKPQE01. The sequence continues at coordinate 22,758 of JAKPQE010000080.1, forward strand.
GAGGGATAGGGAAACATCTCCAGCACGTAGTATTTCGGCCGGGGATCGGCATTGTCGGTGCGGAAGATCGCGGCATCGTCCCACGTCTCGCGCCACCGGGCCTCGGTTTCCTTTGCGTTGTAACGTTCGCTCGCCATGCGTCCTGGGTCCAATTCGCAAATGAAACGATGCTCCGCGCCGGGCGCGGAATCGCGCGACCTACACCAGAAAAGCCCTTGCCGGTCAACCGCAAAGAGGCCGAAAACCGCCCTGTCGCATTGCCGGCGCGGGGTGCCGATGCATAATGGACGACGCATTTTCCATTCGATCGAGGCGGCATGACGGCGGCGGACAATCTGAAGGGCATCGAGACGCGGATGGCGACGGCGGCGCGCGAAGCCGGGCGCGAGCCCGCGGCGGTCACCCTCGTGGTCGTCTCCAAGACGTTTTCGGCCGAGGAGATCCGGCCGGTGATCGCCGCCGGCCATCGGGTCTTCGGCGAAAACCGGGTGCAGGAGGCCAAGGGCAAGTGGCCGGAGCTTCTCGCCGAGACGGCGGGGATCGAACTCCACCTCATCGGGCCGCTGCAGTCGAACAAGGCACACGAGGCGGTCGAGCTCTTCGACGTCATCCACACCATCGACCGCGACAAGATCGCCTCGGCGATCGCCAGGGAAATGGCGCGCACGGGGCGCCGACCGAAGCTCTTCGTCCAGGTGAATACCGGCGCCGAGCCGCAAAAGGCCGGGGTCTTGCCCGAGGAAACGGTGGCGTTCGTCGCGCGCTGCCGCGACGAATTCGGGCTCGAGATCGCCGGGCTCATGTGCATTCCACCGTTCGACGAGGCGCCGGCGCCGCATTTCGCGCTGCTCGCCAAGCTCGCGGCGGAGGCCGGCGTCGACGAACTCTCGATGGGCATGAGCGACGATTTCGAGGTCGCGATCCATCAGGGTGCGACGCTCGTCCGGGTCGGCAGCGCGATCTTCGGCGCCCGGCCGAAGCCGGCCGCGACGCAGGCCTAACCGATCATCAGCGCGGAACCCGGACCGAGGCGCTCGAGCAAGCGTTCGAGCCGCGGGCGGGGCAGCGCGACGCAGCCTTCGGTCGGGGCAAGGCCGGGCCGGGCGACATGGAGGAAGATGGCGCTGCCGGCGCCATGGACCCGCGGGCGGATATTGCAGTCGAGAACGACGAGAAGGTCGTAGAGGCCGTCGTCGCGCCACAGGCGTTCGTGCGAGGCGGCATAGGGCAGGGGAACCGGGCGGTTGTAGTTGCGGTCGCCCGGCGCATCGCACCAGCCGTCGGCCGGGCGAATCGCCCGGCAGGGCAGGCGGGTCCGCGGCCGCCGCAGGCGATCGGCGCGGTAGAGCACTTCGAGAAGGCGGAAACAGCCGCGCGGTGTCGCGCCGTCGCCCTCGCGCTTGCAGGACGTGATGCCGGAGCGACCGAGGGCACAGGGGAAAATGTCGGCGCCGAGGCGCAGCAGGCCATGGTGGACGGCGGCGCCGGGCCGGGCGCCGACCGCGATTTCGGACATTTCGCGCAAGATGCTCGCCGCCATCGGGGTTTTCCGAAAATTCACCGACCTGCGGCCACGGTATCGGAGCGGGCCGAACCGCGAAAGGCAGGGATGGTCAAGAGCCGAACGGACGATACATAATGCGCCGCGCGGCCTGGGCGGAATCTGCCGTGTGCCTGCAACCGACAAACCCCGAGGGAAGACAGATGACGGCAAGGCGTATCCTGCTCGTCGACGACGACACCGAACTTCGCGAGGCGCTGGTCGAACAGCTCGCGCTCTACGACGAATTCGAGACGGTCGATCTCGATACCGCGACGAAGGCCGTGCAATTCACCAAGGCCGACCATGCCGATCTCATCGTCATGGATGTCGGGCTGCCCGACATGGACGGCCGCGAGGCGGTGAAGCTCATCCGCAAGAACGGCTTCAAGGCTCCGATCATCATGCTGACCGGGCACGCCACGGATTCCGACACGATTCTCGGCCTCGAGGCCGGTGCCAACGACTATGTGACGAAGCCATTCCGCTTCGCGGTGCTGCTCGCGCGCGTCCGCGCCCAGCTGCGCCAGCACGAGCAGAGCGAGGATGCCGTCTTCACCATCGGCCCCTACAGCTTCCGCCCGAGTGCCAAGGTTCTCCTCGACGAGAAAGGCAGCAAGGTCCGTCTTACCGAGAAAGAGACGGCGATCCTCAAGTTTCTCTATCGGGCCGGCGAAAAGGTCATCGGACGTGATGTCCTGTTGCATGAAGTCTGGGGCTACAATTCCGGCGTGACTACGCATACGCTGGAGACGCACATCTATCGCCTGCGTCAGAAAATCGAGCGCGATCCGTCGAATGCGGAGTTGCTCGTGACCGAGTCGGGCGGTTACAAGCTCGTGCCCTGAGAGCCGCGCGCCGGCTCTCGCCAGATGAGGAATCCGCCCATTCCATGAGCCTCGACAGCGATATCGCGCTCTTGAAGAAGGTGCCCGTGTTCTGCGATCTGCCGGCGGAGCAGATTCGGGTCATCGCGTTTTCGGCCGAGCCGCTGACTCTCGTCGACGGCGCGGTGCTGTTTCGGGAAGGCGAGCGGGCGGACGCCGGCTATGTCGTGGTCAAGGGCACGATCGTGCTCGTCGCCGAGGACGGCGTCGCGCCGGTGCGGGCCGGGCCGGGCTCGCTCATCGGCGAGACGGCGCTGATTCTCGAAAGCCAGCGGCCGGCGACGGCGACGGCGGCGGGGCCGGCCGAGGTCATCCGCGTGCGGCGGGCGCTGATCCAGCGCATGATGGACGAATACCCCGACATCGCGGTGCGCATGCGCGACCGGATGGCGACGCGGGTCCGTCAGGCGACGGCCGAACTCGCCCGTGTCGGGCTGCGGCTCGAGGCGCTCGGCGACGAGTGAGACCGGCGACCCGCCGGGTGTCGTCCGCCTGACCGGATCTCTTCAGTCAGGCGAGCGTCGCGATGACCGGAACGTGGTCGGACGGGCGGTCCCAGCCGCGCGCGTCGGTCAGCACCTCGATCGCCGAGATCGAGGAATCGAGCGCCGGGGTCGCCCAGACATGGTCGAGGCGGCGGCCGCGATCGGCCTTTTTCCAGTCCTTCGCCCGATAGCTCCACCAGGTGTAGAGCTTTTCCTCCGGCGGCACGAAACGGCGCATGACGTCGACAAGGCCGCCGGCGCGGCGCGCTTCCTCGAGTTTTTCGGTTTCGACCGGCGTGTGGCTGACGACTTTCAGCAGCTGGCGATGGGACCAGACGTCGTGCTCCAGCGGCGCGACGTTGAGGTCGCCGACGACGAGGGCGCGCCGCTCGCCGCCATGGGTCTCGAGAAAGCCGCGGAACTCGTCGAGAAAGCTCAGCTTGTGGGCGAACTTGTCGTTGATCTCGGGATCGGGCTCGTCGCCGCCGGCCGGGATGTAGAAGTCGTGCAGATCGAACTCGGTGCCGCCGTGCGAGAAGCGCGCCGCGATGTGGCGGGCGTCGTCCTTGTCGCAGAAACCTTCCTGCCAGGTCTCCACGAAGGGCACGCGCGAGGCGATGGCAACGCCGTGATAGCCCTTCTGGCCGTTGACGGCGATGTGGTGATAGCCGAGGTCCCTGAAGGCGCGCGCCGGGAAATTGTCGGTGCTGCACTTGATCTCCTGCAGGCACAGGATGTCGGGCGCATGCTCGTCGACGAGGCGGGCGACGAGGTCGATGCGCAGGCGGACCGAGTTGATGTTCCAGGTGGCGATACGCAGGGGCATTGGTCTTTCCGCAGGTTCGCAGGTTGGGCGGCGACCCTATCGCGCCTCGGTCCGTACCGGAACCCGGAAGGCGCCGCAAAGAGCAGGGCTGAAACGATTAGCGCCCAGTCCCGGGGGAGAGACTGGGCGCTGCGCCTGTCGCGCTCGAGCGCTGGGAGGGAAAGCCAGCGCCGGCAGAACCGTCCTCGGCGAGACGGGGGGCACTACCGATTTGGTGGGCGGCCCTGCCTGTAGGCTTGAATTGGGACTCGCTAGAACCGATTCAAGGCCCGATCCAAGTATCTTTTCAAAAAAGTTCCAATGTGCAATAGCAATTTCCGTCGAGACACGCGGCAATGCGCCGGCCTTGCCGTCCGAATGGCCGGGCAGCAGCCAGAGAGCGGTCCGACGGCCTGGGGTTTTTTCTCCCGAATCAACATCTTGACGACATCGCCCCGACAGCCGGTGCCGCGGCGCCGCCAGGCATAATCCATTCGTTTACCTCGAGCGCCAATTCGTTGCAGATCCTGTTCCGCAAAAGCAAAAGGCGCCCCTTGCGGAGCGCCCTTGCCTCGTTTGCGGTATTCGCCGGCGCCGGTCAGCGGCGATAGTGGTCGATCCAGAAGAGTTTCGGATCGACGCTCGCACCGGTTTCGATGTTGTAGAGCGCGACCGAGGTCTCCTGGCCTTGCGCGTCCGTCACGGTCCACTGCTTCAGCTCGAAGGTTTCAGTATCGAACAGGAGCTTGATCTTGCCGGTGCCGAGCGGGGTCTTCTCCTCGACGACCACGGCCGACATGTCGTTCTCGGCGTAGACCTCGAGGACCTTGGAATCCTTGGCGAGATCGGCCCTTTCCGAGACGAGGAAGCGCAGCGGCGTCTGGCCGAGCGGGTAGAGGTCCTGGGTCTTCAGCTTCTTGTCGCGGATGACCACGGCCTTGCCGTCGGCGACGATCTCGACGCGGACCGGCGGGTTGTAGCGGAAGAGAAGCCGGCCCGGCCGGCTGATGATGAAGGTGCCCTCGACGCGCTGGCCGTCGGGGCCGACCTGCACGAACTCGCCCTGCATGGTGGTGATCGAGTTGATGTAGGAGCTGGCCTTGGCGATCACCTGCTCCTGATCGGGGGCGAAGGCGGCGCCGAGCGGCGTCGGCAACGCGGTCGCGAGAAGCGTGCCGACGAGCGCGGCGCGGGCGGCGAAGCGGCTGAAACGGGTCTTGATCCGGGTCATGGTCGAGGCCTTCGGTGGCGTTTCTTCGGGGCCGCAGGGGCGGTCGAAGCGGATTCGTCGGTCGATCGGCGGCGCGGGTAACAGCCTTTCGTGGCGAAACCGCGACCGCTGCGGGTACGCGTCGAACTCACAGATCGTCGTTGCCGTCGCCGCCGACGAGGATCTCGCGCTTGCCGGCGTGGTTGGCGGCACTGATGATTCCTTCCTGCTCCATGCGCTCGATCAGCGAAGCGGCACGGTTGTAGCCGATGGCGAGGCGGCGCTGGACATAGGAGGTCGAGGCCTTCTTGTCGCGCAGGACGACCGCGACCGCCTGATCGTAGAGATCGGCCGATTCGTCGCCGCCGATCGCGCCGCCGCCCATGTCGAAGGGCGGCTCGCCGTCGTCTTCCTCGGTGATCGCCTCGAGGTATTCGGGCGCTCCTTGCGCCTTCAGGTGGGCGACGATCTCCTCGACCTCGTTGTCGGAGACGAACGGGCCGTGGACGCGCTGGATGCGGCCGCCGCCGGCCATGTAGAGCATGTCGCCCTGGCCGAGCAGCTGTTCGGCGCCCTGCTCGCCGAGAATGGTGCGGCTGTCGATCTTCGAGGTCACCTGGAACGAGATGCGGGTCGGGAAATTCGCCTTGATGGTGCCGGTGATGACGTCGACCGAGGGACGCTGCGTCGCCATGATCAGATGGATGCCGGCCGCGCGCGCCATCTGCGCGAGGCGCTGGATCGCGCCCTCGATGTCCTTGCCCGCGACCATCATCAGGTCGGCCATCTCGTCGACGATGACGACGATGTAAGGCAGGCTGGTGAGGTCCATCTCCTCGGTTTCGTAGATCAGCTCGCCCGTCTCGCGGTCGAAGCCCGTCTGCACCTCGCGGGTGATGATCTCGCCCTTGGCCTTGGCCTCGGCGATGCGCGCGTTGAACCCGTCAATGTTGCGCACGCCGACCTTGGACATTTTCTTGTAGCGGTCCTCCATCTCGCGCACCGCCCATTTCAGCGCCACGACCGCCTTCTTCGGGTCGGTGACGACGGGGGTGAGCAGATGCGGAATGCCGTCATAGACGGACAGTTCGAGCATCTTCGGATCGACCATGATCAGCCGGCACTGATCGGGCTTCAGCCGATAGAGCAGGCTCAGGATCATCGTGTTGATGGCGACCGACTTGCCCGAACCGGTGGTGCCGGCCACCAGAAGATGCGGCATCTTGGCGAGGTCGACATAGATCGGTTCGCCGCCGATCGTCTTGCCGAGCGCGATGGCGAGCTTGAGCTTGGAATCCTGAAACTCGACGTGGTCGAACATCTCGCGCAGAAACACCGTCTCGCGCCGCGCGTTGGGCAGTTCGACGCCGATCGCGTTGCGCCCCGGCACCACCGCGACGCGCGCCGAGATCGCG
>JAKPQE010000092.1 GCA_029572955.1 Pseudomonadota bacterium
AACGCATCGGGGCGCGTGAAACGATGAGCATGGTGCGCGGCGTGGCGAAGATCCTGCTGACGATCGCGATCCTGCTCGCGATCCCCTTCGTCATCGAAATGCTGCTCAACACCTACGAGATGAATCGCAACCCGTGGACGAAGCCCGGCGCGATCGTCGCCGACGGCGGGCCCGTCCACGCGGGCCTCAACCGGCGGCAGTACAAGGAGATCCGGTTCCGCTCCACCGGAATGCGCATCTACTTCAAGGCGACGAGCCTCCCGGAGGAGGCGGCCGACGCGATCGAGGCCGACGTCGCCGGCCGGCTGCGTGTGCTCAAGGACGACCAGGAGGTCCTCGCCTACGACTTCCGCCTCGAGCCCGGCCTGAAGAAGAACATCGGCGGACTCGACGCCCAGGAAAGCGTCGGCTCGCTGGGCGTCATCGACATCGCCCGCAAGTACGACGTCGAGTGCGCCATCGTGCCGCAACTCCCCGAGGACGCCGCCGCCGCGGAGCGCCTGAACCGGTGGGAGTTCGCCGTCGGCGAGACGGTGGAGCTGGCCTTCGCCTTCGAAGGCAAGATCCCCGAGACGGCCGGCCTCGTCTTCACGTATTCCAAAACCCCCAGCTCGCTGCTGCACGGCACGTTTCTCGAACGGATCGCCAAGCGGCTGACCCGGATCAACCGCTGACATCGGAAAGGAGCCCGCCCATGCGCGTCATCGTCCCCCTGGCCTCCGGCGTGGAGGAAATCGAAGCCATCACCATCCTCGACGTCCTGCGCCGCGGCGGCGTCGCCGCCGTCGGCGTCTCGACCGACGACGAAGCCGGCCTCGACATCGAGGGCGGCCACGGCCTCGGGCTCGTGGCGGACGAACTGTGGGACGAGGCGGACGTCGATTCGGCCGACATGATCGTGCTGCCCGGCGGCGGAGGCGGGATGCGGCGCCTGCTCGCGGACGAGCGGGTGCTGGAGGCGCTGCGCCGCTTCAACGCCGCGGGCAAGCTCGTCGGCGCGATTTGCGCCGCGCCCGCCGTGCTTCAGGCGGCCGGCGTCCTCGCAGGCCGCAAGGCCGTCTGCTACCCGGGCATGGAGTCCCACATCCAGGACGCGCAGGTGCAGAAGGGCGCCGCCGTCGTGCGGGACGGCAACGTGATCACCGGCAGCGGCCCGGGCACGGCGATGGCGTTCGCGCTGGCCGTCCTCGAGAT
>JAKPQE010000105.1 GCA_029572955.1 Pseudomonadota bacterium
TGCGATAGAGACCGATCGCGTAGAAGACGAACATGGTCCATGCCGCCAATGTCACCAGTGCGACGAGGACGGTACGGTCACCGAGGCTGGGCACACCACCCCGACTCATACCGAGCAGACCCCTCCCCTGCGCGGTCGACGCCAAGGCGGCCGCGAACGCAGCGAGTGTCAAGGCGACGAGATCGGCGCCGACAGCGGCCCTGACGCGCGCGACGCCGGGCTTTGGGACCGGCGCAACGCGCGGGGCGCCGATGTGGGCCCAGGACTCCTCAGAGCGTGTCGCACCCGTCCCCGGAGCGGCCGCAGGGGGCGCCCACTTTCCGGCGATGCCGTTCGCCACCGACTTGCCCCTTTCAGACACGTCGCCGGCCTCCGACGCACAGCACCAATGGCTGCCCGAACGGGGGCCGGCAAGCTTACCTACGATTGTCTCCGGCCATCTCGCGTGGCCGACTCCAGCATGCGCGTCCATTGTAGAGCGAACGCGCCCGGATGCCACGTCAGGACGCTGGCGGCGCTCGAGAATCCGTTTACGGCGCTGACATCGTCAGCGCCGACGACGCCCTAGAGCACCAGGTCGAGCGCCTCGATCGCCGTCGCCACGCCGCCTTCGGCGGCGATCACGACGGCGTCGAGGCGCACCGGACCCTCCTCCTCGACCTCGAACCGTTGCGGCATCTCGGTGACGAAGCGCTGCACGATGATGTCGGTGCGCACCCCGATGACCGACTCGAGCGGCCCGGTCATGCCGACGTCCGTGATGTAGGCGGTGCCGCCGGGCAGCACGCGCGCGTCGCTCGTCTGCACATGCGTGTGCGTGCCGACGACAGCGGTGACCCGCCCGTCGAGGTAGTGCCCCATGGCGACCTTCTCGCTGGTCGCCTCGGCATGCAGGTCGACGATCACGGTCGCGGCCTGCGCGTGCGCCTCGTCGACCAGCCGGTCGACGAGGCGGAACGGCGACAGGCCGCTGTCCATGTAGAGACTGCCGGCGAGATCGACGACGGCGACCGGCGTCCCGTCGGCGGCCGGTCGCACCGTCAGCCCACGCCCCGGTGAAGCCGGCGGGTAGTTCGCCGGACGGACGATGCGCTCGTCCTCGGCGAGGAAGGCGAAGACCTCGCGCTGGCGCCATACGTGGTTGCCCGTGGTGAGCACGTCCACCCCGCCGTCGAGGAGTTTGCGCGCGATCTTCGACGTGATGCCGGCCCCGTTGGCCGCGTTCTCGCCGTTGACGACGACGAAGTCGATGCCCTGTTCGGCGCGATAGCCCGGCAGCCACTCGAGGAGTGCCACCCGCCCGGGGCGGCCGAACACGTCACCGACGAAGAGGAGCTTCACGTGAGGACCGTCCTGTCCGCGCCGCGCGCCCGCGCCGCGCTCAGCCGCCGAGAAGGACGCGCAGGGCGCCCTGGGCGGCGCTGATGAGCGGTGACGGGTAAAGCCCCAGGACGAGGACGCCCAGCGAGGCGATCAGCACCGCCACGGCCGAGCCCACCGCAGGACCGGCGTCGTCGGCGACGAGCGTCGCCTCGGCAGCGGCCGCGCCGGCGGCCGCCTTGACGCCTACCGCCGAGGCCGCCGCGCCCGCCTCCACCGCGCCCGCCTCGGCCGCAGCCACCGCGCCCGCCTCGACCGCAGCCGCCGCGGGCGCCTCGCGGAAGTACATGTACCAGACGACGCGCAGATAGTAGTACGCCGACACGGCGCTCATGATCACGGCGAGGACGGCGAGCCAGGTCATGCCCGCGTTCACGATCGCCGTGAACAGATACAGCTTGCCCCAGAAGCCGACGAGCGGCGGGATGCCGGTGAGCGAGAGCATGAACAGGGTCATGGCGATCGCCGTCCAGGGCATCGAGCGCCCAAGGCCGGCGACCTCGTCCAGGCTGTAGCGGAAGGCGCGCCGGTTGCGGATCCATACCAGGATGCCGAAGGCGCCGATGTTCATGAGCGCGTAGGCGCCGAGGTAGAAGAGCACGGCGCTGGAGCCGCTCGTGTCGAGGACACGCTCCCCTGACGCGCCGACGGACACGTCTGCCGCACCCGCGGCGATGAGACCCAGCAGGATGTAGCCGGCGTGGGCGATGCTCGAGTAGGCGAGCATGCGCTTGAGGTTACGCTGCGGCAAAGCGAGGACATTGCCGACGATCATCGTCAGGACGGCGAGGATCGTCAGGGTCGCGGTCCACACTTCCGGCACGCTGATCGCCGCCACCGTCAGCAGCTTCAGAAAGCCGACGAAGGCGCCGGCCTTGATGCCGACCGACATGAACGCCGTGACGGGAGTCGGCGCGCCCTCGTACACGTCGGGCGCCCACCAGTGGAAGGGAACAGCGGCGATCTTGAAGCCGAAGCCGACGGCGACGAGGACGAGGGCGACGACCACGAGGCCGCTCTGCGCGTCGGCGCCCAGGTTGTTCAGGCCGGCGGCGATGCTGGCGTAGTTCGTCTGTCCGGTCGCGGCATAAAGCAGCGCGAGGCCGAAGAGCAGGATCGCCGACGAGAAGGCGCCGTTGATGAAGTACTTGATCGCCGCCTCTCCCGAACGCTCGTCGCCGCGCAGGAAGCCCGCGAGTACGTAGGCCGGCAATGACATCAGCTCGAAGGCGACGAACAAGGCGATGACGTCGATCGAGATGGCCATGGCGATCATGCCGGTGATGACGAGGAGGAGCAGGCCATAGAACTCGCCCATGGCGTCGCGACGCTTCTTCATGTAGGCGTCGGACAGCATGATGGTGAGCACGCCGATCACGCAGAACAGCAGCATGCAGTAGTAGGCGAACTTGTCGAACGCGACCATCGAGGCGAAGCCCGACTCGGCCGTGCCGCCGCCGAACAGGCCGGATCCTGACCCGCTGACGAAGTCCCACACCGACCCGATCGCGCCGACGTCGATCCACTGCGCGGTGGCCA
>JAKPQE010000157.1 GCA_029572955.1 Pseudomonadota bacterium
GATCTCCGAAGGCAGCGTCGTCGTCGTGCTGGAGTCCGCAGCCGCCGCTGCCGCTGCCAAGCCGGCTGCCGCGCCCCCTACGGCACCGGCTGTCGGCGTGCCGCCACCACTGACTTTTCCTGCGGGCAGCTACGCGGGCAAGGCCGACATCGAAACCAAGATGCTGGTGCTCGGCGCCGGTCCCGGCGGCTATTCGGCCGCCTTCCGGTCCGCCGACCTGGGCATGAAGACCGTGCTGGTGGAACGCTACGCGACACTTGGCGGCGTCTGCCTCAACGTCGGCTGCATCCCCTCGAAGGCACTGCTGCACGTCGCCGCGATCATGGACGAGGCGGCGGCACTCGGCGGCCACGGCATCACCTACGCCAAGCCGAAGATCGACATCGACGCGCTGCGTGGCCACAAGGACAAGGTCGTCGGCAAGCTCACCGCGGGCCTCGCCGGCATGGCGAAAGCGCGCAAGGTGCGCGTGGTGCAGGGCACCGGCAAGCTCCTCGATCCGCACCATCTGGCCGTCGCCATGCCGGACGGCTCCGGGACCCAGACGATACGGTTCGAAAAGGCCATCATCGCCGCCGGCTCGGAGGCCGTGAAGCTGCCGTTCCTTCCCGACGATCCCCGCATCGTCGATTCCACCGGCGCGCTGGAGCTGCGCCGGGTCCCGAAACGCATGCTGGTCGTCGGCGGCGGCATCATCGGCCTCGAGATGGCGACGGTGTACTCGACGCTCGGAGCGCGCATCGACGTCGTCGAGATGCTCGACCACCTGATGCCGGGCGCCGACCGCGACCTGGTCAAGGTGTGGGAGAAGAAGAACGCCAGCCGCTTCGACAAGATCATGCTGAAGACGAAGACCGTCGGCGCCGAGGCGAGGAAGGACGGCATCCACGTCCGCTTCGAGGGCGAGGCGGCGCCGAAGGAGCCGCAGGCCTACGATCTCGTGCTGGTCGCCGTCGGCCGCAGCCCCAACGGCAAGCTCATCGACGCGCAGAATGCCGGCGTCGCCGTCTCCGATCGCGGCTTCATCGCCGTCGACAGGCAGATGCGCACCAACGTTCCGCACATCCACGCCATCGGCGATGTCGTCGGCCAGCCGATGCTGGCGCACAAGGCGGTGCACGAGGGCCACGTCGCCGCCGAGGTGGCGGCGGGCCGGAAGTCCGCCTTCGACGCGCGGCAGATCCCCTCCGTCGCCTATACCGACCCCGAGATCGCCTGGGCCGGCCTCACCGAGACGGAGGCAAAGGCGAAGGGCATGAAGGTCGAGAAGGCCGTGTTCCCATGGGCCGCATCGGGCCGCGCCATCGCCAACGGCCG
>JAKPQE010000002.1 GCA_029572955.1 Pseudomonadota bacterium
CTATCAATCGCTGGGCGAGGGCGAGACGACCGAGATCGTCGTCAACTTCGATGTCGTCGATGTCTCGGGCGGCTCGGTTCCGCAGACGGCGACGATCACGATTGCCGGCACGAACGACGCGCCAACGGTTGCGGCGGCGCTCTCAGCCTCGGCGGCCGAGGACAGCGCGGTCTTCACGGTCGATCTGCTTGCCGGCGCGTCGGACATCGACACCGGCGAGACGGCGACGCTCAGCGTTGCCAATGTCACCGGTCTCGGCGCCGGGATGACGGTCTCGGGCGCGACGCTGACGGTCGACCCGAGCGATGCGGCCTATCAATCGCTGGGCGAGGGCGAGACGACCGAGATCGTCGTCAGCTTCGATGTCGTCGATGTCCATGGTGCCAAGGTTGCCCAGACGGTGGCAGTGACCATTACCGGCGCCAACGACGCGCCGGAAACGGCGGCCGTAAGCGCCTCGGGCGATGAGGATGCGGTGTCGATCGCGATCGCCCTGTCGGGCAGTGACGTCGACGCCAATGACGGCGTTGCCCAGTTCCGCATCACGGGCCTGCCGGCGAACGGCACGCTCTATGGCGACGAGGCCTTGACGGCGGCGCTCGCGGTTGACGCGACAGTCGCGGCCAGCGGCAACGCTGCGACCGTCTACTTCAAACCGACCGCCGATTGGAGCGGCGACACCAGCTTCAATTATGCCGCGATCGACGACACGGGCGCCGAGGACCCGACGCCAGCCACGGCGATGATCGCGGTAACGCCGGTCGCCGACGCGCCGATCGTTACGCTGCCCGGATCGGCCGGGGCCGATCTCACCCCGGCGCCTGCGGGCGCCGACATTCAGGTCAACTCCTATATAGCCTCCTATCAGGAATTTTCCGCGGTGACCGCGCTCGGAGATGGCGGCTTCGTCGTCACCTGGTCGAGCGATGGCCAGGACGGCAGCGGCCGGGGCATTTTCGGCCAGCGCTTCGATGCTTCGGGCGCGCCGGCGGGCGGCGAGTTTCCGGTCAACACTTATACAGACTCCAGTCAGATCTATCCCGCGGTGACCGCGCTCGGCGATGGCGGCTTCGTCGTCACCTGGATGAGCTATGGCCAGGACGGCAGCGGCTGGGGCATTTACGGCCAGCGCTTCGATGCTTCGGGCGCGCCGGCGGGCGGGGAGTTTCAGACCAATACCTATACAACCTCCGATCAGTTTTATCCCGCGGTGACCGCGCTCGGCGATGGTGGCTTCGTCGTCACCTGGACGAGCTTAGGCCAGGACGGCAGCGGCTGGGGCATTTACGGCCAGCGCTTCGATGCTTCGGGCACGCCGGTGGGC
>JAKPQE010000003.1 GCA_029572955.1 Pseudomonadota bacterium
ACCAAAGCCCCAAAACCGGCAACCGCATGAGCCGCCACGCCTCTCAGGCCGCCCAAAACCTCTCCCGACAAACCAAACCCGCCGAACCAAAAACAAAACCCGCCGAAAATATCGACGGGTTTGTCAGTGATCTGAGGCGCCGCCCCATCGGGCGGCGCCTGCCTTCCGTTCCGGCCTCTCGAGGAGGCTCAGATCTTGCTCTTCAGCTTGGCAATGTCGAGCACCTGCAGCACCAGCTTCTCGAAGTAGGGCTCGGTCGTGCCCTTCTTGATCTTGCGGATGAAGTACTTCTCGAAGGCGATCTTCGCCAGGTGCACCCAGCGGCCGTCCGACGCCCAGTTGACGTTGCGCGGCGGGTTCTGCGGCATGGCGACGAAGGCGACGCCGCCGTCGCCGAAGTCGGCGAGGCAGATGGCGTTCCAGGTCGCCTCGTGCGTCGGCTCGATGCCGCGCAGGAGCTCGCCGATATTGTGCGCCGTGGCGGTCACCATCGACTCGATCATGTAGCCCGTCTTCGGCACGCCGACCGGCACCGGGGTCGCCTCGAGCGGCGCGATCGCGATGCAGACGCCGACGCCGAAGATGTTCGTGTACTTCGGGTTGCGCTGATGCTTGTCGACGACGATGAAGCCGCGCGGGTTGACGAGGCCGTCGATGCCGCGCACCGCGCCGATGCCGCGGAAGGCCGGCAGCATCATCGAGTACTTGAACGGCAGCTCGTGCTTCTTCTTCTCCGAGCCGTCGTCGTTGAATTCGGTGACGTGGACCTTGCCCTGCTCGAACTTGTCGACCTTGGCATTGCAGATCCAGCGGATGTGACGCTCACGGAACTCCGCCTCGATCATGCCCTTGGTGTCGCCGACGCCGCCGAGGCCGAGATGGCCGACATAGGGTTCGGCCGTGACGAACGTCATCGGCACCTTGTCGCGGCACTTCTTCTTGCGAAGATCGGTGTCCATGATCATCGCGAACTCGTAGGCCGGGCCGTAGCACGAGGCACCCTGCACCGCGCCGACGATGACCGGTCCGGGCTCCTTGCAGAAGGTCCCCCAGATCTCGCTCGAGCGCGTCGCATGATCGACGTCGCAGACCGAATTCGTGTAGTGCTCCGGACCGAAGCCCTCGATCTCGTCGAAGGCGAGTTCCGGGCCGGTGGCGATGATCAGGTAGTCGTATTCCATGGTCGAGCCGTCGAACAGCTCGATCTTGTTCTCTTCCGGCATCAGCTGCTTGACGCCGACATCGGAGAAGCCGACGCCATGCTTCTTCATCAGCGGCGCCAGCTCGACGGTGATGTCCTTCTTCTTGCGCCAGCTCACGGCCACCCACGGGTTCGACGGCGTGAACTGGAAGAACGGCTTGTTCGAGACCAGCGTGATGCGGTCTTCGTTGCGCAGGAATTCTTTCAGCTCGTAGACGACCGACAGGCCGCCGATGCCGCCCCCGAGCACGACGATATGTGCCATTTTACTTGACCTCCCTGACTCTCTTGGGTCCCTCTGTCGCGGCCTGGCTCGCCACGACACAATTTCCTTACCCCGACGGACGCCGGATCGCCCCTCCGCCTTCTCGGCGTGGTCCGTGTCGCATCCGGCAACCCAAAAAACCCTTATTTTGATTTGGAATAAGACGATGCTTATATTCCTTGGTCGAGTCAATTCGCATTCTCGGGATCGGTTGCACGGAATTTGACCTCGCCGCGGACCCGTTCCGCATATGCGACCGGAATCACACTCTTGTCGTGTTAACCATGTTTCCATCGAAGCGTGACCGCGAGGCGCTTGACCGGCCTGTCCCGGCGCCGCATGGTCGCCCGAAACGTCCGGCGGATCGCCTCCCCTGCCGGGCAGTGTCGCAGGCCCCCGGCCGCCATCGAGGATGATGTCATGACCCCGCGCTCTCTCGCCGCCCTGATCGCCGCTCCCGCCCTCCTCGTGCTGCTTCCGCTCGCCGCCGCCGCCGCGGAGACGGCGATGCCGCCCTGCGACAGCGACGCCGTCGTCGGCCGCATCGCCAATCGCTTCAACTGGGCCGAGCGCAACACCTTCCACAAGGGCGTGACCATCGACACCGTCGACCAGCGCCGCGAGAGCCGGCTCGACGTCGCCGGCCCGAGCGTCATCGACAAGCGCTACTGCCGCGGCCAGGCGACCATGTCCGACGGCTCGAAGAAGCGGGTCTACTACGTCATCGAGACCGGCGGCACGCTGACCGGCTGCGGCTGGAACGTCTTCTGGTGCGTCGACGGCCACGATCCCTACCACGTCAACGACGGCTGGTGCCGGGTCGTGCGGCCGCAGTAAGGCACCGTGCCGATGCGCCTCGTCGCCATCGCGATCGCCCTTCTCGCCCTCGCCCTGCCGGCGCGGGCCCAGTCGCCGCGCGCCGACCACACGCCGGGCTCGTTCGACTATTACGTCCTGTCGCTGTCCTGGTCGCCGAGCTACTGCGAGGCCGAGGGCCGCAAGGCCGACCGCCGCCAGTGCAGTTCCGGCCGGCCCTACGCCTTCGTCGTCCATGGCCTGTGGCCGCAATACGAGCGCGGCTGGCCGGAATTCTGCCGCACCGACGAGAGCTGGCTGCCGCGCCGCGAGGTCGACGCGATGCTCGACATCATGCCCGACCCGGGCCTTGTCATTCACGAGTGGAAGAAGCACGGCACCTGTTCGGGCCTGACCCAGAAGGGCTATTTCGGCCGCCTGCGCGACGCCTATGGCCGGGTGCGCGTTCCCGACGGCTATCGCAGCCTCGACACCTACCGCATGACCTCGCCCGGCGATATCGAGAAGGCCTTCATGGCGGCCAATCCGGGCCTTGCCGCGGACATGATCGCGGTCACCTGCGACACCCGCCGGCTGCGCGAGGTCCAGATCTGCATGGACCGCAACCTCGGCTTCCGCGCCTGCCCGGCGGTCGACCGGCGCTCCTGCCGCAACGGCCGGATCGCCATGCCGCCGGTGCGTTGAGACACCATACCCTGGCGGCGACGCCGCGTGCCGAGAGGAGCCTGCGACCCATGTCCGATGCCCGCCCGGCCGCCGCGTTCCTCGGCGCCCTCGCCCTCGTTCTCCTCGCCGCCGGCCCGGCCGGGGCCGAGACCCGGACTTTCGAGGACTGGACCGCGAATTGCGACGAGGCCGGCGCCTGCACCGCGACGAGCCCGTCCCTCGCCAGCCCCGCCGACCACCTCTTCGTTGCCCGCGCCGCGACCGGCAAGGCCGACTGGAACCTCGGCTTTTCCACCAATGCCGCGCTCGCCGACCGCGACCGGCCGATCAACATCCGGGTCGCCGGCGGGGCCGCGACCACGCTTCGCCCGGCCTCCGGCTACGGGCCCTTCGCCGCGCCGCAGGACTTCTACGTCACCGACCCGGCGGCCGGGACGCGCATTTTCGCCGAGATGGCGGCCGGCGCAGCGCTGCGCGTCGAATATGTCGACATCGCCGGCGGCGCCCACGACCTCGACGCCTCCCTTGCCGGCCTCTCCGCCGCGCTGCTGTGGATCGACGAGCGCCAGGGCCGCCTCGACAGCCCGCGCCGGATCGCCGCGCCGGGGCATCTCGCGCCGGCCGCCGCGATCGACGAGGGCGCCCGCATCGCCGCCGCCGGCGTGCCCCCGCTCCTTGCCGAGGCGCATGCCCGGACCAGCGATTGCGAGGCCCTCGAGTCCGAGCTCATCGCGGGCGTCGAGCCGGTCATCGGCGCTCTCTCCGACACCGCGACCCTCTACGCCCTGCCCTGTACCGCCGGCGCCTATCAGGTGGCCTATCGCCTCTATGTCGTCGAGCGCGGCGAGATCGGCGGCATCCGGCCGCTCTACTTCGCCGACTATTCCGAGGATTTCGGCTGGCGCGGCACCGATCTCCTGATGTCGGTCGCCTTCGATGCCGAAACCGCGACGCTGACGAGCTTTGCCAAGGGCCGCGGCCTTGCCGATTGCGGCACCGCAGGAACCTGGGTCTGGCGCGATTTCGACTTCGCCCTCGTCGAATTCCGCGCCAAGGACACCTGCGACGGCACCCCGCCGCAGGACTGGCCCCGGGTCTTTCCGCAAAGGTGAAGGAGCCGCTTTACCCTGCGGTAACCAGCCCTTTGAACCCCTTCGAAAGAAGTCGGGTCTAGAACTGTCGTGAGAGTGGCGAAATCTGTCGCCGGGAGATCGCGTTGCGCATCGTTCCCCTGATCAAGACGGGCGTCTGGCTGACCGCCGCGGGCTATGTGCTCGCGTGGACGGCCGCGACCTGGTTTCTCGATGACGGCGGCATCGTGCGCAACAGCGCGTCCTGCGCCCGGCTCGAGGAAATGCCGCTGTTCTGGTCGTGCGAGGGCTTTGCCCTGTCCTTCTTCGCCAATCTGGTGACCATCGCGCTCGCCGTCACCTATCTGGCGCCGCTGGCGATCGTCGCCGCGCTCGACAACCCCTCGCTCTGGTCGGTCGCCCTGCCTGTCGCAGTGACCAATCTCGCCGGCATCGCGGCGCTCGTCTACGCCATCCTGCGTCTCGTCGGCTGGGCCGTCCGCGGCATCTACAGCTACGCCCGCACCGGCGAGGCCCGCATCAGCGACTGACCGCTTCGCCTCGCGCTCCGGCGCGATCGGGCGCTCCGCCGATCCCCCGCTCTGCCAAACGAAAAGCCCCGGTTGTCGGGACCGGGGCTCTGCGCTTGCGGCTTCTGCCGGCCGGTTGTCCGGCCGCCGGGAATTTGCGGGACGTCCGCTCTCCCTCACCGATCGGCGAAGGTGTCCTTCAGCATCACCCAATCGTCGCGAACCTCGCGCTCGCTGCGCTGCTCGGGGCGTTCCTCCGGATAGCCGGCCCGCTCCAGGATGTAGCGCGAGAAGTCGACATAGGGGTTCATGCGGTGGATCGGATGCGCGGCATCGAACGCGTAGGCGGCGTGCACCACCTCGTTGACCGTGTGATTGATGTCGCGATGGAAGTTCTTCAGCGGAGCGTCGAGAAAATCGGGGCGATAGTCCGCCATCTGCGGAGCACCTGCGCCATACACCGTGGCGGCAATGATGAATGCTCGGAACATTTTCTCGTCTCCAGTCCGTCGGCGGCTATGGAAGCCGTCCTTTCCGGCCCTGATGAACGGAAATTACTCCAGACCCGCTAAGCCCCGTTTAAGTGGTCCGTTCAAATTTTAGTGGTCTTCGAAAAAAATGCCTGACACGCGCTATTATTTCGCTCCGAATCCCGCCCGAACCCGCAAACCGGCCCGGTCTCGGCCCCGCATCGCCGCCCGGACCCGTCGGCCAACCCGCTCGGAGCCCCGCGCATGCTGATCCTGCGCTCTTCCCCCGCCTCGCCCTTCGGCCGCAAGGTCAAGATCGCCATGCACCATCTCGGCCTCGCCGACCGCATCGAGGTGGTGATGGCCGACACCGCCGACCCCGAGGATTCCCTGCGCGGGCAGAACCCGCTCGGCAAGATCCCGGTGCTGATCCTCGAGGACGGCCTCGCCCTCCACGATTCCCCGGTGATCCTCGAATATCTCGACCACCTCGCCGGCGGCGGGCGGATCATCCCGGCCGGTCCCGGGCGCTTCGAGGTGCTGCGTCTGCAGGCGCTCGCCGACGGCATCATGGATGCCGCCATCCTCCAGGTCTACGAGCGGCGCATGCGCCCGCCCGAGCTCCGGCACGAGGGCTGGACCACCTATCAGGCCGGCAAGGTCGACCGCGCCCTTGCCGCCCTCGAGGCGACGCTGCCGGCCTTCTCGCCGGCGCTCGACGTCGGCACCATCGCCCTCGCCTCGGCGCTCGGCTATCTCGATCTGCGCTTCCCCGGCTCCTGGCGCGCCGATCATCCCCGGCTCGAGGCCTGGCTCGCCGCCTTCGAGGCCGCCGTCCCGTCCTTCGACAAGACCCGCCCGCCGGCCGGCTGAGCGCGGCCGGTCAGGCCGCCGGTGCGGTTTCCCGCGTCGCCGGCGCGCCTTCCCGCACCAGGCCGATCAGCACGTCGCCCGCCTCGACGCTTCGCTCGTGGCCGGCGACGAACGGCTTGGCCTTGCCGGCGCGGTCGATGACGAACAGCGGCATCGCCTCCTCGCCGTTACGCTGGCGCCAGTCCGCGAAGGAATGCTTGTCGGAAATCCTGGTGCTCCGGACCTCGAAGCAGTCCTTCAGCTTGCCGGCGAGCGAGGAGAAATCGGCCCGCTCGGCGAACAGCACCTGGCCGAAATGGATGTTGTGATAGCGCGAGCCTTCCGTTCCTTCCGGCTCGCTGCCCGAGGCGAGCGTGAAGGTGTTGGCCGCGCCGAACTCGCCGCGGAAGCGCAGGCAGGCGAGCGCGTTGACATTGCCGCGCCAGGACAGCGCCAAAAGCCCGGTCAGCCCGACGAGGTCGAGATGCCGGTCGGCATGGTCCGAGACCGCGTTGCCGAAATAGACCGGCAGCCCCTCCATGCGCGCCTTGCGGCTGTTTTCCCAGCTGCTGTCGACGAGCAGCACCGAGAGGCCGTGCCGCTTCAACTCCCTGGCGATGGCGACGGCGAGCGGATTGGCCCCGATGATCAGGAAGCCGTGGCCGTCCGGTGCCGCGACGCCGAGCGCCCGGGCGAGCGGCCGCGCCGTGAAGCTCTGCAGGAGCACCGTCACGATGATGACGAGGAAGGTGAGCGGCACCAGCATGCCCGCCTGCGCCACGCCGGCCTCCTCGAGGCGCAGGGCGAACAGCGCCGAGACCGCCGCCGCGACGATGCCGCGCGGCGCGATCCAGCCGATCAGCGCCCGCTCCCGCATCCCGAGGGTCGAGCCGTAGGTCGAGATCAGGACGGCGACGGGCCGGGCAACCAGCTGCATGCCGAGCAGGACGAGCGCCGCGCCCCAGCCGAGCGTCGCGAAATCGTGCCACTCGACCCGTGCGGCGAGCAGGATGAAGAGCCCCGAGATGAGCACGAGGCTCAGCGATTCCTTGAAGTTCAGCAGGTCCTCGACGTCGACGTCCTTCATGTTGGCGAGGCGGATACCCATCACCGTGACGGTGAGGAGGCCGGACTCCTCGACGAGCCCGTTGGACAGCACGAAGAGACCGACGAGGAAGGCCAGCGTGCCGAAATTGTGCATGTATTCCGGCAGCCAGTGCTGGCGCAGCGCGAGCCCCAGCACCTGGCCGCCGATCGCCCCGAGAACGAGGCCGGTGGCGATGATGCCGCCGAAGATCGCCAGCGAATGGCCGAGCGCCGTCCCGCCGGTGCCCGCGACGATGAACTCGTAGACGACGACGGCGAGGATCGCGCCGATCGGATCGATGAGGATGCCTTCCCAGCGCAGCACGTTGGCGACGTCCGCCGAGGGTCGCACGGTGCGCAGCATCGGCACGATCACCGTCGGGCCGGTGACCACCGTGAGGGCGCCGAAGAGCAGCGCGATCTCCCAGGAAAAGCCCATCGCCCAGTGGGTGATCGCCGCGATGATGCCCCAGGCGGCGAGCGCCCCGAGCGAGACGAGCCGCTGGATGACGCCGCCGACCGCGCGGATTTCGTCGAGCCGCAGCGTGAGGCTGCCCTCGAAGAGGATCACCGCGACCGATAGCGAGATGACCGGGAACATCAGCTCGCCGAGCAGCGCGTCGGGGTCGAGCAACCCGGTGGTCGGGCCGGCAAGGAGCCCGATCAGCAGCAGGAAGAGGATCGCCGGCAGCTTCAGCCACCAGGCCAGCACCTGCGAGACGAAGCCGAAGAGGAGAATGCCGGCGGCCATGGCCTCGACGGAAATTTCCATGGACGTGTCCCTCGCGCTTTTCCGTCCGGGTCGCCGGCGTGGCGCCCACCGCCCCGGCAAGGTCCGGATTGGCACGTCGCGGCGGTCTTCGCAATCCGCAAAGACCCGTGGGGGCCGTGGATGGACCGCGGCGCGCCGGCGGGTGCGGCGGTGCCGCCCTGTGCGGGCGGCGGCGGCGCGCCTATATTGGCAGGCGCCGCACGGGCCGGCCCGCCATACCGGGCGGCCGGGGCCGATGTCGCCGCCCGTTGCGGCGACGCTTTCTCAAAGGACGGGTTCGCAGGACATGCCGATCGAGGTCACGAGGGACCGCATCACCATCACCGACAGCCCGTTTCCGCTCGAGCGCAATCTCGGCATCGCCATGCTCGGCATCGGCACCGGCATCGAGATCGCCCTCGTCCTGATGGCGCTGCGTGCCGAGCCGGGCACGCTCAACACGACCTCGCTCGCGGCGATGATGATCACCGTCCCGGTCTTCGTCGCCATCATCGCGCTCATCCTGCGCAACCGCGCGATGACCCGCGTCACCATAAGGCACGGCACCGATCGCATCGAGGTCGAACGGATCGGCATGTTCCAGACGCAGAGCGCACGCCTGCCCGGCACGGCGATGCACGGCCTCTCGGTCCGCGAGCGCACGCGCGACACGGTCGATCCGCTCTACGAGGTGGTGATGGAGGTCGACGGCCTGCCGCCGCTGTCGCTGGCCGTGGATGCCAGCCGCCCGGCCATGGAGGCCGAGCGGCGGCGTATCGAATGGCAGATTTCCGGCGCGCTCGTCAGTCGAGCGCCGGAATCCTGAGCACCTGACCCGGATAGATCTTGTCCGGATGGCTCAGCATCGGCTTGTTGGCCTCGAAGATGTGCGTGTGCTGGGCGCCCTTGCCCTTGCCGTAGTGGGCCTCGGCGATCTTCCAGAGATTGTCGCCCTTCTTGACCGTGTAGAACGTGGCGTCCGGCTCGGCGTTGGCGACGGTGATCTCTTCCTCGACCTTGCCGACGCCCATCGCGTTGCCCATGGCCAGGATCAGCTTCTCGCGGTCGGCGTTGGAAGCGGCCGAACCCGAGATCTTGACCGTGTCACCCTCGACCTTGACCTCGATGCCCTTGGTGTCGAGACCGAGCTTCTCGGCCTCCTTGACGAGGTCTTCGGCCGCCGGTGCGGCTTCGGCCGAACCGATGCCGATCTTCTCGCCGACGCCCTTGATGAAATCGAAGAAACCCATTTGTGTGCTCCCCGTTGAGGATTTTGACGCTTGATGCCGGACCGGCCGCAAGGCCGCCCCGCCGCCGCCGGCAGGGGCGACTTCCAGCGCGCCGCCGCGCCGCATCGACCACCATATAAGGTGGCCCCATGACAATTGCCCGCATTCCTGCGGCTGTCCACCGGAAGATATGTACCGAAATGACAAAAAACCCGGCACGGGGGTCCGCGCCGGGTTTTCGGTCATGCCCGAAATTCGGGCCGACGATCAGAACATGTTGAACTTCCACGCGACGCCGAGGCGCAGCGTATGGTCGTCGACATCGGCGTGGGCGGGCGTGCCGCCGAGGTTGTACCACTTCTCCGGGAAGTTGGTGTAGAGGTACTCGGCCCGCACCACGACATTGTCGGTGACCGCGGCCTCGACGCCCGCACCGAGCGTCCAGCCGGTGAGGTTGGCGCCATCGGCCGTGCCGTAGCCTGCGAGCGCGACGTCGGCGAGCGCCAGACCGCCGGTTCCGTAGACGAGGTAGCGGTCGACGGCGAGGCCGGCGCGGCCGCGCAGGGTCGCCATCCAGTCGATGTCGCCGCGGATCGCCGAGCCCGGGAAGGCGCTGCGACCGTTGAAGTTGGTGCCGGTATAGTCACCCTCGAAGCCGACCACGAACTGGCCGACCTGATAGTTGATGCCGGCGAGCAGGCCGCCGGCGAAGCCGTCGGCGTCGATGCTGCGCGACAGACCGGCGGCGGTCGTCTCGAACTGGCCGAACGCATAGCCGATATGGGCACCGATATAAGGACCGGTCCAGGAGAACGCCTGCGGCGCTGCATAGGACTGCTCCGGCGGATAGTCGGACGGAACATCGGCGGCCAGGGCCGTACCGATGGAAAGTGCAAACACGGCGCTCGCGGTCGCCGAGCGGATCACGGAACGCGACATCTCGAATACTCCTTCGGGTCTCGCCGGGGACCACTCCCCCTTGTCGAAGCCGACACCGCGCCCGGTACTCGTTTGATCCGGGCCAGCCCCACTTTGTCGGCGTTGACCGGAACCATGTTCGTCGACCATGGCGAAAGCGGTTCCGGACGATGGCAGGATAGTGGCAATTCGGTAAACGGATCTTAACGTTGCAGCTCTGCCACAGTGCCCTCTTGCCGCATCCCGCCGCGCATGGGACAAGGCGACGACCCCTCGGGACACCGACACGATGACCGACGAAGCCCCGCTGCCGATCTCGGCATTCTTCATCACCAGGAACGAGGCCGACCGCATCGGCCGCGCCATCGCCGCCGTCTCGGGGCTGGTCTCGGAGATCGTCGTCGTCGATTCCGGCTCGAGCGACGAGACGCGCGACATAGCGGCGCGGATGGGCGCCCGCGTCATCGAGCGCGACTGGCCCGGCTACGGCCCGCAGAAGCGCTTCGCCGAACAGCAATGCGCCGGCCCCTGGCTCCTCAACCTCGATGCCGACGAGGTCGCCGCGCCCGATTTCACCGCCGAACTGCGCCGCGTCTTCGCGGCCGGCGAGCCGGCCTTCGCCGCCTATCGCACGCCGATCGCCGAGGTCTTTCCCGGCGAGGCGGCGCCACACCGCTTCGCTTTCGCGCTCGCCCCGGTGCGCCTCTATCGCAAGGATGCCGGCCGCTACTCGGACAGCCTCGTGCACGACCGGGTCGACCTCGCCCCCGGCGTCGAAATCGGCCGCATGACGGCGCGCATCCACCATTTCTCGGTCCGCTCGCTCGCCGAGCAGGTCGAGAAGTTCAACGCCTACACCGACCTGCAGGTCGAGGACCTGGCCCGCCGCGGCAAGCGCATTCCCGCCGCCCGCCTGCTCGTCGAATTCCCCCTGACCTTCCTCAAGGTCTATGTCCTGCGCCGCCATTTCCTGCGCGGCTGGTACGGCATCGCCACGGCGACCAACGTCGCCTTCGGCCGCCATCTGCGCCTCGCCAAGCACATCGAACGGCGCCGCGTCGAGGAACTCGCCGCCCGATCCGGCGACTGAGGCGCCACGACCGACTTCATTTCGGCCGTCCTATCCCTATATTTCTGGAAATCCGCGCGCCGGCAGCCCCGCCGCTGTCCGCCCTCGCCCCCCGCGCCAAGAAAGGCCGCCGGTCCCTCGTGATGCTTCCATATGTCTATCTCGTGGCCGGTCTCTTCGTCCTCATGTTCACCGGCGACCTGCTCGTGCGCGGCGCGGTCGGCGTCGCCGAGCGGCTCGGCGTGCCGGCGATCATCATCGGCCTCACCGTCGTCGCCTTCGGCACCTCGGCGCCCGAGCTGATCGTCTCGATGCGCGCCGCCTCCGAAGGCGCCCCGGGCATCGCCATCGGCAATGCCGTCGGCTCGAACATCGCCAACGTTCTCCTCGTGCTCGGACTGCCGGCGCTGTTCCGGGTCACCGAATGCGAGGAAGACGGCACCATCCGCTCCTCGCTCTTCATGCTGGCGGTCACCCTCGTCTTCATCGCCCTTTGCATGCACAGCCCGCTCGACCGCCTCGACGGCCTCGTCATGCTGGCCCTGCTCGCCTTCTTCGTCGTCGACTCGGTTCGCACCGGCCTGCGCCACCGCGCCCGCCGGGCCAGGGCGGTCAGCGAGATCGAGACCATCGACGGCGTCACCGGCGTGCCGCGCTCGCCCTGGGTGACCTCGACCTTCCTCGTCCTCGGCCTTCTCGGCCTGCCGATCGGCGCGACGCTGACCGTCGACAACGCCGTCCTCATCGCCCGCGACTGGGGCGTCAGCGAAGCCGCGATCGGCCTGACCATCGTCGCCATCGGCACCTCGCTGCCGGAACTGGCGACGACGCTGATGGCCGCGATCCGCCGCGAGGGCGCCGTCGCCCTCGGCAACGTCATCGGCTCCAACATCTTCAACATCCTGGCCATCATGGGCGGCACCGCGGTGCTCTTCCCGCTCGAGGTGCCGCAGGCGATCCTCGACTTCGACCTGTGGGCACTGCTCGCCGCGACCGTCGTGCTCTTGCCCTTCGCCCTCGCCCACATTCCGATCAACCGCTGGGTCGGCGCGGTGATGGTCACCGTCTATGTCGGCTATATCTATCTGGTCTTCCAGATGGGCGCCGCCTGACGCGCCGCGAACAGGGAACCCGCGCGATGAGCCTCTCCACCCCGAAAGCCGCGCTCGTGACCGGAGCCGCCCGCCGGGTCGGCCGCGCCATCGCCGAGGATCTCGCCGCCAACGGCCACGCCGTCGCGATCCACTGCAACAGCTCCGCCGACGAGGCCGAGGCAGTCGCCGCCGGCATCCGCGCCCGCGGCGGCATCGCGGCGGTCGTCTGCGCCGATCTTGCCGATCACGGCGCCATCGCCGGCCTCGTCCCGGCGGCGGCCCGCGCCCTCGGCCGGCCGCTCGACCTGCTCGTCAACAACGCCTCGCACTTCGCCGAGGACGAACTCGACACCCTCGACCACGTGGTCTGGGACCGCCACATGGCGCTCCACCTCGAGGCCCCGGTGTTCCTGACCCAGGCCTTCGCCGCCGCCCTGCCGGCGACGGTCGCGGAAGGCAACGTCGTCAACATCATCGACCAGCGCGTCTGGCGGCTGACGCCGAAATTCTTCTCCTACACCCTGTCGAAGTCGGCGCTGTGGACGGCGACCCGGACGATGGCGCTGGCCCTCGCCCCGCGCGTCCGCGTCAACGCCATCGGCCCCGGCCCGGTGCTGCCGAGCGTCCATCAGCCGCCCGGCACCTTCGATGCCCAGGTCGCCGCCGTGCCGCTGCAGCGCGGCCCCGAACCCGGCGAGATCGCCGCGGCGATCCGCTTCCTCGTCGCGCAGCGCTCGATGACCGGCCAGATGCTCGCCCTCGACGGCGGCCAGCACCTCGCCTGGCAGACCCCGGACGCCCTCCTCGACGCCTGAGCGCCGGCCGGCCTCAAAAGCCGCCTTCGCGATTTCCATCGACAGCCGACACCCGCTCCCTATAACTCTTCTCAACTGGGTGCGGGGCACGGGCGAGATGGGCGAGCGAACGGGTCGTTTCCTGATCTATCTGATCCAGCCGACCCACTACGACGACGACGGCTATCCGTTGCAGTGGCACCGCACCATCGTGCCCTCCAATTCGCTCGCCTGCCTCAACGGCATCGTCCATGACGCGATCGCGCGCGGGGCCCTTGCCGGAACCGACGTCGAAATCCATTCGATCAACGAATTCAACACCTTCGTTTCGCCGCAGAAAATCGTCGCGAAGATCGCCGCGAATGGTGGCAAGGGCTTCGTCGGCCTCGTCGGCGTGCAGTCGAACCAGTTCCCGCGCGCCCTCGACATCGCCCGCGAACTCGCTGCCGGCGGCGTCCCCGTCTGCATCGGCGGCTTTCACGTCTCCGGCTCGATCGCCATGCTCGAGGTCCTGCCGGCGGAGCTCCGCGAGGCCCAGGAACTCGGCATCGCGCTCTTTGCCGGCGAGGCCGAGGACGGCCGCATCGACGAGGTGCTGCGCGACGCCCGGGCCGGCAGGCTGAAGCTGCTCTACGACCACGGCAAGGACATGCCGAACCTTGCCGGCGCGCCGGTGCCGTTCCTCGCCCGCGGCGAGATCGACCGCACCATCGGCAGCCTGTCGAGCCTCGATCTCGGCCGCGGCTGCCCGTTCGACTGTTCCTTCTGCGCCATCATCAACGTGCAGGGGCGCAAGAGCCGCTTCCGCACCGCCGACGACCTCGAGAAGATTGTCCGCCACAACGCCGCCGACGGCATCTACACGTTCTTCCTCACCGACGACAATTTCGCCCGCAACCGCAACTGGGAAGCCTTCTGCGACCGGCTGATCGCGCTTCGCGAGGAAGGGCTGAAGGTCCGCCTGACGATGCAGATCGACACCCTCGCCCACAAGATCCCGCGCTTCATCGACAAGTGCACCGCGGCCGGCGTCTATTCGGTGTTCATCGGCCTCGAGAACATCAACTCCGACAGCCTCGAATCCGTCGGCAAGAAACAGAACCGGGTCGACGACTATCGCGAGATGTTCCTTGCCTGGAAGCGCCGCCATGTCGTCATCACCTGCGGCTATATCGTCGGTTTTCCCAACGACACGAAGGACAGCGTTCTCGCCGACATCGAGACCATCAAGCGGCGCCTGCCGATCGACGTCCTGTTCCTCACCTATCTGACGCCGCTGCCGGGCTCGGCCGATCACAGGCACGCGGTCGAGGCCGGCACCTGGCTCGAGCCCGATCTCGGCAAATACGACCTCCACCACCGCACCACCCGGCATCCGGTGATGAGCGGTGCCGAGTGGGATGCCGCCTATCACGAGGGCCACGGCTGCTTCTACGACTGGGATCACGTCGAGACGATCTTCAGGCGCATGGTCGCGACCGGCTCCAACAAGCGGTTCTCGACGCTCTACCGGATCCTCGCCTGCCGCATCGCGCTCGAGGTCGAGGGCGTCGCCATGCTCGAATCGGGCTATTTCCGACGGAAACGCCGCCGCCACCGGCGCACCGGCATGGCGCTCGAGAATCCCGTCGTCTTCTATCCGAAATACTGGTTCCACGCGGCCCGCTCGGTCTTCGGAGCGGCCTACACCTATCTGCGCCTGCGCCGCATCCTGAAGCGCACATGGACCGACCCCGATCGCTACGACTATGTCGACGAGGCGATCGCACCGGTCGTCGGCGGCACGGAAGGCGAGGACTGGGTGGCGACGACCCGGCTCACCGACCGCGCCGAGCGCCTGCGCGCCGCCCGCCGGACGGCGTGATTTCGGGCGGGTCGCGCCGTCAGCGCCAGGACGAGCCGTCCGACGGCAGCCTGTTGTCCGGATCGTAGACGGTGACCTTCCAGGGCAGGTCCGGCCCCCAGCGCCAAAGCACGAGATTTCGCGCGTCGACGGCGGCAGAGGGTGCGAAGCTCGGTACAATGGCACCGGCCGCCCCGGCATCGATCAGCCGGTCGGCAACCCCATGAGACGGCACGACCTTGCCATCGAGGAGCAAGGCCAGCCACGGGCAGGAAAGATCGGCCATCTCGATTCCGCGCCGCGCCCGTTCGGCATCGTCGTTGAGGTCGACGATATCCTCGCAATCGACGTCGTAGGTGATCAGGGTGAGCGGCGGAAACCGCGCGGCAAACCCTTGTGAGGCCTCGCAGATCGCCGTCTCTGTCTCGAGCGAAAGATAGAGCGCGGCATCGCCGGCACGGTTGAAGCGGCCGCCATGCAGACGCGCCCCTTCACCGGACAGCGGCGACCACGCCCAACGTGGATTGTGGGCGCGATAGGCAACCCCGACCAATCTCACGCATAGCCCCCTGCCGCGTAGGTATCTAGATACCGGCGCACCAGATCGGCCCGCCCGGTACGTACCAGTGCCTCCGCCGTCTCGTCGCCGAGCGCCGGAATCCCTTGCCCGCGATACCAGCCGAATGCCTGGACCAGCCCGCCGGCAAACGGCGCGGCCCGCATGAGGATGCCGAGGAGATCGCGCAGCCGCGCCTGCGTCTTCGGCGCCGAGGCGCGCGAGAAGCGCTGCAACGTCTCCTCGGAAAGGCCGGCCGCCTGCGCAAGCATCGCCTTCGTCAAATGGAGTTCCTTCGACACCGCATCGACGTCGATCAGGTCATCGACGCAGAACCTCGCCGCCAGCAGAAATCCCGCATCGTCATCTGCCTGCGCTCGAACGCCGGAACCGCCTCCGGCAAACCTGCCGTTTGCCGCCCCGCTCGCGGCCCGCCCGCCGGCATGCCGCTTTCCAGACGCCTTTCCTGCTGTGGAGGATTTTCCCGCCTTCGCCATTGACGCACCTTTTGCCGTATATATCCGCTAATGTATCAGGCATTCGTCGATTTTCAATTCCCGCCAACGGGCCTGCCGACACTCTCACTTGCCGCCCTCCTTCGCCCGCGGCACATAGGAGCCATGGAGCACGATGACAGCGCAGCCGAGTCGGCCGCATCCGAAGAACTGGGAAAAAAGGCCGGCGTCGAGGTCATCGCCGATTTCGTCACCCGGCTGCCGAACGCGCCGGGCGTCTATCGCATGCTCGATGGCGCCGGCGAACCGCTCTATGTCGGTAAGGCGCGCAGCCTGAAGAAGCGCGTCGCCAACTACACCCGCCTCGCCGGCCAGCCGAACCGCATCGCCCGGATGATCCAGGCGACGGTCTCGATGGAGTTCATCCGCACCGAGACCGAGACCGAGGCGCTGCTGCTCGAAGCCAATCTCATCAAGCGCTTCCGGCCGCGCTTCAACGTGCTCCTGCGCGACGACAAGTCGTTCCCCTACATCCTGATTTCCGGCGACCACGAGGCGCCGCAGATCGTCAAGCATCGCGGCGCGAGGAAGCGCAAGGGCGACTATTTCGGCCCCTTCGCCTCGGCCGGCGCCGTCAACCGCACCATCAACGCCCTGCAGAAGGCGTTCCTCATCCGCAACTGCACCGACGCGGTCTATCAGTCGCGCACCCGCCCCTGCCTGATGCACCAGATCCGCCGCTGCGCCGCGCCCTGCACCGGCGAGGTGAGCCTTGCCGACTATGGCGAACTGGTGCGCGAGGCCCGGCTCTTCCTCTCCGGCAAGAGCCGCACCGTGGTGAAGGAACTCGGCCAGGCGATGCAGGCGGCGAGCGACCGGCTCGATTTCGAGCAGGCGGCGCGCTACCGCGACCGCCTCGCCGCCCTCGCCCAGATCCAGGCCCATCAGGGCATCAACCCGCAGACCGTCGAGGAGGCGGATGTCTTCGCCGCCCATCAGGACGGCGGCCAGACCGTCGTCGAGGTGTTCTTCTTCCGCACCGGCCAGAACTGGGGCAACCGCGCCTATTTCCCGCGCGCCGACAAGAGCCTCGAGGCGGCCGAGGTGCTCGGCGCCTTCCTCGCCCAGTTCTACGACGACAAGCCGGTGCCCCGCCTCGTCCTCGTCTCCCACGAGATCGAGGAACGCGAGCTTCTCGAAGAGGCGCTGACCAGCCGCGCCGGCCGCAAGGTCGAGGTGCGCGCGCCGGTGCGCGGCGAGAAGAAGGCCCTCGTCGACCACGCCATGACCAATGCCCGCGAAGCCCTCGGCCGGCGCCTTGCCGAAGGCTCGACCCAGGTGCGCCTGCTCGCCGGCCTTGCCGAGGCTTTCGGCCTCGACGAGCCGCCCGCCCGCATCGAGGTCTACGACAACAGCCACGTGATGGGCACCAACGCGGTCGGCGCCATGGTCGTCGCCGGGCCGGAAGGCTTTGCCAAGAAGGAATACCGCAAGTTCAACATCCGCTCGGCCGACCTCGTGCCGGGCGACGACTACGGCATGATGCGCGAGGTGATGACCCGCCGCTTTTCCCGCCTGATGCGCGAGGGCGTGCCGCGCGACGCCACTTCCGGCGACGGCATGCCGGCCTGGCCCGACCTCGTGCTTGTCGACGGCGGCCTCGGCCAGCTCAATGCCGTCGCCGCCGCCCTCGCCGAGATCGGCATCGACGACGTCCCCCTCGTCGGCATCGCCAAGGGGCCGGACCGCGACGCCGGCCGCGAGAAGTTCTTCATCGAGGGGCGGCCGAGCTTCATGCTGCCGGAGCGGGACCCGGTGCTCTATTACGTCCAGCGCCTGCGCGACGAGGCCCACCGCTTCGCCATCGGCTCGCACCGCGCCCGGCGCTCGCGCGAACTCGTGAAAAACCCGCTCGACGAGATCGACGGCATCGGCCCGGCCCGCAAGCGCGCCCTGCTCGCCCATTTCGGCACCGCCAAGGCGGTGTCGCGTGCCGGCCTCGCCGACCTGCAGGCCGTGCCCGGCATCTCCGAGGCGACCGCCCGCCTCGTCTACGACCATTTCCACGAAAGCGCGGAATGATGCCGCTACGGAAGGTTGCCCGTGCGCCATCGCGACCATTGACCTTACCCGTTCCGACATGGGAAAGACCTTTCTGATCCGAGGTCTGGAAGGTCGAGATGAGCCGACACCACCTTTTCAGCCTGCCCAACATCCTCACTTACGGCCGGATCGCCGCCGTGCCGCTGGTGGTGCTGTGCTTTTTCGTCGAGGGCCGCTTCGCCCATGGCGAGCTTGCGCGCTGGTTCGCGCTCGGCATTTTCGCCGCCGCCGGCATCACCGATTTCTTCGACGGCTATCTCGCCCGCGCCTGGGACCAGCAGTCCAATATCGGCCGCATGCTCGATCCGATCGCCGACAAGCTGCTCGTCGCCGCCTGCCTGCTCCTGCTCGCCGCCGACGGCACCATCGCCGGCTGGTCGCTGTGGGCGGCGATCGTCATCCTGTGCCGCGAGATCCTCGTCTCGGGCCTCCGGGAATATCTCGCCGAGCTCAAAGTGCCGGTGCCGGTCACCTGGCTCGCCAAGTGGAAGACCACCGTCCAGCTCGTCGCCGTCGGCTTCCTGCTCGCCGGGCCGGCCGGCGACCAGGTGCTGCCCCACACCACCGAGATCGGCCTCGGCCTCTTGTGGCTTTCGGCCCTCGTCACGCTCTATACCGGTTACGACTATTTCCGGGCCGGCATCGGCCATCTGTTCGAGAACTAGGGGCGCCGCGATGAAGCTCGTCTATTTCGCCTGGGTGCGCGAGCGCACCGGCACCGCCGAAGAAGACGCGACGCCGCCCGAGGGCGTTGCGACCGTCGCCGACCTCATCGCCTGGCTGGCGGGCCGCGGCCCCGGCTACGAGGCGGCATTCGCCGAGCCGGCGGCGATCCGCGTCGCCATCGACCAGGTCCACGTCGAGCACGACGAGCCGATCGCCGGCGCCCGCGAAGTCGCCCTGTTCCCGCCGATGACCGGCGGGTAAAGCTCGATCCGAAAAGTGGGAACCGGTTTTCGGACAAATCGAGCGATGGAAAGGTCGAATCGGGATCCGAAAAGCGGAAACCGGTTTTCGGACAGATCGAGCGATGGAAAGGCCGAATCGAGATCCGAAAAGCGGGAACCGGTTTTCGGTCAGATCGAGCGGCAGAAGAGGTGACCGCCGCCTGTCGCAAGGCGCCGGCTGGGGACGAACGCCGATGACCATCACCGTGCGCATCCAGCGCGAGGATTTCGACATCGCCGCCGAAGTCGCCCGCCTCTCGGGCGAGAGCCGCGATGTCGGCGCCATCGTCACCTTCAGCGGCCTTTGCCGCGACGAGGCGGGCACCCTCTCGGCCCTCGAGCTCGAGCACTATCCCGGCATGGCCGAGACCGAGATCCGCCGCATCGCCGAAGATGCCGCGGCGCGCTGGCCGCTCGCCGGCCTCACCGCCATTCATCGCCACGGCCGCATCCTGCCCGGCGAGAACATCGTCCTCGTCGTCGCCGCCTCCTCGCACCGCGAGGCCGCCTTCGAGGCCGCGTCCTATCTCATGGACTACCTGAAGACCCGCGCCCCCTTCTGGAAGAAGGAGGTGATGAAGGACGGCACCTCCGGCGGCTGGGTCTCGGCCAAGGACGCCGACGACCGCGCCCTCGACAAGTGGCAGGACCGATAGGTTCGGCCTCCGCGGAGCGCTCCCGCCAGCCGGATTTTTTGCGGCGACATGTCGCAATCGTGGCAATTGAAACCAATCGTTCGGATTTTTGCCTCAGAAGATCAAGCACGGCTTCGTTGTCGGTGAACTTCGTCTGGGCGGAAAATGGAAATCCTACTCATCGAGCCTTCGCGGGTCGGCCGCAAGATGATGGGGCAGATGCTCGAGCAGCGCGGTGACGTGGTGCACCCGTTCGCCCTTGGCGGCGAGGCGCTCGACCACCTGCGCAAGCA
Source organism: Pseudomonadota bacterium (assembly GCA_029572955.1). GTDB lineage: Bacteria > Pseudomonadota > Alphaproteobacteria > Rhizobiales > JAKPQE01 > JAKPQE01. The sequence continues at coordinate 19,644 of JAKPQE010000003.1, forward strand.
CCCGGAAATCGAAGTCATCATCACCAGCGTCGAGATTCAGGGAATCTGCGGTCTCGAGCTCTGCTGGGAGGCACGCGTCCTCTCCAACAGCCGCAACCCGCTCTACATCGTCGTCATGTCGTCGAACTGGGAGCGCCGCAAGGCGATCGAGGCGCTCGACAGCGGCGCCGACGATTTCATCCAGAAGCCGCCGGACAGGGACGAGCTGTTCGCCCGCCTGCGCGCCGCCGACCGCCTCCTGCGCACCCAGCGGGAGAACCACCGTCTCGCCCGCACCGACCCGCTCACCGGCGCCTTCAACCGCCGCCATTTCTTCGACCAGCTGCGCCAGGAGATCGAGACCCACGGCGCCGACCCGCTGTCGGTCGTGCTGATGGACATCGACCACTTCAAGAAGGTCAACGACACTTACGGCCACGACGTCGGCGATCTGGTCATCTGCCAGGTGGCCGGCCTGCTGATCCATGCCGACGGCGTGTTCGGCCGGATCGGTGGCGAGGAATTCGCCTGGCTCCTGCCGCGCTGTTCGGAAGCCGCCGCCGTCGAGAAGGCCGAGCGGATCCGCCGCGCCGTCGAGGGCATGACGATCGGCACCGAACTCGGTCCGCTCAACGTCACCTGCAGCTTCGGCGTCGCCTGCCGCCTGCAGGCCGAAACCGCCGGCAGTCTCGTCAAGCGGGCCGACGAGGCGCTCTACGGCGCCAAGCATTCCGGCCGCAACGCGGTCGCCATGGCCTCGATCATCGACGGTCTGCGGAACGCCGGCTGAGCCGCCCGAACGGCCCCGTTCGCCCGCTGCCGGTTCCACAGATGGAGCGAGCCAGAAAGTGGGGGAGATCGATCCATGCGCGTGTCAGCGGTTCTGCCGGTCCTTGTCTCCGGTATCCTCGTCGGTGGCCCGGCGACGGGATATGATGGACCCTTCTACCAGCAGCTCGCCCTGCCGGTGCTGCGCATCGCGACCAACACCGAGGTCGTGGCGCGGGCGACCGAGATCAGACTGACGCGCGACCGCATGGAGCAGCATTACCGGATCGATTCCGTCGGATCGGCCGCGTTGCCGCTGTGGCTCTACTTCCCCCTCGAACCGATCGACCGCTGGCATGCCGACAATGTCGATGCCTTCGGCCCCGGCATCGCAGCCGATCCGCTGGCGCTGACCGCGACGATGGACGGCGCACCGTTTCCGTTCTCGGTCGATGCCCGGGCGACATTCCTCGGTATGGACGTCTCCGCGCATCTGGCGAATGCGGGCCTGCCGCTCCTGCCCTTCGGCGCCGAGACCTCCGCGGCACTCGAAAAGCTCGCGCCGGACGCGAAGTCCGACCTTGCCGAACGCGGCATCCTCACCCATTGGGGTCCGATGTGGCAGCTCGAGACGGCCTATGCGGCCCGATTCGATTTCGCCGCCGGCGCCGCGCACGATCTCGTCGTCGCCTACCGCCCGGTGTTCGGCGAATACGTCGAATCGCTGATCATGCTCGACGGCAAGCTGACCTTCGGCCTCGACGAGGAAAGCTACGACTTCCTCTGCCTCACCGAGCCGCAGCTGCAGGAAATCGACAAGCGCTTCGCCGCCCGCAAGGACGAGGAGCCCTACCGTCCCTACACGATCGCAGACATCTCGATGAACCTTGCCGCCGCCAACGAGCAATACGGCTCGCTCTACGACCTCGACTTCACCGTGGAGACCCGCAAGCCCTCCGACATCCTCGCGACCTGCGGCGGCGAATTCGAGAAAGTCGGCCCGACGACCTATCGCTGGAAGGCGGAATTCGCCGACGAGCAGCCGGAATTGAAGCTCTTCTTCCTCGAAGCCGTCGAGTGAGGTCGGAACTCCCTTCCCCACGCCGGCGAACCGTGTTGGCGGCCGATCCGGTCCCCAGAGTATGGCGGGCCAGCCGGAAAATTCCTCCGCCGGATAGAGGGCTGTCCTTTTCGGCCCGTCGCGAATAGGGTCCGCCGGCGCGCCGATCCCGGCGCAGCCGACCGCGCGAGCCTTCGATGACCCTGCGACCCGACAGCGACACGGCGGCCGACCCCCGCCTCGGCTTTGCCGAGTTCGTCGGCCTCATCGCCGCGATGATCGCCATAACGGCGTTCTCGATCGACATCATGCTGCCGGCCTTTCCGGCGATCGCCGCCGAACTCGGCATCGCGCTCGCCAACGACCGGCAGGAGATCATCACCGCCTACATGATCGGCTTCGCCGTCGGCCAGATCGCCTGCGGGCCGGTCTCGGACACCTTCGGGCGTCGGCCGGTCGCCTTCGCCGGCTTCGCGCTCTTCATCGCCGCGACCGTCGCGGCCGCCTTCGCGCAGTCCTTCCCGGCGCTGCTCGCCGCCCGCGCCGCACAGGGCATCGGCGCCGCCGCGCCGCGCATCATGGCGCTCGCCATCGTGCGCGACCGCTTCGCCGGCGACCGCATGGCCCGGGTGATGTCGCTCGTCATGACGGTCTTCATCGTCGTGCCGGTCGTCGCGCCCTCGATCGGCCAGTTGATCCTGCTCGTCGGCACCTGGCGCTGGATCTTCGGCTTCCTCCTCGTCTTCGGCCTTGCCGCACTCGCCTGGGCCTGGTTCCGCCTGCCCGAGACGCTGTCCCCGGCGAACCGCCGGCCGTTCCGGCCGGGCACCGTGGCGAGCGCCGTCGCGACCGCCGTCACCACGCGCCAGACGGTCGGCTACGGCACCGCCATGGGCCTCATTTTCGGGGCGCTGATGACCTATCTCGGCACCGCCCAGCAGATCCTCGGCGAACTCTACGGCCTCGAGCGGCTGTTCCCGGTCGCCTTCGGCTTTTCCGCCCTCGCCTTCGCCGCGGCATCCTTCACCAATTCGCGGCTGGTCATGCGGTTCGGCACACGCCGGCTGTCGCACACCGCGCTCGTCGCCTTCATCGCCGTGACCGCCGGCCACGGCCTGCTCGCCCTCGCCGGCGACCCGCCGTTCCCGGTCTACTTCGCCCTCGTCTCGCTCTCGATGTTCCTGTTCGGGCTGATCGGGCCGAATTTCAACGCCCTCGCCATGGAGCCGCTCGGCCGCATCGCCGGCACGGCGGCGTCCTTCGTCGGCGCCTTCTCCACCACCGTCTCGGCGCTCGCCGGCTGGCTCATTGGCCGCCAGTTCGACGGCACCGTCGCGCCGATCGCCCTCGGCTTTGCCGGCCTCGGCCTCGCCTGCCTCGTCACCGTCCTCGTCACCGAACGCGGCCGGCTGTCGCTCCGGCCCTGACGCCTTGTTATCGACCGATCCGATCCCCATAGTATGGCGAGCCCGCCAATACGGCCCTGCCAGAGGAGGCAGACAATGACCCAGACCAGCAACCGCCTGTTCGACGAATTCGCCCGTCTCGTCACCGACGCGACCGGCGTCGCCCAGGGCCTGAAGCGCGAGATCGACACCATGGTCAAGACCCAGGCCGAACGGTTCCTCGCCGACATGGACCTGGTGCGCCGCGACGAGTTCGAGGTGGTGCGCGAAATGGCGAGCGCCGCCCGTGCCGAAAACGAGCGCCTGACCGCCCGCCTCGCCGAACTCGAGGAAAAGCTCGCCGGCGGCAAGCCCGCCCCGAAGGCTGCGAAGAAGGCGCCGAAGGCCAAGGACGACGGCGAGGCCTGAGCCCGCACCGGGACAACCGGCCCGCACGCCGAGCGCGCGCCCGCCCCTTGCGGCGGGCGCTTTGCGTTTTTGCCGCGCTCGACCCGCTGTCCACAATATTTCGTGACGGGAATATTGCGCCGCCCGAAAAGATATCGCATCAGCGGTAGGCGTTATATACTGATTCTACAAAGAGATTCGCGCTGCCCGCGAGGTCGGCCGGTAGTTGACCGGTCAGTCGGGCTCATGCGCCGGGTATCGTGACGTTGAACGGTGTGGAACGTGCCGACCCTCGTGCAGGGTCGGATCGATTTTTCGGGACGATCGCGGAGTAGCGGTCGGCAACCCCGGAAAGGCCGCAGAGAGAGCCGCAACGACCGGCAGATAGCGGTCGTGGCTTTGCGTACCGTCTAGTTATCCGCGTTTCGGGCAACGTTTGAAACACTCCTCAGAGGAGCGGGCATGAGCTTCATGAGCTTGGCGGCGGACCGCGAGTCGAATCCGGTGGATACGATCGAGCAGGTCGCGCACTTCAACGACTGGATGTTCGAGCGCAGCGGCGAGCACGAGATCTCCATCTCCGTCACCGGCGGCGAGAGCGACTACCACATCTCGTTCTCCTGGATGGACAATCTGGAAACGCTGCATCTGGCCTGCGCCTTCGACCTCAAGGTCCCCGAGAAGCGCCAGGTCGAGACCGTGCGCCTGCTCGCCCTCATCAACGAGCAGCTCTATGTCGGCCATTTCGACCTGTGGACCTCCGAGGGCGTCGTCATGTACCGCCAGGGGCTGATTCTGGCCGGCGGCGCCGAGCCCTCCACCACCCAGTGCGAGGCGATGCTGGGCGCCGCGCTCGAAGCCTGCGAGCGCTACTATCAGGCCTTCCAGTTCGTCGTCTGGGCCGGCCGTCCGGCCTCCGAGGCGCTCGCCGCGACCCTCTTCGAAACCATGGGTGAAGCATGAGTCTTTCCGCCGCCCTGCCCCTCGTCCTCGTCGGCGCCGGCAAGATGGGCGGCGCGATGCTGGCCGGCTGGCTCGATTGCGGCCTCGATCCGAAAGGCGTCACCGTCGTCGATCCGAGCCCGCCGCCCGAGATGGCCGCCCTCGTCGAGACCGCCGGCATCGCCCGGGCGGCGTCCGCCGAGGGCCTTGCCGCGCCGGCCGTGCTCGTCGTCGCCGTCAAGCCGCAGATGATGGCCGCCGTGCTGCCGGCGCTCGCGCCGGTCGTCGGGCCGGACACCGTCGTCGTCTCGGTCGCCGCCGGCACCCGCCTTTCCACGCTGCGCGCCGCGCTCGGCGACGCCCCGGCGATCGTGCGCGCCATGCCCAACACGCCGGCCCAGGTCGGCCGCGGCATGACCGTCGGCTGCGCCGGCCCCGAGGTCACCGACGCCCAGCGCGACATCGTCACCCGTCTCCTCGAAGCGGTCGGCGACGTCGCCTGGATCGCCGACGAGAACGACATGGACGCCGTGACCGCCGTCTCCGGTTCCGGCCCGGCCTATGTGTTCCTGCTTGCCGAATGCCTCGCGGCGGCCGGCGAGGCGGCCGGCCTTTCGCCGGAACTCGCGACCCAGCTGGCCCGCGCCACCGTGTCCGGCGCCGGCGAACTCCTCGCCCGCTCGCAGGAGAGCTCCGAGACGCTGCGCCGCAACGTCACCTCGCCCGGCGGCACCACCGCCGCGGCGCTCGCCGTGCTGATGGCCGAGGCCGGCGTGCCCGACCTCATGAAGGCCGCCGTCGCCGCCGCTGCCGCCCGTTCCCGCGAGCTGGCGAGCTGATCCTTCCGGCTGCCCTGTCCTTGCCACATCGCGGCCCTAGGCTCGACCGCGATCGGGCCTAGATACCCTTCGGGACCGGGATCAACCAAGGGAGCACGACATGGCGACCGAAAAGACCCGCCAGAAAATCGTCGACGCGCTGCTGGCGCTCGCCGCCGAGAAGCCTTTCGAGGAGATCGGCCTGCCCGAGATCGCCGCACGCGCCGGCGTCACGCTCGCCGCCCTGCGCGGCGCCTTCGCCTCCAAGCTCGACATCCTCGCCGCCTTCGCCGCCCGCATCGACGAGGCGGTGCTCTCCGATATCGATGCCGACATGGCCGAGGAGAGCCCGCGCGAGCGCCTGTTCGACATGGTGATGAGCCGCATCGAGGCGCTGACGCCCCATAAGGCCGCCCTGAAGTCGATCCACCGCGGCATTGCCCGCGATCCGCTCCTCGCGCTTGCCTGGGGCCGCGTCGCGATGAACTCGCAGACCTGGATGCTCGCCGGTGCCGGCATCCGCACCGCCGGCCTGCGCGGCGATCTCCGCGTCAAGGGCCTGATGCTCGCCTGGGCCCGCATCTTCCGCGTCTGGATCGACGACGACGACCCGGCCATTTCCCGCACCATGGCGGCGCTCGACGAGACGCTGACCGACGGCGAGCGCTGGCTGAAGCGGGCCGACCGTGCGCTTTGCCGGGCAAGGCCGCTGCTGAAGCTCTGCGAACGCCTCGCCGCGGGGCGGCCGCGCCGGCGCGAGCGCGATACGGGCAAGGACGAGACCGAGGCGGCGCCCGCCGCCTGATCCCGCAAATCTCGCCCTTGACGGCGGGGGACGGCGGGCGGCACCCTGCCGCCCATCGAACCAGTGACACGTCGCGCCGCCACTCCGGCATCCGCGCGCCCATCCCAGCGAACGAGCGCGATGCCCCTCTTCGTCCTGCCGTTTCCCCAGATCGATCCGGTGCTGGTCGAGTTCGGCCCGCTGGCGATCCGCTGGTATGCCCTCGCCTATATCGCCGGCCTGCTGATCGGCTGGATCTACGCGCGCCGGCTCCTCGCCAACGCCTCGCTCTGGGGTGCGGTCGGCCAGCCGATGTCGATCGTCGAACTCGACGACTACGTCACCTGGGCAACGCTCGGCGTCGTCCTCGGTGGCCGCCTCGGCTACGTCACCGTCTACGATCCGGCCCATTTCCTCGCCAATCCGGCCGAGATCCTCGCCATCTGGCACGGCGGCATGTCGTTCCACGGCGGCCTCGTCGGCGTCGCCGTCGCGACCGCGCTTTTCGCCGGCCGCCACAAGCTGTCGCTCTGGTCGGTGCTCGACCTGGCGACCGCCGTCGCCCCGATCGGCCTGTTCTTCGGCCGCATCGCCAACTTCATCAACAGCGAACTCTGGGGCCGGCCCGCCGACGTCGCCTGGGCCGTCGTCTTCCCGACCGGCGGCGCCATCGCCCGTCATCCGAGCCAGCTCTACGAGGCCGCGCTCGAGGGCCTCGCGCTCTTCCTCGTCCTGCAGTGGCTCGTCCATGCCCGGCAGGGCCTCGCCCGACCCGGCCTCGTCGCCGGCGCCTTCGGCCTCGGCTACGGCGTCTTCCGGATCGTCTGCGAGTTCTTCCGCGAGCCCGACATCCAGATCGGCTACCTCGCCGGCGGCCTCACCATGGGCATGGCGCTGTCGGTACCGCTCGTCGTCCTCGGCATCTGGGCGATCGCCACCGCCGATCGCCGCGCCGGCTCGCAGTGAGGCCCGGCCGATGGAAGCCGCCGTGCCGCAGCTCAACGCCCTCGGTCTGAAGATCGCCGACCGCATCCGCGAGACCGGCCCGCTGTCGGTCGCCGACTTCATGGCGGTCTGCCTCGGCGACCCCGACCTCGGCTACTACATGCGCCGCGATCCGCTCGGCCTTTCCGGCGATTTCGTCACCGCGCCGGAAGTCAGCCAGATGTTCGGCGAACTCGTCGGCCTGTGGCTGATCGAGGTCTGGGAGGCGGCGGGCCGGCCGAAGCCCTTCGCCCTCGTCGAACTCGGTCCGGGCCGCGGCACGCTGATGCGCGATGCCCTGCGCGCGGCGCGGGTGCGCCCCGAATTCCTCGCCGCCGCCAAGCTCCACCTCGTCGAGATCAGCCCGGTCCTGCGCGCCCGCCAGCGCGAACAGCTGGCGAGCGTCGGCGAGGTGCCGACCTGGCACCATCGCCTCGCCACCGTGCCGAAGATGCCGGTCCTCGTCGTCGCCAACGAGTTCTTCGACGCCCTGCCGATCCGCCAGTTCGTGCGCGCCGGCGGCGAATGGCGCGAGCGCGTCGTCGGCCTCGACACGGCAGGCCGCCTCGCTTTCGGCATCGGCCCCGGCGGACTGATCGAGCCCGACGTGCCGGCCGTCGCCGCGGGCGCCGAGGAAGGCGCGATCCTCGAGGTCTCGCCGGCCTCGACCGCCGTCATGGCCGAGATCGCCCACCGCATCCGCGAGAACGGCACCGCCGCCCTCGTCATCGACTACGGCTACGCCCGCACGGCCCTCGGCGACACGCTGCAGTCGGTACGCCGCCACGCCTATGTCGACCCCCTCGCCGACCCCGGCGAGGTCGACCTCACCGCCCACGTCAATTTCGAGGCGCTCGCCCGCACCGCCCGCAGCGAGGGCGCCGCCGTCTTCGGGCCGATGGAACAGGGCCCGTTCCTCCTTTCGCTCGGCCTCGTCGAGCGCGCCGGCCGCCTCGGCGCCGGCCGCGACACCGCCCTGCAGAACGAGATCCGCGCCGCCGTCGAGCGCCTCGCCGGCCCGGACGAGATGGGTACCCTCTTCAAGGTGCTCGCCGTCACGGCGCCCGGCCTGACGCCGCCGCCCTTCGGCCCGCGCACCTGAATTCCCGCAAGAACGGACGAGACCCGATGCAGACCGACGCCGAGTTCCTGACCGCCCCGACGCTCGACCATGCCGGCATCCGCCACGGCTTCTTCACCCGCCGCGGCGGCGTCTCGGACGGCATCTACCGGAGCCTCAACTGCGGCCTCGGCTCGAGCGACGACCGCACGCTCGTCCTCGAAAACCGCGGCCGGGTCTGCGACGCCCTCGGCGTTGCCCGCGACCGGCTGGCGACCCCCTATCAGGTGCACAGCCCGACCGCCCTCGTCACCGATCGCGCCTGGGCGCCCGGCGAGGCGCCCCATGCCGACGCCGTCGTCACGGCGATGCCCGGCCTTGCCGTCGCCGTCGGCACCGCCGATTGCGGCCCGCTGCTCTTTGCCGACCCCGAGGCGCGCGTCGTCGGCGCCGCCCATGCCGGCTGGCGCGGCGCCGTTTCCGGCGTCGCCGAGGCGACGATCGAGGCGATGATCTCGCTCGGCGCGGCGCGCGGGCGCATCCACGCCGTGCTCGGCCCGATGATCTCGCAGCCCTCCTACGAGGTCGGCCCGGAACTCTTCGAGCGCTTCGTCGCCGAGGATCCGGCCAATGCCGGCCATTTCGCCGCCGCAGAGCGCGCCGGGCACCACATGTTCGACCTGCCGGGCTATCTCGCCCGCCGCCTCGGAAAGGCCGGGCTCGCCTCGGTCACCGATCTCGCCCGCTGCACCTATGTCGAGGAGGAGCTGTTCTACAGCTTCCGGCGCGTCACCCATCGCGGCGAGCCGGACTATGGCCGCCTGCTCGCCGCCATCGCCATTTCCACCGACTAGGTTCTGTACTCATAAAAGGGATTCACGGCGGTAGCGAAATGTGATTCAACCTCCTGACAGGAGGAGATCATGGCTCGCTTCGACCTCTCGGAAAGGGAATGGGAGCTCATCGCGCCGCTATTGCCGAACAAGCCGCGCGGGGTTCCTCGTACGGATGATCGTCGGGTTCTGAACGGCATCTTCTACATTCTGAGGACCGGTTCGCCCTGGCGCGACCTGCCCGAACGCTACGGC
>JAKPQE010000004.1 GCA_029572955.1 Pseudomonadota bacterium
TGCCCGGCATCTCGATGTCGCTGACGATGACGTCGAAGCCGCGATTGTCGCGCAGCACCGAGAGACCCGCCTCGGCCGACTCGCACACCGTCACCCGGTAGCCGGCGGCCTTCATCACGGGCACCAGCATGTTACGGAAGAAGGCGCTGTCGTCGACGAACAGCAGCGAGCGGGTCAGCGCCTCGGCGCGCATTTCCTTGCGGCGCAGCCAGTCCTCGAAGGCCAGCGGCAGGTAGTAGCCGATGTCGATGACCTCGGTCGCCTTGCCCTTGATGACGGCCGAACCGAGCACGCCCGGCATGTCGGAGCCGACCTCGATGTTGAGGTAGTCGTCGACGATGTCGACGATCTCGTCGACGACGAGGCCCATCGAGCGGCCCGAGTCGGAGAACACCAGCATCGGCTGGCCGCCTTCGCTGCGGCGCTGGACCATGTCGTTGACGTAGACGAGCGGCATCAGCTGGCCGCGATACTGGACGAGGTCGCGACCGTTGGAGTGCTCGATCTTGTCGGCATCGAATTCCTCGAGGCGCGTCACCAGCGACAGCGGCACGGCCTTGGGCTCGTGCGAACCGGCCCGGAAGATCAGCATCGAGACCGATTCCTGGGCGGTCGCGTTGCGCGCTTCCTCGGCATGGCGCAGCTCGTTCATGTCGTCGGCGGCCGTCGAGCCGATCGCCTGGGCGATGCCGTTCGGGTCGATGATCATGATGACGCTGCCGTCACCGAGGATCGTGTTGCCCGAGAACATCGAGATGTGGCGCAGCATCGAGGACATCGGCTTGACCACGATTTCCTCGGTGTGGAACACGCCGTCGACGACGATGCCGAAGGTCTGCGTGCCGACCAGCATGACCACGATGAAGCCGTTGTCGTGGGCGATCTCGCTGCCGTCCTCGGAGATTTCCGGCGCTTCGAGGCCGAGCAGGTGGCTGAGATGGACGAGCGGCAGCAGCTTGTTGCGCAGGCGCAGGACGGGCGTGTCCTTGATGCGCTCGATCCGGTGCTCCGAATTGTCCTGGACGCGCACCAGCTCGACCACCGAGAGCTGCGGAATGGCGAAGCGGTTGCCGGCCGATTCCACGATCAGCGTCGAGACGATGGCGAGCGTCAGCGGGATCTTGATGGTGAAGGTCGTGCCGACGCCGCGCGTCGACTTGAGGTCGACCGTGCCGCCGATCATCTCGATGTTGTTGCGCACCACGTCCATGCCGACGCCGCGGCCGGAGACGTTCGTCACCTTCTGCGCGGTCGAGAGGCCGGCATTGAAGATGTACTTGTGGATCTGCGCCTCGGTCATCTTGTCGACTTCGGACTCGGAGGCGATGCCGTTCTCGACGATCTTTTCGCGCAGGCGGTCGGTGTTGAGACCCTTACCGTCGTCGGCGATCTCGATGATGATGTGGCCGCCCTCGTGATAGGCCGAGAGGCGAACGATGCCCTTGCTCGACTTGCCGGCGGCGCGGCGCTCGGCCGGGGTCTCGAGGCCGTGATCGGCGGAATTGCGCACCATGTGGGTGAGCGGATCCTTGATCAGCTCGAGCACCTGGCGATCGAGTTCGGTTTCGGCGCCGTGCATCTCCAGCTCGATGTTCTTGTCGAGCTCGCGGGCGAGGTCGCGCACGATGCGCGGCAGCTTCTGCCAGGCATTGCCGATCGGCTGCATGCGCGTCTTCATGACGCCTTCCTGCAGCTCGGCGGTGACGTTGGAGAGCCGCTGCAGCGGCACCTTGAATTCGGAATCCTCGTGCCGGCGCACGATCTCGAGGAGCTGGTTGCGGGTCAGCACCAGTTCCGAGACCATCGTCATCAGATGCTCGAGGGTCTCGACGTTGACGCGGATCGACTGGCTCGACACCGAGCCCTTGCCGTCGCCGCCGGCCGGCTTGTCCTCGTTGGCGACATCGGTCGGGGCGGTTTTCAGCGCCGCCGGCTTCTTCGGCGCCGGCTTGGCCGGTGCCGCCTCGGCGACCGGCGCGGGCTTGGCGACCGGCGCGGCCTCGGCGACCGGTGCGGCCTCCTCGATCTCGGTTTCCGGACCCGGCGTCGAGCGGAACACCCGCTCCAGCTCGTCGAGCGAGACTTCGCCCGGCTTCAGCTCGCGTTCCAGCACCTGATAGGGGAGAGAGCCGTCGGACTCGGCCGGCGCGGCCTCCGGTTCCGCCGCGGCGATCGTGGCGCCGCTGGCGATCGCCGCCATGCCCAGTTCCGACATCCGGTCGAGTTCGGCGATGAGGTCGCCGTCGGCGCCCTCCGGTTCGCGACCGTTGTTTTCGAGTTCGCCGAGAAGCGCCTTGATCCGGTCGATCGAGGACAGGATGAGGGTCACGGCATCGGGGGTGACCGGCGCGCCATCGCGGAATTTGCCCATCAACGTCTCGGCGGCGTGCGCCAGCGACTCCAGTCGCGGCAGGCCGAGGAATCCGCAGGTTCCCTTGATGGTGTGAACCAGCCGGAAGATGTTGTCGAGGATCTTCGCGTTATTGGGTTCCTGTTCGAACTTCACGAGTTCGACGTCGACGACGTCGAGGCTCTCGTTGGTTTCGGTCAGAAATTCTAGAAGGAGATCATCCATTGCCGACACCTTGAATGCGGCGGCCGAAGCGGCCGAAACGCGAACGGCCCTCACCGTCCGAGGGCCAGTGTCGACACAAAGGGTTAAGATAGCCTTGCGTGATCCGGGGTTCTTCCCCGGGCTCGATTATTACTGGGAAAGACCTGTGGAACCGCTGAATTCCCGGGTTTTTTGACCGCGCGGAAGGTAACGTTCGCAGTATTTCTCAGACCATCGCCGGCAGCGGCTCGCTCTTGATGAGCACCGCCTCGCCGTCCATCTCGATCGACAGCTTCATGCCGGCGTTTTCGGCCAGAAGCCGGGTGTAGATCGGCTGGATCGAATGGGCGTCGGCGGCATGGCCTTCCTCGGCGCCCAGCACCAGCGGCGTCACCGCCGGCAGGCGGGCGCTCGGGCCCGTCGCCCGGATGGTGAAGGCCGGCGTCTCGGCGCCGCCTGCCATCGAAACGGCGATGATGCCGCCGCGCGGCACGCCGGTCGCCGCGATCAGCAGCAGGTTGAGCAGCAGCTTGACCTTGTTCTTGGCCATGTAGGCCCGCTCGAGGGTCCATTCGAGGTCGGGCTTCTCGCCGGCGAAATAGCCCTTGGCGACCGCCTCGGCATCGCCGAGATCGATCGAGGCGCCGGCCGAGCCGGCCGCGCCGAAGGCGATGCGGGCGAACTGCAGCTTGGCCGAGGCCTGCCGCGCGCTCTTCGCGATGAGGTCCATGGCGAAACCGCGCATGTCCTCGCCCGGGTTTTCGTCGAGCAGTTCGAGGCCGTTGGCGATCGCCCCGACCGGGCTGACGAGGTCGTGGCAGACGCGGCTGCACAGCAGGGCGGCAAGCTCGAGGGCGGCAATCTCGGAAGTGTCGGTCATCTGGCGTATCGCTCTTGGCTCGGCGGAATCGGGCGGGCACAACGCGATACGAATCGCCCCTTCAACGGAGAGATACACGGGCCGCCGGCCCCTGCCAACCCGCCCCGCGCGCCCGGCGACGCCTATTGGCAGATCGTGTTCGGGAACGTGCCCTGGCAGGTCGCGCCGGCGTCGCAGCACGGCGCGCCATGGAGCGTGCAGGTGCCACCGAGCGGGATGCAATGGCCGCCGGGCGCGCCCGTCGTCGGCGCCCCGCCGCCGGCCTGGCCGCCGCTACTACCGCCGCCGTCGCCGCCACCGCCACCGCCGGCGCCGGGCAGCTGGTCGGGCCGCACGCACTTCATCACCCCCGGATAGGGAACGAAGCCCGGATGGCAGCACGCCTGCGGAAAGTCGGGATGCTGCGTGAAGCCGGCACCGAAATCGGCGCAGCTCTGCTGGGCCGACCCGGCGACCGGCCAGGCGATCGCCGCAACGAGAACCAGTGCACCGAAGAGCCTCTTCATTGCCGTTGCCTCCCCTTGGAGAACCGCCCGCGCGCGTGGTCGCAGGTCCGCGCGCGGCTTTCTTCTCGTTCGTTGATGGTCGCTGCAGGCCCGGATCGGCGCTCCCGGAAACCATTGTTTTACGGTTCCTTAACCATAATCCTTTCTTGCTCGAAGGGTCCGCGCAGTGCGGGCAAACGCCCTTGTTTTGACAAATTCGAACGTCAGACAGGCGCAACCGGAGCGGGGGCCGTCCGCGCGCTTTGCACAAGGCGCGGCGAACGGCTCAAACGGCGGTCGGGTCGAGGCACGGGGTCACCGTACCGCAAGCCCCGTGACGAACCGCTCGCCGACCTTCTCGGTTTCGCCTCGACGAGTTGGATGCAGAAGACCCCCGAGGCCACGCGCCCCCGAGGCCGACGGCCCACGATGACCGATACCCGAGAGGTTTCCCTCCCATGAATCCGGCCGAGGTTGCCCAGACGGCTCTTGCCGCCCCCGACGCAGGCATTTCGTTGATGTCGCTGTTCTGGCAGGCCCACATCGTCGTCAAGCTGGTGATGATCGGCCTGATCGCCGCCTCGATCTGGTGCTGGGCGATCATCGTCGACAAGGCGCTGCTGTTCTCGCGCCTGCGCCGCCAGATGGACCAGTTCGAGCACGTCTTCTGGTCGGGCCAGTCGCTGGAGGAGCTCTATCGCAGCCTCAGCCACCGGCCGACCCAGTCGATGGCCGCCCTGTTCGTCGCCGCCATGCGCGAATGGAAGCGCTCCTACGAGAGCGGCGCCCGCTCCCCGGCCGGCCTGCAGATGCGCATCGAGAAGGTGCTCGACGTCACCCTCGCCCGCGAGGTCGACCGTCTCGAGCGCCGCCTGCTGTTCCTCGGCACGGTCGGCTCGTCGGCGCCGTTCATCGGCCTCTTCGGCACCGTCTGGGGCATCATGACCTCGTTCCAGGCGATCGCCGCGTCCAAGAACACCAACCTCGCCGTCGTCGCGCCCGGCATCGCCGAGGCGCTGTTCGCCACCGCGATGGGCCTGCTCGCCGCCATTCCGGCGGTCATCGCCTACAACAAGCTGTCGAGCGAGGTCTCCAAGCAGACCCTGCGCCTCGAGGGCTTCGCCGACGAGTTCTCGGCGATCCTGTCGCGCCAGCTCGACGAAAGGGCCTGAACCATGGGCATGGCCGTCGGACAGCATGGCGGAGCGGGCCGCCGGCGCGGCCGCAGCGTCCGCCGGCGCCATCACCTGATGACCGAGATCAACGTGACGCCGATGGTCGACGTCATGCTGGTGCTGCTCATCATCTTCATGGTCGCCGCCCCGCTCCTGACCGTCGGCGTGCCGATCGACCTGCCCGAGACCGCGGCCAAGCAGCTCGACGCCGACAAGGAGCCGATCACAATTTCGATCGATACCGATGGCAGGATTTTCCTCATGGAAACCGAAATCGCCATCGAGGAGCTGGTGCCCAAGCTCGAAGCGATCGCCAAGGCCGGCGAGGAAGAACGCATCTTCGTGCGCGGCGACCGCGAGATCGCCTACGGGACCATCATGAAGGTCATGGGCACTATCAGCGCCGCCGGTTACAAGCGCGTCGGCCTCGTCACGACGCTCGATAACTCGAACTGAGGGCGCCGCCATCGCCATGCGCGTCGGCTTGACAACCTCTGTCATCGGCCATGCCCTGGTCATCGCCTGGGGGCTCGTCTCTTTGCCCTCGGCAAGGCCCTTTCCGCACGAGCCGACCGAGGCGCTGCCGGTCGACATCCTGTCCGACGCCGAATTCACCAAGCTGACCAAGGGCTCGAAGAAGGCCGAGCTGCGCCCCGATCCCTCCCCGGCCGACAAGACCGAGAAGAAGAGCGCGCCCGAGGCCGAGAACCCCGGCAAGCACGAGGTCGACAAGCCGAGCCCGAAGCCGGAGGAAAAGAAGGTCGCGGCGCTGCCGCCGGCCAACCAGCCGCCGCCGCCACCCAAGGCCGTCGAGACGCCGAAGCCGCCGGAGCCCAAGCCCGCCGAACCGGCGCCGCCGGTCGAGAAGAAGGTCGAGCCGGCCCCGGCGCCCGAGAAGCCGGCCGAGCCCGCGCCGACCGCCGAGACCGCGGTCGAGCCGTTGCCGGCCGACGCCCCGACGCCGCGATCGAAGCCCAAGCCGCCGAAGCAGGAAGCCGCGCCGAAACCGGCCGAGCAGACCGCCAAGCCGGCGGCGCAGACCGCCGACGCCAAGAAGGATTTCGATCCGAACGACATCTCGGCGCTGCTCAACAAGGTCGATCCGTCCGGCGGCGGCGCCAAGTCCGGCGAGAAGCAGGCCTCGCTCGGTAGCCCGACCGGCCGCGCCGAGAAGCTCACCGTCGGCGAGCTCGACGCCCTGCGCGGCCAGATCGCCCGCTGCTGGAACCCGCCCGTCGGCGCCGTCGGCGCCGAGGACCTCGTCGTCGAGATCCAGATGCAGCTCGCCGAGGACGGCTCGCTCACCGGCGCGCCGGCCGTCGTCAACAGCTCGTCGAACCCGTTCTTCCGCGCCGCCGCCGACGCCGCCCTGCGCGCCGTGCGCCGCTGCGCCCCCTACACCTTGCCCGCCGCCAAGTACGAGACCTGGAAAGACGTGAAGGTCAATTTCGACCCGCGTCAGATGATGGGCGGCTGGTGACGACGAACCGCAGATCCCGCGCGGCCGCGAGCCGGCGCCACGGACCGAAAGAGGAGTGACCGCACAATGATTGCCGAGCGCATCAAGGCCTGCCTTCCCGGCAGCGCGTCTCCGGCCCGGCAGCTGCAGCGATCGATGCTGGCACTGCTGGCGCTCGTCGCCGTCGCCGTCGTCGGGCTGCGGCCGGCCGCCGCTCTGATCGAGATCGACGTCACCCAGGGCAACGTCCAGCCGATGCCGGTCGCCATTCCCGATTTCCTCGGCGACGGCCGCGAGGCCCAGCTCGGCAAGGACATCGCCGCGGTGATCGCCGCCGACCTCAAGCGCTCGGGCCTCTTTGCCCCGATCGACCCGGCCTCGTTCATCGAGAAGATCGCCTCGGCCGATGCCGCGCCGAATTTCGCCGAATGGCGCGTCCTCAACGCCCAGGCGCTCGTCGTCGGCAAGGTGACGCGCCAGTCGGACGGCCGCCTGCGCGCCGATTTCCGCCTCTGGGACGTGTTCGCCGCCGACCAGATGCTCGGCCAGCAGTTCTATACGAGCCCGGACAACTGGCGCCGCGTCGCCCACATCATCGCCGATGCGATCTACGAGCGGCTGACCGGCGAAAAGGGCTATTTCGACACCCGCATCGTCTTCGTCGACGAGACCGGCTCCAAGCAGAAGCGCGTCAAGCGCCTGACCATCATGGACCAGGACGGCGCCAATGTGCGCTACCTGACCCGCGGCGACGACCTCGTGCTGACCCCGCGCTTCAGCCCGTCGAGCCAGGAAATCACCTATATGTCGTTCGGCGGCGGCGAGCCGCGCGTCTACCTGCTCAACATCGAGACCGGCCAGCGCGAGAGCGTCGGCAACTTCCCGGGCATGACTTTCTCGCCGCGTTTCTCGCCCGACGGCCAGCGCGTCATCATGAGCCTCGAGCAGGGTGGCAATGCCAACATCTACGCGATGGACCTGCGCTCGCGCACCACGACGCGGCTCACCGCTTCGAGCGCCATCGACACCGCCCCGTGCTATTCGCCGGACGGCGGCCAGATCGCCTTCGAATCCGACCGTGGCGGCAGCCAGCAGATCTACGTGATGGGCGCCGACGGCTCCAACCCGCACCGCATCAGCTTCGGCACCGGCTCCTATTCGACGCCGGTCTGGTCGCCGCGCGGCGACCTCATCGCCTTTACCAAGCGCGAGGGCGGCAACTTCATGATCGGCGTCATGCGCACCGACGGCTCGGGCGAGCGCATCCTGACCTCGGGCTACCACAACGAGGGCCCGACCTGGGCGCCGAACGGCCGTGTGCTGATGTTCTTCCGCGACACGCCGGGCGCCAATGGCGGCGCGCAGCTCTGGTCGATCGACCTCACCGGCTACAACGAGCAGCGCGTGCCGACGCCGTCCTTCGGCTCCGACCCGGCCTGGTCGCCGCTCGTCAACTGAGGCCGCAGCAGGGCGGACCACCCGGCCCGCCCGACACCCCGGAAACGCCTCCTCCAACGGCCCGTCGGCGATATCCGGCGGGCCGTTTTCGCGTTCCGGCCGGCGCCTCGCACCTGACGCTGGACCACCGGTGCCCCATTTATGCCGGAAACGCGGGTGAAAAGTCCCTCGAGGCTATGGAATGCGCCGGCATCGGCGATGGTTTCGGGAAGGTTTCGTTAACCATTCTTCGGAACGTCTAATTTACCAACGCTCTGCTACCAGTTGGCGCAGTGGGGACACGAGGAGTTACCGCAAAATGGTGAGTACGATGCGTATGGCCCGTGGCGGGCGTTTCGCCGCCGCTCTCGGCTTGGCTCTGCTGGCTGCGGCCTGCGCGAGCAAGAACAAGGACGACATGGCGGGAGGCGCCGGACAGGCGACCCCCGGCAGTGCTCAGGATTTCGTCGTGAATGTGGGCGATCGCGTGTTCTTCGACACCGATTCCTCGCAGCTGCGCGCCGACGCCCAGGCCACTCTGGACAAGCAGGCCCAGTGGCTGAAGGTCTATCCGCGCTACACGATCACCGTCGAGGGCCACGCCGACGAGCGCGGCACCCGCGAATACAACATCGCGCTCGGCGCCCGCCGTGCCCAGGCGGCTCGCGACTATCTCGCCAGCCGTGGCGTCGCGGGAAATCGCATGCGGACCATCTCCTATGGCAAGGAGCGTCCGGTGGCCGTTTGCAACGACATCTCGTGCTGGTCGCAGAACCGGCGCGCGGTGACCGTTCTGAACAACGCCGGTAGCTGAGCCTTACCGAAGGTTTGGTCCCCGCAGACGAAGAGACCGCCCGGCAGCCCCGCTGCCGGGCGTTTCTCTTTTCGCCCCCCGCGCCGCCCGCTTGCCGCCCCTGTCCCGGACCACCGCGCCGCGACCGCCAAAATTTGGCCGAACTCCCGGCTTCTATGCTAAAGCCCTATCCAGCCGGACCGAAGCGTCGCGCGGCGGCGCGCTGCGGCGATACGTTGGATGAGACGGCACGGCGCTTCGCGAGCGAAGGCCGGCCGGCAGAAAGCGGGAGGAGGTGGCCATCGCCATGTTCGAAATCGACTATTCGTCCATTTTGCGGCGCGTCCTGCCGCTCGTCGCGCTCGCTTGCGTCGGCCTTGCGACGCCGGCCCTCGCCGGCCCGCTCGACGACCTTTCCGGGCGCCTCGCGCTGATGGAATATCAGGCCGACCGCATCTCGGCCGCGACCGGCGCGCCGATGCCGCCGGCCGAGGTTCCCGATGCCTCCGCCCCTGCCGCGCCGATGGTCGTTGCCCAGTCCTCCGGCTCGGTCGCCGACCTCACCGTGCGCATGAACCGCCTCGAGGAGCAGCTTCGCCTGATCACCGGGCAGTTCGAGGAGACCAACTTCCAGATCCGGCGGCTCCAGGACCAGCTCCAGCGCATGCAGGAGGACAACGAGTTCCGCTTCCAGGATCTCGAAAAGGGCTCCGGCAAGAAGCGCTCGGACGCTGCTCCCGCGCAGACGGCCGAACCGGCCAAGGAGACCGCCGCGGCTGCGCCCGCCGGCGGTCCCGCCGCCGGCCCGCAGACCCTCGGCCAGGTGCCCCACATCGCCGCCACGGACGAGACCCCGGCCGACGCGCCGGGCCGCCCGCTCGATCTCTCGACCCTCATCCTGCAGAGCGGCGCTCTCGAGGAGCCGGTCGAGAACGGCGTGCCGGGCGTCGCCTCGCACGAATTCGCCGCGGCGGGCCCCTCGAGCCCGCGCGCCGATTACGACGCCGCCTATGGCAACATCCTGCGCGGCGACTATGGCGCGGCGGAATCCTCGTTCCGTGGTTTCATCGACCACTATCCGAACGACCCGCTGGCCGCCGACGCCCAGTACTGGCTCGGCGAGAGCCTTTACGGCCAGGGCCGCTATCGCGATGCAGCCAATACCTTCCTCGCCCACTACAAGACCTGGCCGGACAGCCGCAAGGTGCCCGACAGTCTCCTGAAGCTGGCCGCCTCGCTCGGCGCCCTCGGCGAGACCTCGACCGCCTGCGCCACCTACGGCAAGCTGCTCAACGACTACCCGGACGCCTCGGCCGCGGTGCGCCAGCGCGCCCTCGCCGACCAGAAGAAATACCATTGCTGAGCGCGGCATGACCGCCGCCATCGAAGCCGCCGAAGCCGGCCAGCTCTTCCGATTTCTCGAGAATTTCCGCGCCCTCGGCCTTGCCGTTTCCGGCGGCCCCGATTCGATCGCGCTGATGGCGCTGATGGCCCGCTGGGCCGGCGAGCGCGCCGATCGTCCCCGCCTTCTCGTTCTGACCGTCGACCACCGCCTGCGCCCCGAAGCGGCGGCCGAGGCAGAAATGGTCGCCGCCGCCGCTGCTTCCCTCGGCCTTGCGCACCGCACCCTCCAGCGCCCCGGCGCCGCCCCCGCCGCCAACATCCAGGCCGAAGCCCGCACCGCCCGCTATCGCCTCTTCGCCGCGGCGGCCGCCGCCGAGAACCTCGGCGCCGTCGTCACCGCCCACCACCTCGACGACCAGGCCGAAACGCTGCTCCTGCGCCTCGGCCGCGGCTCCGGGCTCTACGGCCTTGCCGCGATGACGCCCGATGCCACCGTCGAAGGCGTCCGCGTGCTGCGCCCGCTGCTCGGCGTCGCCCGTGCGCGCCTCGCCGCGACGGCCGAGGCCGCCGGCCTGCCGGTCGTCGCCGATCCGAGCAACGACGATGCCCGCTATGCCCGGGTGCGGCTGCGCCGGCTGATGCCGGCCCTTGCCCGCGAGGGCCTCACCGGCGAGCGCCTCGCCGCCACCGCCGGACGTCTGCGACGCGCCGCCGCAGCGCTCGACGAGATCGCCGAAAGCCTCCTCGTCCGATCCGGCGCGTTCCATCCCGCCGGCTTTGCGATCCTCGATGCAGCACCGCTCGTCGCCGCGCCCGAAGAGATCGGCCTTCGCGCCCTGTCGCGCCTCGTGCGGGAGGTCGCGATGGCGCCCTATCCGCCGCGCCTCGAACGGCTCGAAGCGGTCTACGCCGCGATTCGGGCAACGGCGAGGGACGCCGGCGAGCTGCGCCGCACTCTTGCCGGCGCCGTCGTCTCGTTCGCCGGCGGTCGCCTCCTCGTCTATCCGGAAGCCGGTCGCGCCGGCCTGCCCGCGTTCCGCCTGGAGCCTGGGCAAACCCGCGTCTGGCACCGCCGCTTCGAGGTCGCGCTCGCCGAGGACGCCGCCCCCGTCGAGATCGCCGCGCTCGGCGCCGAGGGCTGGCGCGCCCTTCCCGACACGCCGCGCGCCGGCCTCATCCGCGCCGCCGCGATCACCACCCTTGCCGCCCGGCGCGACGGCGAACTCGTCGCCGTGCCGTCCCTCGCGCTGCCGCAGGCGCCGACCGGCCTCCTCGCCCGCCATCTCGGCTCCCTTTTCGCCGACGCGTCGATGCGCCCCTGAGACGACATGGCTCAACCAGACCTTAATCGCTCGCCGCTAGATTACCGCCTCGTCCGAGGCGAGATCGGGGAAAGCCCGGGTTGGCAAGACCCGGGTGCGTTCCTATGTTTGTCCACGGAGCGCCCGGAATGCCCGACGAGCCGATTGTTTCGGCTGTCGTGACGAAGGATCGAAGATGAACGCAAATTTCCGCAACTTCGCGCTATGGGTCATCATTGGCCTGCTGCTCATCGCGCTGTTCAATCTGTTTCAGAACCCGAGCCCGCGCACGGCCGGCAGCGAGATCCCGTTCTCGCAGCTGCTCAATGCCGTCGACGAAGGGCGGGTGGCCGACGTCACCATCTCCGGCCAGCAGATCACCGGCCATTACACGGACAACACCGCGTTCCAGACCTTCGCCCCGCAGGATCCGGGCCTGGTCGACCGGCTCTATACCAAGGGCATCAAGATCAACGCCAAGCCCTCGAGCGAGGATGTTCCCTCGTTCTTCGGCGTGCTGATCTCCTGGTTCCCGATGCTGCTCCTGATCGGCGTTTGGATCTTCTTCATGCGCCAGATGCAGGGCACCGGCGGCAAGGCCATGGGCTTCGGCAAGTCGAAGGCCAAGCTCCTGACCGAGGCCCACGGCCGCGTCACCTTCGAGGATGTCGCCGGCGTCGACGAGGCCAAGGAGGACCTCCAGGAGATCGTCGAGTTCCTGCGCGATCCGCAGAAGTTCCAGCGCCTCGGCGGCCGCATTCCGCGCGGCGTGCTGCTGGTCGGCCCTCCGGGCACCGGCAAGACGCTCATCGCCCGCGCCGTCGCCGGCGAGGCCAACGTGCCGTTCTTCACCATCTCGGGCTCCGACTTCGTCGAGATGTTCGTCGGCGTCGGCGCCAGCCGCGTCCGCGACATGTTCGAGCAGGCCAAGAAGAACGCCCCCTGCATCATCTTCATCGACGAGATCGACGCGGTCGGCCGCCATCGCGGCGCCGGCCTCGGCGGCGGCAACGACGAGCGCGAGCAGACGCTCAACCAGCTGCTCGTCGAGATGGACGGCTTCGAGGCCAACGAAGGCATCATCATCATCGCCGCCACCAACCGTCCCGACGTTCTCGACCCGGCGCTGCTCAGGCCCGGCCGCTTCGACCGCCAGGTCGTCGTGCCGAACCCGGACGTCATCGGTCGCGAGAAGATCCTCAAGGTCCATGTCCGCAAGGTGCCGATGGCGCCGGACGTCAACCTCAAGGTCATCGCCCGCGGCACGCCGGGCTTCTCCGGCGCCGACCTGATGAACCTCGTCAACGAGGCAGCGCTGCTCGCCGCCCGCCGCGGCAAGCGGCTCGTCACCATGGCCGAGTTCGAGGACGCCAAGGACAAGGTCATGATGGGCGCCGAGCGCCGCACCCTCGTCATGAGCGAGGAGGAGAAGAAGCTGACCGCCTATCACGAGGCCGGCCACGCCCTCGTCGCCATGCACCAGCCGGCCTCCGACCCGATCCACAAGGCCACCATCATCCCGCGAGGCCGCGCCCTCGGCATGGTCATGCGCCTGCCCGAGCGCGACCAGATCTCGCTGACCCGGGCCAAGTGCAACGCCGACCTCGCCGTCGCCATGGGCGGCCGCGTCGCCGAGGAGCTGATCTTCGGTTACGACAAGGTCACCTCCGGTGCCTCGGCCGACATCCAGATGGCGACCAAGCTCGCCCGCGCCATGGCCACCCGCTTCGGCATGTCCGACAAGCTCGGGCCGCTGCTCTACGGCGAGAACGAGGAGGAAGTGTTCCTCGGCCATTCGGTGGCACGCACCCAGCACGTCTCCGACGAGACCCAGAAGCTGGTCGACCAGGAGATCAAGAACTTCGTCAACACCGGCTACGAGGAAGCCAAGCGCATCCTCACCGACCACGAGGACCAGCTGCACACCATCGCCAAGGGCCTGCTCGAATACGAGACCCTCTCGGGCGACGAGATGCGCAACCTCCTCGACGGCAAGCCGCCGGTGCGCGACACCGGCGAGGACGTCACCCAGGCCCGCGCCTCGGCCGTGCCCTCGGCCGGCAAGGGCAAGAAGGGCGACAGCCCGGAGCCGGGCGGCATGGAGCCTCAGCCCTCGGCCTGACGCGACGAGACGAGCATCGACGACCGGGCCCGGCGGCAACGCCGGGCCCGGCGCCGTTTCGGGCACGCGCGCCTGCGGCCAAACTCTTGCCGCAAACCCTCAGCATCGCTATCAACGGCGGGAACGGACGCGCCCGGTGCGCCCGGCAGGGCGGGGGCGAGGCGCCCTTTGCCGCCTTCGCTTTGACGCTTTGTCCAGAATTCTGTGAGAGAGTGCCGGAATTGACGCGCCTGCCGGACCGCGAGCGAACGCGACCCGGCCAGGGCCGCGACGGCGGAACGCCCGGATTGGGACCGGGGCGGCCCGCCGCAGGGGAAAGAGTGAGGACCGGACCACCGCCGCAGGGGCCCGAAAGGGTTCGCGACGGGCTGGTCCTCTGCTTCAGGGAAGGTGTAATGACGCGCAAGTTTTTCGGAACCGACGGCATCCGCGGGCAGGCCAACCGCTTCCCGATCACCGCCGAGATCGCCCTCAAGGTCGGCATGGCGGCCGGCCTCGTCTTCACGCGGGGCAAGCATCGCCACCGCGTCGTCATCGGCAAGGACACCCGCCTTTCCGGCTACATGATCGAACCGGCCCTCGTCGCCGGCTTCACCTCGGTCGGCATGGACGTGCTGCTGCTCGGCCCGATGCCGACGCCCGCCGTCGCCATGCTCACCCGCTCGATGCGCGCCGATATCGGCGTCATGATCTCGGCCTCGCACAACAGCTTCGAGGACAACGGCATCAAGCTCTTCGGCCCGGACGGCTACAAACTCTCCGACGAGGTCGAGGCGGAGATCGAGCGGCTGATCCAGTCCGACCTCGCCAGCCGCCTCGCCGGCTCGGGCGACCTCGGCCGCGCCAAGCGCGTCGAGGGCGTGCGCGACCGCTATGTCGAGTTCGCCAAGCGCACCCTGCCGCGCGCCATGAGCCTCGACGGCATGCGCGTCGTGCTCGACTGCGCCAACGGCGCGGCCTATCGCGTCGCCCCGGAAGTGCTCTGGGAACTCGGCGCCGAGGTGTTCCCGATCGGCGTCGAGCCGGACGGCTTCAACATCAACCTGGAATGCGGCTCGACCCACCCCGAAGCGCTGAAGCGCAAGGTCCACGAGGTCCGCGCCGACATCGGCATCGCCCTCGACGGTGACGCCGACCGCGTCATGATCGTCGACGAGAAGGGCAATGTCGTCGACGGCGACCAGTTGATGGCCGTCGTCGCCCAGTCCTGGATGGAGGACGGGCGCCTTGCCGCCGGCGGCATCGTCGCCACCGTCATGTCCAATCTCGGCCTCGAGCGCTATCTCGGCGACCTCGGCCTGACCCTCGCCCGCGTCAAGGTCGGCGACCGCTACGTCGTCGAGCACATGCGCGAACACGGCTACAATGTCGGTGGCGAGCAGTCCGGCCACATCATCCTGTCGGACTATGCGACGACCGGCGACGGCCTCGTCGCGGCGCTCCAGGTGCTCTCCGTGGTGCACAAGCTGGAACGTCCGGTGAGCGAGGTCTGCAACCGCTTCGAGGCGGTGCCGCAGCTCCTCAAGAACGTCCGCTACAACGGCACGACGCCGCTCGAGAGCGAGGCCGTGCGCTCGGTCATCGAGGCCGGCCGCAGCCGCCTCGGCGCCACCGGCCGCCTCGTCATCCGCCCCTCGGGCACCGAGCCGCTGATCCGCGTCATGGGCGAGGGCGACGACGAGCGTCTCGTCCACGAGATCGTCGACGACATCTGCGGCGCGATCAGCCGCGCCGCCTGATCCGGGACGAACGCCTCAACGCCGGCCGCGCCTCGCTTCGGCGAGCGCGAGACCGGCGACGAGCAGCGCGAACCCCGCCGCGTCCTGCCAGGCCAGCCGCTCGCCGAGGAAAACGATCCCGGTGACGACGGCAAAGGCCGGGATGAGATAGTTCGACAGCGACACGAAGCCGGCCCCCGCCCTGTGCAGCAGGCGGAACAGCACCACCGTCGCTATCGCCGTCGGCAAGACGCCGAGGACGACGACCGCGGTCGCGCTTGCCGGCGTCACCGCCGAAAGCCCGGCCGGCGCCGTCACCATGGCAAGGACGGTGGCGAGCACGGCGGCGGCGACCAGTACGCCGGCGCTTTTCTCGATCGGGTCCATCGGCGGCGCCCGCCGCGCCGTCACCCCCATCAGCGCGTAGCACACCGTCGCCGCGAGGATCGCCAGTTCGGCAAGCACCGTCGTGCCGCCGGCGCCGAGACCGCCGAGCGCGTCCGGCCCGATGAGGAAGACGACGCCGAGAAAGCCGACGAGGAAGCCGGCGCCGCGCCGCGCCGTCATCGGCTCGTCGGGCAAGAGGAAATGGGCGAGCGTGATGACCACCAGGGGCACCGCCGCCATCAGGATGCCGGCCAGCCCCGAGGCGATGTACTGCGTACCCCAGGCGATGAGGAAGAACGGCGCCACATTGCCGACGGCGCCGAGCCACAGGCACCAGAGCCAGCGCCTGAGGCCCTCCCCCGCCGGCCGGCCGCCCCGGGCAAGGACGATCGCGACGAGCAGCGCCGCGCCGATCGCGATGCGCAGCGCCGCCACCCATTGCGGCGCCAGCGCGCCGACCGCCACCTTGGTCAGCGCGAAGGACGAGCCCCAGGCGACGACCAGAACCGACAGTTCCAGCCAGTCGGCCGGCCGCCGCATCCCGAATCCTTCGCCACCACCCGCCATCCGTCCGCCTCCTGCGCCGTCCTCGCCGGTCCGCGGCAAGGGGTGGCACGGCCGCGCCCGGCTGTCCAGCCGCGATGCCAACGCGGTTAACGAACGTGGTTAAACCTCTCTTAAGAAAGGCGTCTCATAGTCGGCGCCGAGAGTTGAGAACCATGTCGCGCGTCGCCTGTGACGCCGCCGCCGTCCGCAAAGGAATTGCACATGACCAGGGTCTCGCGCACCATCGTCGCCGGCACGGCAGCGCTCCTCGCCTCGGCCGGCCTCGCGCTCGCCGCCGACATGGCAATCCCCTATCCCGAGCCGCCGGTGGTCGAGGAGCCGATCATCGCCCCGATGTTCGGCGGCTGGTACATCCGCGGCGACGTCGGCGTCGGCATCACCGGCAACGACGGCTGGGAGATGCACGATCTCGCCATCGCCGGCGGCCGCTTCGTCACCGACGACATGGGCGACGCGCTGATCGTCGGCGCCGGTGTCGGCTACCGCATCCACGAGCGCGTCCGCCTCGAGATCACCGGCGAATATCGCGGCTCGATCGGCATCTCGGCCACCGACCAGTACAAGTACACCTGTACCTTCGCCGGCGGCAGCTGCCCGGCGATCGGCGCCGTCATCGACCGCAACAACATGTGGGAAGGCGAGCTTTCCTCGACCGTGGTGATGGCCAACGGCCTGTTCGACATCGGCGAGTTCAAGGGCCTGAGGCCGTTCGTCGGCGGCGGTGTCGGCATGGCCTACAACCGCATCCACGGCCTGCGCGACTTCGACCCCTCCGACCTCGGCGGCGGCGGCATCGTCAACGACAAGGGCAAGTGGAACTTCGCCTGGGCCCTGCAGGCCGGCGTCGGCTACGAGGTCAACGAGCGCCTGACGCTCGAGGCCGGCTATCGCTACATCAACCTCGGCGACGCCGAGAGCGGCACCGTGCGCTGCCTGCCGGTCGGCTCCTGCACCTATCAGGGCCTGAAGATCAAGGACATCGATTCGCACGACCTGCGCCTCGGCATGCGCTGGCTGCTCGACGCCCCGGTGGCGGTCGAGCGCGTCGAGCCGAATTTCGCGCCGATCATCCGCAAGTACTGACGCACCGGACATCCGGTCGACCGGGACGGCGCGGGAGGCATCTCCCGCGCCGCTTTGGTTTGCCGGGCCCGCGCCGGCGCATGCGGAAATTCATGGTTAATCGCGGATTAACCATGCGGCGCGATGATCTCCGGCAATGGGCCGAGGCGCCCGTCTGCCCGCTCCGGGAGTTTCGTCATGAACCGCACCGTCCTTCTCGCCGCCGCACTCCTTGCCGCCTCCGCCGGCGCCGCGAGCGCCGCCGACATGGCCGAAGGCTGGCCGACGATCGTGCCGGCCGACCGCGAAGGCCCGGTCGAGTTCGGCTCGGCCTGGTACATGCGCGGCGATATCGGCATCGCCCTCTATGCCGACCCGGATATCGGCTATTCCGGCGGCGCCATGGCGGCGACCGCGAGCGGCGGCGAACTCGACAAGACCTGGACGGCCGGCGTCGGCATCGGCACCCGCTTCGGCAAGTGGTTCCGCACCGACGTCACCTTCGACTACCACATGGCGACCGACTACAGCGCCGGCGGCACCAGCGCCTGCGGCGGCGCGGGCACGTCCTGCGCCATTTCGACGACGGCGGATTTCTCGACCTACACGCTGCTCATCAACGGCTATGTCGACCTGCCCGTCTCCGACCTCGTGACGCCCTATCTCGGCGTCGGCGTCGGCGGCTCCTTCGTCGACTGGAACGACTATGCCGAGGTGCACCGCTGCACCGCCGGCTGTGCCATCACCGAGCGTTATGCCCTTTCGACCGACGACCGCTGGCGCTTCGCCTATGCCGCGATGGCCGGCGTCAGCTTCGACGTCGCCCCGAACCTCAAGGTCGACGCCGGCTACCGTTTCCTCGGCATCGGCAAGGGCGACATCGTCGACGCCGTCGCCGGCGTGCCGGTCGCCGAATACGACAAGCTCTATTCCCACGAGCTGCGCGTCGGCCTGCGCTACGAGATCGAATAGCGCCGAGAACGATCTGTCGCACCTACCTTCGGATGAGGGTCGATCATTCCGATTGACTCTCTCCCCCGCTCCCCGTATCGCAGTTCGCGGGACACCCCTCCCCAACGAGGGGCGCCTATCTGAGAGGGTAGATATCATGACCGCGACTGCGAAGCCCGGCATTGTGCCGGCCAATCCGAATTTCTCTTCCGGCCCCTGCGCCAAGCACCCCGGCTGGTCTCTCCAAAACCTCACCGACGCACCGCTCGGCCGCTCGCATCGCCACAAGATCGGCAAGGCGAAGCTGCAGAAGGCGATCGACCTGACGCGCGAGATCCTCGGCGTTCCGACCGACTGGCGGATCGGCATCGTGCCGGCCTCCGACACCGGTGCCGTCGAGATGGCGCTGTGGTCGTTGCTCGGCGCCCGCGGCGTCGACGTCCTTGCCTGGGAATCCTTCGGTTCCGGCTGGGCCACCGACATCACCAAGCAGCTGAAGCTCCCCGACGTGCGCATCATGGAAGCCGCCTATGGCGAGCTGCCCGATCTCGCCGCGGTCGACTTCACCCGCGACGTGATCTTCACCTGGAACGGCACCACTTCGGGCGTGCGCGTCCCCAACGGCGACTGGATCCCGGCCGACCGTGAGGGCCTGACCATCTGCGACGCGACCTCGGCCGCCTTCGCCCAGGAGCTCCCCTTCGACAAGCTCGACGTCGTCACCTTCTCCTGGCAGAAGGTGCTCGGTGGCGAGGCGGCGCACGGCATGCTGATCCTCAGCCCGCGCGCTGTCGAGCGGCTGGAGACCTACAAGCCGGCCTGGCCGCTGCCGAAGATCTTCCGCATGACCAAGGGCGGCAAGCTGATCGAAGGCATCTTCGTCGGCGAGACGATCAACACCCCGTCGATGCTCTGCGTCGAGGACTATATCGACGCGCTCGAGTGGGCGCAGGCCGTCGGCGGCCTCAAGGGCCTCGTCGGCCGGGCCGACCGCAATGCCGCGGTCATCGCCGACTGGGTGGCGAAGACCCCGTGGGTCGATTTCCTCGCCAGGGTCCCCGAGACCCGCTCCAACACCAGTGTCTGCCTGGTCATCGCCGACCCGGCCGTCGCCGCGCTCGACAAGGCCGGTCAGGCCGCCTTCGCCAAGTCGATGGTCACCGCCCTCGACAAGGAAGGCGTCGCCTACGACATCGGCGCCTACCGCGACGCCCCTTCGGGTCTGCGCATCTGGGCCGGCGCCACGGTCGAGGCCTCCGATCTCGAGAAGCTCATGCCCTGGCTCGACTGGGCATTCGCCTCCGCCAAGGCGGCGCTCGCCTGACGCGAACCGCCGCGTCTCGCCCGAACGATATCGACCACTGTCAATCACCACGGCGCGGGCCGGCTGAAACGCCGGTCCGCCGACCAAAGGAACATCCGACCATGGCTCCGAAGGTTCTCATTTCCGACCAGCTGTCGCCGACCGCCGTGCAGATCTTCAAGGACCACGGCATCGACGTCGACTACCAGCCCAGTCTCGGCAAGGACAAGGACAAGCTCGCCGAGGTCATCGGCAACTACGACGGCCTCGCCATCCGCTCGGCGACCAAGGTGACCGAGAAGATCATCGCCGCCGCCGGCAATCTCAAGGTCGTCGGCCGCGCCGGCATCGGCGTCGACAATGTCGACATCCCGGCCGCCACCGCCAAGGGCATCATCGTGATGAACACGCCCTTCGGCAACTCGATCACCACGGCCGAGCACGCGATTGCCATGATGTTCGCCTGCGCCCGCCAGCTGCCCGCCGCCGACGCCTCGACCCAGGCCGGCAAGTGGGAGAAGTCGCGCTTCATGGGCGTCGAGCTGACCGCCAAGACCCTCGGCATCATCGGCTGCGGCAACATCGGCTCGATCGTCGCCGACCGCGCCCTCGGCCTGAAGATGCGCGTCGTTGCCTTCGATCCGTTCCTGTCGCACGAACGCGCCGAGGACCTCGGCGTCGAGAAGGTCGAGCTCGACGAGCTCTTTGCCCGCGCCGACGTCATCACGCTGCACACGCCGCTGACCGACAAGACCCGCAACATCATCGACGCGGCCGCGATCGAGAAGATGAAGAAGGGCGTCATCATCGTGAACTGCGCCCGCGGCGGCCTCGTCGTCGAGGCGGACCTGCGCGCCGCCCTCGACGCCGGCAAGGTCAGCGCCGCCGGCATCGACGTCTTCGAGGTCGAGCCGGCCAAGGAGAACGTCCTCTTCGGCCATCCGAACGTCGTGTGCACGCCGCATCTGGGCGCCGCCACCACCGAGGCCCAGGAGAACGTCGCCCTGCAGATCGCCGAGCAGATGTCCGACTACCTCCTGAAGGGCGCCGTCTCGAACGCCGTCAACAGCCCCTCGATCACCGCCGAGGAAGCCCCGAAGCTGAAGCCGTTCGTCAAGCTCGCCGAGCAGCTCGGCTCCTTCGCCGGCCAGCTCACCGAGAGCGGCCTGAAGAAGGTGCGCATCGAATACGAGGGCGCCGTCGCCGAGATGAACGCCAAGGCCCTGACCGCCGCCGCCATCACCGGCCTGCTGCGCCCGCTGCTGCAGGACGTCAACATGGTCTCGGCCCCGGTCATCGCCCGCGAGCGCGGCATCATGATCGAGGAAGTCCGCCGCGAGCAGGTCGGCGTCTACGAGAGCCACATCCGTCTGACGGTCGAGACCGACCGCCAGTCACGCTCCGTCGCCGGCACCGTCTTCTCCGACGGCAAGCCGCGCCTCATCCAGATCAAGGGCATCAACATGGACGCCGAGCTCGGCCCCAACATGCTCTACGTCTCGAACAAGGACAAACCCGGCTTCATCGGCCATCTCGGCATGGTGCTCGGCACCGCCGGCGTCAACATCGCGACCTTCAATCTCGGCCGCAGCGCGCCGGGCGAGGACGCGATCTGCCTGATCGAGGTCGACGGTCCGGTCTCCGACGCGGTCGCCAACAGCATCGCCGGGCTGGAGAACGTGGTGCAGGTCAAGCGACTGTCGTTCTGATCCGGTCCCGCCGGTCGCACGATCCCGAACGAAAGCGCCGCGCGGCAAGCCGCGCGGCGCTTTGCTTTTCGTCCCGGTCCGATGCCCGCTTCAGCAGTCGAGCATCGCCATGGTGATCTTGACGATGTCGCGGAACACGTCCTCGTCCGGCCGCACCCGCGACTGCAGGCGCATGCCCTGGACGGTGTTGAGGAGCATGCGGGCGACCGCCACCGGCGGCAGGCTCGTCTTGATGCTGCCGTCGTCGATGCCGCGCAGGATGGTGTCGAGGAACACCCCCTCCATCATGTTGAAGACGCGGCAGACATGGGCCTCGACCGGTTCCGAGAACGGCGCGATCTCGCTGGCGATATTGGTCAGGAGACAGCCGAGATGGGCGCCGTCGGTGACCAGGAACTCGACGAGCGTGTCGAAGAACTGCTGGATCGCCTTGCGTGCCGGCTCGGTCTCCACCAGCAGCCGGCCGTGCGGGCGGCTGTAGTTTTCGATGTAGTGCTCGATGACGGCGACGAAGAACGCCTCCTTGTCACCGAACGAATTGTAGATGCTGGCTTTGTTGATGCCGGTCGCGACGACGAGATCCTGCATCGACGCGGCGGTATAGCCCTTGCGCCAGAACACGTTGAGTGCCCGATCGAGCACTTCGTACCTATCGAATTCCAGGGGGCGCCCCATGACGGTCAGACCTCCGGTGATGGCATCGGCGAATCCTGTAGCGGAGAAAGGCCTCGACAGGTCACCAATGTAAAAGTTTCCGTTGCCGGAAAAAATCCCCGATTTTTATGCTGTCATTTGTGACAGACCGAGGTCTTTCCGGACAGCTACCAGAAGGCGAAGCGTTGGTTTCGCGCGCAAAACGGGCGCCGCCCCACCTCCGCGCCCGGAGGTGGTCATCCCGAAGTCACTCGATTGCATCTTGGCCTCCTCAGTCCGTACGCCGGATACCTTCGGGATACCGGCAGCAATCGCATTTCAATTTCTACGTCCGCATCGATGACCCAGCGCAACTGCCGCCCTGCCACGCTGGATTGCAAACCGCTATACGTGGAATGCCGGCAAACGGATTTCCAGTTTCGCATTTTTTCTGCGTAACGGTCGTAAAATAATTCCAAAGACGTATGAAAAGATTTTAGACCAACCAATAAAAAAAAGAATAACTCAATTCAAATATGCGAAACTAGTGGGGTTTTTTGGTAACCGATCCGGCGCGATCGCCAGATCAACGCCAGTGCAAAGGTGCCCGAAGTTCTGGTTTTGGAGAATAACCTTTACGTAATCGAGAGGTGCCGTAACGGCATCTAAACTTCGAGAATTTGTCTTGTATCTACAGCAAAAGGCGGCAGCGAGTATCCTCGCCGCCGCCCGCAACACAATCGGCAGATGTGGCAATACCTGGCTTCAGCCGCGCGCTTCCAGGCGCGGCCGCTCGAGTTCCCGCGCCGCCTTACGAACGGCTTTCTGGACCTTTTCGAAGGCCCGGACCTCGATCTGGCGCACCCGCTCGCGCGACACGCCGAATTCCTCGGAAAGCTCTTCGAGCGTTACCGGATCCTCGGCGAGGCGGCGCGCCTCGAAGATGCGCCGCTCGCGCTCGTTGAGGTCTTCCATCGCCGCGGCGAGCATCTGCCGGCGATTGTCGAGTTCCTCGCTGCGCACCAGGATCTGTTCCTGGTCGTCGGAATCGTCGACCAGCCAGTCCTGCCATTCGCCGGATTCAGAATCCGCCCGGAGCGGCGCGTTGAGCGAGGCGTCGCCCGACAGGCGCCGGTTCATCGAGACGACGTCGTCCTCGGTGACCCCGAGCTTCTCGGCGATATGGGCCACCTGCTCGGGCTTCAGATCGCCCTCCTCGAGCGCCGAGATCTGGCCCTTCACCTTGCGCAGGTTGAAGAACAGGCGCTTCTGGTTGGCCGTGGTGCCCATCTTGACGAGGCTCCAGGAGCGCAGGATGTACTCCTGGATCGCCGCCCGGATCCACCACATCGCATAGGTCGCGAGGCGAAAGCCCTTGTCCGGATCGAAGCGCTTGACCGCCTGCATCAGGCCGACATTGCCCTCCGAGATCACCTCGCCGAACGGCAGGCCGTAGCCGCGATAGCCCATGGCGATCTTGGCGACGAGCCGCAGATGGCTGGTCACCAGCCGCTGCGCCGCGTCGCGGTCGTCGTGCTCGTGATAGCGCTTGGCGAGCATGTATTCTTCCTGCGGCTCCAGCATCGGGAACCGCCGGATCTCGTCGAGATAGCGTGCAAGTCCGCCGTCGGTTGCGGCAATGGCAGGAATGCTGGCCTGTGCCAAATCGAATACCCCCGTCGTCTCTGTGCCGCGCGCCCCGAAGCAGCGGGCGGCATTGACGTTCGTGGCCGCTTTCGGCCCACAGTCAGACCATATAGGTATTTCTTGGCGAAAACAGGACCGCTGTTTTTTTGCCGGGCGAGCTTTTTCAGAGCGCCCGGAAAACATCCAGCAAGCCGGCAAGATCCTCGGGCAGCGCGCTCTCGAAGACCATCTCCTCGCCGCTGACCGGATGCTCGAAGCCGAGCAGCGCGGCATGCAGCGCCTGCCGCCCGAACGCCTCGACCGCGCCGCGCGCCGCCTCCGGCAGCTTGGCGACCTTGGTCCGGAAGCCGCTGCCATAGTCGGGATCGCCGACCAGCGGATGCCCGAGATGGGCCATGTGCACGCGGATCTGATGGGTGCGGCCGGTCTCCAGCCGGCATTCGACGAGCGCGGCGATCGGCGCCTCCCGCGGCCCGAACGTCTCGAGCACCGTGTAATGGGTGATCGCCTCGCGGCCGCCGCGCCTGACGACCGCCATCTTCTGCCGGTTCGCCGGCGAACGGCCGATCAGCGTTGCGATCGTCCCGGTGCGCCGCGCCGGCACGCCCCAGACGAGGGCGAGATAGGCCCGCTCCAGCGGCCCCGAGCGGCCATGGTCGGCGAACTGTTTGGCAAGGCCGCGATGCGCCGCGTCGGTCTTGGCAACCACCATCACCCCGCTCGTCTCCTTGTCGAGGCGATGGACGATCCCTGGCCGCTTGACCCCGCCGATGCCGGAAAGCTCGGCGCCGCAATGGCCGAGAAGCGCATTGACGAGCGTGCCCGTCGCGTTGCCCGGCGCCGGATGGACGACCATTCCGGCCGGCTTGTCGATCACGACGAGGTCGGCGTCCTCGTGGAGGATGGCAAGGGCAATGTCCTCGGCGACGGGCTCGGCCGGCTCGGCCTCCGGCACCTCGATCATCACCTCTTCGGCTTCGTTGACCCGGTATTTGGCCTCGACTATCGTGCGCCCGCCGACGGCGACCCTGCCGTCGACGATGAGCTGCTTCAGCCGCGACCGGCTGAAGGCCGGCAGCCGCGCCGCAAGGAAGGCGTCGAGGCGCATGCCGGCGCCATCCCCGTCGACCGCGAGCGCGACCCGCTCGCCACCTTCCGCCTCCGGATCGTCGTCCATGTTCACTGAGCCACCTCCGCCCGTCGACGTCTCGAAGCTGTCCGAGGCCGACCGTGCCGCCCTTGAAGACGTCCGGCGCCGCCTCGTCAAGATCCTGCTGGTCTCCGGCGGCATCATGGGCCTCGGATTCCTGCTGGTCATCTCGGTGATCATCTACAAATTCGTCAACCAGCCGCCGGTCGCCGCCGACTTCGCCGGCGAGATCGCCGTGCCGACGGGCGCGACCGTTCTCTCCGCCGCCCTCGACGACGACCGCCTGATGCTGACCATCGAAAGCGGCGAGGGTCGCAGCCTTCTCGTCGTCGACCCGAAGACCGGCAAGACCATCGCCCGCATTGCCCTGAAGCCGACGCCGCCGAGCAACTGAGCGGATCGCCGGCCCGCGAGCCTTGCTGCGGACGGATGCCGGCGGCCCCGGCCGGCCGATCGTGATGGAGGTGCGGAATGGACCGTTTCACTGGCGGCTGCCTTTGCGGCAATGTCCGGCTGGTCGCCACCGGACGCCCCTATCGCGTCGGCATTTGCCACTGCCTCGACTGCCGCAAGCATCACGGCGCTCTCTTCCACGCCTCCGCGATCTTTCCCGAGACTGCAGTGACGATCGAAGGCGAGACGGGCGACTATGCCGGCCGCCATTTCTGCCCGCGCTGCGGCTCCTCGGTTTTCTCGCGCAGCGGCGACGAAATCGAGGTCAACCTCGGATCGCTCGACGCCCCCGACGAGTTCGTGCCGACCTACGAACTCTGGACCATCCGGCGCGAATCCTGGCTGCCGCCGTTCCCGCTCGCCCGCCGCTACGAGCGCGACCGCGACGCGACGAGCCGCTTCGAGGAATAGGCCGACCGCGCCGGCTCCGTCTTGCGCGGGCCCGGTCGCAGCGCCTAGTTTTGCATCTTGTGGACCGGGCACCGGGCTTGCCTCTCGGCGGCCGGGTGAAGCGCGGCAAGCGGGGAACCGTCGGAGATGTCGACGAGCGCCGAAACGGACGACCGGGAGCGCCCGAAGCGCCGTCCGCGCGGGCGGCCGAAAGGCCGTCAGGTCGACCCCGCCGCCCTTGTCGAGGTCGAAGCCCTGCTCGGCGATCGGCCGCGCCGCCGCGACCTCCTCATCGAGCATCTGCACGCGCTCCAGGACCGCTTCGGCCACCTCTCGGCGCCGCATGTCCGCGCCCTCGCCGAGGTGATGCGCCTGTCGGAAGCCGAGGTCTTCGAGGTCGCGAGCTTCTATCACCATTTCGATCTGGTGAAGGAAGGCGAGGCCGCGCCGGCGCCGCTCACCCTGCGCGTCTGCCAATCCCTTCCCTGCATGCTCGCCGGCGCCGACGAGCTTGCCCGCCGCCTCGAAGGGTTCATCGACCCGGCCCGCGTGCGCCTCGTCCGCGCGCCCTGCATGGGCCGCTGCGACACGGCGCCGGCGGCAATGCTCGGCCGCAACGCCCTTTCCCCGGCAACGCCAGACGCCGTCACGGCGGCGCTCGCCGCGAACGCCGTTGCCCCCGAGATCGCCCCTTACGTCGATCTCGACGCCTATCGCGCCGGCGGCGGCTATCTCGTCCTCGATTCCTGCCGCGCCGGCGCCCGCACGCCCGAAGCGGTCATCGCCAAGCTCTCGGCGGCGGGCCTGCGCGGTCTCGGCGGCGCCGGCTTCCCGGCCGGCCGCAAATGGCAGGTCGTCGCCGGCTATCCCGCCCCGCGCTATGTCACCGTCAATGCCGACGAGGGCGAACCCGGCACCTTCAAGGACCGCCACTATCTCGAGACCGACCCGCACCGGGTGCTCGAAGGCGCCCTCGTTGCCGCCTGGGCCGTCGCCGCGAGCCGCGTCTACATCTACCTGCGCGACGAATACCCGGCGATCCGTGAGATCCTCGCCGCCGAGATCGCCCGGCTCGACGCGGCCGGCATCACCGCCGACTGCCCCATCGAGCTCCGGCGCGGCGCCGGCGCCTATGTCTGCGGCGAGGAATCGGCGATGATCGAGAGCATCGAGGGCAAGCGCGGCCTGCCGCGCAACCGCCCGCCCTATATCGCCGAGGCGGGCCTCTTCGGCCGCCCGACCCTCAACCACAATGTCGAGACCCTCTACTGGGTGCGCGACATCGTCGACCGCGGCCCGGACTGGTTCGCCGGTCTCGGGCGCGGCGGGCACAAGGGCCTGCGCTCCTATTCGGTCTCCGGCCGCGTGCGCGAGCCCGGCGTCAAGCAGGCGCCGGCCGGCATCGGCCTTTCCGCCCTCATCGCCGAGCATTGCGGCGGCATGGCCGACGGCCATCGCCTCATGGCCTTCCTGCCCGGTGGCGCCTCGGGCGGCATCTTCCCGGCATCGATGGCCGACCTGCCGCTCGATTTCGGCACCTTCGAGCCGCATGGCGGCTTCGTCGGCTCGCACGCCGTCATCGTCCTTTCCGACCGCGACGACCTTCGCGCCGTCGCCCGCAATCTCGTCGCTTTCTTCGCGAGCGAAAGCTGCGGCCAGTGCACCCCCTGCCGGGTCGGCACCGCAAAGCTCGCCGCCTTGATCGAGGGCGAGACCTGGGACGCCGGCCTCCTCGCCGAACTCTCCGCCGTCATGCGCGACGCCTCGATCTGCGGCCTCGGCCAGGCGGCGCCGAACCCCGTCCTTTCGGTTCTGAAGATCCTCGGAGACGAGCAATGACCCTTGTCGACTGGCGCGGCTTTGCCGGAACGAAGGCCTGGGACGCCCTCGACATCGCCGAGGTCGAGGGAGCGACCGTGCGCGTCCACTGGACCGACGCGCCCTACAAGTGGCACGTCAACGACGGCGAGGAGGTCTTCGTCGTCCTCGACGGCGTGGTCGACATGCACCTGCGCGAGGACGGCACCGAACGGATCGTCGCGATGGGCCCCGGCGACATCTTCCATGCCGGCATCGGCACCGAGCATGTCGCCCATCCGCGCGGACCGGCCCGCATCCTCGTCGTCGAGAAGAAGGGAAGCGTCTGATGGCCGAAATCCCGTTCCATGCGCTGATGGTCGGCTGGCTCGCGCTCGTCGCCGCCGCCGCCGCGCCCGGCCCCAATCTTCTCGCCGTCGCCGCGGCCTCGCTCGGCAGCGGCCGCCCGGCCGGCATTGCCGTATCGCTCGGCGTTGCCACCGGGACCTTCGGCTGGGCCCTCGCCACCGTCCTCGGCTTCACCCTCGTCTTTGCCGCAAGGCCCGAACTCATCGACGTGCTGCGCCTTGCCGGCGGCGCCTATCTCGTCTTCCTCGGCGCCCGCGCGATCCGCGCCGGCCTGCGCAACGGCGCCGCCGCGCCGGCCCCGCAGGCCATCCGCGCCGATCTCGGCCAGTGCTATCTGCGCGGCCTCGGTGTCGTCGCCACCAACCCGAAGGCCCTGCTTTTCTGGACCTCGGTCGCCGCCCTCGTCGTCACCCCCGGCATGGGCATCGCCGTCGCCGTGCTCTTTGCCGCCGTCTCGATGCTGATCTCGACGACCGTCTATTCGGTCTATGCCTTCGTCTTCTCGCTGCCGCGCCTGCGCGCCCGCTACCGCGACTTCGCCGCGAGGCTCGAAATCGCCTTCGGCGCCCTCTTCTGCCTGTTCGGCGCCCGCCTGCTGGCCGGCCGGTAGGGAGCACCGGACGATGGCCGAGCCCGTCACCTTCACCCTCGATGGCAAAGAGGTCACCGCCGCGCCCGGCGAGACCATCTTCGAGGTCGCCAAGCGCGAGGGGCTCGCCCTCCCCCATCTCTGCCACCGCGACGCCCATGGCTACCGCCCCGACGGCAACTGCCGCGCCTGCGTCGTCGAGGTGAAGGGCGAGCGCCCGCTCGCCGCCTCGTGCCTGAGAAAGGTCGCCCCGGGCATGGCGGTCGAGACCGGCTCGGCGCGGGCGCTGAAGGCCCGCGCGATGGTGTTCGAGCTGCTGCTCGCCGACCAGCCGCCCCGCGCGGCAGCCCACGACGATACCTCGGCCTTCTGGCAATGGGTCGCGCGCATGGGGATTTCGGCGACGAGCCGCCTGCCGGCCCGTGCCGACATGCCGGCGCCCGATGCCAGTCACCCGGCGATCGCCGTCGATCTCGACGCCTGCATCGCCTGTGGCCTTTGCGTGCGCGCCTGCCGCGAGGTCCAGGTCAACGACGTCATCGGAATGGCCGGACGCGGCGATCATGCCCGCCCGGTCTTCGACCAGGACGATCCGCTCGCGCACTCGACCTGCGTTGCCTGCGGCGAGTGCGTCGCCGTCTGCCCGACCGGCGCCCTGATGCCGAAGAATCTCGTCGATGCCGCGACCGGCCATGGCAGCCGCGCCGCCGAGCGCGTCGTCTCCTCGGTCTGCCCCTTCTGCGGCGTCGGCTGCCGCCTCGATTTCCACGTCACCGGCGACCGCATCCGCTTCGTCGAGGGTGCCGACGGCCCGGCCAATCGCAACCGCCTCTGCGTCAAGGGCCGCTTCGGCTTCGACTATATCCACTCGCCGCTGCGTCTCGAGCGCCCGCTCATCCGCAAGCCCGGCGCGCCGAAGGGCATGAATATCGATCCGGCGAATCCTCTCAGCCATTTCCGCGAGGCGAGCTGGGAGGAAGCCCTCGACTTCGCCGCCGGCGGCCTGGCGCGGATCGCCGATGCCCATGGCGGGCGCGCCGTCTCCGGCTTCGGCTCGGCCAAATGCTCCAACGAAGAGGCCTACCTCTTCCAGAAACTCATCCGCACCCGCTTCGGCCACAACAATCTCGACCACTGCACCCGGCTCTGCCATGCCTCCTCGGTCGCCGCCCTGATGGAAGGCGTCGGCTCGGCCGCCGTCACCGCCACTTTCAACGAGACCGGGAACGCCGACCTCATCATCGTCATCGGCGCCAATCCGACCGAGAACCACCCGGTCGCCGCCACCTTCTTCAAGCAGGCGGCAAAGCGCGGCGCGACCCTCGTCGTCATGGACCCGCGCGGCCAGGCGCTGAAGCGCCACGCGACGCACATGCTGCAGTTCCGCCCCGGCACCGACGTCGCCCTCCTCAATTCGCTGATGAACGTCATCGTCGCCGACGGGCTCTACGACGAGAGCTTCCTCGACGCCCGCACCGAGGGCTTTGCCGAACTCGCCGCCCATCTCGCGCCCTATTCGCCGGAAGCCATGGCGCCGGTCACCGGCATCGACGAGGCGACGGTGCGCACCGTCGCGCAGAAATTCGCGACCGCCGATGCGGCGATGATCTTCTGGGGCATGGGCGTCTCGCAGCACACCCACGGCACCGACAACGCCCGCTGCCTCATCTCGCTGGCGATGATCTGCGGCCATGTCGGCCGGCCCGGCACGGGGCTCCATCCCCTGCGCGGCCAGAACAACGTGCAGGGCGCCTCCGACGCCGGCCTCATCCCGATGGTGCTGCCCGACTATGCCCGCGTCGGCATCGAGGCGAACCGCCTGCGCTTCGAGGAACTGTGGGGCACCCCGATCGACCCGACGCCGGGCCTCACCGTCGTCGAGATCCTCGACGCTGCCCGCGCCGGCGACATCAAGGCGATGTACATCCTCGGCGAGAACCCGGCGATGTCCGATCCCGACGCCGCCCACGCCCGCGCGGCGCTGGCCGGCCTCGAACACCTCGTCGTCGAGGACATCTTCCTCACCGAGACCGCGATGTTCGCCGACGTCGTGCTGCCCGCCGCCGCCTGGCCGGAAAAGACCGGCACCGTCACCAACACCAATCGCCAGGTCCAGATGGGCCGGCCCGCCGTGCCGCCGCCGGGCGAGGCGCGCGAGGACTGGGCGATCGTCCAGGAGATCGCCCGCCGCCTCGGCCTCGGCTGGAACTATGGCTCGCCCGCCGATGTCTTTGCCGAAATGAAGCGGGTCATGCACTCCCTCGACAACATCACCTGGGAGCGCCTGGAGCGCGAGGGCACCGTCGCCTATCCCTGCCCGGCGCCGGACCATCCCGGCGAGCCGGTCGTCTTCGGCGACCGCTTCCCGACGCCGAGCGGCCGCGCCCGGCTCGTTGCCGCCGACGTCATCGATCCGGCCGAGCTGCCCGACGCCGACTATCCCTTCGTGCTGACCACCGGGCGCCAGCTCGAGCACTGGCACACCGGCGCGATCAGCCGCCGCTCTGCCGTGCTCGACGCCCTCGAGCCCGGCCCGACCGCCAGCATCAACCCGGCGACCCTGGCGCGGCTCGGGCTTTCAGCCGGCGATCCCGTGCGCGTCTCGACCCGGCGCGGCGCGATCGTGCTGACGGCCCGCGCCGACACCGCGATCCAGCCGGACATGGTGTTCATCCCCTTTGCCTATGTCGAGGCGGCGGCGAACCTCCTCACCAACCCGAGGCTCGATCCCTTCGGCAAGATCCCCGAGTTCAAGTTCTGCGCCGCCCGCATCGAGCCGGGCGCCCCCTGAGCCGAGATCACGCAGGCAAACGCGGTTTGCCCGGGCCGGCGGATGCGGTAAGACCGGCGCAAAGAGACTTCCGGGAGAGACGCCGATGTTCCGCCGCCCGCTCGCCGTTGCCGCCATCCTCACCGCCGCGCTTCTTGCCGCGAGTGGCGCCGTCGCCGCCGAGGTGACGCTGCGCGTCCACCATTTCCTCTCGGCCGAATCCTCGGTGCCGCGCGACTTCATCGCCCCCTGGGGCAAGCGCCTTGAGGAAGCCTCGGGCGGCCGCATCGCCGTCGAGGTCTATCCGGCCATGCAGCTCGGCGGCAAGCCGTCCTCGCTCTACGACCAGGCCCGCGACGGCGTCGTCGACGTCGTCTGGACGCTGGCCGGCTATACCCCCGGCCGCTTCCCGAAGACCGAGGTCTTCGACCTGCCCTTCGTCGCGACGGACGCCGCCGAGACCTCGAAGGCGGCCTGGGAGTTCTTCGACAGGCATCTGCGCGACGAATATGCCGACGTCCATGTGCTGACCGTCCACGTCCACAGCCCCGGCGTCCTCCATGTCCGCGGCCGCACCGTGAAGACGCTCGAGGACATGAAGGGCCTGAAGCTGCGCGGCGCGACGCGCATGGTGACGAAGCTCCTCGAAGGCCTCGGCTCGGTCGCCGTCGGCATGCCGGCGCCGGCCATCCCCGAAGCGCTGTCGAAGGGCGTCATCGACGGCGCCGCCCTGCCCTGGGAGGTCACCGGCTCGCTCCACGTCGCCGAGCTCGTCGACGGCCACACCACCTTCTGGGGCCGCGAGAGCCTCTATACGACGATGTTCCTCTTCGTCATGAACAAGGCCCGCTACGACGGCCTGCCGGACGACCTGAAAAAAATCGTCGACGACAGCGTCGGCGCCCCCGCCGCCGCCGAGATCGGCCGCATCATGGACGCCGCCGACGTGCCCTCGATCGAGATCGCCGCCAAGCGCGGCAACGAGATCGTCACCCTCGACGAGGCCGAGACCGCCCGCTTCAAGGCCGCTTCCGACAAGGTCGCCGAGGACTGGATCGCCGAGATGGACAAGAAGGGCATCGACGGCCGCGCGCTCTACGACGACGCCCGCGCCCTCATCGCCAAGTACGCGACGAAGTGAGCCCCGACGAGACCGCCAGCGCCGGCCTGATCGACCGCCTCGCCCTCGGCCTGGCGCTGTTCGGCGGCGCCGTGCTCCTCGCCCTCGTCGGTCTGTCGGCCCTCAGCATCCTCGGCCGCAGCCTTGCCGGCCTGCCGTTCCTCGCCGGCCTCGGGCTCGGGCCCGTGCCCGGCGATTTCGAGCTCGTCGAGGTCGGCACCGCCGTCGCCGTATCGAGCTTCCTGCCGATCTGCGAGCGCCGCGGCGGCCATCTCGCCGTCGAGATCGTGACGTTGAAGGCCGGCCCGCGCCTCACGGCGCTGATCGTCCTCGTCTCGCGCTTGCTGATGGCGCTCGCCGCCGCCGTTCTCGGCACAATGCTCGCCGAGGGCATGGTCGAGCGCTTCTCGACCGGCGAGAGCACCATGATCCTCGCCCTGCCGAGCTGGGTCGGCTATGCCCTGTCGCTGCCCGGCATCGCCCTTTTTTCCGTTGCCGCCGCCGCCGGCGCGCTCGCGGCGGGACGCGACCTCCTCGCCCCCGGGGCCCGGCCGTGACCGGCGCCGAAGCCGCCGTCGCGGGCCTTGCCGCGCTCGTTGCCCTGCTCGCCGCCGGGCTGCCCGTCGGGCTCGCCATGCTGCTCGTCGGCACCGTCGGCACGACCCTTTTCACCGGCTCCTCGGGAATCGTGCTGGCCGGCCTCAAGACCCTCACCTACGACACCTTTTCGAGCTACGGCCTCTCGGTCGTGCCGCTGTTCCTGCTGATGGGCCAGTTCGCGGCGCGCAGCGACCTTGCCGAACGCCTGTTCCGCTCGGCGAACGCCCTCGTCGGCAACCGCCGCGGCGGCATCGCCATGTCGGCGATCGGCGCCTGCGCCGGCTTCGGCGCGGTCTGCGGCTCCTCGCTCGCCACCGCCGCGACGATGACCCGCATCGCCCTGCCGGAGATGCGCCGCCTCGGCTGCGGCGAGCGTTTGGCGTCCGGCAGCCTCGCCGCCGGCGGCACGCTCGGCGTGCTGATCCCGCCCTCGGTGGTGCTCGTCGTCTATGCGATCCTTGCCGAGGAGAACATCGCGACGCTTTTCGTCGCCGCGATCCTGCCGGGTCTCCTCGCCGTCGCCTTCTATCTGGTGACCGTCGCCGTCGTCGCCCGCCTGTCGAGCGATGGCGGCGCGGCCGACGCGGCCGACACCTCCGGGCGCCGCGCCGCCCTCCTCGCCGCCTGGCCGGTCGTCCTCATCTTCCTCGTCATGGTCGGCGGCATCGTCGCCGGCCTCTTCACGCCGACCGAGGGCGCGGCCGTCGGCGCCCTCGCCACCCTCGCCTTCGCCGCGGCGCGCGGCCTCGATCGCCAGGCGCTCGTCGAGAGCATCGTCGAGACAGCCGTCTCGACCGCGATGATCTTCTTCGTCGTCCTCGGCGCGGCGAGCCTCAAGACCTTCCTCGCCCTCACCCGCATGCCGGACCTTGCCGCCGACTGGATCGCCGGCAGCGGCCTCGGCCCCTGGTCGGTGCTGGCGCTGGTGCTGCTGTTCTATCTCTTGCTCGGCTGCCTCATGGAGTCTCTCTCCATGATCCTGCTCACCGTGCCGATCCTGCTGCCGGTGATCCTCGGCCTCGATTTCGGCCTCGCCCCCGGCGAGACCTCGATCTGGTTCGGCATCCTGGTGCTGGTGGTCGTCGAGGTCGGGCTCGTCACCCCGCCGGTCGGCCTCAACCTCTTCGTCATCCGAAGTCTCGCGCCCGATCTGGCGCTCTCGACGATCTATCGCGGCGTCGCGCCGTTCCTCCTCGCCGACCTCGTGCGCATCGTCCTGCTCGTCGCCTTTCCGGCGATCAGCCTCGCGCTCGTCAGAATGCTCTGAGGCGACGCTATTCGCCGGCAGCGGCGAGCGCCGCGTCGATCGGCTCGATGTCGTCCGCGCCGAGCCGGGCGAGCGCCTCGGCGACCGCGACGCCGCCGATCCGCAGCTCCGGCATCAGATCGGCGAGCGGCGCGAGCACGAAGGCCCGCTCCATCATCCGCGGATGCGGGATGGCAAGGCCCGGCTCGTCGATCGAGAGTTCGCCGTAAAGGAGGATGTCGAGATCGATGAGGCGCGGGCCCCAGCGCCTGTCGCGCACCCGGCCGAGCTTTTCCTCGACGGCAAGGCAGGCGGCGAGCAGCGC
This sequence comes from Pseudomonadota bacterium, assembly GCA_029572955.1. Taxonomy (GTDB): domain Bacteria; phylum Pseudomonadota; class Alphaproteobacteria; order Rhizobiales; family JAKPQE01; genus JAKPQE01. The sequence goes on from JAKPQE010000004.1 coordinate 34,337, forward strand.
CCGCGGATCGAGCCCCGTCTCGACGGTGACGACGGCGTTGACGAACCAGTCCTGCTCGGTGAAGCCCCAGGGCGCGGTGCGCCAGTAGCGCGAGCGCGCCGTCACGCGGACGCCGGGCACGCGGCCGAGCGCGGCGATGGCGCGGTCGAGATTGCCCGCCTTGTCGCCGATATTGCTGCCGAGCGCGATCGCCGCCTCAACCATGGCGCTCCCGCCTGATCTCGATCGCGGCGTGATCCATGAGGCCGACGATCGGCGCGTTCGGCTTCCTGACCTCGACGATCACCGCCATGACCGGCGCGAAACGCGAGAGAATCTGCGCCGCGATCTCCTCGGCCAGCGCCTCGATCAGCTTGAAGCGCCGCTCGGTGACGACCTCGGCGACGGTGCGGTAGAGCTTTTCGTAGCAGACCGCGTCGCCATAGTGATCGGAGCGCCCGGCCGGGCCGAGATCGAGCTCGCAGGTCGCGTCGAGATAGAAGCGCTGGCCGAGCTTGGCCTCTTCCTCGTGCACCCCGTGATGGGCGAAGAACGCCATGTTGCGAAGGTGAATCCGGTCAGCCATTGCGCCTCCGCATCACGGCTTCGGTTATCCGGCAGGCGTCCACATGGGCCGCCACGTCGTGCACGCGCACGATATCGGCGCCGGCGACGATCGAGAGCACGTTGGCTGCGATGGTGCCGTAGAGCCGCTCCTCGACCGGGCGGTCGAGGATGCGCCCGATCATCGACTTGCGCGAAACGCCGATGAGGATCGGAAAGCCGATCGCCTTCAGCTCGTCGAGCCGGGCAACGAGTTCGACGTTCTGTTCCAGCGTCTTGCCGAACCCGATGCCGGGATCGAGCACGATCCGGTCCTCGGCGATGCCGGCGGCATGGGCAAGGTCGAGCGAGCGATCGAAGAACGCCTTCACCTCGTCGAGCATATCGAGGCCCGCGTCGGCCTCGGCACGATTGTGCATGATGATCAGCGAGGCCTCGTGCAGGGCGACCGTCGCGGCCATCGCCGGATCGCGCTGCAGGCCCCAGACGTCGTTGACGATCGTCGCCCCGGCCCTGAGCGCCGCGTCGGCGACCGCCGCCTTGTAGGTGTCGATCGAGATCGGCTGGTCGACCATGCCGGCGAGCCGCTCGACGACGGGAACGACCCGCGCCGCCTCGTCGGGCGCCGCCACCTCGGTGGCGCCGGGCCGCGTCGATTCCCCGCCGATGTCGATGATGTCGGCCCCTTCGGCGAGCATCACCAGGGCATGGTCGACCGCCGCATCGATCGTGTCGTGCAGGCCGCCGTCGGAGAACGAATCCGGCGTGACGTTGAGGATGCCCATGACGAGGGTCCTCGCGCCCACCTGATGCCGCATCCGTCCTAGCCGGAGTGTGTCGCCCATTCGCTGTCGTCCACGAGGAGGTCGCGCCGCTCGGGCGGCGCCTCGCCGGAAGGTAGGGCCGCCGCCGTCATGGCAACGGCAAAGACCGTCGCGGGAAGTAGCACGGCCGCACCGGGCGCGCCACCCGTCCGAAGGTTCTCCGTCGACGCACCTCGGACATGAACGCGGCGGCGGCTCCCGTCTCCCGGGGGCCACCGCCGCAAATCGGGATCGCTCCCTCAGGTCCGGCGGACCTTGATGACCTCGCCGGTATAGGCGTCGACGTAGATCACCACCTGGCGACCGCGCCCGTCGCGCGCCTTGAAGAGATAGCGGTCGCCGAGATCGTCGGCGAAACGCACCTTATTGTAGCCGAGGTCGTAGAGCATCGCCTTGACCTCGCGAACCGACACGCGCGTCACGATATGCGGCCGCGGCCGCACGTCGTTGTCGTAGTAGTAGCCGGTGCCCGGCCACGCCGGCCCGTAGTAGTGGTCGTCCTGCGGCCGCGGCCGGTAGATCGGCGGCGGCACGCCCGGTCCATGCTGCCAGTTCTTGCCACCATGCGGCCCGCCATAGACCGCCCCGGGCGGCCGCGGCGGCGGCGACCACTGCGCCCCCGGCCGCGGTTCGTTCAGGTATTTCTCGCCGACCGGCGCACCGCTGATGCCCGGCGGATCGTAGCGCTCCTGGCCCCACGGCCCCGGCATGCCCGACAGGCCCTCGACCTCGATGACGTCGGACGGCGCCTCGAACGGCACGACGAGACTGGCCGCGGCGGCCGGCATCGCCGTTGCCGCCAAGACACCGATCGTGACGACGATCTTACGCAAAAGCATGTCACCCTCACCTTCTGGCCGGACCTCGACAGGACCCCTCGTGTCGCGCCTCCGGCTTTGCGACCCGATCCTGACCCACTCTGCCATCGCCCGGCTGAATGCCGGCGGAAGGCGTCGTTAATCCTTCATTCATGTTGGGTCTCGGACCGCTCCGCGCAACGGCCCCGAGCGCACGCGACGCGCCTTGCCCGGCCCCTTGAAGCGCTCCGCCGAAATGCCCATCTGATGCGTGCGGACGCCGATCCGGGTCCGCGACCGTCGTCGATGACAGGCCCGGCCAATCCGGCGGGCAAGAGGGACGACGGGAAAGGCAAAGTCGCTTCAAACGGAGGACAAAATGCGTCAGTTCGACTTCAGCCCGCTCTATCGTTCGACCGTCGGCTTCGACCGTCTCTTCAACATGCTCGATTCCATGGGCGCGCCGGACGCCGGCCAGAGCTATCCGCCCTACAACATCGAGCGCACCGGCGAGAACGCCTATCGCATCACCATGGCCGTCGCCGGCTTCGGCGAGGGCGACCTCGTCATCGACGTCAAGGAAAGCACCCTCACCGTTCGCGGCGAGAAGCGCGAGGACAAGCCGGCTGGCTCCGAAATGCTCTACCAGGGCATCGCCGCCCGCGCCTTCGAGCGCCGCTTCCAGCTCGCCACCCATGTCGAGGTGAAGGGTGCCTCGCTCGAGAACGGCCTCCTGCACATCGACCTCGTGCGCGAGATCCCCGAGGCGATGAAGCCGCGCCAGATCGCGATCACCCGCACCGGCGAGAAGGTCGCCCCGCAGATCGAGGCCGACGCCGCCTGAGCATCGGCCATCGCGTCGACGGAATTCGAAAGGCGCTCTTCCGGGCGCCTCAGATCACTGACAAACCCGTCGATATTTTCGGCGGGTTTTGTTTTTGGTTCGGCGGGTTTGGTTTGTCGGGAGAGGTTTTGGGCGGCCTGAGAGGCGTGGCGGCTCATGCGGTTGCCGGTTTTGGGGCTTTGGT
>JAKPQE010000029.1 GCA_029572955.1 Pseudomonadota bacterium
CCAGATCGACGTCTTCTACTGGATGCGCTTCGGATCCGGCCTCGTCGTCGTCGTCGGCGGCCTCCTCTACATCTACGCCGTCCTCGTCCCGAGGAACGAAGAGGTCATCGAACGACCCCAGACCGCTCCCGCCGAATAGGCAAGGGAACGGCTGCATTCCGAACTCGTTGACGGGGCGCTTCGGCGCCCCGTTTCCTTGTGCCCTCGCCCGCCGGCCGGATATCCACCGCGACCGGCGCCGCGCGCAAAGGATGCGCTTGAGCGCCCCCCTGCCCTCGGGCTACCAAGGGACAGCAACAAGGGAGGCATCGATGGCTGAGGCCGATAGCGCCGCGGGACGGATCGTCACCGCCGGGCTCGTCGTCATCGGTGACGAGGTGCTGTCGGGCCGCACCAAGGACCGCAACACCGGCTATATCGCCGAATACCTCACCAATATCGGCATCGACCTCGTCGAGGTGCGCATCGTCGGCGACCGCGAGGACGCGATCGTCGAGGCCGTCAATGCCCTGCGCGCCCGCTACACCTACGTCTTCACCACCGGCGGCATCGGTCCGACCCACGACGACATCACCGCCGATTCGATCGGTGCCGCCTTCGGCGTGCCGGTCGACGTCGATCCCCGCGCCCGCGCCATTCTCGAGGCGCGCTATGCCGGCAAGGTAGAAATCACCCCGGCCCGCCTGCGCATGGCGCGTTTTCCGGCCGGCGCCGAGCCGATCGCCAACCCGGTTTCCGGCGCGCCCGGCTTCCGCATCGGCAATGTCTACGTGATGGCCGGCGTCCCGGCCGTCATGCAGGCGATGCTCGACGAGGCGGCCGGGACCCTTTCGACCGGCCGGCGCATGCTCTCCCGGACGATCGAGCTGCGCCTGCCCGAAGGCGCCATCGGCGATGCCCTCGCCGCCATCCAGAAGGCCCATCCCGGCGTGCTCATCGGCAGCTATCCGTCCTTCGACGAAACGGGGTTCCTGACCCGCATCGTGCTGCGCGCCCGCGACGAATCGCTGATCGCCCCCGCCCTCGTCGAGGTCGCCGGGCTGGACGGCAAATCCTGACGCTATCGAGGATCGAGCAATGGACCCCAACGCCGAAAAGATGTTCCCGGTCTCCTGGGACCAGTTCCACCGCGATTCGCGCGCCCTCGCCTGGCGTCTCGCCGGCCAGGGCGAGTGGTCGGCGATCGTCTGCATCACCCGCGGCGGCCTCGTCCCGGCTGCGATCATCGCCCGCGAGCTCGGCATCCGCGTCATCGAGACCGTCTCGGTCGCCTCCTACAACAACGAGAAGGAACAGGGCCAGATCAAGGTGCTGAAGGACGTCGCGCCGCACATCACCGAGAACGACGGCGCCTCCGTCCTCGTCATCGACGACCTCGTCGACACCGGCACCACCGCGCGGGTGGTCCGCGCCATGCTGCCGAAGGCGCATTTCGCCACCGTCTACGCCAAGCCGATGGGCCGCCCGCTGGTCGAGACCTTCGTCACCGAGGTCTCGCAGGACACTTGGATCTATTTCCCCTGGGATCTCGGCCTGCAGTTCACCCCGCCGATCGCCAAGGGCGCCGGCTGAGGCCCGCCGCTCACGGCGGCGGCCGCCGGATCTGCACGCTGGCCAGGAACGCCAGGAACTCGTCGATCTGGATCGGATCGAGCAGGATTTCCGGCATGCCCTCGTGGCCCGTCACCATGCCCTCGCCGAGCGCCTCCTCGATCGCCTCGAGCGGATAGTCCTCGGCGAGGAAATAGAGTGGCGGAGCGATCGGCAGCGGGCTCACGGCGCCCGGCATCACCGCGTGGCAATCGCCGCAGACCGCGACCGCGATGATCCGGCCGCGCTCGATCGCCGCCGCGTCGGCGCCCGCCTCGACCGCCCCCGCGCCGTCGAGCGAAAGGACCGTCAGCGCCGCTGCGATCGCCAGTCTCCGCATCGCCGAAATCTCCGCAATCCTGCCTCGTTATCCTAACGCTTCGGAACGGCGCCGGGCAGCCTCGTTTTGCCGCCGCAGCGCGACAAAAAGAGCCGTACCGGTCATCACCTTACCAGTTTTTCATTTGCCGCCGCGCGCCAGTGTGGGCACAGTCGACCGGATGCCGATGCGGGATCCGGCCTGCCTGTCGCCGCCGAAGCCCGAGACCGTCGAAAGGGTCTGTGCGTGTCGTTCTTTCGCCAGCTGCTCATCCTGATCGTCGTCGTCGCGCTCGGCGCCGGCGGTTACTACGCCTGGCAGCACTATGCCCCCGCCGGCGAACCGGCCGGCACCCCCGGCACGGGCACGGGCCCGGCGGGCAGCGCGCCACCGGTACGCATCGTCACCGTCGCGCCCGCCACCCTCGTCGACAGCATCGAGGCGGTCGGCACCACCCGCGCCCGCCAGTCCGTCGAGATCGTGCCGCTCGCCAACGGCACCCTCGTCGAGATCGGCTTTGCCCCCGGCGCGCGGATCGCCGCCGGTGCCGTGCTCGCCCGCCTCGACGACGACATCGAGCGCGCCGATCTCAGGGAAGCCGAGGCGAAGGCCGTCGAGGCCGACCGGGCGCTGGAACGCAGCCGTGCCCTGCGCAGCAAGAACACCGTCTCGGACGCCACGCTCGAGCAGCTCGTCGCCGCCGCCGCGGTTGCCGAGGCCGAACTCGAGCGCGCCCGCCGGCGCCTCGCCGACCGGGCCGTGCTCGCGCCCTTCGACGGCACCGTCGGCCTGAAGCGGGTCGACATCGGCGCCCGCGTCACCTCGACCACGGTTCTGACGACGCTCGACGATCTCGGCCAGGTGGAGATCGAGTTCGCCGTGCCGGAGATCTTCTTCGGCCGCGTCGGGGCGGACCATCGTGTCATCGCCGACGCCGCCGCCTTCCCCGACCGCGTCTTTGCCGGCGCGATCACCTCCATCGACAGCCGCGTCGACGCGGCGAGCCGCGCCTTCAAGGTGCGCGCGACGCTGCCCAACGACGACGCGGCGCTGCCGGCCGGCATGTTCATGCATATCCGCGTCGTCCTCGCCGAGCGCCAGGCGCTGACCGTGCCGGAAGCCGCGATCTTCGTCGAAGGTACCAACTCCTTCGTCTTCACCATCGCCGACGGCAAGGCGATGAAGCGCCCGGTCGTCACCGGAACCCGCCGCCCCGGCATCGTCGAGATCGTCGAGGGCCTCGTTGCCGGCGACGTCATCGTCTCCAGCGGCCTGCAGCGGGTGCGCGACGGCGCGCCGGTGCGCATTCTCGGCGACAAGCCGGCCG
>JAKPQE010000044.1 GCA_029572955.1 Pseudomonadota bacterium
CAGCCATTGGATGCCGATGGCGCGGCTCGGCATGCGCTTGGCGCCCTCGTCCATGGGCCGGTAGAGGAGCGCCGTAACGTAGGCGCCCGGCCCCCAGTCGGAGCCGACCGCGACGGGGAACTCGCCGCCGCCCTTCGGCACGTCCACCGTCTGGGTCGAGAGCAGGCCGTTTCCGAGCACGGCGATCAGCGCCTTGCCGCCGAGCTTCGTCGCGATACGCAGCTTCGCGGTGTCACCGGCCGTATAGCTGGCCTTGTCGAGCGCCACGTCGAGCGTCTCGGGCGTGTCGGCGTTCTCCTCCGCCGAGGCCGAGTACCAGCCGCTCGAGAACTTGTAGCTGGCCGCGGGGCCCTCGGGGTCTGCCGACGATATGTCGAGGCGGTAGCGGCCATACTGCACGCGAGCGCCGATGCGGGCCGGAGCGTCGGCGACGGCATCGGCCGTGCCGCTGGCGATCTTGCGCGTGATGGTCTGCGCTTCCCACGTCCAGTTGCCGGAGTGGCTGTACCACTGCCATGTGGTGTCGAGCCGGACCAGCTCCCAGCGAAGCCCCTTGGCGGCGATGCGCTTGTTCTGCTCGTCGAGCGCGATGACATCGAAGTTCGCGGTCTCTCCCTCGCCGAGCTGGCCGAACGCCGGCTTGATACCGATCCGCGGCTGGGCGAGATCGACGGGCACGCTGACCGTGCGCTCGATGGTGCGGCCACCCGCCTCGCGCAGGCGGATCAGGAGGTCCGCCTCGAGGGGACGTGCCGTCTTGGTGACGGCCGGGAGCTGGATCGGCAACTCGGCCTTGCCGTCGGCGTTGGTGGAGGGCAAGCCCTCGAGCGGCTTGCGCACTGTCGAGAACTTCTCGTCCGCCATGCCGAACTTGTAGCCGGGGAAGCCCTCGACGTCCTTCGCGGAGGCCTTGACCACGATTTCACCCTCGACGGCGAGGCTCGCCGCCGGCGGTCCGTAGAGGTAGCGGCCATCGAGCGTCACCGTGAGCGGCTGCTCGGGCTTGAGCGCGCCGGCGGCCGGCGTCAGCTTCATCTCCAGGCGTTCGGGAACGAAATCCTCGACCAGGAAGGCGGTTTGGGCAATCGGCTCCGCCTTGGGATCGGCATGCAGCTTCGCGCGCCAGGTGCCGGTCTGGGCCGAGCCCGACAGGCCGAGCGTCGCCGAGCGTCCGCCGAGCCCCATGTCGGCGAGCGCAAAGCGGCGGTACTCGACGCCGTCTGGACGCGTCACGATGAGAGTGACGGGCAGCGTCGCCGCCTTGCCCTGGGCGTCGCGAACGATCGAGGTCAGGTAGACGTCCTCGCCCGGACGATAGACGCCGCGCTCCGCGAAGATGTAGCCGTCGAGCGGGCCGGGCTTCTCGCGGCCTTTGACGCCGCGGTCGGATAGGTCGAATGCGGTGGTCGAGAGGTCGAGGAAGGCGTACTCGCCGGCAGCTTTCTCGGCGACC
>JAKPQE010000052.1 GCA_029572955.1 Pseudomonadota bacterium
TGTCGCCGAAGACATGGGCGGCGAGCAGCACCGTGTCGAGCACCGGGCCGTCGAAGCGGAGGCCGCACTCGTCCTGGCTCATCGTGACGAATTTCATGTCGAAGGCGGCGTTGTGGGCGACGAGCACGGCGTCGCCGACGAAGCCGTGGAAGCGCGGCAGCACCTTCTGGATCGGGTCGGCCCTGGCCACCATCTCGTCGGTGATGTGATGGATCTTGGTCGAGGCCGGCGGGATCTTGCGCTGCGGGTGGACGAAGGAGTTGAACACCTCGCCGCGCAGCATGCGTCCGTTGACGCAGCGGATGCCGGCGATCGAGATCACCTTGTCGCCGTTGGCCGGCTCGAGGCCGGTCGTCTCGGTGTCGAACACAACATAGGTCAGCGATTTCAGCGTCGCGTCGTTGATGGTCGAGCGGTCGACGCCGGCGGCGAGGTCGAAATCGTAGAACTCGGCCCGCTCGGCAAGGCGCACCTTCGGCGTCGCGGCGCGCTCGTAATGGTCCTCGGCAAGGCCGAGCGGCAGGCGGATGCGCGCCTCGCCATTGCCGAGATCCTCGCACCACATGTCGGTGTTGTGGCGCGACAGCACGTCGTGGCCGGACACCGAGCCGACACCCTCGTCGAGCGGCTCGCTCAGCCACTCGGTGAGGGTGGCGATCGACACCGGCCGGCCTCTCCAGGAGAGGTCGACATAGGCGTGCTCGTCCGCCGCGGTGGCGCCGAGGCGGAACTTGTCGACGCCGGTCTGGACGGCGACCCGGTTCATGACGCGGTCGATGAGGTCGACCATCGAGGCGCTGTCGCAATGCACCCAGAGCGGCTTGCCGACCACCTCGCAGGTGGTCTCGCGGCCCTCGGAACGGCGCTCGGCGGCACAGGTGAGCAGCGTCGGCGTGATCAGGCTCGACATCGGCCAGGCGCTCGCCATCAGGTCGCCCGAGGCGAGATCCAGCCGTTCCAGCCGCTCGCCGAGGGTCTTGGGCTCGCGGGCGAGCACCTGCTCGGCGGCGAAGCGCTCGTCGTCGCTGAGCTCGCCGCCATGGGCCAGCATCTCGCCGGCCACCACCAGCGCCGCGATGCGCTGGCGGATGTCGGCGGTGACGTCGTGCAGCAGGCGGTCGCGCCAGATGCCGGCGGCGATCTCGTCGGTCACGTCGTCGAAGGCGATGACATAGCCGACCGGCTTCTCGTTGGCCGTATCGAGGGTCAGCGTCAGCCGGCCCTTCAGCGTGCGCCCGCCCTGGCGGGTGTGCACCACGACGAGGGTCGTCAGGCCGTCCTCGTGGTCGACATGGCGACCGCTGTGGAAGCGCGCCGTCAGCCGCTGGATGGCGTGGGCAAGCGCCTGCGGCGCGATGAAGACGAGGAGCGAGCGGCCGAGGCCGAGCTCGCCGGAGACATGCAGGATCTCGAGGGCGCGGCGATTGTAGAGCAGCACCATGTGGTCGAGATTGCAGATGAGCACGCCCTGGCGCAGGTCGCGCAGCACCGCCTCGAGCCGCCGCGTCTGCCGGTCGACCTCGGCGGTCGCCGCCGCGACGGCGGCATCGGTCTCGGTGCGTGCCTCGCGCAGTGCCCCGGTCACCTCGCGCACGGCGGGGGCGAGGAAGCCGAGATAACGCGCCGCCTCGCCGCCGATCTCGCCCTGCGCGTCGGCATGGACGGCGGCCCTGACGTCACGGGCGATCGCCGTGATCGGCCGCGAGACGTTGTCGTCGAATTTCAGCCAGACCCAGATGACGAGGCCGACGATGGCGAACGCCGCCGTACCGCTGGTCAGCACGAGATGCGGGATCGCTTCGGCGCCGATCCGCGCGGCGGCGAAATAGGCGCCGACGGCGATCGCGGCGACGGCGCCGGCCGCGATCAGCGCGAAGAACAGGAAGATGCGGAAGCGCAGGCTCCATTTGTCGATCATCATGCCCTCCCGCCGCTGAACGCCGCTTCTTCGACGACGGCAATGAGCTCGTTGGCCGAGAACGGCTTGGCGATATAGGAGGCGGCGCCGAGCGCCAGCGCCTTGCCGATTTCCGACGGCCGGCTGGCGGTGCCCATCAGGACGATCGCGATGTCGCGGCCGGCATCGCCGCGCCGGATCGTCTCGCAGATGTCGTAGCCGTCGCGGTCCGGCATCAGCACGTCGAGAACGACGATGTCCGGCCGCGCCGCGGCGATCGCGGCGATCGCTTCCTGGCCCGAGGCGGCGGTCGCGACCTCGTAGCCCTGGCGGCCGAGGAGGTTGGCGAGACCCAAAGTGATGATGTCCTCGTCGTCGACGACGAGCACCCGCTTGCCCATGTTCGTTTCCCCCGTCCGGCCTTGTTGGATGTGGCGTCTGGCGCCGGCCGGTTCAGTCGCGTCGGAGTTTCGGTCCTCCGCCGCTTTCGCGAAAGGCGACCTTGGTCTATCCCCCGATCGACCCGGGTCGTCTCAGTTGACGGAACAGGCAATGGCCCGCAGCGGATCGTCCGCGGCGAGCTCGATCCATTCCGGATTGGTCGGCAGGCCATCCTCGCCGAACGTCGTCGAGGCGGCAATGTCGGCCCGGCGCGGCATTTCGCAATCGAAGATCTGCAGCGTCGTGACCGTTTCGGCGAGCTGGCTGACCAGCAGCACCTCGGCGAGCACGTAGCCCGGCGCGTTCGGATTGCGCCTGACCTTGGCCCGGTCGATCGCCGAGAAGCGGTCGGTCGAGGCGATGAGATAGCTCCACGGCTTGAACACGCTGGGCTGGGCATAGGCCTGGCCGACGACGATGGTCTCCGGCAGCAGCGCGGTGGTGCGCGAGAACCAGGTGTATTCGTTCCACACCTGGTAGCCGATCATGGCGAGGCCGGCGGCCGCCGGCAGCAGCCAGCGCGGCGCCTTGCGGCCCAGGATGCGGAAGATGCCGTGCAGCGTGCCGACGACGCCGACGCCGATGAGGAAGGTGATGATGAGGTTCATCAGCATGGCGATCGCCCTCAGGCACTGCGGGCGCTGAGCGCCGACTGCAGCGTGGTGATGACGCCGAAGGCGTCCTTCAGATGGCGGCGTTCCAGGGCCGAGAGCGAGCCCGGCGCCATGTAGTTGTCGGGCTTCTGGCCGGCGCGGATCTGCCGGGCCTGATGCTCGAGCCGCATCTTGGAGATGAAGTCGAAGGCGTCGATGAGGTCGTCGGCGCCGGACTCGCTGACGGTATGGGCCTTGCGCGCGGCGATCAGCCGGTCGCGCGTGTTGACGTCCTCGATCGAGCCGGCAAGGGCATAGACCCGGGCGAGATCGACGATCGGCACGATGCCGCCGTGCTTCAGATCGACCGTGTCCTTGTGCTCGCCGCTGCGGATCAGCGCGAAGCCGCCGAGGAAGCCGATCGGCGGCGTGTGCTTCAGCGAATTGGCGATCATGTGCGCCCGGAAGATGCTGTTCTTCTTGGCAAGCTCCAGCGTCTCGCGCTGCAGGCCCTCGAACAGGCTCGTGTCGCCGGCGATCGGGCGCAGGTCGAACATCACGCTCGACAGCATCTGCGCCATCGGATCGGGCTGGTCGATCCAGCCGCGGAAATAGCGCCGCCAGACCTTCAGCGGCTGACGCCAGCGCGGATTGGTCGCCATCATGTCGCCCGGGCAATAGAAATAGCCGCAGGCATCGAGGCCGTCCGAGACGAACTTGGCGAGCGCCGCGAAGTAGTCGCCGTGCTCGGCCTCGACATAGTCGTCGGAAAGGATGAGGCAGTTGTCCTGGTCGGAGACGCCGGTCTGCTCGCGCCGGCCCTGGCTGCCGCAGGCGAGCCACAGATAGGGGACAGGCGCCGGACCGAGATTCTCGATGGCGAGCGTCAGCAGGCGCTTGGTCAGCGCGTCGGTGATCGTCGTGACGAGGTGGCCGACCTTGAACGGCTCCATGCCCGATCCGACGAGCTGGGCGAGCAGCTGCGGCACCTTGCCGACGACCGCGGCAAGGTCGTCGATGGCTCTGTGCTTGCCGATGTCGCTGATCATGAACACCGCCGAGAGCGACTGGCGGCGCACGAGGTTGGTCTGGGTGATGATGCCGGCCGGCCGGCCGTCGTCGGTGATCGGCAGGTGGCCGATGCCGTTCTCGCTCATCAGCAGCATCGCCTCGAAGACGAGGTCGCCCGGCTCGAGCGTATAGGGATAGGCGGTCATCACCTCGGCGACGGCGATTTCCGGCGAGCGCCCTTCGGCCACCACCCGGCCGGCGAGGTCGCCGGCGGTGAGGATGCCGGTCAGCTTGCCCTCTTCCTCGACGAGGACGCAGGAGATGTTCTTCGCGCGCATGATCCCGGCCGCCTCGCGAACGCTCACCGCGGGCGCCACGGTGATCGGATCGGCAGTCATGATCTCGGCGACCGTGCTCGAGGCGAGCATGTTGGTCGGCTCGAGCGAAACGGCGGCCTTGCGCTCTGCCGACGGCCGCACCCGGTCGAAATAGTCGCTGAAGGCCTTGTGCTTGCGGATCAGTTCGAGGAAGGCGGTCGCCGGAATGCAGACGAGTTCCGACGATTCGACCGCGATTACCCGGGCCGAGGTGATGCCGTCGCGCAGCAGGGCGCGCGCGCCGAAGCTCTCGCCGGTCGACAGCCGGGCGATCGGCTGGCCCTCGGGCGACTGGGCGTCGAGAACGCCGCGGCGCACCAGATAGAAACAGGCGAGCCGCTCGCCGATCTCGAAGACGACGTCGCCGGCCTCGACCTCGCGCAGCATGGCGAGTTCGCCGGTGGCCTGCAGCACGTCCTCCGGCAGGGCGTCGAACGGCGCGTGGCGCGCGGCGAAGCGGACGAAATCCTCGACGGCGGTGGTCATATCGGCCTCATCTCCCGGTCGGGCTCAGCTTGGGCGGGTTTCCGGCGGTCGCTTTATCATGCTTCGTCTGGTTCGGCGAGGCGAGCCCGACGAAACGCGAAACGGCCCGTCCGAGGCGGCATGGGAACGGTTATCGCACCGGCGAATTCCGTGTCGCGGTCGTCCGGATGTCCGGTGCGAGGCTGACGGAATTGGCGGGAGCCTGTCCCACAAAGAACGGACCCCGCCACTGGCGGGGTCCGCAGATGTTGTCGGGATGCGATCGGTCAGTGACCGGTGGCCGCACCGGCGCCACGCGGAATGCGGACGCTTTCCACCAGATCCTGGATGTGGGCCGGCGGAGCCTTGGTCGCCTTCGAGACGACGTAGGCGACGACGAAGTTGACGAGAGCGCCAACCGCACCGAAGGCTTCCGGCGAAATGCCGAGGAACCAGTTGTCGACGGAGTTCTTCGCCATCTCGGTACCCGGGATGAAGAACCAGCCCTTGAACCAGAAGATGTAGATGAGGGTGATCAGCAGGCCGGCGATCATGCCGACCGTCGCGCCAAGGCTGTTCATCCGCTTGTTGAAGATACCCATCATGATCGCCGGGAAGATCGAGGCCGCGGCGAGACCGAAGGCCAGCGCCACCACCTGAGCCGCGAAGCCCGGAGGATTGAGGCCGAGATAGGCGGCGATCGCGATGGCGACGGCCATCGAGATGCGGGCCGCGAGAAGCTCGCCCTTTTCAGAGATGTTCGGGTTGAACACGCTCTTGACGAGGTCGTGCGACACGGCCGAGGCGATGGCCATCAGCAGGCCGGCGGCCGTCGAGAGCGCGGCGGCGAGACCACCGGCGGCGACGAGCGCGATGACCCAGTTCGGCAGGCCGGCGATTTCAGGGTTCGCGAGAACCATGATGTCGCGGTCGACCGAGACCATCTCGTTGCCCTTCCAGCCCCAAGCTTCGGCCTTGGCGGCGAAGTCCTTGTTGGCGTCGTTGTAGTACTGGATGCGGCCGTCGCCGTTCTTGTCCTCGAACTTCAGGAGGCCGGTGGTCTCCCAGCTCTTGAACCACTGCGGACGGGCCTCGTAGGAGAGGTTGCCTTCCGGCGAACCGATTTCACCGGTCTGGATGGTGTTCATCAGGTTGAGGCGAGCCATGGCGCCGACGGACGGGGCCGTGGTGTACAGGATCGCGATGAACACGAGGGCCCAGCCGGCCGACCAACGGGCGTCGGCGACCTTCGGCACGGTGAAGAAGCGCATGATGACGTGCGGCAGACCCGCGGTACCGATCATCAGCGACAGCGTGTAGAGGAACATGTTGAGCGTGTTCGTCGTATCCGCCGTGTACTGCTTGAAGCCGAGGTCCATGACCACCTGGTCGAGCTTGGCCAGCAGCGGCATGCCCGAGGCGGAATGGTCGGAGAACAGGCCGATCTGCGGCAGGAAGCTGCCGGTCAGCGACATCGAGATGAAGATCGCCGGAACCGTGTAGGCGAGGATCAGCACGATGTACTGGGCAACCTGGGTGTAGGTGATGCCCTTCATGCCGCCGAGAACGGCGTAGACGAACACCACGGCGGTGCCGATGAAGAGGCCCGTCGACTGCTCCACTTCGAGGAAGCGCGAGAAGGCGACGCCAACGCCCTTCATCTGGCCGATAACGTAGGTGATCGACGCAGTGATGAGGCAGATGACGGCGACGATGCGCGCGGTCTGCGAGTAGAAGCGGTCGCCGATGAACTCCGGCACCGTGTACTTGCCGAACTTGCGCAGATACGGCGCAAGGAGCATGGCGAGCAGCACGTAGCCGCCGGTCCAGCCCATGAGGAACAGCGAGGCGTCATAGCCCATGAAGGCGATGAGGCCGGCCATCGAGATGAAGGACGCGGCCGACATCCAGTCGGCGGCGGTGGCCATGCCGTTCATCACCGGATGAACGCCACGACCGGCGGCGTAGAATTCGCTCGTCGTACCGGCGCGCGCCCAGATGGCGATGCCGATGTAGAGCGCGAAGGTCGCGCCCACGACGATGTAGGTGAGTGTCTTGAGATCCATACTCGTCTCTCCCGATCAGTCTTCGTGCACGTCGAACTGCCGATCGAGTGCATTCATACGCCAGGCGTAGAAGAAGATCAGCGCGAGGAAGACATAGATGGAGCCCTGCTGGGCCATGAAGAAACCAAGATCGGAGCCGCCGATCTTGATGCCGGAAAGCATCGGCCGGAACAGAATTCCGAGGCCGAAGGAAACGAATGCCCAGATGACAAGGCAAATGGAGACGAGTCGAATGTTCGCCTTCCAGTAAGCCGCCCCGGACGAGCTATTCTCACTCATTGGGTTCTCCCTATGACCGTCGACCGCAACGGTCGAATTCGTCGTTGGCCGCGCGTGCCCATCGGGACACGTGACCTGATTGCGAGGACCGCACCGGGAGACGGCGCCCTGACAAAGTTGCTCGATCGGAAAAAACGCCTTTCATCGTCGGGGTTTATCCCCGATCTTGACGAAAGTAACTCCCCCCACCCGAGACGATGCCCTGGCGCTGTCGCCGGCTCGACCCATCGGTTTGGAATGCCGGCAGCCGTCCGAACATCCCGCTCCTCGCTAAGACCTTATAAGGAAGACGTCCAGATTCAAAACATCGACGTTAGGCTAATCCCGGGCGAGGCATAGCGACGCTGCCGGCCGCCGCGGCCGGTTCGGCGGGGCTGGAGCCGGCGCCCGCGATCTGCTTGAATTGCCCGATTGCCGCGCCCGGGCGCGGACGAGAATCGGTCGGCGAGGGAGCGCGGAAACGGATGCCCGTTGCGAGAATCAATGTCGTTGCGGGCCATGCCCGCGCCGATCTCAAGGCCGTCCTCGTCGAGGTCGCGGCCGCCATGTCCGGCGTGCTCGGCGCGCCGGTCGAGCGTCTGCAGGTCTGGCTGAACGAGGTCGATGCCGATTTCTGGCTCGTTGCCGGCGCGCCGGCGAGCGAGGCCCGAAAGACCCGCCCGGTCGGCGAGACGGTCGCCGCGCTCGTCGAGGTGTCGCTCCTGAAAGGGCGGCCGATCGCCCAGCATCGGGCGCTGATCGCGGCCCTGACCGATGTCCTCGCCGAAGGGCTCGGCATCGACCGGTCGCGCATCCGCGTGCTGGTCGCCGAGCTGTCGCCGGAGAGCTGGGGCATCGGCGGCGTGCCGGCGAGCGAGGTGAGGGCGGCCGAGATCAGGGCGCGCGCCGCGGCGGCCGAGAAGGGCGACTGACCGCACCGGGAGACGGCGCCCGGCGCACGACGGCGATCCCCGGGAAAGGGGCGTCGAGGGCGGCGATTTTTCTTGTGAATGGTACAGCTGGGTGGATTCGAACCACCGACCTTCGGATCCACAATCCGACGCTCTAACCAACTGAGCTACAGCTGCATGGAGGCGTTTTTCGCGAGCCGGAAACTAAGTGCAAAGTCCTGCTTTGGCAAGTGCCATGACGCAATGGCCAGAGACCTCTCGCCGCGCGGCGAAACCGGCCGTTGCGCAGTCCCGCATTCCGGTGCCTTCGCCCGGCCCGGGGCCGGACATGCGACTGGCCCGGGAAGGGGAACCCGGGCCAGCCGATGTGTCGCGCATGGGAGTGTCGCGCAAGGGACGGACGCCGCGATGGCGCCCCGGTCGCGTCAGGCGACCTTGATGTCCTTCATGCCCTTCTCGAAGACGTCCTTGGCCGGCTTCAGGGCCTCGGTCGTCACCTGGCCGAGGATCTCCTGCATCGCCTTGGACTGCGCGCTGACCACGTCGAAGCGGTCACGCAGGAAGGCCGACTGCAGCTCGACCATCTCGGCGACGGTCTTGGCGGAAATGATCTTCTTGGCGAAGTCGAGCGCGGCGGCGGTGTTTTCCTGGACCGCGTCGATCGCCTTCAGGTTGACGGTGGTCAGGCCGGCGCGGGCCGACTCGAACGTGTCTTCCATGGCGTCGGTGGCCTCTTCGGCCGCCGTCTTGATCTTGGCGAAAGCCTCCTGAGCCTGCTGCACGGACTTCTCGGCAGTCTCGCGAACGGCGGCGGGGACGTCGATCTGGTTCATGGCGAAAACTTCCTCTTTCGGAGCCTTGGCCTTGGTCTTGGGGGCGGTGTTCATCGGTTGATCCTCGTCTTCGGCTGAAGCCGCGCCGGGGCAGGGAGGAGGACCCGCGCGACCTGAATTCTCGTCGTCATGGCGTTTGTCGCCGACGATCGGAATATAGGCAGTGTTTTGGTGCAGCGCAACATTTATTTTGCACTGCACAATAATTCCGTCTGGGCAACCCGATGCGAAGGCCGGAAAGGCCGCCCGCAAACGAAAGAGGCGGCCGCAAGGGCCGCCTCGACAGGGCGCGAGGCCGGTGCGTTGCCGCTTACGGCTTGCTCTTCTTGGCGATCTCGCCGGCGGCCTTGGCCACGCTCTCGCCGATCGACTTGGTCTGGTCGGTATAGGCCGCGATCTGCTTCTGGATGAAATCCTGCTGCAGCGACAGGAACTCGTGCGGGTCCTTGGCGTGCACCAGCCGCTGGGCGAAGGCGAAGGCGGCGTTGACATTGGCCTCGGCGTAGTCGATCGCCATCCGGCCGACGTCCATCGTGCCGGCCTGCACCGCGCTGGTCGAATCCTCGACGTTGGTCACCGCCTTCTGCGTCGCCGACATGAAGCTGTCGAACGCCCGGCGCGCCTGCTCCATGCTCTGATCGGCGAACTCCCGCATCTGCTCGGGGATCTCGAAACCCATATCAACCTTCTTGTCCGCCATCGTGGCCTCCCGTCATGAGGGCGGCGCCGCGCCGCCGGTTGGTGGTGCCGGATTCATAGCACCCGCGATGCTGCAGTGCAACATTCGCCTTCCCATTGGTCGGATTCACCATTTTGCCAATCGGTTGCGCCCGGTCCGGCCCCGAATGTGGACCGTTCCGGGCTTTCGCGGTATTAACAAAGGGTAAACGCGTGAGGGGCGGCAAGCGGCGCTGCCCCTGGGCGCGCGGCCGAGAGAGAGGCCATCGGCTCCGGAGATTGACAACGGGGGTCGCCGCGGTGATCGCGAGCGGCCTCGAACGACGCGAGGCGCGGGCGGAGAGGGCGAGGGGCCCGGACCGTCCTGTCGAGCGTGGCCGAGTTGCGGCGTATCGCGAGTGGTCGGGCATGAACGAAAAGATCGACGCCTTTCTCGAATTGACGGCTCACCCGGAGGTCGGCCCGCACGTCCTGTCGGCGCGCGCCGCCTGGGTGTGGAGCGCGGACGGCACGCGCATCCTGTGGGCGAATGCCGCCGGCGGTGCCTTCTTCGGCGCCGACAGCGTCGGCCCGGTGCTGGCCCGCAACTTCGGCGCCGAGTCGCCGACCGCCCGCCAGATCGCCGGCTTCGTGACGACCGGCGAGGTCTCGGTCGGCCAGCTCGAGCGCCTGCGCTTCTTCATCGGCCTGCGCGCCCATTCGCTGACCGCCGCCGTCACGCCGATCCGCCTTGCGAGCGGTGCTCTTGCAGTGCTCGTCGCCTCGGCCGAGGCGCTGGCCGGGCCGGCGCGGCGCGGCGAGAACGCCGACGCCTTCGCCGACTTCCTCGCCAATTCCCATGCGGTGGCCGCCGTCCTCGACCCCTATGGCGAGGTCATCGGCGCGTCCGGCCGCTATGAAGAACTCTCCGACGTCGCCGCCGACATCGACAAGCTGCTGACCGATGCCGAGATCGGCGAGATGCCGCTCATTACCCGCGACGTGCTGACCGCCGAGGGCGAGCGCCGCGCCGGCGTTGCCCGCATCGTCGAGGGCGACGAGATCTGCCATGTGCTGATCGTCTGGCCGCCGGACCTCGATGCCGCCGAAGCCGCGACCGGGGCCGCGCCGGAGGCGGTGGTCGCCGCGCCGGCCGTGGTCGAGGCCGTCGAGGCCGAAACGGCCCTGGAGGAATATGTCACGCGGCCGGAAGTGCCGGGTTCCGAACCCGGGCAGGCGGTCGCTGCCGACGAGGCTCCCGAGGACGAGGGCGAGGACGAAGACGACGTCGCCGGCGAGGCGCCGGACGAGACCGGCTTCGACGGGGCGACGATTGCCGAATACGAGGCGGCGTTCGCGGCCGTCGAGGAAGGCTGGGTGCCGGCCGGCGAGGGCGAGGGCGTGGCGGGCGACGAGCCGCTGGCGCTGATCGAGGCCGGCGAATGGCCGCAGGAAACCCCGCCCGCCGAACTGCCCGCCGAACCCGCCGCAGAAACGCCGGCCGAGGCCGCCGAAACCGAACCCGCCGAAACCGAACCCGCCCTGGCCGAGGCGGTGCTGCCGGCCGCCGCCGCCGCAGTGGCATCGGCGGCTGCGATGACCGCCATCGATCTCGAACCTGCCACGGCCGACGACGACGTCGAGGCGGCGATGATCGTCTCCGAGTTCGAGGCCGAAAGCCCCTCGGAGACGGAAGTCCTTGCCGAGGGCGAGGTCGGCGAGATCGCCGCCGAGCCGGGCGTGGCCGCCGAAGACGCTGCCGCAAAGCCCGCCGGTTTCCTGTTCGAGCCGCGCCTGCAGCCCGACCGGTTCCTCTGGGAACTCGACGGCGACGGGCGGTTCCAGTTCCTTTCGGGCGATCTCGCCCGGGCCGTCGGGCCGGCCAGCGCCGCCCTCGAAGGCCTCACCTGGACCGAGGTCGCCGACCGGTTCGGCCTTGCCGACGGCTCGATCGCCGATGCGATCGCCTCGCGCGACACCTGGAGCGGCCTCGAGATCGACTGGCCGGTCGAAGGTACCGGCCTCACCGTTCCGGTCGAGCTTTCGGCGATCCCGGTTTTCGGCCGCGATCGCGCCTTCCGTGGCTATCGCGGCTTCGGCATCTGCCGCACGGCCGACGCCATCGGTCCCGCCAGGCGGGCGAATGTCGTGCCGCTCGCCGGCGCCGGCTCGCTCGCCGCGGTCGAGGAAGAGATCGGCATCGCCGAGACGGCCGAACGGGCGCCGGCGCTTGCCGGCGAGACTGCGACCCTTCTCGGCGCCGCCACCGCCGGCATCACCGGCGCCGATGCCGTCAATCGCGACGAGGTCGAGGAACTGGCCGCGGCCGAATTCGCCGAGCCGACCGAGGCGCCCGCTGCCGAACGCGCCGCCGCCGAGCCGGTCGAGGTCATGGCCGAACAGTCGATTGCCGAGGTCGAGGAGACCGTCGCCGAGGTCGCAGAGCCGGTTGCCGAGGTCGAGGAGACCGTCGCCGAGGTCGCGGAGCCGGTTGCCGAGGTCGCGGAGACCGTTGCCGACCTCGAGGAGGAAGACGAGTGGATCCGTCCGCCGTTCTGCCCGCCCGAGGAGAAATTCGACGAGGCCGCCGAGCCGCCAGCAGTTTCCGAGCCGCCAGCAGTTTCCGAGCCGGAAGCCGTTGCCGAGCCGGACGTACCGGCCGCCGCGCCTGCGGAGGACGAACCCGCGACCGCCGAAACGCCTTCGGGCTGGGCCGCGGCCAGCGGTTTTGCCGCGCTTGCCGGTGGCGTTGCCGCCGGTGCCTGGGCCGGCGAGGCGAACGACGACGAGATCGCGGCGCCCGAGCCGGCCGAAACGGCGCCCGCCGAACCGGCGAGCGCCCTCGATGTCGCCGGCACGATCTTCGAGGAGGTCTCGCAAGCCCGCGCCGCCGTGTCCGGGGAGATCGCGGAGAGCCTCGAGGCCGTAGCCGAGACGGTCGAGACCGCCGCGACCGAGATCGCCGATATCGGCGATGAGATTGCCGCGAGCGCCGATGGTCTCGGCGCCGAGGCCGAAGCGCTGGTGGCCGCGACGGTCGCCGAAGGCGAGGCTCTGACTGAAGACGCCGGGGAAGTCGCCGGCGAGTTCACCGAGACGGCTGCCGAAGCCGCCGGCGAGGCGATCGAGGCTGCCGGGGAAACCCTCGGGGAGATGTCCGGGACGCTCGGCGAAACCGTCGAGGATGCCGGTGCGGCACTGGCGGCGACGGCAGCGGCCGGTGCAGCGGCGATCGCCGGGATTGCCGCCGATCGGCCGGACGGCATCGCCGATCGCGCCGAAATGACGCTCGGTGCCGAACCGGCGCCAGAGACCTCAGCCGACGAAACGCCCGGGGACGCCGCGACGGCCGATGTGGCGGCGGAATCGCCTGCCGGCGAGACGATCGCCGAGGCAATCGACGAAACACCCGCCGAGCCGCAGGCCGCGACGCCCGCCGAAACGCCCGCCGGGGCCGCGCCGGTGGCGCCCGGTGCTGACCTGCCGAGCTTCCTGCCGGGCACCGGCGCGACGCCGGCCGGGATCGCGGACGTGACGCCGGATGCGACGTCCGAGGCGATGCCGGATACGACGGCCGCCGAGGAAGCCGTGGTTGCCTTCGTCGACCGGGCGCTCGACGACAAATCGAGCGGCAAGTTCTCCGGGGCCGAGGTGGTCGCCGTGCCGACCCGTGGCCGCGACAGCAAGATCGTGCGCCTGCGCACCCCGCGTCCGGGCGAGCTGGAAGAAGCCGGCGCGCGCCTTGCCGCCCACGAGCGCTCGGCCTTCCGCGAAATCGCCCGCGCCCTCGGCGCCCGCATCGAGGGCGACGAGACCGAGCCCGAGGCACCGGCGAGCGAACCGGTACGCCCGGCGGTAACGCCGGCCCCGGCCGCCCTGCGCGGCAATGGTGCCGGCGAGGCGCCGAAGCGTCCGTCCGCCTCGATGATCGATGCGCGCCTGCTCGACCGACTGCCGGTCGGCCTCCTCGTCCTGCGCGGTGAGGAGCTGCTGCACGCCAACCGCGCCGTATTGCAGCTGCTCGGCCATCCCGACATCGAGTCCCTCGCCCGCGCCGGCGGCCTCGACAGCCTCTTCGTCGACGGTCCGGACTGGAAGATGCAGAGCGCCGAAGGCCGCACGCCGATCGAGGCCTGTGCCAGCGACGGCCGGCGCCTGCCGGTCGATGCCCGGCTGATGTCGGTGACCTGGCAGGGCGAGGCGGCGGCCATGCTGATGGTCGACGAGCGCAGCGCCGATGCCGGCCGCCTCGAGGAACTGGAGGCAATCGTCGGCACCGCCATCGACGGCGTCGTCACCCTCGGTTCCAAGGGCGACATCCGCGGCCTCAACGCCCGCGCCCGCGATCTCCTCGGCTATGCCGACGACAGGATCGCCGGCCTGCCGCTGATCGAGATCTTCGCAGCCGAAAGCCAGCCGATCGTTGCCGACTATTTCGCCGCGCTCGACGGCGATGCCGTCGCCGCGATGCTCGACGAGGGCCGCGAGGTCGAGGCGCTCGCCGCCAGCGGCCGCATCATTCCGGTGCACCTGTCGATCGCCACGATCGGCGGCAAGGGCGGTCGCCGTCTCGCCGTGCTGCGCGACATCACGCGCTGGAAGGATGCCGAGCGCGAAGCGCTCGCCGCCAAGCGCGCCGCCGAGAACGCGAGTGCCCTGAAGTCCGAGTTCCTCGCCCGCATCAGCCACGAGATCCGCACGCCGCTGAATGCCATCATCGGCTTCTCGGAAGTGATGATGGCCGAGCGTTTCGGCCCGATCGGCTCGGATCGCTATCGCGGCTACGTCTCCGACATCAACGCCTCGGGCACCCATCTCGTCGGCCTCGTCAACGACCTGCTCGACCTTTCCAAGATCGAGGCCGGCAAGCTGGAACTCAACTTCCAGAGCGTCGACCTTGCCGAGATCGTCCAGGCCGTCGTCACGATCATGCAGCCGCAGGCCAATCGCGAGCGGATCATCATCCGCACCAGCCTGCCGGCCGGCGTGCCGCCGGTCGTCGCCGACCAGCGCGCGATGCGCCAGATCGTGCTCAACCTCCTCGGCAACGCCATCCGCTTCACCCAGGCCGGCGGCCAGGTGATCGTCTCGACGGCGCTCGAGGAAAACGGCGAGGTGGTGCTGAGGGTGCGCGATACCGGCGTCGGCATGTCGGAAAAGGACATCGCCCTGGCGCTCGAGCCGTTCCGTCAGCTGACAACGACCCCGCGCGGCAGCCTCGGCGGCACCGGGCTCGGCCTGCCGTTGACCAAGGCCCTGACCGAGGCGAACCGGGCGACCTTCACCATCGACAGCGCCGTGGACGAGGGCACGCTGATCACCGTCGCCTTCCCGGCGCAAAGGGTCCTCGCCGAATAGGGCCGCCGCGGCATCACAGCCGCGGCTGGCCGTCCGGATCGCCGCGGTGGTCGAGGACGAGCTGCATGAAGACGAGGTCGAGCCAGCGGCCGAACTTCGTGCCGACTTCGCGCATCTCTCCCGTCGTCGCAAAGCCGAGGCTCTCGTGCAGCCGGATCGAACCGGCGTTCCCGGCCTCGATGGCGGCGACCATCACATGCTTGCCGGCAAGGCGCGCCCGGTCGACGAGCGCGGTCATGAGGGCCCGGCCGATGCCTCTGCCGCGCGCCTCGCGCCGGACATAGACGGAATGCTCGACGGTGTGGCGAAAGCCCTCGAAGGCGCGCCAGTCGCCGAACGAGGCATAGCCGAGCACGGCCTCGTGCTCGTCGAGGGCGACGAGCACCGGATAGCCCAGCTTGTGGCGCGCTTCGAGCCAGGCGAGGCGGTCGGCCGCCTCGACCGGCCGTTCGTTCCAGATCGCGGTCGTGTTGACGACGGCGTCGTTGTAGATCGCGACGATGCCGTCGATGTCGTGTTTCGTCGCCTCGCGGATCTGCAACTCTCAACCCCGCCCAGAAGCCCAAGGGAACGCATATGATCCCTCAGCTAGCCACGGGCGCAACGCCGGCGCAAGCGGGCGGCAGCGGTTGTCGGGCCAGTGCGACGACCGGCCCGGCGGTGGCGATCCGTCGTCAGGACGCGACGCACTCGTTGCACACCTTGCCCGAATTGACCGCCGCCGTGTTGCGGCAGACATAGCCGACGCCGCAATCGTCGTCCTTGCTGCACTGGCCGCAGAAGGCGAGGGCCGGCGCGGCGAGGAACACCGGCATCGAAGCGATCGCGCCGATGCCGGCGGCACGGGCGATGATGGCGAGCGTCCCGCGCCGGCTGATGCCCGCCGTCGTGCCGGGTCGCACCGCGCGCTGCCGGGCACGGCGGAGGGCGCGTCCGGCGAAGGCCGCGACATGGGCGAGCCAGAGCGCCGTCAGCCCGATGGCCGCGACGCCGGCAAGGCTCGCCGCCAGGGTCCCGGGCAGGACGCGGCCGGCAAGGCCGCTCGCCGCCCCGGCCGCAAGGGCGGTCAGCAGCGACAGCCGCATGCATGTCGAGCAACGGCCGAGTTTCGATTGGAGATGGTCGATGAATTGGGCGATCGACTGAAGCATTGGTTCCTCCCGCAACTGTCGATTTCTCGGCGGCGCATTTTTTCTTTTCCGCCGGATCTCGGAGGATGCTGTCGAAATGCGCCCGCGCCAAGCGGCCGACGGTTGTGTTTCCGGGTGTGGCCGGTGCTCTCGCGCCGGTGGACGGGCTCTCGAAATCTCTTGGAGTCCGCTGAATTCCAAGGTTTCAGGCCCGCAGGGCGGGCGCGCCGGAGCGCAATCGATAAAATTTGAATCAAATTCGTCTCGAATTTTATTACTTAGAATTCGCCTCAAATACGGCTCGATTCCAACACGGTTATTTCAAAACTGCCTGCTATGTTGGCCACACTTCGCCGATGAGATCTGGACGACAGAGCCGGGCCGGGCGGGGGAACAGGGGTCAACAGGACAGGTAAGGGCAGGCGAATGTTTCTGATCAGGATGGCTTTCTGGCTCGCCGTGGTGGTGATGCTGCTGCCGGCGGATAGCAGCTCGAAGAACATCGATGTCGGCGCCGAACAGGCCGATGTCGGCGCGATCGAGGCGATCGGCGCGGCGCGCGCCGCCCTCGACGACCTCTCCGGCATGTGCGAGCGCCGCCCGGCGGTCTGCGAGACCGGCCAGGAAGCGCTCCAGGCCTTCGGCCAGAAGGCCAAGTACGGCGCCAAGCGCCTCTACGAATATCTCGACGAGAATGTCGACGGCGAGGCCCGCTCCGGCGCCGCGCTGCCGGCGAACCCTCGAAACGGCTGATCTTCGAGCCCGCCGGCAGGGGCGGCGGCGGGACACGCTCTTCCACCCCACGAGTGGACCTTGCCCGGCCGCGGGGCCGAGCCCCCTCGAAACCCCGCGGCCGGGAAATACCGCAAGGCCGGCACATTTCCGACCCGCCAAAGGCGGGCGAGCACGAGGACAATCCACCCCGACCTCCAATCTCTGACTGACTGCGGCCTGACCTCTGCCGAGCCGTATGCGGCGACTGCCCTTGCCGCATACGGCTTCTTTTTTTCGTGCCGCCGCGAGCGATGCTCTATATGTTGCGGCGGGCGTTGCAGGAGGCGCCCGGGCGCGACGCGAGAAGGGGATCTGGAGCCGACATGTCCATCGACGACATCCTTGCCGATTTCGAGGTTCTCGACGACTGGGAGGCCCGCTACGGATATGTGATCGAGCTCGGCAAGGCGCTGCCGGCCTTCCCCGAAAGCGCCCGCAACGACGCCAACAAGGTCGAGGGCTGCGTCAGCCAGGTGTGGCTGGAAACGACCGTCGCCGAGGGCCCCGAGGGACCGGTTCTCACCTTCATCGGCGACAGCGACGCGCTCATCGTGCGCGGCATCATCGCCATTCTCCTTGCCCTTTATTCCGGCCGCCCGGCCGCCGAAATCCTCACCACCGACGCCGGCGACCTCTTCGAACGGATCGGCCTCAGGGAAGCTCTCAGCCGCCAGCGCTCCAACGGCCTCGTCTCGATGGTCCAGCGCATCAAGGGCGACGCCCGCGCGGCGCTCGGCGAAGGCTGACGACTCTTCGGGCTGTGGCTCAGAACCGGCGCTGGCAGGAGAGCGTGCCGTAGCCGCTGACCGGTTCGTCCTCTTCCTCCGGGCTCATGGCGGCACCGGCCGAGACGGCCCAGTCGTATTTCGCGAACCTGATCCCCTCGAGCCGGGCGTCGGCCCGCCAGGCGCGATGGGCGTTCGCGACCGTGCCTGCGCCGGCGACGATGAGTTTCGGCAGGGGCTTCGCCCAGGCCTCGAATCCCAGACGGGCGCCGCCGCGGGTGCCGTTGACCGGATTGCCCGGATCGAAGGGTTTGAGCCTGTGCCGTTCCAGCACGGCGCCGACGAGCACCGCGCCGCCGGCCCGCGGCCAGACCTTCTGGAAGCCGAGCGAGGCGGTGGAGAGCTCGACGAAGCCGACGACCTCGCCCGGTAGTCGGGCTCCCGGCTCGTAGGCGTAAACCCCGGTCGCACCGCCCAGTTCGATGAATTTCCCGGTCTTGTCGAGCCGCCCGCCCAGCGCCCGCCGCTCGCCGAAATAGAGCGAGAAGTTGGCCTTGCCGATTTCGCTGCCGATGAAGACGAGGCGGCGATAGGACGTGTCGGGCGACAGGTCGGGGATGAGCGACAGCGGCTCGCCGGAAAACGCCGGACCCGATCCCGCCAGAAGGGCGGCAAATC
Organism: Pseudomonadota bacterium; assembly: GCA_029572955.1. Lineage (GTDB taxonomy): Bacteria > Pseudomonadota > Alphaproteobacteria > Rhizobiales > JAKPQE01 > JAKPQE01. The sequence continues at coordinate 18,175 of JAKPQE010000052.1, forward strand.
CGAGCCCCAGCCGCTTGGCCGCCATGATCCGCCCGTCCCCCCTTCCGCCGGCGATCGATGTCGCCGTCTGCACCCTTGCACAATCTAGAGGCGCAATCGGACACCCGTCGACGGGAACAAAACGCTACTCGGGCGTGATGCACCGGGAAATGCGCCCGCATGCCGGTTGCCGCGACGCGGTGCCGCGCCAAAAGCAAAGGGGCGATCCGAAGACCGCCCCTTCCCGTTCCGTTTCTGCTTCCCGAGGTCGGGAAATCAGAAGTCCATGCCACCCATGCCGCCGCCGGGCATCGCCGGCATGCCGCCGCCGTCCTTCTTGGGCAGCGCGGCGATCATCGCCTCGGTGGTGATCAGGAGACCGGCGACCGAAGCGGCGTCCTGCAGGGCGGTGCGCACGACCTTGGTCGGGTCGATGATGCCGGTCGCGACCATGTCGCAGTACTTCTCGTTCTGCGCGTCGAAGCCGAAGGCCTCGTCGGTGTTCTCCATGATCTTGCCGACCACGATCGAGCCCTCGACGCCGGAGTTCTCGGCGATCTGGCGGATCGGCGCCTCGAGGGCGCGCAGCACGATCTTGATGCCGGCCATGATGTCGGCATTGTCGGAGGAGAGCTTCATGATGGCGCCCTTGGCGCGCAGCAGCGCGACGCCGCCGCCCGGAACGATGCCTTCCTCGACCGCCGCGCGGGTGGCGTTGAGGGCGTCGTCGACGCGGTCCTTCTTCTCCTTCACCTCGACCTCGGTCGCACCGCCGACGCGGATGACGGCAACGCCGCCGGCGAGCTTGGCCAGGCGCTCCTGGAGCTTCTCGCGGTCGTAGTCGGAGGTGGTCTCTTCGATCTGGGCCTTGATCTGGCCGACGCGGGCCTCGATCGAGTCACGCTCGCCGGCGCCGTCGACGATCGTCGTGGTCTCCTTGGAGATCGCGACCTTGCGGGCGGTGCCCAGCATGTCGAGGGTGACGTTCTCGAGCTTGATGCCGAGGTCTTCCGAGATCACCTGGCCGCCGGTCAGGATCGCGATGTCCTCGAGCATGGCCTTGCGGCGATCGCCGAAGCCCGGAGCCTTGACGGCCGCGACCTTGAGGCCGCCGCGCAGCTTGTTGACGACGAGGGTCGCCAGGGCCTCGCCCTCGACGTCCTCGGCGATGATGAGGAGCGGCTTCGACGACTGCACGACCGCCTCGAGCACCGGCAGCATCGCCTGCAGGTTGGAGAGCTTCTTCTCGTGCAGGAGGATGTACGGATCGTCGAGATCGGCGATCATCTTCTCGGCATTGGTGATGAAGTACGGCGACAGGTAGCCGCGATCGAACTCCATGCCCTCGACGACCTCGAGCTCGGTGTCGAGCGACTTGGCTTCCTCGACGGTGATCACGCCCTCGTTGCCGACCTTCTGCATCGCGCTGGCGATCATCTCGCCGATGTCGCGGGCACCGTTGGCCGAGATCGTGCCGACCTGGGCGACTTCCTCGGAGGTGTGGATCTTCTTGGAGCGGGCCTCGAGGTCGGCGACGGCCGAGGCGACGGCCATCTCGACGCCGCGCTTCAGGTCCATCGGGTTCATGCCGGCGGCAACCGCCTTGGCGCCTTCGCGGACGATCGCCTGGGCGAGCACGGTCGCGGTGGTGGTGCCGTCACCGGCGATGTCGTTGGTCTTCGAGGCGACCTCGCGGACCATCTGGGCGCCCATGTTCTCGAACTTGTCCTCGAGCTCGATCTCCTTGGCGACGGAGACACCGTCCTTGGTGATGCGCGGGGCGCCGAACGACTTCTCGATGACGACGTTACGGCCCTTCGGGCCGAGGGTCACCTTGACGGCGTTGGCGAGAATGTCGACGCCGCGCAGCATGCGGTCGCGCGCGTCGGACGAAAACTTGACTTCTTTGGCAGCCATTTGTCGATTTCCTTCACTCGTCGTTCCGGCCGATCTTGTGCCGGATGATGCGGTGCAGGACGGCGATCACCCCGATGCCTGCAGCCAGCACGAGAACCAGCTGCCAGAAATCGGTGATGAGCGGCGATCCAGGGATCATGGGATTGGGACCGCCCTTAGGCGATGATGCCCATGATGTCGGTTTCCTTCATGATCAGCAGCTCTTCGCCGTTGATCTTGACCTCGGTGCCGGACCACTTGCCGAACAGGATGCGGTCACCGGCCTTGACGTCGAGGGCGACGAGCTCGCCCTTGTCGTTGCGCACGCCCGGGCCGACGGCGACGACTTCGCCTTCCTGCGGCTTCTCCTTGGCGGTGTCCGGGATGATGATGCCACCGGCCGTCTTCTCTTCGGACTGGAGACGGCGAACGACCACGCGGTCGTGGAGCGGACGGAAATTCATGAGTTCGCTCTTCCTTTTCTGTGCGCCCCGCGAGACCTGCCCGCGGGCGGCAAAGGGGCTCTGAATGGGAAGCCGTTGGCACTCCCGCAATGTGAGTGCTAACAGGCGAGCCCGAGGTAAGGACGGGGCCCTTCCGTGTCAAGGGGACGGCACCAAGATTCTTTTCGAGAGCGCGGAAAACGGCCAAAAAGGGTGAATGGCGACGGCCTACCGCGCCCCGAGAACCAGCGGGCCAGCCGCCTCGACGAGCCGTTTCGCACCGTGCCAGCTGACATGGTTGGCGTCGTGGAAGAGCGGCAGCTCGTCCACCGTCGTCGAGGCGCAGCGATCGCCCGTGCAAAAGAGTGGACGGGTATCGACGACCGCGGCACCCTCGAGTCGAGCGAACACCTCCAGCACTTCGCGGTTGCGCGCCTCGTAGGCGGCGAGCGGCATTGCCGGCGCCGCCTCGGCGAGCGATCCGTCGCGAAGGCCCTGGTTGTAGAGGACCGAGAGCCGCTCGAAGACCGGCTGGGTGAACTCCGGCGTCGGCCCGATGACGACGACGCGCTTGCCGGCGGCGCGGATCGCAGCGACGGTCTTCTTCAATGAACGCTCGAACACCGCCGGATTGTCGGCGACCGACGCGGCCGGGCCGTCGTCGTCGACAACGATCGAGGCGATGGCATCGTCGCGGTGGCCCTTGGTGTAGTTCGCCCATTCGCCATAGAGCACGATCGTCTCGATCGCCGGATCGGCGATGAGGGCGGAAAGGCCGGCGGCCATCGTCGCCGGACAGCGCGCCTTGGCGTAGCGCTCGAGGCGGAAGCCGTTGAGGAGCGGTGCGCAGAAGCCGCCCGAGAGCGCGTCGAACGACCGACCCTCCCGTTCGGCCGCCGCGGCGAAGGCGTCGAACAGGGCGCCGGCGTGCGAATCCCCGACGATCGCGAAGCTTGCCGGCACGTCGGCGCCGAGCTTGCAGAAATCGCCGGCGGCGAGCCGTTCCGGGGCGCGCGGCTTCTCGATGTGACAGCGGCTCTGCAGCACGGTGCGGGTGGCGGCAACGCTCGGCGGCGTCACCCGCGCCGTTACCCGGTCCGGCGCGAGGGTGCCGAGAGTGCTGACCGCGAGCAGGACGAGGGTGCCGGCGCCGACCGCCTTGAGGAGGCGCGGCCGGGGCATCCGCGCCCGGTCGCGAAACGGCGTCTCGACGAAGCGCCAGGACAGGTATGCCGCCGCGAAGGTGACGCCGATGAGCCCGATCGCCATGCCGACGCCGGGCTCGGTGAAGGTGAAGGCGCGATAGAAGGCAAAGACCGGCTGGTGCCAGAGATAGGCCGAGTAGCTGACGAGGCCGATGCCGACGAGCGGGGCGAGCGACAGGATGCGGGCGGCGAGCGTGCCGCCGGTCGCAAAGAGGATGACGAGGAGGGCCCCGAGCGTCGGCACCAGCGCCCAGAGGCTCGGGAAGGGCGTCGCCTCGTCGAAGCCGACGACCGAGGCGGCGATGAGGGCAAGGCCGACGAGGCCGAGGATTTCGGCGAGCGCATCGCCGCCGAGGAGCCGGTCGAAGGTGGCGCGGTGCCGGGTCAGGGTGACGGCGGCCATCGCCCCGAGGAGGAGTTCCCAGAACCGCGTCTCGAGCATGTAGAAGGCGCGCACCGGATGGTCGGCGACGTCGATCTCGGCCCAGACGAGGCTGGCGAGTGCGGCGAGGGCCATCACGCCGACGAGGCGGCGGGGCAGGAAGCGGATGGCGAGGAAGAAGAGGATCGGGAAGAGGATGTAGAACTGCTCCTCGACGCCGAGGCTCCAGGTGTGGATGAACGGCTTGAGGCCCGAGTCCGTGTCGAAATAGCCGGCTTCCCTGGCAAAGAGGAAGTTCGAGATGAAGACCGTCGTATAGCGGATGCTGTCGAGATAGGGCTTCACCTGCGAGGGCAGCAGCGTCAGCGCGGCAAAGGGCAGGCTGGCGAGCATGACGACGTAGAGCGTCGGCAGGATGCGCCGCACCCGGCGTTCGTAGAAGCGGGCGAGCGAGAAATTGCCGCCGTCGATCTCCCTGAGGATGATCGAGGTGATGAGATAGCCCGAGATCACGAAGAAGATGTCGACGCCGACATAGCCGCCGGAGAAGAAGGCGAATTCGGCGTGATAGAGCAGCACCGGCACGACGGCGAGGGCGCGCAGCCCGTCGATCTCCCGCCGGTAGGCAATGGCGCTCATCGCTCCTTACCGCTTCGGGTTCGGCAGCGGCAGCGGCTCGGCGGTCACGTCGCGCGGCTTCTCGCGCTCGGGCAATTCGAAGGACTCGCAGCCCGACTCGGCCATCGCCCGGAAGACGTCGGGCTCGCTCGCCGGCTGGTCGACGAAGGCGCGGATCAGCGCGAAGCCTTCCTCGACCGGCGCATCGACCAGCACCATCTTGTCGAGGTCCGGCACCGGCGATTCGCGAAAGCGCGTCGACTGCAGCGGCGTCATCAGCCGGAGATCGAGGGCGCGCCGCTCGGCGACCCGGTTGTTGACCGAGAAGAAGTTGATGCCGCCGCGGCTGTAGAGCGCCAGCGACCAGTAGGGCGCCGGGATCGCCATCTGGATCCGCAGGGGATCGTCGGCGAGCGAGAAGTGGCAGACCGCATAGCGCATGTTCGGATCGAGCATGACCAGCGCTTGGCTGCCGGGCTTCGGCGTCGGGATCAGGTTGAACTGGTGCTCCGGGCCGAAGGCCGAGATCGTCGCGAAGGTGTCGCGCGTCGCCACGTTCGGCAACAGGATCACCGAAACGAGGTGGACGATACCGGCCATGAGCAGGCCGCCGACCACCCAGATCAGCGTCTCGCGACGCTTGTCCATCGCCGTCTTTCTCATCGGCAGCGCCCCCGGATGATGTGGGGCAGGGTGAGGTCGGTGAAGTCGGCACCGGTGGTCAGCGGCGTGTCGTAGACCCGCAGCGCCAGCATGATCTTGCCGCCGGGGGCGGTCTGGATCCAGTTGCCGGGGCGGGCCATCGGCGCGAGCACGATCTCGAAGCTGCCGTCGGGGCGGCGCACGACCTCGCGCGAGGAAAAGCCGGTGCGGCCGAGGTCGGTGGCGAGAAGCTGGCCGGTGGCGCTGTAGACGGTGAGCGTCCACAGCCGCGCCGCCGGCGTGCGCCCGGCGACGATGTATTCGCACAGCGGATCGAGCGGCACGCCCTCGGCGTCGGTGGAGGTGGTGAAGGCGAGGCCTTCGCCGGCGCCGAGCGGGATCTCGCCGGTGCGCGTCAGCTTGGCCCGGGTGTAAGGGTCCGCATCGAAGCGGCCGGCCTGCGGCCAGGCGGTCCATTCCCCGGAATGCACGACGCCGAGCAGCCGGCCGTGCTCGATCGCCAGATAGGTGAGGCCGAGCCCGATGACCAGCGCAATCGCCGAAGCCAGGGAGAGGTTGAAGAGGAATCGCACTGATGGTCCGTCGTCTGGCGTCGTTGGCAGAAGTGGCACGAACGGAACCGCGCCGCCGGTCCCGCGTCAACTCCTATCGAACGCGCGCGGCGGCGCGCACTTTCCTCTTGGCGCTAGCGAACCGGGTTCGGCTCGCCCGCCTTGGCTGCCTCTGCGGGCGAAATCGGCGCGGCGGCGCTCTGGCGGATCGGCGCGGCGTCGTTCGCCGCGGACTCGATCGCGCCGCGCATCAGCGTCTCGATGTGCTCGATGACCGCCACCGATTCGCTCGACAGCGACAGCGGCACCGCCGAGCTGATCGTCGCCTGGCCGTCGGGGTAGAGCGTCGCGACGACCTGCTTCTTCTTCCTCAGGATCTGGCCGTCCGAGCCGACATAGGGGATCGGCTTCAGGTCGACATTGGCGTGGGCGAACTTCATCACCTGCTGCCAGGTCTGTGCCGGCAAGGAGCCGCCGGTAATGCGGTTGGTCGAGGTGTAGTCGTCGTTGCCGAGCCACACCGCGGCGCAGTAGTTGCCGGTGAAACCGATGAACCAGGCATCGCGATAGGCCTGGGTCGTGCCGGTCTTGCCGCCGACCTGGACGCCGTCGATCGCCGCCCGCCGCGCCGTTCCCCAGACCGGGATCTGCACGAGGATCGAGTTCATCGCCGCGACCGTCTCTTCCGGCAGCACCCGTTCGGGCTTCGGCGCGTCGCGGGCGTGATCGTAGATGACGTCGCCCTTCGAGGTGCGGATCTCGGTGATGCCGTAGGGCGTCGCCTTGAAGCCGCCATTGGCGAAGGTCGCGTAGGCGCCGGCCATGTCGATCACCTTGACGCCGGACGAGCCGAGCGCCAGCGTCGGGTCGCGCGTCAGCGGGCTGGTGAGGCCCATCTTGCGCGCCGTCTCGATGATCTTGTCGCGCCCCATGGCGACGCCGAGGCGCACCGGCACGGTGTTGATCGACTTGACGAGGGCGGTCGTCAGCGTCACGCGACCGGCGTAGCTGCGCCCGTAGTTCTTCGGGCTCCAGTTGCCGATGGTGATCGGCGCGTCGGGGACGACGCTGTTCGGATTGTAGCCGTTCATCATCGCCGTGGTGTAGACGAAGGGCTTGAACGAGGAGCCCGGCTGGCGCTCCGAGGCGGTCGCCCGGTTGAAGACGGATTCGCCGTAGTCGCGACCGCCGACCATCGCCCGGACCGCGCCGTCCGGTTCGACGAGGACGATCGCGCCCTGTCCGACATGCGACGCGCGGCCGAACTGGCGCAGCGTCGATTCGAGGGCGTTCTCGGCTTCCTTCTGCAGGTTCCGGTCGGCGGTGGTGCGCGCAAAGAGGATGCGGTCGCCGCCCGGCGCCAGGCGCTTGGCCTCCTCGAAGGCCCAGTCGAGGAAGTAGTTCGGGGCGTCGTCGTCGAGCCGGTCGATCGGGCTCGCCGGATTGCGCCGCGCCGCCACCACCTGGCCCTCGGTCATGAAGCCGGCCTCGACCATGTTGGTCAGCACCTCGTTGGCGCGGGCGCGGGCGGCGGCGAGGTCGTTGTGCGGGGCGTATTTGGTCGGCGCCTTGAACAGGCCGGCGAGCATCGCCGCCTCGGCGAGCGTCACGTCGCGCACCGACTTGCCGAAATAGTACTGCGCCGCCGCCTCGATGCCGAAGGTGCCGCCGCCCATATAGGCGCGGTCGAGATAGAGCTTCAGGATCTCGTTCTTGGAGAAATTGACCTCGAGCCAGATCGACAGGAACGCCTCGCGGATCTTGCGCTCCAGCGTGCGCTCGTTGGAGAGGAAGAGGTTCTTGGCGAGCTGCTGGGTGATCGAGGAACCGCCCTGCACCACGGTATTGGCGCGGGCATTCTCGACGATGGCGCGGATCGTGCCGAGGATGTCGATACCGAAATGGTCGTAGAAGCGCCGGTCCTCGGTGGCGAGCGCCGCCTTGATGGCGTAGTCCGGGATTTCCTCGAGCGGCACCGTGTCGTTCTGCAGGATGCCGCGCTTGCCGACCTCGTTGCCGAAGCGGTCGAGAAAGGTGATCGAATAGTCGGTGCGGGTCCGCCAGTCGGTCTCGGTCGATTCGAACGCCGGCAGGGCGAGGGCGAGTGCGAGCACGCTGCCGAGCGTGCCGAAAGTCGCCGCATCCGAGACGAGTTCGATGAAGAGGCGCGAGACGCCGCTGAGCTGCCAGCGCCGCATCCAGACGTTGAACGCGTCCCAGCGCGTGCGCAACGTTTCGCCGGTGCGGTAGAGCGTGGTGTCGAGCCAGGCGTCGATCCCGAGGAAGAAATAGCGCAGACGGTGCGGCTTGCGGTTTTTCGGCTGCTCGTTCACGGTCGTTCTGCACCTGGTACGGCGGGGGCCCCATCCCGCCGGTTTTGTCGGGCATTACGGAAAGGAACGCAAGCCTCATGGCGAAATTTCGGCCGCCGGTCCACCGCCCGGCAGACGCGGTCTCGGGCCGCTCGCAGGGCGTGCCGTTCTGGCGCGCCAAGCGGCTCGAGGCGATGACGGCCGAGGAATGGGAGAGCCTTTGCGACGGCTGCGCCCGCTGCTGCCTGATGAAGCTGGAGGACATCGACACCGGCGAGATCGCCTGGACCGACGTCGCCTGCACGCTGCTCGAGACCGACAGCTGCCGCTGCCGCGACTATCCCGGCCGCCACGACATCGTGCCCGACTGCATCAGCCTCGATCCGAAGACCGTGCGCACGCTCTCCTGGCTGCCGCCGACCTGCGCCTATCGCCTCGTCGCCGAAGGGCGCGACCTCGACTGGTGGCATCCGCTCGTCTCCGGCTCGGCCGAGACGGTGCACCGTGCCGGCATCTCGGTGCGCGGCCGCGTCGTCCGCGAGGACGAGGTCGATATCGACGACCTCGAGGATCACGTCGTCGACTGGCCGGAAGAAGGCGGCGCGTGAGGCCTTGGCGGGCCGCGAGCGCCTGACGGCGGAACCGCCCGCACCGGCAGTTCGATTGTCCGCATTCCAAGGAAATCCCGAGATCGTTCCGTGTAGTGTCACGGAAATGAAATATATCGCGCATCGGCGATCGAATTTCACGTTTGAATTATCGCAGATATGCAGAAATGCGGCGAAAATAATACGAGAGTCTGGCGCGATTTGCGCGAGTTTGACTGCTTGTTCGGAATGGTAGCCATGCACATGCGGCATGGGTCGCGCCTTTTTCTTGCCGGGAAGCCGTCGCATATGCGGGTCATCGTGCGGTCGGCCGAAAGGAAGAGGTATTGACCCAGAGGTGGCTACAGATCAGGGGCGACCCGTCGATCCGGCGCTTCCTGTTCGCCCAGACGCGACAGCAGAGCGCCCTCGACGGTCGCTACAATGCGGTCATGTACCGTGCGGTGAAGCTGTTCACCGAGCGCGGCATCTTCCACATCCAGATTCATTTCTCGAGCAGCCAGATCACCGTGTGGTCGCTCGACGATCCGTGCAATTATCAGGTGTTTCTGATCGACGAGTTCCTCGCGCCCGAACAGATCGCCCGCCACGACGATCGCGACTATCCGCGCGAGGCCGTCGTGCGTCCCTTCGAGATCGCCGCGGTGCTCGAACGGCTCGGCCAGTTGCGGTTTTCCGACGAGGTCGTCTATCTGCGCTCCGGCTCGCTCAATATCATGAACGGCACGGTCGGGCTGACCTTCTCGTGCGACGGCAGCCACTATCTCGACTATCGCGAGTTCCTGGCGAGCGAGCAGTTCCGCGCGAACTGATGGCCGCCGGCGCCGCCGCCGACCGACAGGCTGCCCTGTCGCGGGCCGGTGCGAAGCGGACTCTTTTTTCTGGAAAAATGGTGGGCGCGACTGGGATTGAACCAGTGACCCCTACGATGTCAACGTAGTGCTCTCCCGCTGAGCTACGCGCCCTCCGGTCGGCGTTGCCGACGAAGCCAGTGGGGTATAACGGGCTTTGCCGCAGGGCGCAAGCACCCTCTGGCGAACTTTCTCGAGCGGCCCGGCGCGGCCGCCCGCGGCTCCTCGGAAGGGGCTTCAGGCCGCGAGGATCTTCTCGACCTCGTTGACCAGATCGCGCAGATGGAAGGGCTTCGAAAGGACCTTGGCGTCCTTCGGAGCCTTCGAATCCGGATTGAGCGCGACGGCGGCAAAGCCGGTGATGAACATCACCTTGAGGTCCGGATCGAGCTCGGTTGCCCGGCGGGCAAGCTCGATGCCGTCCATCTCGGGCATGACGATGTCGGTCAGGAGCAGCGTGAACGGCTCTTCGCGCAAACGTTCGTAGGCGGAAAGGCCGTTGTCGAACGAGATCACGTCGTAGCCGGCGTTCTGCAGCGCCTTGGTGAGGAACCGGCGCATATCGTCGTCGTCTTCTGCAAGCAGGATTCGCGGCATGGATTGTCTTCCGATGGTCGTTTTGCGCGCGCCCCGGCGCGCCTCGTCTCGAGTAACCTTAGACGCCATCCGTGGTAAAGATCAGGTGAAGACGCCGACGACGGCGGCACGGCTGTGGCCGGGAAGTCGGGCGAAGTAGACAAGTTCCCGGCTGATTTGGCAATATTGCCGCACCCGCCGGCAAAAGACTCGCCCGCTATTCGTTCGAGAAGGACCGCCGAACCGATGGATATCGCAGACGATTTCCACCGCGTTTCCCCGTTCGAGATCCGCCGGCCGGTGGCTCAGACGGCGCCCTTCGTCTTCAATTCGCCGCACAGCGGCCGTCACTACCCGGCCGCCTTCCTCGCCGCCTCGCGCCTCGATCCGCTGGCGATCCGCCGCTCCGAGGACGCCTTCGTCGACGATCTCTTCGCCGACGTCGTCGAGCACGGCGTGCCGCTCGTCGCGGCGAACTTTCCGCGCGCCTATCTCGACGTCAATCGCGAGCCCTACGAACTCGATCCCAAACTCATCGCCGACGACCTGCCGAGCTATGCCAACAGCCGCACGCCGCGCGTCGTCGGCGGCCTCGGCACGGTCGCCCGCGTCGTCGGCGACGCCGTCGAGATCTATTCCGGCCGGATTCCGTTGACGAGCGCCCTCGACCGCATCGAGCGGCTCTACAAGCCCTATCACGCGGCGCTCCGGCGCGTGCTGGCCGAGACCCACGTCACCTTCGGCGCGGCGATCCTGATCGATTGCCACTCGATGCCGACGACGATCCGCACGGCCGCCGGCCGGCCGCGCGGCGATTTCATCCTCGGCGATCGCGACGGGCGCAGCTGCGCGCCCGAGCTCACCGACCTCGTCGAGACGGTGCTCATCCGCCAGGGCTATACGGTGGTGCGCAACAAGCCCTATGCCGGCGGCTTCATCACCGAGCACTATGGTCGGCCCGCCAAGGGCCTGCACGCCCTGCAGATCGAGATCAACCGCGGCCTCTATCTGGACGAGATCCGCATCGAGAAGCGTCCCGCCTTTGCCCGGCTGAAGGCGGCGATGGGCGAACTCGCCGCACGGCTGACCGAAATGCCGGCCGAGACGTTCGAGGCCGGGCGGCTCGCCGCCGAATAGCCCGTCCTGAATTCATTCCGCGCGAGACTGCCGGGGCGCCCGTCGCGAGGCGCCGCGTCGATCGTTTTCGTCAAAGGGGAGAGGTGCCGTCCGGCGTCCGGGCGCGCAAGGCGAGGTGGCCCCGGAAAAGAAAAGGGGCCGCACTCTTTCGAGGCGGCCCAAGTCTAGGGAGGAAACGCCCAAGGAGGGCAGCGATATCGCGAACCAGTCGCCATATCGCACTGCAATAATATGCGGCTGCACCGCAAAAAGGTCAAGCATTTTTCTCGATTTTTTTACGAAGCGAATTTTCCGTTTAAAATCAATGTACTTATGCGACCTAACGCCGCATTACGAAGGTCGCAGAGAGGGTGCGTCGCAACAATATCGATTTTCACGGTCACCGAAAATCGGCGGAATTGCGCCGATGTAATTTGTGCGGTGCAACATATCAAAGGGTGCGTCGCCGAAACGAAACGGCGCTGCAAAAATGCATTCCGCGCCGTCTAGGCCTTTCGTTCAATGCGCCGGGGGCTTGCCAGCCATCGGGTCGCGGGAGCGCCCGTAAACGATGAGGCCGATCGTCAGCATGCCGAAGATCGTCAGGAACACCGCCTGATAGGCCTCGATCGGCAGGCCGATTCCGGCGCCGCCGGACGACGCGAAGCGGCCGGCGATGAAGCCGGTGACGGACTGCATGATGAAGACGCCGCCCATCGTGCCGACATTCATCATGGTGATGCCGCGGCCGACGAAGCGGCGCGAGAACAGCGAGCGCCCGTGCGCGATGAGCACCGGCGAGACGCCGGAGACGAAGCCGAACAGCGGGAACCACAGGGTGAGCAGCCACAGCGGCGGCTTTCCGACGAGACCGAGCAGGCCGATCATCGCGGCGGTCAGGAAGACGCCGAACATCACCGGTCCCTTGCGCGAGCCGATGATGCGGTCGGCCGGACCCCAGAGGAACACGCCGACGATCTGGCCCGCCGCGAGCAGCAGGAGGTAATGGCCGCGGCCGGCGAGGTCGAGGCCGTAGATGTCGGTGAGATAGGGGCCGCCCCACAGGCCGAGCATCGAGGCGAACCCCGAATAGAGAATGAGATGGAGGCCGAACACCGGCCAGAACGACGGCGCGCGGGCGACGTCGAGAAGGCCCATCATGCCGGCCCGGAAGGTTTCGTGCGGCCGTTCCGCCGGCGGCGAGCCGGGCGGGTCGTCGCGCACGGCAAGGAGCACGAGGAGGCCGGCGAGTGCCGAAAGCACGGCAAAGCCGACGAAGGCGGTGCGCCAGCCGAGCGTCGCGGCGACGCCGGCGAGCGGCCCGGTGGCGAGCAGCGTGCCGAAACTGCCGAAGCCGAGCTGGATGCCGGTCAGCGTCGAGAAGCGCTCCGGCGCGAACCAGCGCGAAAAGAGCGTGAGCGGCGCCATGAAGAAGCTCGAGCAGCCGAGACCCATGACGATCCGGCCGGCGACGAGGCTGGAAAGGCTGGAGCCCCAGGCGAATATCACGCAGCCGGCGACGGCAAGGCCGATCGAGGCGAGCATCGCCGCCTTCGGTCCCCAGCGGTCGAGCGCGACGCCGAGCGGAAACTGCGCCGCCGCGAAGGAGAAGAAGAAGGCGCCGGAGAGCAGGCTGATGCCTTCCGGGGAAAGGCCGAGTTCGGCCGAAAGGTTCGGGGCGATGACGCCGACCGAATTCCGGAGGAACTGGCTGACCACATAGGTGAGGCAGACCGCACCGACCAGCAGGACGACCCGCAGTGTCCAGCCCGAGACGAAGGCGGGCTCGGCCTCGGTGGCGGTCTGCGGGTCTTGCATCGGGAGATCCTCGGCCGGTGCGGCGCCGGAGATGCGGCCCGCCGAAGCTCTTTGCCCGAAAGGTCGGGGCGCGGCAAGCGCCGTGGCGGGCCGCGCCCCGATCACGGCTTCGTGAGCAGATGTGTCCGGCCCGTCGCTGCCTGTTGATTTCCACTTGAAGGGAAGCCTCGGCAGACTGGCCTTGTCGAACAGGAGGCGCCGATCGCCGGCCCGGCCCGCTTCGGGGCAGGGCAGCGGGGGTGCCGAAAAACCCAAGGAAGAGAATCAGATGCCGAGCCTCAAGACACCGCTTTCCGCCGCCCTCATCGCCGCCGCCGTCGTCGGCGCCGCTGCCGCGACGATCCCCTCCGCCCACGCCGCCGAGAAGGAGAAGTGCTTCGGCATCGCCCTTTCCGGCCAGAACGACTGCGCCGCCGGCCCCGGCACCACCTGCGCCGGCACCTCGACGCGCGACTATCAGGGCAACGCCTGGAAGCTCGTCCCGGCCGGCACCTGCACGACGATCGAGCTGCCCGAGGGCCGCATGGGCTCGCTCGAGCCGCTGACCCGCGATCTGCCGGGTTGATGTCCCTGAAGCCGGAAGGAAACGCCATGTCCCGCACCACCCCCCGCAGAACGGCGTCTTCCGGCGCCTTGCGTCCGGTCCCGGCTCGCGCCGGGATCGGGCTCAAGGGTCCCCATGTCGCCGAGATCGTCGCGACCGCTCCCGACCTCGGCTTCTTCGAGGTCCATGCCGAGAACTACATGGGCGCCGGCGGCCCGCCGCACCGCTGGCTCGAGGCCGTCGCCGCACGCTATGCCCTCTCCGTCCACGGCGTCGGCATGAACATCGGCGCGCCGGGTCCGCTCGACCGGGCCCACCTCCAGCGCCTGAAGACCGTCGTCGAGCGCTACCGCCCCGGCCTCGTTTCCGAGCACCTCGCCTGGTCGAGCCACGGCGAGGCCTTCTACAACGACCTTCTGCCGCTGCCGCTGAACGAGACGACGCTCTGCGCCGTCACCGACCATGTGCGCGAAGTCGAGGACGTGCTCGGCCGCCGGATCCTCATCGAGAACCCCTCGACCTATGTCGCCTTCGACGCGACGGCGATGCCCGAGGTCGAGTTCCTCGGCCGCCTCGCCGAGGCGACCGGCTGCGGCCTTCTCCTCGACGTCAACAACGCTTACGTCTCGGCCACCAATCACGGCTTCGACGCCGACGACTACATCGACACGTTCCCGGTCGAGCATGTCGGCGAGATCCACATCGCCGGCCACGCGCCCGACATCGACGATGCCGGCCGGCCGCTGCTCGTCGATGCCCATGACCGGGCCGTCGCCGAGGCGGTCTGGACGCTGCTCGGCCGCACGCTCGCCCGCACCGGTCCGCTCCCCGTCCTGATCGAGCGCGACAACGACGTGCCGCCGCTCGCCGCGCTGCTCGCCGAGGCCGCCCGCGCCGACCTCGCCATCGTCACCGCCACCGCCGGTCGTCCGGCCTTGCAGGGAGGGGCCGAGGATGCGCGACTATTCGGCTGACTTTGCCGTTCCCCTGCTCGACCCCGGCGCCGCCGTCCCGCCCGGGGTCGTCGGCGGCACCCGGCGTTTCGGCGTCTATCGCAACAATGTCGTCGTCGGCCTCGTCGAGGCGCTGGCCGACGCCTATCCGATCGTGCGCACCCTCGTCGGCGAGGAATTCTTCCGCGCCGCCGCCCGCCTCTTCGTCCTCGACAATCCGCCGAAATCTCCGGTGATGCTCGATTACGGCGTCGGCTTTGCCGAATTCCTCGAGGATTTCGAGCCGGCAGAGAGGCTTACCTATCTCGCCGACGTTGCCCGCATCGAGCGCGCGGCGCTCGATGCCTATCACGCCGCCGATGCCGAGCCGCTGGCGATCGCGACGCTCGCCGCGATCGATCCCGATCGCCTCGAAGCCGTCCGCCTCGTGCCCCATCCGGCGGCGCGGGTGCTCGCGACCCGCCATGGCGCCGCCGCCGTCTGGCGCGCCCACACCGACCCCGGTTCTGCCGGACCGGTCCGCGCCGAGGGCGATGCCGATCTCGTCATCGTCCGGCCCGACGCCGACGTCGCCGCTCATGTCCTGCCGGCCGGCGCGCTGATCCTCTTTGCCATGCTGGCCGAAGGAAACACCCTCGGCATGGCGGCCGCGGCGGCGGATGAAGTCGCCGGCTTCGATCTTCAGGCGGCGCTCGTCGCACTCTTTGCCGCCGGCGCCTTCGCCGCCATTGCCGAAACCTGAGACGACCAACCCGGGGAGGGGGAGACGAAGATGACTGAACGGATGGAGGGATTGCCGGCCCTGGTGGGCCGCGCGGTCGATCTTGTCGGCCGGCTCGAAGGGCTCATCGCCCGCATGCCGGCCTCGCTCGCGAGTCTGGCGCTGCGCGTCGCCGTGGCGATGCCCTTCTTCAAGTCGGGCCTCACCAAATGGGACGGCTTCCTCGTCCTGTCGGACTCGGCCCCCTATCTTTTCGCCGAGGTATTCCGCCTGCATATCCTCGGCGCCGAATATCCCTTCCCGGCGCCCGGCCTCGTCGCGCTGCTCTCCGGCCTCGGCGAGACCATCCTGCCGGTGCTCCTCGTCCTCGGCCTCGGCACGCGCTTCGCCGCTCTCGGTCTGCTCGCCATGACGGCGGTGATCCAGCTCACCGTGCCGGACGGCTGGGAGACCTATCATCTGCCCTGGGCCGCGATGCTCACCGGCATTCTGGTGATCGGGCCCGGCCGGATCGCGCTCGACGCGGTGATCGCCAGGGTCTTCGCCAGGGCGGCCTGACCTCAGACGAGCGCGGCGAAGCGGTCGATTTCCTCGGCCGTCGTCGCAAAGCTCGTCACCAGCCGCACCAGCAATTCCCCCGGACCCGGCCGCTCCTGCGGCGCGACGATCGACGGCGTCCAGACGTGGTACTGGGCGCCGGCCGCTCTGAGGCGCGCATCCGCCGCCTCGGAGATGATCGCGAAAACCTCGTTCGCCTGCGGCGCCAAGGCGAGGCGGGCCGAACCCGAGGCCGCAAGGGCCGCGGCGAGCCGCGCCGCCATCCCGTTGGCGTGGCCGGCGAGCGCCAGCCAGTGGTCGTCGTCGAGCCAGGCGAGGAACTGCGCCGCCATGAAGCGCTGCTTGGAGACGAGCTGGCCGGCGCGCTTTCTGAGATAGCCGAGCGTCTCGGCCCGTTCCGGCCCGAAGAGCACGATCGCCTCGGCGAACATCGCGCCGTTCTTCGTCGCCCCGAGCGACAGCGCCTCGACGCCGGCCCGCCAGGTGATCTCGGCCGGGGAGACGCCGAGGCTCGCGACCGCATTGGCGAAACGCGAACCGTCCATGTGGAGGGCAAGGCGCCGCGGCCGGCACGCTTCGGCGAGCGCCGCGATCTCGGCCGGCGAATAGACCGTCCCGGCCTCGCTCGACTGGGTGATCGACAGCAGGGTCGGCTGCACCTGGTGGACGAAGCCCTCGGCGAATTCGCCGAGCGCCTCGGTCACGGCCCGTGGCGCCACCTTGCCCTCGGATCCTGCAAGCCCGACGAGCTTTGCCCCGGAATAGAATTCCGGCGCGCCGCATTCGTCGACCATCAGGTGGCTGTGTTCGTGGCAGAGGACCGCGCCCCAGGGCGGCGTCATCGCCGCGACCGAGAGGGCGTTCGCCGCCGTGCCGGTGGTGACGAGGAAGACGGCGACCTCGTGCTCGAAGACCTCGGCGAGGCGCCCTTCCAGCGCGCGCGTCAGATCGTCGGCGCCATAGGACGGCGCCGTGCCGGAATTGGCGGCTGCCACCGCCGCCATGATCTTCGGCGAGACGCCCGCCGCATTGTCGCTACCGAACCGCATGGCCGTTCTTGTCGCGGGAAACGGCCGGCGCGGCAAGGAAAATCCGGCGCCGCGGACCTCTTCACCAACATGAACGGCAAATGAAGGAGCGCTTCGGATTGGGTTCAGCCGGCACCTCGTAAGGTCTCACCATGGCGAGCACGGAAAGAGGCTCGCAGCGAGACGAACAGCCCCGGCCTTCCCGGCCGATACGAAAAGGAAGAGACCGATGACCATCCGCACCACCCTGATCGCCCTTTCCGCCCTCGGCCTTTCGGCCATCGCCGTCGTCCCGGCCAGCGCCGACAGCCTGACCCTGCGCTTCTCCGACCACGGCGCCGGCATCACCCTGTCGAACGGCTACGGCTACGGCCCCGGCTGGGGCAACCACGGCCCGCGCCATCGCAACGAGTGGCAGCGCCAGCGCATCTCTGCCCGCGAGGCCTATCGGGAAGTCCGCCAGCGCGGCTTCGACGACATCCGCCTCCTCGACGAGCGCCGCGACTCCTACGTCTTCCGCGCCCGCGGCCATCGCGGCCACACCGTCCGCGTCGTCGTCGACGCCCGTGACGGCGACGTGACCGTCATCCGCAACCGCCGGCGCTGAGCGTGTTCCCGAAAAGTGGGTACCGGTTTTCGGACAAGAACACGCGATAGAATTGTGAGATAGGGCCTATCGAGCGGCCCGGTGCTATCCGGACCTGCTCGGACCATCTCGCAGACTCGGACGCGGGTGCTGCACCAGCCCCCCCCTCCTGCATCCGCGAACGACCGGCGGCACCGGCAACGGTGCCGCCGGATTTCGTTTCCGGGAAGGGAGCCTTGGCCGAAGTCTGGCCGATGGCTACCCTTGCACCCGGCGATTCTGCAGCTTGACAAGCGCCGGCGCCCTTGTTCCTATTTCGTTCGCAATCGGGGCGCGAGGCGCGGCATGAACAGGCTCTATTACGGCGACAATCTCGACATCCTGCGCCGGCACATCGCCGACGAGTCGGTCGATCTCGTCTATCTCGACCCGCCGTTCAACTCCAACGCCACCTACAACGTGCTCTTCAAGGCGCCGGACGGTCACGAATCCCAGGCGCAGATCGAGGCCTTCGACGATACCTGGCATTGGACCGAGAGCGCCGAGGATGCCTACTGGCAGGTGCTGAAGGGGCCGAACACCGACGCCGCCCGCATGCTGGAAGCCATGCGCGGCTTTCTCGGCGAGAACGACATGATGGCCTATCTCGCCATGATGGCCATCCGCCTGATCGAACTGCACCGCGTCTTGAAGCCGACGGGCAGCCTCTATCTCCACTGCGATCCGACCGCCAGCCACTATCTCAAGATCTTGTTGGATGCGGTGTTTGGGAAGGAGCGGTTCCTGAACGAGATAACGTGGAAGCGTCGTGTTGGTATGAGTAGTGCTGTCCATTCATCTAATAGATTTGGCATTCAAACTGATACAATTCTCTTTTACTCAAAGCAAAATTGCCATGTTTTTAATCCGCAATACAATATGAATGACGGTGAATATCAGAAATATATTGAAAGCAGGTTCACTCTGCGGGGCGATGATGGAAGGTTGTTTCAGGCGACCAGTCTCGTCAATCCTGCTCCTCGGCCAAATCTGAAGTATGAATACAAAGGATATGCGCCTCCACCGAATGGTTGGATGATATCCCGCGAAAAGATGGAGCAATGGGACCGAGAGGGGCGAATCTACTTTCCAAAAGATAAGAGCGGTAGACTTCGGCGGAAAAGCTACGCCGACGAACTCCGGGGTATGCCGATCCAGAATCTCTGGCTGGACATACCAGAGATCAACTCCCAAGCACAGGAACGCCTCGGCTACCCACCCAGAAGCCCGTCGCCCTGCTGGAACGCATCGTCGCCGCCTCGTCCAATCCCGGCGATCTCGTCCTCGATCCCTTCTGCGGCTGCGGCACCACAGTGCACGCCGCCGAAAAGCTCGGCCGGCGCTGGATCGGTATCGACGTGACGCACCTCGCCATCTCGCTGATCGAGCGCCGGCTGCGCGAGGCCTTTCCCGGCATTTCCTTCGAGACCGTCGGGGTGCCGCGCGACTTCGATGCCGCCAGCGACCTCGCCGATCGCGACAAGCACGAATTCGAGAAATGGGCGATTGCCCTCATTCCCGACGCCCAGCCCTTCCGTGGCGGCCGGAAGGGCGCCGACACCGGCATCGACGGCGTCGTCTACCTGCGCACCGGCAAGGGCCAGACCGACAAGGCCATTATCGAGGTCAAGGGTGGCGGCGTCTCGGTCGATCAGATCCACAAGCTGAAAAGCGTCATCGAACGCGAGAAGGCGCTGGTCGGCCTGTTCATCACCCTGAAGGAGCCGACCAAGCCGATGATCGCCGAGGCTGCGAGCGCCGGCTTTGCCGAGATCGACATGGGAACAGGTACCGCGACCTTCCCGCGCATCCAGATACTCACCATCGACGGTCTGCTCTCGGGCAGGGAGCATCCGCGTCTGCCGATCATCGATTCGACCGCTTTCCGTCGCGCGCCCAAGGAAAAGAAACAGAATCAGGGCGAGCTGTTCTGAGCGGCCTGGCGACTCTGCGCCGATTGGCGGCAAATGCGGCCTGCGGTCGGTTCGAGCTTCAGGAACAGATCGATAGGAAAATATTCTTGACAGCGTGACGGTGATCGGTTAGGTTTCAGCCATCGTCGCAGAGGTGCGGGCGGGGACACTGGTCCGCCGCCGAAGGCCGGTAAGGCCCGTAACGCCCTCCGACGAGTGAGTTTCTTCATCGAAGGGCGCAGGGCGACGGGGCGGGCAGCCTCCGGGCCGGCGCCCTTTTCCATGTCGAGAGGTCCCGAGGGTGAACGAACCACCGGAACCGGCCGCCGCGCCGGACGCCGCAGCCATGTCCGATCGACCCGGCCGGCGGCGCTCCGGCAGGCACGACGAGGCGGTCTGGACCGAGGTGCGACGGCACTACGAGGCCGGCATCCTCCCCGTCGAGGAAATCTGCCGCCAGCACGGCGTCTCGGCCCGGGGCCTGCGCAACCGGGCCCGCACGCGCGGCTGGAAGCGGCGCGGCCCGGCGAGCCCGGCGGTCCGCACGCTGGCCTTTTCCGGTCGCATCGGTGCCGGCGACGGTCCGGTCGACCGGGCCCGCCTGATCGAGCGGCTCTACCGGGCCCTCGACCGCCAGATGCAGGACATCGAGGAGCGCCTTGCCGGTCTCGGCGAGGCCGGCAGCGCCGGCGAGCGCGAGGCGCGGACCCTTTCGGCACTCGCCCGCACCCTCGACAAGCTGATCGAACTCGAAGACAACGCCGGCCGGCCCGGCGAAGCGGAAAAGGTGGAGCAGGGTGAGCGCGAACGCTTCCGAGCCGAACTTGCGCGCCGCCTTGCTCGCCTCGGCGGGGCGGCCGGGGATCGAGGCGATCCTCTCTGACCTTGCCGGCTGGCAGATCGAGGCGCTGCTGCACGACTGGGAAATCTGGGCGCGGCCCGACCAGCTCGCCCCCGCCGGCGACTGGACGACCTGGCTGGTGCTCGGCGGCCGTGGCGCCGGCAAGACGCGGACCGGCGCCGAGTGGCTGCGCGCCCGCGTTTTCGGCCGCGCCGGTCCGCCGGCAGGACGCATCGCCCTCGTCGGCGAGACCTTCGCCGATGTCCGCGAGGTGATGATCGAGGGCGTCTCGGGCCTGCTCGCCATTCACCCGAAGGACGAGCGGCCGCAATGGGAGGTCTCGCGCCGTCGCCTCGTCTGGCCGAACGGCGCGATCGCCCAGGCTTTCTCGGCCGAGGACCCGGAAGGCCTGCGCGGCCCCCAGTTCGATGCCGCCTGGGCCGACGAGCTCGCCAAGTGGCGCTATGCCGACGCCGCCTGGGACATGCTGCAATTCGCACTCCGCCTCGGCGAGGAGCCGCGCCAGGTGGTGACGACGACCCCGCGCCCGATCCCGCTCCTGCGCCGGCTGATCGAAGATCCGCGCGCCGTCGTCAGCCACGCGACGACGCGCATGAACGCCGTCAATCTCGCCCCGGGCTTCCTCGATGCCGTCGTCGGCCGCTATGCCGGCACGCGGCTCGGCCGTCAGGAACTCGAAGGGGCGCTCATCGAGGACCGGCCCGACGCGCTCTGGCGCCGGCCTGCCATCGAGGCGGCCCGCGTCGAGGCGGCGCCGGGGCTCGCCCGCGTCGTCGTCGCCGTCGACCCGCCCGCCTCGCACCGCAAGGGTGCCGACGCCTGCGGCATCGTCTGCGCCGGCATTGCCGAGGACGGCACCGGCTACGTGCTGAAGGACGGCTCGCTCGAGGGCGCCCGTCCCGGCGAATGGGCGGCCCGGGCGATCGCCCTCTGGCGCCGCTACGAGGCCGACGCGCTCGTCGCCGAGGTCAATCAGGGCGGCGACATGGTCGCCGCCGTCATCGCCGAGGTCGATGCCGGCGTGCCGGTGACCTCGGTGCGCGCGACCCGCGGCAAGTGGCTGCGGGCCGAGCCGGTCGCCGCGCTCTACGAACAGGGCCGGGTGCGCCATGTCGGCGCCTTTCCCGAGCTCGAGGACGAAATGTGCGATTTCGGTCCGAACGGCCTGTCGAGCGGGCGCAGCCCGGACCGCCTCGACGCCCTCGTCTGGGCGCTCTCGGCACTGATGCTGAGAAGCGGCGCCGAGCCGAAGGTGAGGAAGCTCTGAAGTCTCGTCCGCAACAGGGGACGTCGTCGAAAATGATCGAGAACATGCTGAACTGGCTGGCCGCCGCCGGCCGACCCAACGCCGTCGCGCCCGCCGAGGCCAAGGCCTCGCGCAGCGCCGGCGTCATCGCGCTTGCCAATGTCGGTCGCCCGGTCTGGACGCCGCGCGACTATGCGGCGCTCGCCCGCGAGGGCTATGCGAAGAATCCGGTGGTCTACCGCTCGGTGCGGATGATCGCCGAGGCGGTCGCCTCGCTGCCCTGGCTCGTCTACGAGGGCAGGGCCGAGCGCGAGCGCCACGCGCTCCTCGACGTCCTTGCCCGGCCCAATCCGCGCGAGGACGGCGCCTCCTTCCTCGAGGCGGTCGCCGGCCATCTCCTCGTTGCCGGCAATGCCTATGTCGAGGCGGTCGCCGGCGGCTCGGGCGTTGCCGAACTCTATGCGCTGCGGCCCGACCGCATGAAGCTGGTGCCCGGTGCCGACGGCTGGCCGGAGGCCTACGAATACACGGTGGCGAGCCGCACCGTGCGCTACGAGATGGGCGAGGGGGCGTTGCCGCCGATCCTCCACCTGACGCTCTTCCACCCGCTCGACGATCACTACGGCTTTGCCCCGATCGAGGCGGCGGCGACGAGCCTCGACGTGCACAACGCCGCCGCCGCCTGGAACAAGGCGCTGCTCGACAATTCGGCGCGCCCCTCCGGCGCCCTCGTCTATGCCGCCAAGGACGGTGCCAACCTCACCGAGGACCAGTTCGAGCGGCTGAAGCTCGAACTCGAAGCCGGCTTCCAGGGCGCCGCCAATGCCGGCCGGCCGCTGCTCCTCGAAGGCGGGCTCGACTGGAAGACCATCGCGCTGTCGCCGCACGACATGGATTTCATCGAGCTGAAGAACGCCGCGGCACGCGAGATCGCGCTCGCCTTCGGCGTGCCGCCGATGCTGCTCGGCATTCCCGGCGACAACACCTATTCGAACTATCGCGAGGCGAACCGCGCCTTCTGGCTCGGCACCGTGCAGCCGCTGGCAAGGAAACTCGCCGCCGCGCTGACCGCCTGGCTCGCCCCGGCCTTCGGCACGAGCCTGCGGCTCGACTTCGATTTCGACGCCAGCGAAGCGGCGAGCGCCGAGCGCGAGGCCCTCTGGGCCCGCGTCGCCGGCGCCGACTTCCTGACCCTCAACGAGAAGCGCGCGGCGATCGGTTACGGCCCGCTCGCCGGCGGCGACGCCCCGCCGCCGGCCTTCGCCGAGGCCCTCGCCGCAGGTCTGCCGCCGTCGTGAGCGAAATCGCCGAAGTCTTCTCCGAGCGCGGCGATCTCGCCCATCTGGCGCTCTTCCTGTGGGCGAGCGGCGCGAGCGGATTGCTCGTCTGGTCGCTGAAGGAACTGGCTGCCTCGAATCGTCGTTTCAACGACTTCGTCGCCGAGATCGCGCGGTTGAATCATCTCTTCAAGGAACGCGGATGAACCGCAAGAACACGAGACAAGAGTCTGATATGAAAGGGATTGTCACCTTGATCCTGAATCGGATTGCAAACCGCGTACCGCCGCTCGCCGGGCGCTGGTTGAATCATCGCGTGAACCGCGCGGCCGCTCGCCTGAATCATTTTGTGAGGATCGGTCGGGGCCGGCTCGCGCTGAATCACAAGATGATCTTCGCCGACTTCGCCGCCTGCCTTGCCGCAACGCTCGACCGGCCGCGACCGACCCTCAGGGTGCGGGCGCTCGGTGCCGCGTGATGTCGAGGGACGAGGGGCGAAAGCCATGAAGACGAATTTCGCAACACGGCGCCGCGAGGTGAAGTTCGCGCCCGTCGACCTCTCCGACGTCGCCGCCGACGGCACCTTCTCCGGCTATGCGAGCCTGTTCGGCATTGCCGATCTCGGCGCCGACGTCGTCGAGCCCGGCGCCTTCGCGACGAGCATCGCGGCGCGCGGCGCCGGCGGCATCAAGATGCTCTACCAGCACGATCCGGCCGAGCCGATCGGCGCCTGGACCGAGATCCGCGAGGACCAGCGCGGCCTCTTCGTGCGCGGCCGGCTGATGAGCGAGGTGGCGCGCGGCCGCGAGGTGCTGGCGCTGATGCGTGCCGGCATCCTCGACGGCCTCTCGATCGGCTTCGAGACGCGCCGCGCCGTCGCCGACCCGGCGACCGGCAACCGCCGTCTCGTCGACGTCGACCTCTGGGAAATCTCGATCGTCACCTTCCCGATGCTGCCCGGTGCCCGGGTCGCCTCGGTCAAGGCCGGTGCCGGTCGCAGCCTGCCGAGCCTTCGCGAATTCGAGCGCCGGCTGACCCGGGACATCGGGCTCAGCCGGAGCGAGGCGAGGGCGGTGATCAACACCGGCTACAAGTCGCTGATCGGCACGCGGGACGCTGCCCTCGGCTCTCCCGAGGGCGACCGCAAGATGGCCGACGCCATCCGCCGCGCCGCCCGCATCATCCGCAAACCGAGGTGAAACCGATGACCATTCAGACGGGCCTGCGTGCCCCCGAACTGAAAGCCCTCGACGGCGTGCCGACCTCCTCCGAGGTGGTCGCCGCCTTCGACGAATTCATGTCCTCCTTCGAGGCCTTCAAGGAGGCCAACGACCAGCGCATCGCCGAAATCGAGACGCGGGTCGGCGGCGCCGACGGCCTCACCGGCGATCGGCTCGACCGCATCAACCAGGCGCTCGACGAGCAGAAACACCGCCTCGACACCATGCTGACCCGCGCCCGCCGGCCCGGTCTCGGCACCGCGGGCGAGCGCTCGAGCTTCGCCGGCCGCGAGCACAAGGCCGCCTTCGAGACCTATGTCCGGCGCGGCACCGACCACGGCCTGCGCCAGCTCGAGGAAAAGGCCCTCTCGGTCGGCTCCAACCCCGACGGCGGCTATCTCGTGCCCGAGGAGACCGAACGCGAGATCGGTCGGCGCCTCGCCGCGCTCTCGCCGATCCGCGGCATCGCGGCGGTGCGCCAGGTCAGCGGCTCGGTCTACAAGAAGCCGTTCTCGGTCGAGGGTCCGGCGGTCGGCTGGGTCGGTGAGACCGAGGCGCGGCCGGAAACGGCGGCCCCGACGCTCGCCGAGCTTCAGTTCCCGACGATGGAACTCTACGCCATGCCGGCCGCGACCGGCACGCTCCTCGACGATTCGGCCGTCAATATCGACGAGTGGATCGCCTCCGAGGTCGAGGTCGCCTTCGCCGAACAGGAGGGCGCCGCCTTCGTCCTCGGCGACGGCAACGCCAAGCCGCGCGGCTTCCTCGACTACCCGACGCTCGCCGAGAGCGCCTGGGCCTGGGGCAGCCTCGGCACCATCTCGACCGGCGCCGCCGGGGCCTTCGACACCAACGGCTCGGACGCGCTCGTCGACCTCGTCTATGCCCTGAAGGCCGGCTATCGCCAGAACGCCAGCTTCGTCATGAGCCGGCGCACGCAAGGCGAGATCCGCAAGCTGAAGGACGCCGACGGCAACTACCTCTGGCAGCCGCCGGCGGTCGCCGGAGCCGGCGCGACGCTGATGAACTTCTCCGTCGTCGAGGCCGAGGACATGCCGGACATCGCCGTCGACAGCCCGTCGATCGCCTTCGGCGACTTCCAGCGCGGCTATCTCGTCGTCGATCGCCTCGGCGTGCGCGTGCTGCGCGATCCCTACAGCGCCAAGCCCTACGTGCTGTTCTATACGACCAAGCGCGTCGGCGGTGGCGTGCAGGACTTCGACGCCATCAAGCTGCTGAAGTTCTCGGCGTAAGGGGGAAAGGGGAGGGGTTCGCCTCTCCCCTTCCCGGTCCCCTCACCAAGACCGCCTAGGGCTTCCCGGCCTAACCGGGAAACCCAAGGCGGTCTATCCTCTCCCCCAAAAGGGGGCGAGGGACGGTGCCGTGCCACTGGGCGCGCCCTGATTTGTCGCTGGCTTCCGGAAGGTGTCTCACGGCACGAGGCCATACCCCTCGCCCCCTTGGGGGAGAGGGCAACCGGAGCTTCGATTTGATCGTCAGATCAAATCGTTAGCGAAGGTCGGGTGAGGGGGGCGAGCAACCTTCAGTCCGTGACCGTCAGCACGATCTTGCCGATATGGCCGGAATCGTCGATCCGGGCATGGGCCGCGGCCGCTTCGGCGAGCGGGAAGGTCGAGTCCATCACCGGTCGCACCTTGCCGGCCTCGACGAGCGGCCAGACCTTTTCTTCCAGCGCCCGGGCGATGCCGGCCTTGACCCCGGTCGGTCGCGCCCGCAGCGTCGAGCCGGTGTGGGTCAGCCGCTTCAGCATCAGGCGACGGAAATCGACCTCGGCGATGGCGCCGTTGAGGAAGGCGATCTGCACGATGCGGCCATCCTCGGCGGCGGCCGTGTAGTTGCGCTCGATATAGTCGCCGCCGACCATGTCGAGGATGACGTCGACGCCGCGCTTGCCCGTCGCCGCCTTGATCGCCTCGACGAAGTCCTCTGTGTTGTAGTCGATGGCGTGGTCGGCGCCGAGCTTGCGCGCCGCCTCGCATTTCGCCGCCGAGCCGGCGGTGGTGAAGACCTCGGCGCCGAACGCCTTGGCGAGCTGGATTGCCGTCGTGCCGATGCCGCTGGTGCCGCCATGGACGAGGAAGCGCTCGCCGGCCAGGAGCCGGCCGCGCTCGAAGACATTGTGCCAGACCGTGAAGAAGGTCTCCGGGATCGCCGCCGCCTCGGCCATCGACAGGCCGGCCGGGATCGAGAGCGCGTTGGAGCCGTGGACCGTGACGTATTCGGCATAGCCGCCGCCGGCGACGAGCGCCATCACCTGGTCGCCGACCTGCCAGCGCGGCGTGTTGCGCCCGACCGCGACGACCGTGCCGGCGACCTCGAGGCCGGGCAGGTCCGAGGCGCCCTTCGGCGCCGGGTAGAGCCCCTGGCGCTGCAGCACGTCGGGCCGGTTGATGCCCGCCGCCGCGACCTTGATGAGGATTTCGCCCTCGAAGGCATGCGGCATGCGCCGGCTCGCCGGCTTCAGGACTTCCGGCCCGCCCGGCTCGCTGATCTCGATCGCGGTCATCGTTTCGGGAAGGTCGGTCATCTCGTCTCTCCGTGCTCGGTTCGCCCTGACCTGGCGCCGCCGGCCCGTCGTGACAACGGGCCGGGCCACCGTTACGATCCATATGGCAGCAAGGGGCAGGTGATTGCCATGGGTCTTTTCGACGAGGACGACCGTCCGAAAAAGAAGCTCGTGCACGAGATCGGTCAGGATCTGTCGCTCATCTCGGTGGAAGAGCTGAAGGAGCGTATCGCCCTGCTCGAGGCCGAAATCGAACGGCTGAAGGCGGATATGGCCGCCAAGGAAAAGTCCCGCTCGGCCGCCGAATCGGTCTTCAAGATCTGACCGGACGGCCCGCAGCCATTCGACCAAGCAACTGAAATTCGTGACTTCCCGCTGATCCGGGAACGACGACCGCTGCCGGACGCGCGTCCGGCCGCCGATGTTTTGCGCCATCCTCCCCGACTGGCGGCCCCGCGTTCGACAAGGACCGGGGCCGTCGCCTTTTCGGGGCCTCCGAGAGGGAAAGAACCGACATGACCACGCGAGAACTCTCGGCCCCGCCGGTCGAGCCCGTCGGCGTCGCCGAGGCCAAGAGCCATCTCCTCGTCGATCACGACGGCGACGACGTCCTCATCGCCGCGCTGATCCGCGCTGCCCGCCAGCATGTCGAGCGCGAGACCCGCCGCGCCCTCGTGATCCGGCCGTTCCGCCGCTATCTCGACGCCTGGCCGGAGCGCCGCGTCGTCGATCTCGCGCCGTCGCCACTCCACCGGGTCGTCGAGGTGCGCATCTACGATGCCGAGGGCGCGCCCGAAGTGCTCGACGGCGCGCTCTGGCTCGCCGATCTCGGCGCCGAGCCCGGCCGGCTGATGCTCCGGCGGGGCGTCATGGCGCTGCCCGGGCGCCCGCTCTCCGGCATCGAGATCGATTTCGAAGCCGGCTATGGGACGGCGGGCGAAGACGTTCCCGAGGCGCTGCGCCAGGCCGTCCTCGCCCTCGTCGCCCACTGGTACGAGCACCGCTCGGCGGTGGTCGAGGCCGGCGCGATGGCGGTCCTGCCGCTCGGCCTCGAGGCGACGCTGGCCGGCCATCGCGTGCTCACCCTCTGAGAAGGCGCCCGCCATGCAGACCCCGATCACCACTCCCGGCCGCATGCGCCATCGCCTGACGCTCGAAGCCCCCGTCGCGACGGCTGACGGCGCCGGCGGCCGGGACACCGAATGGCAGGCGGTCGCAACGCTCCGCGCCGAGATCCGCCCCGTCGCCGCCGGCCCGCGCGACGCCGCCGACCATCGTGAGATCGCCGTCACGCACCGCCTCACGATGCGCCATCGCAGCGACATCGACGGCACCAGGCGTCTGCGCATGGGCGCGCGCGTGTTCACGGTCCTCGCCGTCCTCGATCCGGACGAGACGAGACGTTTCCTCGTCGTCGACGTCGAGGAGGCAAACCCGTGATGAAACTCGCCGCATCGCTCGCCGGCGCCGACGGCCTTGCCGCGCGCCTCGCCGGCCGCCTCGACGGGCGCGCGATCGAGGAAAGCCTCGTCGCCAGCGCCGACGACGCGATCGCCGCCGTGCGAAAGGCGCTCGCTCCCGAGGACAGTGCCCTCGCCGACGGGCTGCGGGTCGTGGTCCGAGCCGGCGCGGTCGACATCGTCGCCCCGGCCGAAGCCGCCTTTTCCCGCGAATTCGGCACCATGGAGCGCGAGGCCGAACCCTTTGCCGGCGAACTCGCCGGGACGGCGCGTGCGGCACTCGAAAGCCGGCTTCGCGACGCCGTTTGCGGCACCGGGTCGCGGCTCCTTGGAATCGTCCCAGTCTGGTCACGTTGATGACTTATTAATACACTATTGTAAGAATCCGTGAGCACGGAGGATTCGGACATGCCTCATGCCGGTTGGGCCCTTCAGAAGGG
The DNA here is from genome assembly GCA_029572955.1 of Pseudomonadota bacterium. Classification (GTDB taxonomy): domain Bacteria; phylum Pseudomonadota; class Alphaproteobacteria; order Rhizobiales; family JAKPQE01; genus JAKPQE01. Next base: position 46,567 of record JAKPQE010000052.1, read on the forward strand.
CGTCTACGACAAGCTCTCCGCCGATGCCGTCGTCACCGAGCGTCTCGGCGGCGCTCACATCTACGACGACGTTCCGCGCAAACCCGAGTTTCCCTACCTCACCTTCGGCCAGTCGACGCTGTTCGACTGGAGCACCGGCACCGAGGAAGGGGGCGAGCACGTCCTCACCCTGCATGTCTGGTCGCGCGGCGGCGGCAAGCGCGAAACCTTCGAGATCATGGACGCGGTAACGGCGAGCCTTTCCGGCCAGTCGCTCGCGCTCGCCGGTCATCACCTCGTGTCGCTGCGGCTCGAATTCGCCGAGGCCCGGCGCGATCCCGACCGGCTGACCTATCACGGCATCCTGCGCTTCCGCGCGGTGACCGAACCGATCTCGTGACAGCGGCGGCGCTCGGCGCCGCGACATCGATCCTTTTCGAAGGGCGGTCCATCGGGCCGCCCTTTTCGCGTTGCCCGGCGGCGATCGGCCTGCCGGCATGAAGGGAGACTTCTGCAAATGGTTGCGCAAAAGGGCAGGGACCTGCTCCTCAAGATCGACGCCGACGGCAGCGGCGGCTTCGTCACCGTCGCCGGGCTCCGGGCCCGGCGCCTCGCCTTCAACGCCGAGACGGTCGATGTCACCGACGCCGAATCCGCCGGCCGCTGGCGCGAGCTGCTGGCCGGCGCCGGCGTTCGCCGGGCGAGCCTTTCCGGCGCCGGCATCTTCAAGGATGCGGCCTCCGACACGCTCATCCGCGAGGTGTTCTTCGAGGGAACCATCCGCGACTGGCAGATCGTCGTGCCGGATTTCGGCACGATCACCGGACCGTTCCAGCTCACCGGCCTCACCTTCTCCGGCGAGCACAATGGCGAGGTCACCTTCGAGATCGCGCTGGAATCCGCCGGCGCGCTCGCCTTCGCGACGCTCTGACGGAGGCCCGCCATGGCAAACCCCCGCCGCGGCGAGGTCGAGGCCGTGATCGACGGCCGCCCGACGACGCTCTGCCTCACCCTCGGCGCACTCGCCGAGCTCGAGGCGGCCTTCGGTGCCGGCGATCTCGTCGAACTCGCCGGCCGCTTCGAGACCGGCCGCCTCGCCGCCGGCGACCTCGTCAAGGTGATCGCCGCCGGCCTCAGGGGCGCCGGCCACGAGGTCACCGCCACCGAGGTCGCGACGATGCGCATCGACGGTGGCGCGGCCGGCGCGGCCCGCCTCGTCGCCGAGCTTCTCGCCGCCACCTTCGGCTCGCCCGGCGAGGCCGCCGCAAACCCTCGCTGACCGCGGCGCCGGAGCCGCCCGGATCGCGGGCGCCGGCGTCGCGGCAGGCCTTTCCCTGGGACGATGCGATCGCTTTCGGCCTGCGCGTGCTGCGCCTTGCGCCCGACGCCTTCTGGCGCCTGACGCCGCGCGAACTCGCCTGCGCCGCCGCCGGCGGCGATCGCCGTGCCGCCGCGCCGCCGCGCGCCGCGCTCGCGGCGCTGATGGACCGTTTTCCCGACCACACATCCTGACCCGAGGAGGCAGGCCATGAGCTATGGCGAGGACGTCGTCGTCTCCATCTCCGCCGACACCGGCGAATTCCGCAAGCAGCTCTCCGAGATGGAGGGACTCTCCGCCCGGTTCGGCGGCGCGATCACCGGAGCCCTCAGATCGGCGATGACGAGCGGCAAGGACTTGTCCGAAATCCTTTCCGACCTCGCCCTGCGCCTTGCCGACATCACGCTGAATGCGGCGCTGCAGCCGGTCGGCCAGTCGATCTCGTCCTCGCTCTCCGGCCTGTTCTCGGGCCTCCTGCCGTTCGCCGCGGGTGGCGTCGTCGGCAGCGGCGGCCGCGTCGTGCCCTTCGCCGATGGCGGCGTCGTCGCCGCGCCGACCTTCTTTCCGATGACCGGCAACCGCCTCGGCGTCATGGGCGAGGCCGGCGCCGAGGCGATCCTGCCGCTCACCCGCGCCGCCGACGGCAGCCTCGGCGTGCGCGCCGCCGGCCAGGCTGTCGCCTCGTCGATCACCGTCAACATCGAGACCCGCGACGTCGAGAGCTTCCGCCGCTCCGAGGCGCAGGTCTCGGCAATGCTCGCCCGCGCCGTCAAGCGCGGCGGCCGGGCGCTCTGAGGGGAGGGGCCGATGCCCGCCGCATTCCACGAAATCCGCTTTCCCCTCGACATCGCCCTCGGCAGCCTCGGCGGCCCGGAACGGCGCACCGAGATCGTGACGCTCTCGACCGGCCACGAGGAGCGCAACGCCCGCTGGGCCGACTCGCGCCGGCGCTACAACGCCGGCTATGGCGTCAAATCGCTCGCCGACCTCCACGCCGTCCTCGCCTTCTTCGAGGAGCGCCGCGGCCGGCTCTACGGTTTTCGCTGGAAGGACCGGGCCGACGATCGCTCCTGCGCGCCGGGCCGCGCGCCGGGACCGCTCGACCAGCCGATCGGCACCGGCGACGGCGTGACCGCGAGCTTCGTCCTCGCCAAGACCTATGGCGCCACCTTCGCGCCCTGGCGCCGGACGATCGCCAAGCCCGTCGTCGGCACGGTGTGTGTCGCCGTCGACGGTGCCGAGAAGGTCGAAGGCACCAACTTCACGGTCGATGCGACGAGCGGCGCGGTGACCTTCGCGCCCGCAGCGCTGCCACCGCCGGGCGCGGCGATCACCGCCGGCTTCGAATTCGACGTGCCGGTGCGTTTCGACACCGATTTCCTCGAGATCGACCACGACGCCTTCGCCGCCGGCGCCATTCCCTCGATCCCGCTGGTGGAGATCCGCCTGTGAAGACGCTGCCCGAAGACCTCGCCGCCCATCTCGCCAGCGGCGCCACGACCCTTTGCCGCTGCTGGCTCGTCACCCGCCGCGACGCCGCGGTGCTCGGTTTCACCGACCACGACCGGCCGCTCGACCTCGACGGCGTCGTCTGCGAGCCGGCGAGCGGATTTTCGGCGAGCGAGGCGACCAGCGAACTCGGCCTTGCCGTCGGCAATCTCGAGATCGACGGTGCCCTGTCCTCGGACCGCATCACCGAGAACGATCTCGTCGCCGGGCTCTATGACGGCGCCGCCGTCGACATCTGGCTCGTCGACTGGTCGGCGCCGGAAAGCCGGCTCCTCCTCCGGCGCTGCCACATCGGCGAGATCACCCGCGCCGACACGGCCTTCCGCGCCGAGCTGCGCGGCCTTGCCCATCACCTCGACCAGGAGCACGGCCGCATCTTCCGCTACGACTGCGACGCCGATCTCGGCGACGAGCGCTGCGGCATCGACACCGCGCTGCCCGCCCATCGCGCCGAGGGCTCGGTCCTCGCCGTCACCGGCCGGCACTCCTTCGTTGCGACGGGCCTCGAGAGCTTTGCCGCCGGATGGTTCGCCTTCGGTCGCCTCGACTGGACCGGCGGCGAGAATGCCGGGCGGTCGATCGAGGTGCGCGGCCACGGCCTCGGCGAGACCGGCCCGACCCTCGATCTCTGGCAGGCGATGAGCGCGCCGATCGCGCCGGGCGACACCTTCCGCGTCGTCGCCGGCTGCGACCGGCGCTTTGCGACCTGTCGCGACAAGTTCGCCAATTCCCGCGCCTTCCGAGGATTTCCGCACATGCCGGGCAACGACTTCGCGCTCTCCTATCCGCGCAGCGGCAACGCCAACGACGGCGGGAGCCTCAACCAATGACCCCGACCCGCGCCGAGATCGTCGCCGAGGCCCGCACCTGGCTCGGCACGCCCTATCGCCATCAGGCCTCGCTGAAGGGCGTCGGTTGCGACTGCCTCGGCCTCGTGCGGGGGCTCTGGCGCGCCTTCTACGGCGCCGAACCGGAGGCGATGCCGGCCTATACGCCGGACTGGGCCGAGGCCGGCGGGCGCGAAACGCTGGCCGGCGCGGCAGGGCGCCACCTCGAGCCGATCGCTCTTGCCGATGCCGGCGCCGGCGACGTCGTGCTCTTTCGCTGGCGCGACAGCCTGCCGGCGAAACATGCCGGTATCCTCGTCGATGCCTCCCGCTTCGTGCATGCCCATGACGGCGCCGCCGTTGCCGAGGCGGCACTGTCGCCCTGGTGGCGGCGCCGGCTCGCCCTCGCTTTCCGCTTTCCCGGAGTGACCGACTGATGGCAACGCTCGCCCTCTCGCTCGTCGGCCAGGCCGCCGGCGCCGCGCTCGGCTCGACGGCCTTCGCCACCCTCGGCCGGGCCGCCGGCGCCATCGCCGGCTATGCCATCGACCAGGCGCTGTTCGGCAATCGCGGCGGCGGCACCAACCGCACCTACGAGGGGCCGCGCCTCGCCGACCTCGACATCCAGGCCTCGAGCGAGGGCGCCGCGATCCCGCGCGTCTACGGCCGCGCCCGCCTCGCCGGCCAGATCATCTGGGCGACCCGCTTCGAGGAGGTCGTCGTCACCACCACCGAGACGACGTCGACGAGTTCGGGCGGCGGCAAGGGCTTCGGCGGCGGCTCGTCCTCGGCGAGCTCGACCCGCACCACCCGCACCTATCGCTATTTCGCCAATCTCGCCGTCGGCATCTGCGAGGGGCCGATCACCCGCATCGGCCGCATCTGGGCCGATGGCGAGCTGCTCGACACCTCGGCGATTGCCGTGCGCAGCTATCTCGGCAGCGAGGACCAGGAGCCCGACAGCCTGATCGAGGCGAAGGAGGCCGATGCCGTTCCGGCCTATCGCGGCCTTGCCTATGTCGTCTTCGAGCGCCTGCCGCTCGAAGGTTTCGGCAACCGCCTGCCGCAGCTCACCTTCGAGATCGTCAACGTGCTGCCGGGCCTCGAAAGCCGGCTCACCGCCGTGACCGTCATTCCCGGCGCGACCGAGTTCGGCTACGAGCCGGCGCGCGTCGTGCGCACTCCCTCGGCCGGCGTCACCGACACCGAGAACGCCCATGTCGCCGGCGTGTCGAGCGACTGGACCGCCTCGCTCGACGAGTTGCAGGCGCTCTGCCCCAATCTCCAACGGGTCGCGCTCGTCGTCGCCTGGTTCGGCACCGACCTGCGCGCCGGCGAATGTCTCTTGCGCCCGGCTGTCGACAACCGCGAGAAGGTGACCTCGGGCGCAACGTGGGGCGTGGCCGGCCTCTCCCGCGGCTCGGCCGCGCTCGTCTCCGGCCATGACGGCCGGCCGGCCTTCGGCGGTACCCCGTCCGACACCGCGGTGATCCATGCCATCCGCGACCTCAAGGCACGCGGCCTCGAGGTGATGCTGCATCCCTTCGTGATGATGGACGTGTCGGCGGGCAACACGCTTGCCGATCCCTGGACCGGTGCCATCGGCCAGCCGGCCTATCCCTGGCGCGGCCGCATCACCTGCGACCCGGCGCCGGGCCAGCCGGGCTCGCCCGATGGCTCGGCGACGGTTTCGACCGAGATCGCCGCCTTCGTCGGCACGGCGACGCCCGGCCAGTTTGCCGCCTCGGGCGACGCCGTCGTCTATTCCGGGCCGGCCGAATGGACGCTGCGGCGCATGCTCCTTCACTATGCGCGCCTCGCGGCGATCGCCGGTGGCGTCGACGCCTTTCTTCTCGGCTCGGAGCTGCGCGGCCTCACCTCGCTGCGCTCCGGTCCCGGCGCCTATCCCTTCGTTGCCGCGCTCGCCGCGCTGGCAACCGACGTCCGCGCCATCGTCGGGCCACAGGCGGCGATCTCCTACGCCGCCGACTGGTCGGAATATTTCGGCCACCAGCCGGCCGACGGCACGGGTGATGTCTACTTCAACCTCGATCCGCTCTGGGCCGCGCCCGACGTCGATTTCGTCGGCATCAACAATTACATGCCGCTCGCCGACTGGCGTCCCGAGGACAACCATCTCGATGCGGCGCTCGCCGAGAGCCCGGCCGATATCGGCTACCTCAGGGCCAACATCGCCGGCGGCGAGTACTTCGACTGGTACTACGCCTCGCAGGGAGACCGCGCCGCGCAGGTGCGCACACCGATCACCGACGGCCTCGGCAAACCCTGGGTCTTCCGGCCGAAGGACATCGTCGCCTGGTGGTCGAACCTCCACTACGACCGCCCCGGCGGTATCGAGATGGCGATCCCGACCGCCTGGCAGCCGGGCCTGAAGCCGATCCGTTTCACCGAAATCGGCTGTCCCGCCGTCGATCTCGGCGCCAACCAGCCGAATGTCTTTCCCGACCCGAAGTCGGCCGAATCGGGCCTGCCCCATTTCTCCAACGGGCGCCGCGACGACGATGTGCAGCGCGCCTTCCTCGAGGCGATGCTCGGCTGGTGGGATCCGGCCGATCCGCTGTTCGAGGCGGCCGCCAATCCGCTCTCGCCAGTCTATGGCGGACGCATGGTCGACCCCGTCGGCCTCTTCGTCTGGACCTGGGATGCCCGGCCGTTCCCGGCCTTTCCGCACATGCTCGACGTCTGGGCCGACGGCGGCAACTGGTCCACGGGTCACTGGCTGAACGGCCGCCTCGGCGGCATTTCGCTCGCCGCCCTCGTCGCGACGATCCTCGATCGCGCCGGCTTTGCCGACTACGACGTCACCGGTCTTCGCGGTGTCGTCGACGGTTATGTCGTCGACCGGCCGATGTCGGCCCGCGACGCCCTCGATCCGCTGCTGACGGTCGGCCTTCTCGAGGCGGTCGATACCGGCACCGCCTTCGTCTTCCGCAACCGGCCGGTGCGGCCGCGCCGCGTCCTCGGCCTCGCCGATCTCGTCGAAGAGAAGGAGACCGCGCTCCTTGCCCTGAAGCGGGCCGAGGAGACCGACCTTCCGGCCGAGGTGACGGTCGGCTTCACCGGCAATCTCGTCGACTATCGCCGCGCCGTCGCCGCCTCGCGCCGTCTCGTCGGCGGCAGCCGGCGCACCGTCTCGGCCGATCTCGCCGCGATCCTCAATCCCGATCTCGGCGCGCGCCTTGCCGAGGACTGGCTGCACGACCTCTGGGCCGGACGCGAGACCGTCGATTTCGCCCTGCCGCCGAGCGCCGTCGCCCTCGAGCCCGGCGATATCGTCGGCATCGAGCGGGACGGCACGCAGCGGCTCTTCGAGGTGACCTCGATCGCCGAGGCCGGCCGACTGCGCGTTTCGGCAAGGAGCATCGATCCGCGCAAACCGGCGGGCGAGGGCGCGACCACCCGGCTGCAGCGCCTCGAACGGGCGATCGTCCACGGCAAGCCCTGGCCGCTCGTCCTCGACCTGCCGCTGCTGCCCGGCGACGAGACCTCGACGGGTGCCCGCATCGCCGTCCTCGCCGAGCCCTGGCCGGGGTCGGTCGCGGTCTATCGCGCCCCCGTCAGCGAAGGTTACGGCCTCGTCCTCGCCGTCGACCGGCCGGCGACCATCGGCCGGCTCGCCGCGCCCCTCTCGCCGGGCCCGCTCGGCGTCTGGGATCGCGGCAATCGCATCGAGGTCGTCCTCGGCGCCGGCGAGCTGTCGAGCCAGCCGCAGAGCCTCGTTCTCGCCGGCGCCAACGCCGCCGCCATTGGTTCGCTCGGGACCGGCTGGGAGATCGTCCAGTTCGCCGAGGCCGAACTCGTCGACACCATGACCTGGCGGCTTTCCGGCCTCCTGCGCGGCCAGGCCGGCAGCGAGGACGTCATGGCGGCAGGGCACCCGACAGACGCGGTCTTCGTGTTGCTCGACGGCGCCGTCGAGCCGCTCGACATCGGCCTCGACCGGCTCGATCTGCCGCTTTCCTATCGTATCGGCCCGGCCGCCTACGACATCGGCCACGAGACCTACGACGACTTCGTCGCGACCCTTTCCGGGCGCGGGCTGAGGCCGTTGAGCCCGGTCCATGTTCGCGCCCGGCGCGATGCCGCGAGCGGCGACATCACCATCGCCTGGACGCGCCGCACCCGCATCGGCGGCGATGGCTGGGCGGCGGTCGACGTGCCGCTCGGCGAGGCAGGAGAGGCCTACCGCGTCGAGATCCTCGACGGCGCGAGCGTTCGCCGCACGATCGAGACGACGGCGCCGCTCGCGGTCTATTCCGCCGCCGACGAACTCGCCGATTTCGGAGCCCCCCGGGTGAGCCTCGATCTGCGCGTCGCCCAACTCGGCGCGACGGTCGGTGCCGGCATCGCGCGGACCGTGACGCTGCCGCTCTGATCGGCATTTCGCGGCGACGACGGTTGCCCGTTCCGCCCGGCCCGTGTTCGAATGGCGGCGGAGGGGGCGTCCGCCTATTCTCGCTGAACGGCATATTCATCGCGCGTTCAGCCGGTTGGACGTAATGAGGGCGCAAAGAAACGGGGTATTCGATGCGCGTCTTGCCGAAACTGACGATAGCGGCCCTGGCCGCCCTGTGGCTGACTGGCGCTGCCGGCACGGCGGGGGCACAATGCCTCGGCCCGGGCGAGACGCGAGACGCCGTCGCCTCCGGCCAGGCCGTTCCGCTCGCCGAGGTCACCGGTGCGATCCGGGCTCGCGGCCTCGGCGAGGTGATCGGCGCCAAGCTCTGCCGCGCCGGCGGCCGCCTCGTCTACGAGGTGACCGTGCTCGCCGGCAACGGCAATGCCCGCCGGATCTCGGTCGACGCCGCCTCCGGCGCCATCGGCAACTGACATCGCGGCAAGAGGGGGACAATCGGGACGATGCGGCTCTTGGTGGTGGAAGACGATCCCGATCTCAATCGCCAGCTCGTCGAGGCGTTCACCGACGCCGGCTACGTCGTCGACAAGGCCCTGGACGGCGAGGAGGGGCACTTCCTCGGCGACACCGAACCCTATGACGCGGTCGTGCTCGACATCGGCCTGCCGCAGAAGGACGGCATCAGCGTCCTCGAGGAGTGGCGCCGCGCCGGCCGCACCATGCCGGTGCTGATCCTCACCGCCCGCGACCGCTGGAGCGACAAGGTCCAGGGCATCGACGCCGGCGCCGACGACTATGTCGCCAAGCCCTTCCATATGGAGGAGGTGCTGGCCCGCATCCGCGCCCTCGTGCGCCGCGCCGCCGGCCATGCCTCGAACGAGATCGAATGCGGCCCGATCCGCCTCGACGCCCGCTCGGGCCGCGTCACGGTCGATGGCTCGCCGGTCAAGCTGACCTCGCACGAATACCGCCTGATCGCCTATCTGATGATGCATCTCGGCCGCGTCGTCTCGCGCACCGAACTCGTCGAACACCTCTACGACCAGGATTTCGATCGCGATTCCAATACCATCGAGGTCTTCGTCGGACGTCTGCGCAAGAAGCTCAAGGTCGACGTCATCGAGACGGTGCGCGGCCTCGGCTATCGCATCAATCGGCCCGGGAATGCGGACTGACTCGCTCGCCTTCCGCCTGTTCGTCGCCGCTGCGGTGTGGAGCGTCGTTGCGCTCGTCGCCGCCGGCCTCGTCATCAACACGCTCTATCGCCAGTCGGTCGAGCGCGGCTTCGACGCCCGCCTCGACGTCTATGCCAAGACGATCATCGCCGCCCTCGTCGACAATGCGGCAAGCCCCGAATCCGTCGGCGGCACCTTCGGCGAGCCGCGCTTCGGCCTGCCATTGTCGGGCTGGTACTGGCAGGTCGAGGAGGCCGGCAAGGTCGTCGCCGCTTCGCCCTCGCTGTTCGACGCGCCGCTGAAAATGCCGACGAGCAGCGTCGCCGCCACCGAGGGCGGGACCGACCGCGGCTATATCGAGGGCCCGTCCGGCCAGACGCTGCGCATGCTCGTATTGGGCGTCAATGTCGGCAGCCGGTCGTTCCGGGTCGCCGTTGCCGGCAGTGCCGACGAGGTCGCCGCCGACATCGCCTCCTTCCGCAACAACGTCGCGCTCACCCTCGGCATCTTCGGCGTCGGGCTGGTGCTGACGACGCTCTTCCAGGTGCGCTACGGCCTGCGCCCGCTCGATCGCATCCGCCAGGCGCTGACGGCCATCCGCAACGGCGAGGCGGCCCGTCTCGAGGGACACTTCGCCGCCGAAATCGAACCGCTCGCCACCGAACTCGACGCGCTCCTGAAGTCCAATCAGGAGATCGTCGAGCGCGCCCGCACCCATGTCGGCAATCTCGCCCACGCCCTGAAGACCCCGTTGAGCGTCATCGCCAACGAGGCGCGCACCTCGTCCGACCCCTTCGCCCGCAAGGTCGAGGAGCAGGCCGGGATCATGCGCGACCAGGTCCAGCACTATCTCGACCGGGCGCGCATGGCGGCGCGCGTCAACGTCATCGGTGCCCGCACCGACGCCGCGCCGGCGATCGAGAGCCTTGCCCGCGCCATGCGCCGCATCCACGAGGATCGCGGCATCGTCGTCGAGGCCACCGTCGCGCCCGCGGCGCGTTTCCGCGGCGAACGTCAGGATCTCGAGGAGATGGTCGGCAACCTTCTCGACAATGCCTGCAAATGGGCGTCGGGACGGGTCGCCGTCGCGGTCGAACGCCAGAGCGGGGAGGGCGGTGCCCAGCGCCTGCGCATCACCGTCGACGACGACGGCGCGGGCCTCGATCCCGAGCAGCGCGCCGAGGCCCTGCGCCGCGGTCGCCGGCTCGACGAAACGCGGCCGGGGTCCGGTCTCGGCCTCTCGATCGTCACCGAGCTTGCCGAACTCTATGGCGGCCGTCTTTCCCTCGATACCTCGCCGGCGGGCGGCCTCAGGGCCGTCCTCGACCTGCCCGGCATCTGACGAAAAAAAGGCCGCGATGACCAATTTTTGCCGAAATGCTCTGTGAAAAGACCGCCGACCTCGCCCGCAGCGCCGATGTGGCGCCGGACGATCGACCAAGGCACCTCGGGAGCTGGGACGACATGATGCGAAATGCGATGATTGCGATGACCCTTGCGGCGGGCGTTGGCCTTGCCGGCTGTACGGAGAATATCGGCCCCAAGCAGGGTGTCGGCACGGTCGCCGGCGCAGTGGCCGGCGGTATCCTCGGTGCCCAGGTCGGCGAAGGCGAGGGCAAGGCGGTGGCCATGACCCTCGGCATCCTCGCCGGCGGCCTCATCGGCTCCGAGATCGGCCGCGCCCTCGACGAGAACGATCAGCGCGCAGCGGCGGAAGCCGAATACCGCGCTCTGGAGAGCGGCCGCTCGGGCACGCCGACCCGCTGGCGCAATCCGGATTCCGGACACTACGGCGACGTCGTGCCGGGGCCGGCCTATCAGGTCAATCGCCTCGACTGCCGCGATTACACCCACACGATCTACATCGACGGCCGGCCCGAGACGGCGCGTGGCACCGCCTGCCGCCAGCCGGACGGCACCTGGCGGCCCGAGAGCTGAGACGCGACAGACGGCCCGATCGGTCGCAATTCCGCAAGCCGGCGCACCCTGCGCCGGCTTTTGTCGTTTCGGCCACCGAAACGCACGAGGGAAACGCAGCCGAAACAGAAATTTAAGAGAAATTGTAAATGATCGACAGAATTGGTGGCGCACGTCCGTCGCCGTGATTGTGTTTATGCGGGTCCGGTGCCGACCGACCCCGAAGGTGCTGCGTCGATGGTGGGGACCAACAAGATCAAGGATTACTTGAGCAGCCTGTCCCCGGACGCCCGGCGCATGCTCGTTCGCGGCATCGAGGATGCCCGCTCCCGCGGCGAGAATGATCCGAGCCACGACCTGATCCTGAGCATCGCCCGCGAGAGCTTCGCCGGCTCCCGCAGCGAGGTCACCCGGATCAACACCGCCAAGCGCCTGTTCTTCACGCCGGTCGAAACCCACCTCATCACCGAGACCCTGCCGCACAAGCAGCGCGGCCGCATTCATCGGTCCTCGCTCGACCACATCTGGAAGTGGATCGAGCGCGATCTCGCCCAGGAGCGCATCGGGCCGGCGATCGCGGCGATCGAACAGGCCGCCGCCATCGGCGACGAACAGGAAATCGAGACGGCGACCCGCGTGCTGCGGGCCCGCTTCCTGGCGGTCGCCCGCGAATACATGGCCGCGCTCCTCGCCACGCCGGACGGGCATCGCCGCCTTGCCGGCCATCTCGGTGGCCAGCGCGTCCTCGACGATCTCGGCGACCTCGTCGACCTGCTCGAATCGGAGCGGGCCCTCACCGCCTTCACCAAGGCGCTGCCCGAGCGACTGACGCTCGAGCGCCGCGACATCGAGAAGGCCTTGCAGGCTTTCGCCATGTTCGTGCGGGTCGAGCCTGCCAAGACCATTTTCGCCCTGATCGTGATCCTCGAGCGTTTCGATCCGCGTCAGGACTTTCTGCGGTTCATCGTCGAGGCGGTCGGCTCCGACGATCTCGCCGCCGTCGCCAAGAGCGACTACGCGCAGGGGATCGACCTCGCGCTGACCGAGATCGCGCGTCTCATCGAGCGTTTCACCGGCCTGCAGCGCACCTCCGAGAACCGCGAAGCGCTGCAGGACTCCATCCGCCAGTACCATCGCTGGGTGCGCACGCTGGAGGTCGCCTTCGAGGTGCAGCCGACGAGCGAATGGGGCAAGCATCTCGCCGAAACCCGCTCGACCATGTCGAACCGGGTCGCCACCATCGTCGAGCCGACGCCGCAGATTGTGCGCCGCGCCCTTCGCACCACGCGTGTCAACGGCGTGCTGCCGAAGCCCGACGAGGCGACCATCGAGGAAGCCCTCGTCCACATCGCCCTTCTCGATGCCGCCATTGCCGGCCGCGACAGCCTCGCGCTCAACCGCATGCTGCCCGATGTCCGCAAGAATCTGGAGCAGGTCGTCGACACCATGGTCAATGGCCTGATCGGCGAGCTGAAGACCTGCGGCGAGGCCGATCGCGCGACCCTTGCCGAATACGCGAGCTTCGGCGTCACCATCGCCTCAGCGGTGTTCGGCGAGGACTATGCTGCGCTGATCCACCGCGCCCGGCAGAACGCCCTTTCCCAGAGCGCGGCCCGCTGAGCGCCGTCCGGCGCCCGATCGCTCCCGATTGGCGCCATCCGGCGCCCGAGCGCTCCCGATTGCCTCCCATCCCTTGAGGGAAGTCAACGCGGCCGTCCGTGCCGCCGGTAGGATCGCGCGATTGCCGCGCCGCCCCTCCCGGTCTATGTGTGCGCGCTGAGTTCTCGCCTCGGCTCGAGGCGCGGCGACACAATGTCGCCGCGGATCTGGTGTCGAAGCGCACTAGGTCTGCCACCTGAGGAGCACCGATGGGTTTCTGGATCGCCGCCGCCGTCATGACGCTCGCCGCCGCGCTGGCGGTGTTGCTGCCGCTCGCCCGCAAGCCCGCGGCCGAGCAGCCGGCCGATGATGCGCCCGCCCACGATGCCGCCATCTACCGCGACCAGCTCGCCGAGATCGATTCCGACGAGAAGCGCGGCCTCGTCGGCGCCGGCGAAGCCGAGGCCGCCCGCATCGAAATCTCCCGCCGCCTGCTGAGGGCCAACGAGCAGAAGTCGGCTCCCGGCGGCGTCGGATCACTTTGGGGGCGCCGGACCGCCGCCCTTGCCGGGGCCATCTTCGTGCCCGTGCTGACCTTCGGTCTCTATCTCTATCTCGGCTCGCCCGAGATGCCCGACCAGCCGCGCTCGGCGCGGCTCGACCGGCCCGTCGAGCAGCAGGACATCGATACGCTGATCGCCAAGGTCGAGGCCCACCTCGCCGCCAATCCCGAGGAGGGCGAGGGCTGGACGGTTCTTGCCCGCGTCTACATGCGCGTCGGCCGGTTCGGCGAAGCGGCCGAGGCCTATGCCAATGCCATCCGCATTCTCGGCGAGGACGCCGATCGTCGCGCCGACCTCGGCGAGGCGATCGTCATGTCGGCCGGCGGCGTGATTACCGCCGAGGCGCGCCAGGAGTTCGAGAAGGCGGTGACGCTCGACGCCAAGGCGGTCAAGCCGCGCTTCTTTCTCGCCCTCGCGCTTGGCCAGGACGGCAAGCATGCCGAGAGCGCCGACGCCTGGCGCGCGCTGCTCGAAGACGCCAAGGGCGACGAGGGCTGGGCGAGTTCGGCGCGCGAGCAGCTGGCGATCGCCGAGGCCGCCCGGGACGGCAAGCCGATACCCGAGGCCGCCGCGTCCGATGAGACGCCCTCGATCGACGAGATGGTGGCGCGCCTTGCGACCCGCCTCGAGGAAAACCCGGACGACCTCGTCGGCTGGAGCCGGCTCATCCGGTCCTATCGCGTGCTCGGCCGCACCGAGGACGCCGCCGCCGCCGAGGCCAAGGCCCGCGGCATTTTCGCCGCCCGGCCGGACGACCTCGCCAGGCTCGAGGCCTCCCTTGCCGCCGAAACGGCGACCGATGGCGCCGCGCCGGCTCCCGCCGCGCCGGCCGCCCCTGCCGGACCGATGACCGCCGGGCCCGGCCCGAGCGCCGCCGATGTCGCCGCCGCCAAGGACATGGCGCCGGAAGACCAGCAGGCGATGATCGAGAGCATGGTCGGACGCCTGGCCGACAAGCTCGCCGAGAACCCCGACGACATCGACGGCTGGATGCGCCTCATCCGCGCCTATGCCGTGATGGGCCGCGCCGACGACGCCGTCGCCGCAGGCCGCAAGGCACGCGACCACTTCGCCGGCGATGCCGACAAGACCGCCCGGATCGACGAATTCGCGGCCTCGCTCGGGCTGACGCTCTGAGCGCCCCCCCGGTAACGATTGACGGAGACCAGCGTTCCCATGGCCATGACCCGCAAACAACGACGCCTGACCATGATCGGTGCTGCCGGCGCGGTGCTCGCGCTCGCCGTCGGCCTCGTGCTCTTTGCCCTCACCGACCAGATCGTCTTCTTCAACTCGCCGACCGATCTCGTCGAGAAAGGCGCCCTCAGCGGCCAGCGCGTCCGCCTCGGCGGCCTCGTCAAGGAAGGCAGCGTGGTGCGCGGCGACGGCACCGAGGTGAGCTTCGCCGTCACCGACACGAATGCCGACGTGAAGGTCCTCTATGTCGGCATCCTGCCCGACCTCTTCCGCGAGGGGCAGGGCGTCGTTGCCGAGGGCGTCATGGGTGGCGACGGCCTGTTCCGCGCCGACACGGTGCTCGCCAAGCACGACGAGAACTATATGCCGAAGGAAGTCGCCGACGCCTTGAAGCAGCAAGGTGTCTGGCGCGAGGGCGAGGAATTGCCCTCCACCAAGACCAAAGAGAACTGAGCGAAACGCAAGCGGGCAGGACAACGGCATGACCGTCGAACTCGGACACTACGCTCTGGTGCTGGCGCTGGCGCTCGCCCTCGTTCAATCGGTGCTGCCGGTGATCGGCACGCGGACCGGCGACATTCGCCTGATGTCGGTGGCCGGCCCGAGCGCGATCGCCCAGTTCCTGCTCATCGCCCTGTCCTTCGCCGCCCTGACGCAGGCCTATGTGACCTCCGACTTTTCGGTGGAGAACGTCTGGGCCAATTCCCATTCCGAGCAGCCGCTGATCTTCCGCTTCACCAGCGTGTGGGGCAACCACGAAGGCTCGATGCTGCTCTGGGTGCTGATCCTCGCCATGTTCGGCGCGGCGCTCGCGCTGTTCGGCGGCAACCTGCCGCGCACGCTGAAGGCCAACGTGCTCGCCGTGCAGTCGTGGATCTCGACGGCCTTCCTGCTGTTCATCCTGGCGACCTCCAACCCGTTCGCCCGCATCGCCCAGCCGCCCTTCGAGGGCCAGGACCTCAACCCGATCCTCCAGGACGTCGGCCTCGCCATCCATCCGCCGCTTCTCTACATCGGCTATGTCGGCTTCTCGATCTCGTTCTCCTTCGCCGCCGCCGCGCTGATCGACGGGCGCATCGACGCCGCCTGGGCGCGCTGGGTCCGGCCGTGGAACCTCGGCGCCTGGATCTTCCTCACCCTCGGCATCGCCATGGGCTCCTACTGGGCCTATTACGAGCTCGGCTGGGGCGGCTTCTGGTTCTGGGACCCGGTCGAGAACGCTTCCTTCATGCCGTGGCTGACCGGCACCGCGCTCGTCCACTCGGCGATCGTGATGGAAAAGCGCAATGCCCTGAAGGTCTGGACGATCCTGTTGTCGATCCTCACCTTCTCGCTGTCGCTGCTCGGCACCTTCCTCGTCCGCTCCGGCGTGCTGACCTCGGTGCACGCCTTCGCCAACGATCCGGCCCGCGGCGTCTTCATCCTGCTGATCCTCGTCGTCTTCATCGGCGGCGCGCTGACGCTCTATGCCTGGCGCGCGCCGATGCTGAAGCAGGGCGGTCTCTTCGCGCCGATGTCGCGTGAAGGCTCGCTCGTCCTCAACAACCTCTTCCTCACCGTCGCCTCGGCGACCGTCTTCGTCGGCACGCTCTATCCGCTGCTGCTCGAGGCGCTGACCGGCGAGAAGATCTCGGTCGGCGCACCGTTCTTCGACATGACGTTCGGACCGCTGATGATCCCGGTCTTCATCGCGCTGCCGTTCGGGCCGTTCCTCGCCTGGAAGCGCGGCGATCTGCTCGGCGCCGCCCAGCGCCTGATGGCGGCCTTTGCCGCCGCCCTTGTCACGGTGCTCGCCGTCTACTGGTTCACCCGCGGCGGCCCGGTGCTCGCCCCGCTCGGCATCGGCCTCGCCGTCTGGCTGATGGTCGGTGCCCTTGCCGAACCGGCCTATCGCATCCGCCTGTTCCGCATCCCGCTCGGCCAGTCGCTGTCGCGTGCCATCGGCCTGCCGCGCTCGGCCTGGGGCACGGCGATCGCCCATTTCGGCGTCGGCATGAGCGTCCTCGGCATCGTCGCCGTCACCGCCTGGCAGAGCGAGAACATCCTCGTCATGAACCCGGGCGACAAGACCTCGATCGCCGGCTACGAGATCACCTTCGACACTTTCGGCGAGCGTCCCGGCCCGAATTTCGACGAGCAGGTCGGCCGCTTCACCGTGCGCGACGGCGACAAGGTCCTCGCCGTGCTGGAGCCGACCAAGCGCGCCTATCGCGCCCGCCGCATGCCGACCACCGAATCGGCGATCCTCACCCTGCCGATGCGCCAGATCTACATCGCCATGG
>JAKPQE010000056.1 GCA_029572955.1 Pseudomonadota bacterium
CCTGTTCCTTGGCGAGCTCGGCGAGCGCGCGGCGGTATTCGACCGGCATGACCTTCTTGAACCTGGGCAGGTAGTCGGCCCAGTTGGCGAGGATGGCGGCGGCCTTGGCCGAGCCGGTGAAGCGCTTGTGGCGCTGCACGAGCTGGAACAGGCGGCTGGCATCGTTTTTGTCAAGGCTGGACATGATTTCGACGAGGCCCGACGTCTGCAGGTCGCCCTGCTCGTGGTACTCGCGCTCCATGATGTCTTCTTCCTCGGTGATCGGCTCGAGGCTGACCATCGACATGTTGCAGCGGCTCTCGAAATCGCCGTCCTCGTCGAGGACATAGGCGATGCCGCCCGACATGCCGGCCGCGAAGTTGCGTCCGGTCGGGCCGAGGACGACGACAACGCCGCCGGTCATGTACTCGCAGCCATGATCGCCGGTGCCTTCGATGACGGCAACGGCGCCCGAGTTGCGGACGGCGAAGCGTTCACCGGCGATGCCGTGGAAGTAGCATTCGCCTTCGGTGGCGCCGTAAAGCGCGGTGTTGCCGATGACGATCGAGTCTTCGGGCTTGGCCGCCGACTTCGGCGACGGACGGACGACCAGACGGCCGCCGCTGAGGCCCTTGCCGACATAGTCGTTGGCTTCGCCGACGAGATCGAGCGTGACGCCGCGGGCGAGGAAGGCACCGAAGCTCTGCCCACCGGCGCCGGCGAGCGAGACGGCGATGGTGTCTTCCGGCAGGCCGGACTGGCCATAGCGCTTGGCGACTTCACCCGAGAGCATGGCGCCGGCCGTACGGTCGGTGGAGCCAATCGTCTCGGTGATCTGAACCGGCGTTCCATTGTCGAGTGCCGGACGGGCCGCCGCGATCAGGCGACGATCGAGGATCTTGTCGATCGGGTGGGCCTGGCTCTCGGAGTGGAAGATGCCGACGCCGTTGGCCGCTTCCGGCTTGTCGAACAGGCGCGAGAAATCGAGCCCGCGCGCCTTCCAGTGGCTGACGGCTTCGGTCTGGTCGAGCATCTGCATCTGGCCGACCATTTCGTCGAAGCGACGATAGCCGAGCTTGGCCATCAGCTCGCGCACTTCCTCAGCGACGAAGAAGAGGTAGTTGATGACGTGCTCGGGCTTGCCGTTGAAGCGCGCGCGCAGCACCGGGTCCTGGGTGGCGATGCCAACCGGGCAGGTGTTGAGATGGCACTTGCGCATCATCACGCAGCCCGCCGCGATCAGCGGGGCGGTGGCCATGCCGAATTCGTCGGCGCCGAGCAGGGCGCCGATGACGACGTCACGGCCGGTGCGGATGCCGCCATCGACCTGGACGGCGATGCGGCTGCGGAGCTTGTTGGCGACCAGCGTCTGGTGGGTTTCGGCGAGGCCGATTTCCCACGGCGAACCGGCGTGCGTCAGCGACGTCAGCGGCGATGCGCCGGTGCCGCCTTCGAAGCCCGAGATGGTGACATGGTCGGCGCGCGACTTGCTGACGCCGGCAGCGACGGTGCCGACGCCGACTTCGGACACCAGCTT
>JAKPQE010000060.1 GCA_029572955.1 Pseudomonadota bacterium
ACGGCGCCTTCGTCGACCTCGGCGGCATCGACGGCCTCCTCCACGTCACCGACATTGCCTGGCGCCGCATCAACCACCCGTCCGAGGTGCTCTCGATCGGCCAGACCGTCCGCGTGCAGATCATCCGCGTCAATCACGAGACGCACCGCATCTCGCTCGGGATGAAGCAGCTCCAGCCCGATCCCTGGCAGGGCATCGAGGCAAAGTATCCGGTCAGCGCCAAGTTCACCGGTCGCGTCACGAACATCACCGACTACGGTGCGTTCGTCGAGCTCGAGCCGGGCATCGAAGGCCTGATCCACGTCTCCGAGATGAGCTGGGTCAAGAAGAACGTCCACCCGGGCAAGATCGTCTCCACCTCGCAGGAGGTCGACGTGATGGTGCTCGAGGTCGATCCGGTCAAGCGCCGCATCTCCCTCGGCCTCAAGCAGTGCCTGGCCAATCCGTGGGACGTCTTCGCCGAGAAGTACCCGTCCGGCACGGTTGTCGAGGGCGAGGTCAAGAACAAGACCGAGTTCGGCCTGTTCATCGGCCTCGACGGCGACATCGACGGCATGGTCCACCTCTCCGACCTCGACTGGAACCGTCCGGGCGAGCAGGTCATCGAGGAGTACCATCGCGGTGACATGGTGAAGGCCGTCGTCCTCGACGTCGACGTCACCAAGGAGCGCATCAGCCTCGGCATCAAGCAGCTGGCCGGCGATCCGTTCGCCGACGCCGGCGAGGTCAAGCGCGGCGCGGTCGTCACCTGCGAGGTTCTCGAGGTCAAGGAGAACGGCCTCGAGGTCAAGATCGTCGACACCGACCTCACCGCCTTCATCCGCCGCTCCGAGATCGCCCGCGATCGCGCCGAGCAGCGTCCGGACCGCTACGCCAAGGGCGAGCGGGTCGACGCGCGGATCACCCAGTTCGACAAGAAGAGCCGCAAGGTCGCCGTCTCCATCAAGGCCCTCGAAATGGCCGAGGAGAAGGAGGCGATCGCCCAGTACGGCTCGACCGACTCGGGTGCTTCGCTCGGCGACATCCTCGGCGCGGCCCTCAAGGCCCGCGAGGAGTCCGACAAGGAAGACTGACCGGTCTTTCCCGCATGGGACTTCGGAAGGCCCGCTTCGGCGGGCCTTCTTTTTTGACCGATCGGCTTTCCCCGCAAACTCCGTCGAGCTTGCGACGAAGCGACTTGCCGCCGTCGCAAAGCCCTGATATTCCTCACAGAACCAGCGAACCTAGGAGAACCCGATGGAAGCCGACGTCATCGTCGACCGGCGCCGGATGCGCCGCCGTCTCTCCTTCTGGCGCGTCGTCGCCTTCGCCGCGATCGCCGCGGCCGCCCTGTTCGCCATCACTGCCTTCAGCGGCGGCGAGGGCCTCTTCGAGGCGCACCGCCCGCAGATCGCCCGCGTCAGCGTCACCGGCGTCATCCTCACCGATCGCAAGCGCGTCGAGATGCTGAAGAAGATCGGCAAGAGCGACGCCGTGAAGGCGGTGATCCTCTCGCTCGACACGCCCGGCGGCACCACCACCGGCGGCGAGGAGCTCTACAAGGCGCTGCGCGAACTCGCCGAGAAGAAGCCGCTCGTCGCGACCGTCAACACCATGGCCGCCAGCGCCGGCTACATGGCCGCCATCTCGGCCGAGCGCATCTTCGCCCGCCAGACCTCGATCACCGGATCGATCGGCGTCATCTTCCAGTTCGCCGAGGTGACGAAGCTCGCCGAGACCATCGGCGTCGACGTCGAGGCGATCCGCTCCGGCAAGCTGAAGGCCCAGCCTTCGCCGTTCGAGCCGGCAAGCGAGGAATCGCGCAGCCTCATCAAGGAAATCGTCGCCGACAGCTACACCTGGTTCGTCGACCTCGTCGCCGAGCGGCGCGGCGTTTCGGCCGACGACATCCGCGCCGCCGAGGGCCGCATCTTCACCGGCGCGCAGGGCCTGAAGGCCGGCCTCGTCGACGAGATCGGCGGCGAGGACGAGGCGGTCGCCTGGCTCGAGACCGAAAAGGGCATCGAGGAGGACCTGCCGGTCCGCGACTGGAAGCCCGAGCCCATCATAGAAAGCCTGTCCTTCGGCGATGCGGCGCTCGCCTTCATCGCCGACCGGTTTGGCATTTCAGGACAGTTCGCCAGACTGCGCGTCGCGGAAAAGCTCATTTCCGACAAGCTGCTGCTTGACGGCCTTCTGTCAGTTTGGCACGCTCCTGCCATTGCCGCCCGGGACAACCTCGAGGGAGCCGACCGATGATCAAGTCGGAATTGGTGCAGCGTATCTCCGCGGCAAACCCGCACCTCTATCAGCGCGACGTCGAGAACATCGTCAACGCGATCCTCGACGAAATCACCGGAGCGCTCGCCCGTGGCGATCGGGTCGAGCTGCGCGGCTTCGGCGCATTCTCCGTCAAGAACCGGCCGGAGCGTACCGGCCGCAACCCGCGCACCGGCGAGCCGGTCGCGGTCGACGAGAAATACGTGCCCTTCTTCAAGACCGGCAAGGAAATGCGCGAGCGCCTGAACGGCGACTAGGCCGCATTCGCCGGCAACGGCCGATCAATCGCTTCTGGAGGCAAAGGTGCTGCGTATCCTCAGCTATCTCGTGACGGTGCCGCTGGCGATCCTGTTGATCGCCCTCGCCGTCGCCAATCGCGGCCCGGTTACCCTGTCGCTCGACCCGCTGTCGCCCGAGACCCCGGTGCTGACGGTCACCATCCCGATCTATCTGGCGCTGTTCGCGGCCCTCGGCCTCGGCATCTTCATCGGTGGCATGTCGACCTGGTTCAGCCAGGGCAAGTGGCGCAAGGTGGCGCGCGAGCGCCGCTTCGAGGTCGCCAAGTGGCGCCGCGAGGCCGACCACTTCAAGGCGACCGCCGAGAAGGCGAAGACCGTGGCGACCGGCGCTCCGGCCCTCGCCGCCCCCGAAAGCCAGCGCCCGGCCGCCTGAGGCGGCTCCGGGCCGCGCCGAAGGATCACCCGAGGGTGCGCGTCCTTACTGCCTCCGAGATCGACGGGATTCTCGACTTCCCGGGCCTCGTCGCGGCGCTCGGCGAAGCCTTCACGGCCGACATCGAGACGCCGCTGCGCCACCACCACACCATCGCCCGCCCGCCCGGCGCCGACGCGACGCTGCTGCTGATGCCCGCCTGGACCGGCCCCTCGGTGGCGGCCGGCGGCCATGTCGGCGTCAAGATCGTCTCGGTCTTCCCGGACAACGGCGCCCGCGGCCTGCCGAGCGTGATGGGCGCCTATCTGCTGATCGACGGGGCGACCGGTGCGCCGCTCGCGGTGATGGACGGCAGCGCCCTGACGCTCTGGCGCACCGCCGCCGCCTCGGCCCTCGCCGCATCTTTCCTCGCCCGGCCCGAGGCCGCCCGCCTCGTCATGGTCGGCACCGGGTCGCTCGCCCCGTTCCTCGTCGGGGCCCACGGCGCCGTGCGGCCGATCGCCGACATCGCCGTCTGGGGCCGTGATCCGGCAAAGGCCGCCGCGCTCGTCGAACGCCTGTCGCGGGAGGGCATCGCCGCCCGTGTCGCGACCGATCTCGAGGCTGCCGTGCGCGATGCCGACATCGTCTCCTGCGCCACCCTTTCGAAGGCCCCGCTCGTTTGCGGCGCCTGGCTGAAGCCCGGCGCCCATCTCGATCTCGTCGGTGCGTTCCGCCCCGACATGCGCGAGAGCGACGACGCCGCCGTGCGCCGCGCCAGCCTCTTCGTCGACACCCGCGCCGGCGCCCTCGAGGAGGGCGGCGACCTCGCCGATCCGATCGCCCGCGGCGTCGTTTCGGCGGCCGATATCCGCGCCGATCTCGCCGATCTCGTCGCCGGCCGCCATCCCGGCCGCAGCGCTGCGGAGGAGGTCACGCTCTTCAAGTCGGTCGGCACCGCGATCGAGGATCTCGCCGCCGCCCGCCTCGTCTTCTCCCGCCTCGGTTGAACCGTCCGCAAATCGAAAGTCACCGGCCAAAAGGCGATGGACAGCACCGGCGCCGCATGCGACCTATCCGCCCGGACCGGCGGGGTCGATGACAGCCGGGTTCCACCAGTGAGCGACGTCCGGCAACGAGGCGAAATGGGGTTCAAGGTCAAGATCTGCGGCATCAATTCCGCCGTCGCTCTCGACGCGGCGCTCGAAGCGGGCGCCGATGCGGTCGGCTTCGTCTTTTTCGAAAAGAGCCCGCGTCACATCGGCCTCGAGGACGCCCGGGCCTTCGCTGATTTCGCCGAGGCCCGCGCCGAGAAGGTCGCCCTGACGGTCGATGCCGACGACGCGACGCTCGCCGCCATCGTCGCGGCCCTGCGACCCGATGTCCTGCAGCTCCACGGCCACGAGACGCCGGCCCGGATCGCCGAAATCCGGGCCCGGTTCGGCCTGCCGGTGATGAAGGCGCTCGGCATCGCCACGCGGCAGGATCTCGAAAGCGTCCCGGCCTTTGCCGCGGTCGCCGACCGCCTGCTCTTCGACGCCAAGCCGCCGAAAGGCGCGACCAGGCCCGGCGGCCTCGGCGTTCCCTTCGACTGGACACTGATCGCCGGGCTTGACGTTGGCCGGCCCTTCATGCTTTCCGGGGGGCTCGATCCGGACAACGTCGCCGAGGCGATCCGGCTGACCCGGCCGCCCGGCGTCGACGTGTCGTCCGGCGTCGAGAGTGCGCCGGGGATCAAGGATCCGGATCTCATCGAACGTTTCGTGGCCGAGGCGCGCCGAGCCGCCGCCGAGATCGGCCAGACGAGCAAGGACGAAAGGGTATCCTCGTGACGGTCAAGCCGAATTCCTTCCGCACCGGTCCCGACGATCGTGGTTTCTTCGGCATTTTCGGCGGCCGCTTCGTCGCCGAGACGCTGATGCCGCTGATCCTCGATCTGGAAAAGGCCTGGGAGGAGGCGAAGGAAGATCCGGCATTCCATGCCGAGCTGAAGGATCTTTCGGTCCACTATGCCGGCCGGCCGAGCCCGCTCTATTTCGCCGAGCGCCTGACCGAGCATCTCGGCGGCGCCAGGATCTATTTCAAGCGCGACGAGCTCAATCACACCGGCAGCCACAAGATCAACAACACCCTCGGCCAGATCCTGCTCGCCCGCCGCATGGGCAAGACGCGCATCATCGCCGAGACCGGCGCCGGCCAGCACGGCGTTGCCACGGCGACGGTCTGCGCCCGCTTCGGCCTTCCCTGCGTCGTCTACATGGGCGCCACCGATGTCGAGCGCCAGAAGCCCAACGTCTTCCGCATGAAGCTGCTCGGCGCCGAGGTCGTGCCGGTGACCGCTGGTGCCGGCACCCTCAAGGACGCCATGAACGAGGCGTTGCGCGACTGGGTCACCAATGTCGAGAACACCTACTACCTGATCGGCACCGCCGCCGGCCCGCACCCCTATCCGGAAATGGTGCGCGATTTCCAGGCGGTGATCGGCACCGAGGCCCGGGCCCAGATCGCCGAGGCCGAAGGCCGGCTGCCCGACGCGGTCGTCGCCTGCGTCGGCGGCGGCTCCAACGCCATCGGCCTCTTCCACCCGTTCCTCGACGACGAGGGCGTCGCCATCTACGGCGTCGAGGCGGGCGGCCATGGCCTCGAGGGCAACGAGCACTGCGCCTCGCTGAATGCCGGCCGGCCCGGCGTGCTGCACGGCAACCGCACCTATCTCCTGCAGGACGACGACGGCCAGATCCTCGAGGGCCATTCGATCTCGGCCGGCCTCGACTATCCCGGCATCGGCCCGGAGCATTCCTGGCTGAAGGAGACCGGCCGCGTCACCTATGTGCCGGCGACCGACACCGAGGCGCTCGCCGCGTTCCAGCTCTGCACCCGGCTCGAGGGCATCATCCCGGCGCTCGAGCCGGCCCACGCCCTTGCCCATGTCGTCAAGCTCGCCCCGACCATGGGCAAGGACCAGATCATCGTCATGAACATGTGCGGCCGCGGCGACAAGGACGTCTTCACCGTCGCCGGCCATCTCGGAGTGGAGATGTGAGATGAAAGTGTTACAGACGCTTGGACGGACTGCGGGTTCATCTCCGGCCCGCCCCTCTGCGTTCTATTATCAAAGAACGCAGAGGGGTATCCAGATAGAAGGGATTTTTGGCGGAGATCCAATTGAAGTGCTTATCGAGCATGGTCAGTGGATGCGAATCTTGCAAGAGATCGATAAGTCAAAGCTTCGGTTGTTTAGTATTTCGAGCGATCAAGACGACACCGCCGCACCGCAGTCTTTGCATGACTTGATTCGTAAAAGTCTCAAAGAGAGTGGTTTTCCAGGGCAGATCGATCCTTCTTTGCTTGGATATGTCACGGCAATATTGCTCAACGAGGGAACCATCGAGCTCTTTCAAGGCAAGACGGGAGATGGTCGCCGTCATCGCATCTCCGTTCGGGCTGCCCCCAAAAACGCAGCAGCTGAATAATCCGAACACAATTCGATCGGTCCAATAGGTATTGGTAGGGAAAATGGAAACGCCGACGACCCGCCTCACGCGCCGCTTCGCCAGGCTTGCCGCCGAGGGCCGTCCGGCGCTCGTCACCTTCACCATGGCGGGCGATCCCGACTATGCGGTCTCCAGCGAGATCCTGATGGCGCTGCCGGCCGCCGGCGCCGACGTCATCGAGCTCGGCATGCCGTTCTCCGATCCGATGGCCGACGGCCCGGCGATCCAGATGGCCGGCCAGCGGGCGCTGAAGGCCGGCCAGACGCTTGCCATCACCCTCGAGATGGTGCGCGCCTTCCGCGCCGGCGACGACGAGACGCCGATCGTCCTCATGGGCTACTACAACCCGATCTACTCCTACGGCAACGAGCGCTTCCTGAAGGATGCCGCCGCCGTCGGCGTCGACGGCCTGATCATCGTCGACCTGCCGCCGGAGGCCGACGACGAGCTCTGCATCCCGGCGCTCTCGGCCGGCATCAACTTCATCCGCCTCGCCACTCCGACGACCGACGACAAACGCCTGCCGACGGTACTGCAGAACACTTCGGGCTTCGTCTACTACGTATCGATCACCGGCATCACCGGCACGGCCGCCCCCGATACGGGCAAGGTCGCCGCCGCCGTCTCGCGCATCAAGCGGCTCACCGACCTGCCGGTCGCCGTCGGCTTCGGCGTCAAGACGCCGGAGCAGGCCGCCGCCATCGGCGCCAATGCCGACGGCGTCGTCGTCGGCTCGGCCCTCGTCGAGGCGGTGCGCACCAGCCTCGACGATGCGGGTGCGGCGACCGACGCCACCGTCGCCGCGGTCTCGGGCCTCGTCTCGGCCCTTGCCGAGGGCGTGCGATCGGCTCGCCCCAAAGCCGCCGAATTGCGCTAGGATATTGCAATACCCCGACGCGGGCGGCGTCGGACTCGGGAGCGTTTCGAGGCGGGATGGACATCGGTTCGCCGGCGGCAAACGCGACAAGACAACAACTGGGAGCCGTTCATCGATTCCGGAAAGAGATGAGCGGCTCTAGGCAAACGAACCGGCGGGCCTGTCCGCCCGCGATCCGAGGACACACGCGTTGAACTGGATCAACAATCTCGTCCGACCGAAAATCCGCAGCTTCCTCAACAAGCGCGAAACGCCCGAAAACCTCTGGATCAAGTGTCCCGAGACCGGCGAGATGGTGTTCCACCGCGATCTCGAGGCCAACAATTTCGTGGTGCCGGGCTCCGGCTATCACATGCGCATGAACAGCCGGCGCCGTCTCGCCATGCTGTTCGGCGAGGACGGCTACGAACTCGTCGATCTGCCCGAGGTGGTTGCCGATCCGCTGAAGTTCCGCGACGAACGCCGCTACAGCGATCGCATCAAGGACGCCCGCGCCAAGACCGGTCTCGACGACGCCATCCTCGTGGCGACCGGCGATCTAGAAGACCAGCCGGTCGTCGTCGCCGTCCAGGATTTCGACTTCATGGGCGGCTCGCTCGGCATGGCCGCCGGCGAGGCGGTGGTCACCGCCGCCGGCACCGCGCTGATGCTGAAGCGCCCGCTGATCCTCTTTGCCGCCTCCGGTGGCGCCCGCATGCAGGAAGGCATCCTGTCGCTGATGCAGATGCCGCGCACCACGGTCGCCATCCAGGCGCTGCGCGAGGCCCGGCTGCCCTATATCGTCGTCCTGACCAACCCGACCACCGGCGGCGTCACCGCCTCCTACGCGATGCTCGGCGACGTCCACATCGCCGAGCCCGGCGCCCTCATCGGCTTTGCCGGTCCGCGCGTCATCGAGCAGACCATCCGCGAGAAGCTGCCGGAGGGCTTCCAGCGCTCCGAATACCTGCTCGATCACGGCATGGTCGACATGGTGGTGCATCGCCAGGAACTCGGCGCGACGCTGGCACGGCTCTGCCGCATCCTGATGGGCGGCAACCGCATCCAGACGCCGGTCGCGGGCAGCGCCACGCCGCAGCTCACCCCGGCGGCCGACTGAGCGGGGCCCGACGGGCCGGAGCAATCATGGAATCCTCGCGCGTTATCCTCGAACGCCTGCTCTCGCTGCATCCAAGGAAAATCGATCTGTCGCTCGGCCGCATCGAGCGGCTGCTCGCCGCCCTCGGCCATCCCGAGCGCCGGCTCGCCCCGCTCGTCCACGTCGCCGGCACCAACGGCAAGGGCTCGACCGTCGCCTTCCTGCGCGCCATGCTGGAAGCGGCCGGGCTCGGCGCCCACGTCTACACCTCGCCCCATCTCGTCCGCTTCCACGAGCGCATCCGCCTTGCCGATCGCGGCGGGCCCGGCGTCCTCGTTACCGACGATCTCCTCGCCGAAACGCTCATCCGCTGCGAGGCGGTGAATGCCGGCGAGCCGATCACCTTCTTCGAGATCACGACGGCCGCCGCCTTCGAGCTTTTCGCGGCAAGGCCGGCCGACTACGTGCTCCTCGAGGTCGGCCTCGGCGGCCGGCTCGACGCCACCAACGTCGTCGCCCGTCCGGCGGTCTCGATCGTCACCTCGGTCTCGCACGATCACGCCGGCTTCCTCGGTGACGAGCTTGCCGGCATCGCTTTCGAGAAGGCCGGCATCCTGAAGAGCGGGGTGACCGCCGTCATCGGTCGCCAGGCGGACGAGGCGATGGCGGTGATCGAGCGCGAAGCTGCCCGCCGCGGCGCGCCGCTCCTCGTCTGGGGCGAGGATTTCATGGCCCACGAGGAACGCGGCCGCATGGTCTATCAGGACGAGCGCGGCCTCATCGACCTGCCGCTGCCGCGCCTCTATGGCCGCCACCAGATCGAGAATGCGGCGCTCGCCATCGCGGCGCTGCGCCGGATCGCCGATCCGCGCGTCACCGACGCCGCGATCGAGACCGGCCTTGCCGACGTCGTCTGGCCGGGCCGCCTGCAGCGCCTCACCGGCAAGCTCGCCTCGATCGCCCCGAAGGGCGCCGAACTCTGGCTCGACGGCGGCCACAATCCCGATGGCGGCCGCGTCGTCGCCGCGACGATGGCGGAACTGGAGGAACGGGTGCCGCGACCGCTGGTGCTCGTCGTCGGCATGCTGACCAGCAAGGCGGCGGATGGCTTCCTCGAGAATTTCGAGGGCCTTGCGACCCGCGTCTTCACCGTCGGCATGGCCGAGGCGGACGCGGCCTACTCGCCCGGCGAACTTGCCGGCATCGCCCGGTCGGTCGGCCTCGACACGGTGCCGCTGCCGCGCCTTCGCGATGCGCTCGCGGCGATCGCGGTAGAGGATTGGGGCGACATGCCGCCGCGCATCCTCGTCTGCGGCTCGCTCTATCTGGCCGGCGAGGCGCTTGCCGAAAACGGAACGCCGCCGGAGTGATCCGACGGCGTTCGGGGTGTCCGGCTGTGAACGCGAAGGTCAGGCAGTCGCGATCGTGCCGGTAATCCAGTCCGCGAGGCGGCTCTTCGGCTGCGCACCGACCTGCATCGAAGCGGGCTTGCCGTTCTTGAACAGGATCAGCGTCGGGATCGAGCGCACGCCGTACTTCACGGCGGTCTGCGGGTTCTCGTCGATGTTCAGCTTGGCGATCGTCACCTTGCCGGCCATCTCATTGCCGATCTCTTCGAGCGCCGGCGCGATCATCCGGCACGGGCCGCACCAGTCCGCCCAGAAGTCGACGACCACGGGCTCCGCCGACTTCAGGACGTCGGCCTCGAACGAACTGTCGGTCACTTTCTTAGTGGCCATTTTCAACCTCTCGGGAGTTGTGGGCGCTCTCGCCCATTCGAATATTCTCATGGAAGGTAAGAAGCCGGCCCGGCCGCGTCAAGCCGGGCTTTTTCGCGCGATCTCGGCAAGCGTCGCGTCGAGACTGTCGTCAGCAATCTGCATCAGCCGCGGCCCGGCCGTCCACAGCAGGGCGCAGCCGATCCGTTTGTCCGGATAGACCTCGGCAACGAGGCGCCGGTAGAGCGCGAGCTGGGCGACATGGGCCGGCGGCACCGCCGCGGCGGTCGCGGGCACCGCCCGGCCGGTCTTGTAATCGACGATGAGGACGTCGTTTTCACCGATGACGAGGCGATCGATCCGGCCCTCGACGCGGAACCGCCGGCCGTCGATCTCGACCTCGCCGTCGACCGGCACCTCACCCCGGCTCGTGGCGGTAAAGAGCGGCGCGAACGCCGGGGCGTCGAGGACGGCGAGCGCCTCGGCCGCGATCGTGCCGGCGTCCGGGCCGGTCTCGCCGAGGACTTCGAGAACCCGGGCGGCCATCGCCGGCCGGTCGGGCGCCCCGATCGGCGCCAGCGATTCGAGTAGCCGGTGGACGAGTTCGCCGCGCCGCGCCGCGGCGCCGCCACCGCCGGTAAAGGCGATCGGCGCCGCGCCGATGTCGGAGGGGCTGAGGCGCCGGGACGGCCGCCGCGCGGCAGGCGCCGGCCGGGCGGTCCAGTCGGGCAGGGCGATCGTCTCGGCCTTGCCGGCCGCCACCTCGATCCGCTCGCCGGACGCAGCCGCGCGCGCCCGCACCAGCACCGGCTCGTCGAGGCCGGGCATTGCCTCCTCGACCGAGGTCGGCTCCAGGGCACCCCGCACCATGGCGTACCAGGAGCCCTCGGGCACGCCGGTCTTGCCGGCATGGGCCGAGATGTAGAGCTCGTCGCCGGCCCGCGTCATCGCGACATAGAGCAGGCGATGATACTCCTCCTCGGCCCGGGCGTGTTCCGTCTCGAGCGCGGCGACATGCGCGGCGGTCCGCTCGGCCTTGCGCGGATTGAAGACGAGCGCCGGCGCCGCATCCGGCGGCGTCTGCGGCCGTTCGATCGCCAGCACCGCCGGATCGTGCCGCGCGCTCGGCACCGAGGCGGTGTCGGCGAGGAAGACGACCGGTGCCTCGAGGCCCTTGGCGCCGTGCACCGTCATCACCCGGATTTCGTCGCGGGCGATGTCCATGTCGCGCTTGATCTCCGGTTCGGCGCTGGTCAGCCGGGCAAGGAAGCCCTGCAGCGTCGCCGGCCCGGCCCGTTCGGCGTCGAGCGCCTGGGCAAGGAACTCGTCGAGCGCCTCGTTCGCCTCGGCGCCGAGCCGCGCCTCGAACGCCTTGCGCCCGCCACCCGGGCCGAGCACCTCGGCGAAGAATTCGAAGGGCGGCACGAAATCGGCGATGCGCCGCCAGGCGGCGAGCCGGTCGAGCGCGGCGCCGGCGCGCCTGTCCGTCGCCGCCGCCCGTTCGAGGCCGGCGAACAGCGGCCGGCCCGGCTCGGCGGTGAAGCGCACGAGGTCGTCGTCGGAAAAGCCGAAGAGCGGGCTCTTCAGCACCACCGCGAGGCCGTAGTCGTCCGGCGGCAGCAGGCAGAAATCGGCGAGCGCCATCAGATCGGCGACGGCGACGTGCTCGGTCAGCACCAGCCGGTCGGCACCGGCGACCGGCAGGCCGCGTTCCTTCAGCGCCCGCAGCATCTCGTTGGCGAAGGCGCCGCGCTTGCGCACGAGGACGAGAATGTCGCCGGGGCTAAGCGGCCTCCCGTCGATCGCCCGCCGCGCCGGCCCCGCGAACCAGCCGGCGATCCTGTCGGCGATCGCCGCCGCGTGGCGCCGCTCCGGGCTCGCCTCGCCGAGACTGTCGACCGGGTCCCACCAGTTCTCCGGCTCCTCGGTGCCCGGCGCCTTGAGGAACGGCGGCCAGATCTCGACCCGGCCGGCGGCGGTCTGGCGGATCGCCTCGTGCACCGTCGGCTCGGCGACCTCCGAAAGCCCGTAATAGCGGTCCGGCTCGGAGAACACCGTGTCGACCGCGTCGAGGACGTCGCTCGTCGAGCGGAAGGAGAGGGTGAGCCGCACCGGCTCGAAGGCGGCCTCGGCGTTCCGTGCTCGCGCCTCGAAGCTGCGCTTCATGCGCTCGAAATAGGCCGGGATCGCGCCCTGGAACGAGTAGATCGACTGCTTCTCGTCGCCGACCGCGAAGATCGTGCGGGTGAGGCGTCGCGCCGTTTCGCCGGCAAAAAACTCCCCGGCCAGGGCCTCGATCACCTCCCACTGGCGCGGGCTGGTGTCCTGCGCCTCGTCGACGAGGATGTGGTCGATGCCGCGGTCGAGCTTGTACTGCACCCAGAGCGCCGCATCGCCGCGCTTCAGGAGCCGCGCCGTCCTGACGACGAGGTCCTCGTAGTCGAGCAGCCCGCGCCGCGCCTTGGCCCGCTCGTAGCGGGCGATCACCGCCTCGCCGAGGCTGACGAGCGCGCCCGTCGCGGCAAGGGCAAAGGCGGCGCGCCGGCGATCGAGAAGGTCGATGAGCCGGCTCGTTTCCGTGGCGATCCGTGCGGCAAGGTCGGGGAAGAGGGTGTTCATCGCCCCGGTCACGACGCTGCTGCGCGGCTTGTCCTCGGTGGTCAGGAGGAACAGCTTCCAGGCCAGAGCCCGCTCCTCCCGCGACGTCGCCGCGGCGAAGGCGACGAGGCGTCCGGCCGCGTCCTGGTTCTTCTTCGACGAGGCGGCGAACGCCTCGACGAGCCGCGCCCGATAGGCCGCCGGAAACTCGGGCGGATCGATGATCTCGTCGAGAAGCGCGTCGGGGTCCTCGTCGACCGCGACGCCGAGGACGATGGCGGCGGCCGCTGCGATCCCGCCCGCCTCCCGCGTCTCGGCGGCGAGGCGTGAGAGAGCGTCGCGCTTGGCGACGAGTTCCTCGAGGGCCTCGCGCAGGCCGTCTTCCGAGCTTGCCTCGACCAGTCGCGTCAGCGCCCGGCCCCAGGCGCTGTCGGGTTCGAGCACGGCGCGCTCGAACACCTCGGCCCGCGCCTCGGCGAGAAGCTCGGCGGCGGTCGTCTCGTCGAGCACCTCGAAATGGCCCGAGACCCCGGCCTCGAACGGGAAGGCGTGCAGCAGCCGGTCGCAGAAGGCGTGGATCGTCTGGATCTTGAGGCCGCCCGGCGTCTCCAGCGCCTCGGCGAAGAGCCGCCGCGCCCGCGCCCGCTCCTCCGGCGCGATCGGCCGGCCCTCGATCGCCGACAGCGCGGCTTCGAGATCGTCGTCGCCGGCGACCGCCCATTTCCCGAGTTCCTTGAAGACCCGGTTCGACATTTCGGCCGCCGCCGCCTTGGTGAAGGTGAGGCAGAGGATCTTCGCCGGATGGGTGCCGGCGAGCAGCAGCCGCTCGACCCGCTGGGCCAGCACATGGGTCTTGCCCGAGCCGGCATTGGCCGACACCCAGGCCGAGCGGCGCGGGTCCGAGGCGGTCCGCTGCCGGGCGATCGTCGTCTCGGGAATGGCGGGGAGTTGCTTGCCGCTCATGGCTCGCCCTCCTCGCCGTCGGTCGCCGTCCACTCGGCGACCCGCGCCAGCCGGTCGTAGTCGCCGGCCTCGCGCGCCTTCATCGGTCGCGCCCTGGAGAGGTAGCCCCGGTCGGGGTCGCGATAGGCCCTGGCGAGCCCGACGAGCTGGTCGAACGCGGCATCGATCACCTCGTCGGCGGAAAGCCCGGACTTCTTGTCGAGCGCCGGCTTTTCCTCGCCGGCCGGGTCGCGGCCGCTGATCTGCACCCATTTGAGCTCGGAGACGGAGCGCCCCGCCGCGACGCCGGCGAAGGCGCCGGCCCGCGCCATCGCGCCTTCGAGGGCGAGCTGCGGCGCGAACCCGGCAAGCACCCGCCTGGCGCTCGGCGGCGTGCCGGTCTTGAAGTCGAGAATGGCGAGCGTGCCGTCGGCGAGCTCGTCGATGCGGTCGGCCCGGCCGGTGAGCGCGAAGGGACCGTCGGCGAGCGAAATTTCGAGCCGGCCGCCGATCTCGGCGTGGCGCGCGGCGACGGCCGCGTCGCGCCCCGCCTCCCAGTCGACATACCAGCCGGCGATCCGCTCGAAGCGGCGCCACCACAGCGCATGGGTCTCGGGAAAGGCGGCGAGCGGCGCGAAGAGCTCGGCGCCGATGTCGAGGAGCCGGGCCCGTGCCGTCGCGTCGAAGGCGCCCTGCCACTCGGTGGCGAAGCGCCCGAGCACCTCGTGATAGAGCGTGCCGCGCGTCGAGAAGTCCGGCTCGGCGCCGATCGGATCGAGCGGGTCGAGGCCGAGCACGTGGCGCGCGAAGATCGCGTAAGGATCGCGGACGAGCTTCTCGATCTCGGTGACCGAGAGCTTCTGCGGCCGCCGGTCGAGCGGCGGCTTCGGCGCCGGCCGCGCTGCCGGCCGCGGCGGCCCCGCCGCCCGGTCGATCGCCCGCGCCCGGTCGAGATGGCGCTTGCCCGCCGCGCGCATCGCCGCGGCGGCGGCGGGTCCGGCGACGGCGAGAAGCCGCTGCAGCCAGCGCGAGGGAACGCTCGGTGCGCCGCCGACCCGGTCGGCCCGGCTGACGATGACCGCCGGCATGCCGAGGCCTTGCGCGAAGTCGTGGGCGGAAAGGCCGATCCGCCGCTCCGGCGGCTCCAGCCCCATGTCGCGGCGCATCGCCCGCGACAGCCAGGGATCGGTGCGCGTGTCGGCCGGCCAGACGCCCTCGTTGAGACCGGCGAGAACCAGGAGGTCGACGCTCTGCAGGCGCGCTTCGAGCTGCCCCCAGATGTGGACGCGCGGCGCCTCGTGCCGTGGTCGGCGCACGACATGGCCGGCAAGGAGCGCCTCGAAGACGGCGCCATAGTCGCCGGGGCCGACGGCAAAGCCGGTGTCGTCGGCGCCGGTCGCTTCGAGAAGCCTGAGGAGCGCCGCGTCGGCGTCCTCGGCGAGGAGGCCGCCGGGCGCAGCCGCATCCTCGGTGGCGACGGCGAGGAGGGCGCCGAGATGGCCGGCGGCGAGTTCGCGGAGCGGCAGCTCGTCGCGTGTCGTGCCCAGCGCTTCGAGCGGGGCGAGCGCCCTGCCGAGGCGGGCGAGGATGTCGGCCGCCGCCTCCCAGTCGGCGTTGCCGAGGCGCGAGACCGGGCGCGCCACCCGCAGCGCCTTCCCGGAGATCGCCGCCCGCACGTCGGCGAGACTTTCGCGGAGGCCGGCGGTGCCCGGCCGCGGCCGGCCGTTGCGCAGGAGCGCCAGTTCGAGCGCCTGCGCCGCCCGCCGCGTTTCGGCCCGCCCCTGTCCGAGGCCGCAGAGCGGATGCTTCAGGAGCGACAGCACCGCGACGGGCTCGGCAGCCGAGAGCGCGACCTCGGCAACGAGCCGGGCGAGCACGGCGGCCGGCATTGCCGTCAGCGGCTGGCCGGCGGAATCGTCGAGGGCGACATCCCAGCGCCTCAGTTCCACCGCGACGCGGCGGGCAAGGCCGCGGTCCGGCGTGACGAGGGCGGCGACGGCATCGGGCGTCTCGATCGCCTCGCGCAGGGCAAGGGCGATGGCGAGTGCCTCCTCGGCCTCGTTGCGCGCTTCCAGAAGGGCGATGCCGGCGACCGCCTCGGTCCGCGCCTTGTCGCCGAGGCGCTGCGCGACATCGCTCCAGCGATCGGTCGTCTCGGCCGGGCGCATCGCCTCGGAAAGGAGGCCGGCGCGCAGCCGTGCGGCGCCTTCGGCCGGCGCCAGTTCCTCGACGTCGTCGCGGCTCGCGCCCATCGCCTCGATCAGCCGCTTCATGCCGTATTGCGGATGGGCGAAGGCCGGCTCGCCGTCGCTGATCGCCGCCCAGCTTTCGTCGTCGAGATGCCTGTCGAGGCCGGGCAGCACCACCGCGCCGCGGTCGAGACCGGCGATCGCCGCGAGCAGCCGCGCCGTCGCCGGCACCGAGCCGGTCGAGCCCGCCGCGATCACCGGGCCCTGCGGTGGCGCGGCCCCAAGGCGGGCGGTCTCGGCCTCGATCAGCATGTTGCGCCGGGCCGCCGGGTCGCTGCGGCCATTGGCGGCGAGATAGTCCGGCCAGCGCTCCGTGGCGATCTTCAGGAAATCGAGGGTCAGCGCCCAGTGCGCGGCAAGCTCGGCCGGCACGAGCGTCGCAAGGCCCGCCCAGCCGACGCCCTCGATCTCGACGGCATCCATCAGCCGGGCAAGGTCGTCGGCGAGCCGTACCGCGTCGGCCGGCGACTGCGGCAGCGGGATCTGCGGCGCGGCACCGTCGGCGACCGCGAGGCGCTGCGTCCAGCCGCGAATGAGGCGGGCGAGCGCCAGCCGGCGTTCGAGCACCGGCACGGCGGCCGGCAGCAGCAGGCGGTCCGTGGATGCCTCCTCGGCATCGATCAGGATGTCTTCCTCGTCGATGTCGCCGATCGGCCGGATCGCCGGCAGGATCAGGGCGGCGCGCCCGAGCCGCGCTCTCAGCGCATCGGCAAGGCCGCGCGCCGCGCGCCGCGTCGGCAGGTAGATCGTCGTATCGGCAAGGGCGAGCGGATCGGCGTCGAAGGCGACGCCGGGGATCAGCCGGCCGGAGACGATGGCATCGGCAAGGGTGGCGAGGAACGGAGCGGTCGCGGAGATCGAGAACAGGTTCGGCGCGCGCCGGGTCGTCGTCATCGCCTTCTCATGCGGTGCTCTCGGCAAGGCAGGTCTCGGCAAGGCCGATGGCATCCGGCGTGCCGACATGCATCCAGGTGCCGTCGAGGCGCAGGCCGAACAGCCGCCCGGCCTCGATCGCCCGGTCGAAGAGGACGTTGAGTGAGAACGGTCCCGCCGGCGCGCCCTCGAACAGGCGCGGATGCAGGATCGCCGCGCCGGTATAGACGAACGGCGCGATCCGCCGCTCGATCCGCCGGGTCAGGCGGCCGTCGCCATCGAGCACGAAGTCGCCGGCGCCGTCATAGCCGACGCTGGAGACCGTCGAGGCAAGGAGCAGCAGCCCGTCCATCCGCTCCGGGTCGTAGGTCTCGGCGAGGCGCAGGAGGTTCGGGCGCGGCCCCTCGATCCAGATCGAATCCGTGTTGAGTACGAAGAACGGCTCGGTGCCGATGAGCGGCAGCGCCTTGGTGACGCCGCCGCCGGTCTCCAGAAGCTCGGCGCGCTCGTCGGAAATCGTGATCTCGGGCTTCGTCCGCCGCCCGACGCGGACCTCGACGAGGTCGGCGAGATAATGGACGTTGACCACCGCCCGCGGCACGCCGATCTCGACGAGGCGGTCGAGCACCTGGTCGATCAGCGCCCGGCTGGCGACCTCGACGAGCGGTTTCGGCACGGTCGCGGTGATCGGGCGCATGCGCTTGCCGAGGCCGGCGGCGAGCACCATGGCGGTCTGAGGTCTGGAGCCAGTCATGCCGGACCCTGTCGAGAGGTTTCAGAGGTCGCCGGACGCGATTTCCGGCAGATGCGTGTCATACCAGACCGCGAGCGGCTGCAACACCGGGTGTCGCAGCGACTTGGCGAGATAGCGGGCGACCCGTGGCATGTGGGCAAGGTAAGCCGGCTTGCCGTCACGCTTGTCGAGGCGTGCGAAGATGCCGAGCACCTTGGTCGCGCGCTGCGCCGCCATGATCGCATAGGCCGCGCGGAAGGCGGTCTCGTCGAAATCTCCGGCCTTGGCCCGCGCCGCCGCGTAGCGATCGAGAAGCGCCGCCTCGAGATCGTCGGGGACGGTGACGCGCGCGTCCTGGAGCAGCGAGGCGACGTCGTAGGCCGCCGGGCCGACGACGGTGTCCTGGAAATCGATGATGCCGATGCGGCCGACGCCGACACGGGTCTCGAGCCAGATGAGGTTCGGCGAATGGTAGTCGCGCAGCACCCAGCTGTCCTCGGCGGCGACGAGGCGCACGAAGGCCGCCCGCCACAGCGCCCGGAACTCCTCCTCGGCGGCCGCGTCGAGCCGGCGGCCGTGCCGGTGCGGCGCGTACCAGTCGATGAGCAGCTCGACCTCGATCGTCATCGCCGCGGCGTCGTAGGGCGGCACCTCGTAGCCGCTGCCGTCCGGCAGCGACACCCGCCGCGGCCACTGCCGGCGGTGCAGGGCGGCGAGGCAGTCGACGGCGACGCCGTAGCGCTCGGCGATCGGGCCGGCGGCGTCGACGACCTTGTCCTCGCCGAGGTCTTCGAGCAGCAGGAAGCCGGCGTCGAGGTCGATGCCGTAGAGCGCCGGGGCGGAAAAGCCGCTCTCGAAGAGCGTCCAGCCGATGGCGACGAAGGCGCGGACGTCCTCGGCGAGCCGCGCCACCTGCGAATAGGGCTTGCCGTAGCGCGGCACCACCGGCCCGTCCGGCTGGCGCGGCGCGTTCATCAGCAGCGCCCGGCGCCGCGGCTCGCCGACGCGCTCGTAGGCGCGGGCCGAGGCGTCGCCCTGCAGATGGCGCCGGGTGGCATTGCCCCAGCCGTTGCGGGCAAGGAAGGCACGCGCCGCAAAGCTGCGGGAAAAGCGCGAAGCGGCCGATTCCGGCACGGTGATCCGCGCCTGGCGCAGGTTCGATCCGGCCGCGATCGAGAGGCCGATGCGGATCGCCGCGCCGGGCATGCGGTCGCCGCCCTTCTGCGGCCATTCGACGAGCACCGCGCCGCCGTCGAGGGCGTCCTCGAGGCCGAGTTCGTCGAGTTCTTCCGGGTCTTCGAGCCGGTAGAGGTCGAAATGCGAGACCGTGAGCCGCGCCGTTTCGTAGGTCTGCACCAGCGTGAAGGTCGGGCTCGGCACCTCGAGCGCATCGTCGTCGGCGATCGCCCGGACGATTCCCCGCGCCAGCGTCGACTTGCCGGCGCCGAGGTCGCCGTCGAGAAGCACCGCGTCGCCGCGCCTGAGGGCCGCGGCGATGTCCTCGCCGAGCCGCACCGTCGCGGCCTCGTCGGCAAGCTCGAACGACCACTCCATCGCCGCCGGCTCCATCCCCGTCACTCGGCCGCTTCTTCCAGCGTCTCGCCGGGGCGCAGCGGGAAGCGGCAGATGACCGTGGTGCCGACTCCTTCGGCCGAGCGGATCTCGACCCGGCCGCCATGCAGCTCGACGAAGCTCCTGACGATCGACAGGCCGAGCCCGGCGCCGCGCCGCCGGCCCGTCGACGACCGGCTCTCGAAGCGCTCGAAGGCGGCATCGATGAACTCGCTCGGCATGCCGCAGCCGTGATCGGCGACCGAGAAGCCGACCGACCTGCCCTGGCGCCAGGCATTCACCTCGACCTTGCCGCCCTCGTCGGAGAAGGCGACGGCGTTGGACAGCAGGTTGAAGAGCACCTGGCGGATGCGTTTTTCGTCGCCCTCGAAGGTGCCGATGTCGTCGGGCACGGAGGTGACGATCTCGATGCTCGATTCGACCAGCCGGTCCTGGATGCCCTCGATGGCGGCGTCGATCGTGCCGGCGACGTCGACCGTACCGACGTCGATCTCCATGATGCCCGCATCGATCGTCGCGAGGTCGAGAATGTCGTTGATGATGGCGAGCAGCGCCTTCGACGAGCTCATGATGTAGCCCGTGTATTCGCGCTGCTTGTTGTTGAGCTCGCCGATCTTGGCGTCGGACAGGAGCTGGGCGAAGCCGATGATGTTGGTCAGCGGCGAGCGCAGCTCGTAGGAGACGTGGTGGACGAAGGCGTTCTTCAGATGCGCCGCGGTTTCCAGCGCCTCGTTCTTCTCGGCGAGCATGCGGGCGACGGCGACGCTCGCCGAGACGTCGAGGAAGGTCAGCATCGTCGCGCCGTCCGGCAGCGGGATCGCCGCGAAGTCGACGACGCTCTGGTCGGCGCGCTCCATGCGGCCGGCGATCGGCTCGCGGCTGTCGGCAAGGCCGGTGACGGCCGCCTTCAGCCGGTCCCAGACGGCGCCGTCGTCGTGCAGCCGCCGGCACAGGGTCGTGATCTCGCCGAAATGCGGATTGCCGTCGAGATCGCCGGCCGAGAGGTGCCAGATGCCGGCAAACGCCGGGCTGAAGAGCCGCAGCTTGCCGTCCGAGCCGAACACCGCGACGCCCTCGGCGAGGTGATCGAAGCTCTCGCGCTGCACCCGGTCGAGCGACTTGTAGCGGCTTTCGAGGTCGAGCCGTTCGGTGACGTTCTCGTAGATCCAGATGACGCCGCCCTGCGGATGCGGGCTGGCAAGGACGCGCAGCGTCTGGCCGTCCGGCAGGTGCCAGTAGTCCTCGACGGTCTCGACCGAGCGATAGGCTTCCTGCAGCGAGGCGCGCCATTCCCGGTAGTTGGCCTGTTCGGGCAGCTTGTGATTGACCCGGAGCTTGTCGAGAACGACGGCCTCCTCGGGCGCCCCGTCGAGGAAGGCCGGGTCGACACCGAACAGCTTGCGATAGGCGGCGTTGTGGAAGTGCAGGCGCTTGTCGGCGCCGAAGATCGCGACCGCGCTCGCCAGTTCGTCGAGCGTGCGGGCATGGAAGTCGATCGTCCGTTTCAGTTCGGCCTGGGCCCGCTCGACCTCGCTGACGTCGGTGGCGATGCCGGCGCTGCCGCTGTCCGAGGCGACGTCGATGATGTCGAAGATCCGGCGCTGGCCGGCGACGACCAGCGGCTGGCGGAAACGCGCATCCGCCGAGCCCTTGTGGCTGCGCGCGAGGTTCTCCCGCCCGGCGGTGTCGAGGAGTTCCGTCCCGGCGGCGACGGCCGCCTCGGGATCGGCGGCATCGACCGCCTTGGCATAGGCCGCGTTGACCCAGGCGAGGGCGCCGTCGGCGTCGCGCAGCCAGACCGGCATCGGCAGCGCCTCGAGCAGCTTGCGGATGCCTTCGACGTCGCGCTGCAGGGTGGCGTGGCGGCGGGACGTCGAGGCGAGCTCCAGCCGGTCGCCGTCGAGGTCCTCGATCCACAGGATCGCCCGCCCGCCGGCGGTGCAGCCGCGCGCCTCGACGAGCGCGCCGCCCTGCGTCGCGAGATCGATGCGGAACGCCTCGCCGCGGTTCCGGAGCAGCGTCACGGCCTCGTCGAGCACCTGCGCCCCGTCCGGGTGCAGCCAGCTGCCGAAGGCGAGGAGCCCGGCCCGTTCGGCCGGCACGTTCGAGCCGGTCCGCGCACGGCCGCCAAGCACGCTCGGGGCCGCGTCCGATCCCGACCAGACGATGACGGTGCGGTCCTCGGCGTCGAGAATGGCCTCGGTTCGGTCGACCGCGGCGCGCAGGTCGGCGATCTCGCCGCGCTGGCGCGCCTCGACCTCGTTCGCCCGGTTGCGCACGCGGATCAAGGCGACGGCGGCGATGACGGCGAAGGCGACGAGGCCGATGTCGAGGGCGAGGATGGTGGCCTGATGGCGGCCGATGAAGCGCGACGCCTCGGCGATCGGCGGCGACAGCGCCGCATCCTGCGCCCGCGCCGCGACCGAGGCGAGCGGAATCGCCCCTGCCGCCAGAACGGCTTTCAGGCTCGCCAGTCGGGACTCTCGTTTACGCGCACGCCACAGCTGGTGGTCGGGCATGCCGTCTTCCTTCCGCAGATTTTTCTTTCGGCACGCCCCGAATGACGCCCGCCGCCGTGGGGCCCCGCCGCGCGGAGCCGAATCACCTGACTTTACCCCGATCGGGAATCGGGCAGAAGGAGTACAAAACGCGGCCTCCACCGCCCGGCATCGGCCAGCGCCCGGCGGCTTGCCGAAACCGCCAGGAATTGCAGCGGCTTGACGTCTGTACGGGAAGTGGTGGAGAGACGGTCGCCCTGGCGGCGCCTGTCCTTGGCTCGACAGGGCCGTGGGTCCGGCCCTGAAAAGAGAAGGGGGCCGCGCTCCGGGCGACGGAACGCGGCCCCCAACCGGACTGAACGAAAGGGGAGCTCAGTACCGGTAATGGTCGGGCTTGAACGGGCCCTTGGCCGGTACGCCGATATATTTCGCCTGCTCCGCCGACAGGGTCGTGAGCCTGGCGCCCAGCTTGTCGAGATGGAGTCGGGCCACCTTCTCGTCAAGGTGCTTGGGCAGCACGTAGACTTCGTTCTTGTAGGTGCCCTTGTCGTTCCACAGCTCGATCTGGGCGAGCGTCTGGTTGGTGAAGGACGCCGACATCACGAAGCTCGGATGGCCCGTGGCGCAGCCCAGATTGACGAGGCGACCCTCGGCCAGAAGGATGATCTTCTTGCCGTCGGCGAACTCGATCTCGTCGACCTGCGGCTTGATGTTGGTCCACTTGAGGTTCTTCAGCGCCGCGACCTGGATCTCGGAATCGAAGTGGCCGATGTTGCAGACGATCGCCCGGTCCTTCATCGCCCGCATGTGGTCGATGTTGATGACGTCCTTGTTGCCGGTGGCGGTGACGAAGATGTCGCCGCGCGGCGCGGCGTCTTCCATGGTCACGACCTCGTAGCCTTCCATCGCTGCCTGCAGCGCGCAGATCGGGTCGATCTCGGTGACGAGGACGCGGGCGCCGCCGGACCGCAGCGAGGCGGCCGAGCCCTTGCCGACATCGCCATAGCCGGCGACGACGGCGATCTTGCCGGCGAGCATCACGTCGGTGGCGCGGCGGATGCCGTCGACGAGGCTTTCGCGGCAGCCGTAGAGATTGTCGAACTTCGACTTGGTGACGCTGTCGTTGACGTTGATCGCCGGGAACGGCAGCTCGCCGCGCTCCTGCATCTGGTAGAGGCGGTGGACGCCGGTGGTGGTCTCTTCCGAGACGCCGCGCAGCGTGTCGCGCACCTTGGCGAACCAACCCGGGGTCGCCGCGATCCGCTTGCGGATCTGCGCCTGCAGCACCTCTTCCTCCTCGCTCTCCGGCTTGCCGAGCGCGCTCGGGTCGGCCTCGGCGCGGGCGCCGAGCAGGATGTAGAGGGTGGCGTCGCCGCCGTCGTCGAGGATCATATTGGCCACTTCGCCATTGTCGAAGTGGAAGATCCGGTCGACATAGTCCCAGTAGTCGGCAAGGCTCTCGCCCTTGTAGGCGAACACCGGCACGCCGGCCGCCGCGATCGCCGCCGCGGCATGGTCCTGGGTCGAGAAGATGTTGCAGGACGACCAGCGCACGTCGGCGCCGAGCGCGACCAGCGTCTCGATCAGCACGGCGGTCTGGATGGTCATGTGCAGGCAGCCGGCAATGCGGGCGCCGGCCAGCGGCTTCTTTGCCCCGTACTCGGCGCGCAGCGCCATGAGGCCGGGCATTTCGATCTCGGCGATATCGAGTTCCTTGCGGCCCCAGCCGGCGAGCTCGATATCCGTGACGATGTAGTC
This sequence comes from Pseudomonadota bacterium, assembly GCA_029572955.1. Lineage (GTDB taxonomy): Bacteria > Pseudomonadota > Alphaproteobacteria > Rhizobiales > JAKPQE01 > JAKPQE01. The sequence continues at coordinate 23,301 of JAKPQE010000060.1, forward strand.
GGTGTTGGCCATCGCCTGATCTCCGGGTGAGGCGCCATCGCGCCGCCCCGGTCCCTTCGTTCCGGAATGACGGGAAGCGGGGCCTCGGGTCCGGTCGATGCCGGGGGCGCCCGCCGCTTTGCCGGCATGCCTCCCATGGTCGGGAGCACGCCGAAGACGCGCCTCTATAACAAACCCGCCGCAAGCGGGCAACCGAGACATAAAGAAATCTTTATTCTTCCATGTCCGAACGGAAGACTGGCCGGAGGCGGCGTCTGGCGCCGTCAGGCGGCGCCGGTTCCCGACAGCGGGTTCTTCGGGTTCCAGCGATAGCGGATGGTCTCGAAGCGCATCGCCTTGCCGTCGACGAGGAGGAGGCGACCGATCAGCGGCTCGCCGATGCCGGCGACGAGCTTGACGACCTCGAGCGCCTGCATCGAGCCGATGATGCCGGTGAGCGCCCCGAGAATGCCGGCCTCGGCGCAGGTCGGCAGCAGCCCCTCCGGCGGCGCCGCCGGAAAGAGGCAGCGATAGCTCGGGTTCGGCTTGCCCTCGGCGTCGCTCCCGTGCGCGACGATGGTCGTCACCGAACCGTCGAAGCGGCCGACCGCCGCCGTGACCAGCGGCTTCTTCTCGTGAAAGCAGGTATCCGAGACGAGATAGCGGGTGCCGAAATTGTCGGTCGCATCGACCACCACGTCGTAGCCGCGGACGATCCCGGCGGCGTTCGCCGCGTCGAGCCGCAGCGCATGGCCTTCGACGGTGACGTTCGGGTTGATGCGGGCGACCGCCGTCGCCGCGCTTTCCACCTTCGGCAGGCCGACATTGCCGGTGTCGTGGATCACCTGGCGCTGCAGGTTGGAAAGCGAGACGACGTCGTCGTCGACGATGCCGATCGCGCCGATGCCGGCCGCCGCGAGATAGGCGATCACCGGCGCGCCGAGACCGCCGGCGCCGACGACCAGCACCCGGGCCGCCTTCAGCCGCTGCTGGCCCGGCCCGCCGACCTCGGCGAGCACGATGTGGCGGGCATAGCGTTCGAGTTCTTCCTCGGTGAGCATCATGCCGCGATCAATGCCCTGTCACGCCGCGTCCGTCAAAGGCCTTCGGCTCACAGTCCTTCGAAGAGGGCCGTCGACAGATAGCGCTCGGCGAAGGAGGGAATGATGAGGACGATGTTCTTGCCCTTCATCTCCGGCCGCTTGCCGATCTCGACGGCCGCCGCGATCGCCGCGCCCGAGGAGATGCCGACCGGGATGCCCTCGATGCGGGCGACCTTGCGGGCAAAGGCGAAGGCGGTGTCGTTGTCGACGCGCAGGATCTCGTCGATCACCGAGCGGTCGAGCACGCCCGGCACGAAGCCGGCGCCGATCCCCTGGATCTTGTGCGGACCGGGCGAGCCGCCCGAGAGCACCGGGCTCGCCTCCGGCTCGATCGCGACGACGCGAAGCGCCGGATTGCGCAGCTTCAGCGTCTGGCCGACGCCGGTGATCGTGCCGCCCGTGCCGACGCCGGAGACGAAGACGTCGACCTTGCCGGCGGTGTCGTTCCAGATTTCCTCGGCCGTGGTCACCCGGTGGATCGCCGGGTTGGCCGGGTTCTCGAACTGCTGCGGCATGATCGCGTCGGGATTCTCCGCGACGATCTCCTCGGCCTTGGCGACGGCGCCCTTCATGCCCTTCTCGGCCGGGGTCAGCACCAGCTCGGCGCCGAGCAGGGCGAACATCTTGCGCCGCTCGATCGACATCGATTCCGGCATGACCAGCATCAGGCGGATACCGCGCGCCGCCGCCGTGAAGGCGAGCGCGATGCCGGTATTGCCCGAGGTCGGCTCGACGAGGACCGTGTTCGGTCCGATCTGGCCGCTCTTCTCGAGCGCGTCGATCATCGCGACACCGATGCGGTCCTTGACGCTCGCGAGCGGGTTGAAGAACTCCAGCTTGGCAAGGAGGCTGGCGCCGACGCCCTCGGTCTCGGCGATGCGGTCGAGACGGACGATCGGCGTGTTGCCGATGGTCTCGGTGATGGACGAATAGATGCGGCCACGGCCACGGCCGGGGCGGGCGGCGTCATTGCTCATGAAACGAGATCCTCGATACGGCAGCTCGGACGGGAAAGGGGCCGCTGCGGCGCCCCGATCAGATGCGCCAGCCTATCGCCACAGGATGCCGGCGAAAAGGCACGGGATACTCGGTCATTTGTCGGGGGAGCGGAAAATTTCTCCCAGGAAATGCTTCACCCGTAGAACGAATTGGCTGCCCGCTCGGGAAATCTCCTCGACGGGCGAAATACCCGTTCTCTCCGCGCTGTCGGTACCGGTCGAGCCGAAGCCACCCTCGCCGCGCTCGCTCGCCGGCAGTTCGGCGACTTCGGCGAGCACGGCCCGCGTCACCGGCGCGACGACGAGCTGGGCGATGCGCATGCCGCGGCTGATCGTGAAGAGGTCCTTGCCGAGATTGACGAGGGCGACGAGCACCTCGCCGCGATAGTCGGCATCGATCGTTCCGGGCGCGTTGAGCACGGTGATGCCGTGCCGGATGGCGAGCCCGGAGCGCGGCCGCACCTGGCCCTCGAAGCCGGCCGGCAGGGCGATCTTGAGGCCCGTCGGCACGAGCGCCCGCCCGCCCGGCGGCATCTCCACCGGTTCGTCGGCCGGCACCGCGGCGACGAGGTCGAGCCCGGCCGCGTCCGCCGTCTGATAGGCCGGCAGCGCCAGTTCTTCGGCGTGGTCGAGGCGCACGACGGCGACCTCGATACGGGTTGGTGTCGGATCGAAGCTCACGAATCGCGCTCCTCGATGAGTTCTGCGATACGCGCCACGAGCCGGCGCGCGACGTCGGTCTTGCCCATCTTCGGCCAGTCCTCGACATGGCCGGGAAAGACCAGATGAACCGTGTTGTCGGCGCCGCCCATCACCCCCGAGGCCGGGCTGACGTCGTTGGCGACGACGAGGTCGCAGCCCTTGCGGGCGAGCTTGGCGGTGGCGCGCTCGACGACCTTCGAGGTCTCGGCGGCGAAGCCGACGACGAGCCGCGGCCGGGCGCCCGGATGGCGCGACAGCGTCGCGAGGATGTCCGGGTTCTCGGCGAGCTCGAACGCCGGCACCGTGCCGCTCGCGTCCTTCTTGATCTTCTCGGCCCCGGCTCCGACGACGTGCCAGTCGGCGACCGCCGCCGCGCAGATCGCGATGTCGGCCGGCAGCGCCGCTTCGGCCGCCGCCAGCATCTCGCGCGCCGTCTCGACATGGATGGTGGTGACGCCGGCCGGATCGGGGATCGTCACCGGTCCGGAAATCAGTGTGACGCGGGCGCCGGCCGCCGCGGCCGCGGCCGCGATCGCGTGGCCCTGGCGGCCGGACGAGCGGTTGGCGATGTAGCGGACCGGATCGATCGGCTCGTGTGTCGGCCCGGAGGTGACGAGCACGTGCCGGCCGGCGAGAGCCTGCCCGGCCGGGGCGAGCAGCGCCGCGATCGCGGCGACGATCTCGGCCGGCTCGGCCATCCGCCCGGGTCCGAACTCGCCGCACGCCATGTCGCCGGCGTTCGGGCCGACGAAGGCGATGCCGTCGGCGGCGAGCGCCGCGACATTGCGCCGGGTCGCGGCGTGTTCCCACATCCGCACGTTCATCGCCGGCGCGACGAGCACCGTCTTGTCGGTGGCGAGCAGCACGGTCGAGGCGAGGTCGTCGGCATGGCCGCCGGCCATCTTGGCCAGGAGATCGGCGGTCGCCGGCGCGACGACGAGGAGATCGGCATCGCGCGACAGCTCGATATGGCCCATCTCGGCCTCGTCGGTGAGGTCGAAGAGGCTCTGGTAGACCTTGTCGCCGCTGAGCGCGCCGAGCGACAGCGGCGTGACGAACTCGGCCCCGGCGCGGGTCAGGACCGCGCGCACCGTGGCGCCGCGCTCGCGGAGGCGCCGCACGAGCTCCAGCGACTTGTAGGCGGCGATGCCGCCGGCGACGATGAGCAGGATCTTCCTGTCAGCCAGGGTCATATCGGCCTCCACAGGCTCTAGCCCGAGAGCGACGCGAAGGCGAGGACGGCGAGCGAGATCGCGCCGATCCAGATCGCCAGCCGCGTTGCCCGGCCGCGCCGCGCTTCCTCGCGGGCGATGGCGCGCACCGTGTCGAGATCGAGGCGCAGGCCCTCGCGCGCCATGTCGGCAAAGCCCGCCGACAGGCGCTCGGCCCGCGCGATGAGATCGGGAACCGTGGTGACGAGCTGGCCGATCGCCGAGACGCCCTCGGCCGCGTCGGCGAGCTTGCCGCTCGGCCCGAGGTGGGATTCGATCCAGTCGCGGATCACCGGCTCGGCCGTCGTCCACATGTTGAGCTCGGGATCGAGGGTGCGCGCGACGCCTTCCACCACCACCATCGTCTTCTGCAGGAGCAGCAGCTGCGGCTGGGTGTGCATGTCGAACAGCTCGGTCACCTCGAAGAGCTGGGTCAGCAGCCGCGCCATCGAGACGTCCTTGGCAAGGCGCCCCTGCAACGGCTCGCCGATCGCCCGGATCGCCTGCGCGAACACCGCGACGTCCTGGTAGTCCGGCACGTAGCCGGCCTCGAAATGCACCGCGGCGACGCGGAAATAGTCGCGCTTGATGAAGCCGTAGAGGATCTCGGCGAGGTAGCGCCGCTCCTTCGGCCCGAGCCGACCCATGATGCCGAAATCGACGGCGGTGATCTTGCCGGCCTCGTCGAGGAAGAGATTGCCGGGGTGCATGTCGGCGTGAAAGAAGCCGTCGCGCACCGCGTGCCGGAGGAACGACTGGATCAGCACCTTGGAGAGGGCGATGAGATCGTGGCCGTCGGCCTCGATCGTCGCGACGTCGGAGAGCTTGGTGCCCTCGATCCATTCGAGCGTCAGCACGTTGCGCGCCGTGCGCTCCCAGATCACGCCGGGCACCCGGAAGCCCGGATCCTTCGCCGTGTTCTCGGCCATCTCGGACAAGGCCGCCGCCTCGAGGCGCAGGTCCATCTCGAGATTGACCGACCGGGCGAGCGTGTCGACGATGGCGACCGGCCTGAGGCGCCGCGACGCCGGCGCGAAGCGCTCGGCGAGGCGCGCGGCGAGATAGAAGCTCTCGAGGTCGCGGGCGAAGCGGTGGTGCACGCCGGGCCGCAGCACCTTGACGGCAACGTCGCGGGTGCCGTCCTCGGTCTCGACCGTGGCGCGGTGCACCTGGGCGATCGAGGCGGCGGCGAGCGGCTCGCTGAACGAGGTGAAGAGCTCCTCGACCGGCCGGCCGAACGAGGCCTCGACGCGGGCCCGCGCCGCATCCATCGGGAACGGCGGCAGCCGGTCCTGCAGCGTTTCGAGATCGCGCGCGACGACATCGCCGACGACGTCGCGCCGCGTGGCGAGAAACTGGCCGAGCTTGATGTAGGAGGGGCCGAGCCGGTTGAGCGCGTGCGAGAGGCGGGCGGCGGCGTCGCCCTCGACCCGCGGCTTTTCGAGGAGCCGCACGAGCCGCAGCAGGAGCCGGCCGGAGGGCGGCACCATTTCCGGATCGACGAGGCGCGGCACGCCCTCCCGGGCAAGCACATAGCCCGCCCGCATGAGCCGGATGAACGCGCTGACCGGAATGCCCATCGCCGTCGTCCGCGCCTTCAGATCCGGTAGCCGGAATGGATCGCGGCGATGCCGCCGGTGAAATTGCGATACTCCACCCGCGAGAATCCGGCCTTGCGGATCATCTCGGCAAAGCGCTCCTGATGCGGGAACTTGCGGATCGATTCCACGAGATAGCGGTAGCTGTCGGCGTCGTTGGCGACGAGCTGGCCGAGCGGCGGGATCACGTTGAACGAATAGAGGTCGTAGATCCTGTCGAGCACCGGCACGTCGACGGCCGAGAATTCGAGGCACATGAAGCGGCCGCCGGGCCGCAGCACCCGGTAGGCCTCCTCGAGCGCCCGCTGGATGCGCGGCACGTTGCGGATGCCGAAGGCGATCGTATAGGCGTCGAACCGGCCGTTCTCGAACGGCAGGTCCTCGGCATTGCCCTGCACGAAGCGGATCTTGTCGGAAAGCCCGCGCGCCGCCGCCCGGTCCTTGCCGACGCCGAGCATCGAGCCGTTGATGTCGCAGACGATGGCGCGGGCATGGCCCTGTGACGCATCGACGATGCGGGTCGCGACATCGCCCGTGCCGCCGGCGACGTCGAGCACCTCGAAGGCGCGCCGGCCGCTGCGCGGCGGCGCCATCCAGGAGACGAGCGCGTCCTTCCACAGCCGGTGCAGGCCGCCCGACATCAGGTCGTTCATCAGGTCGTAGCGCGAGGCGACGCGATGGAACACCTCGTCGACGAGCGTCTGCTTGTCTTCGAGCGCCACGTCGCGAAATCCGAAGGAGGTGGTCGCGCTCCTGTTGCCCTCTGTCGTCATGCCTCGTTCCGTACCCTGTCCTCGGCCCGCCGGCGCGGGAATGTCGGCGATCGAACGCAATAATTCCGGCCCGGCACGTTACCCGTACCGGACCGCCGCAACTGATTGCGCCGCAGCATAGCGGACCCGATCCGTTCGCGCTATCGTCGCCGCCATCTTTCCCGCCGCGTCGTTACCGCCGGAGGAGCAGCCGCCGATGCCGGAATTGCCCGAAGTCGAGACCGTGCGCCGCGGCCTGCAGCCGGCGCTGGAAGGTGCGCGGATCGTCGCGGTCGAGAAGCGCCGCGACAAGCTGCGCTTCGCCTTCCCCGAGCGCTTCGTCGAGCGGCTCGAAGGGGCGACCGTCACGGCGCTCGGCCGGCGGGCGAAATACCTCCTCGCCGACCTGTCGACCGGCGAGGTGCTGATCGCCCATCTCGGCATGTCCGGCTCGTTCCGCATCGAGGGCGAGGCGGCGATCGGCGATTTCCACTTTCCAAGGAGCAAGGACGCCGCCCACGACCATGTGGTCTTCCACCTCGGGAGCGGCCTGCGCGTCGTCTACAACGATCCGCGCCGCTTCGGCCTGATGGACATTGTGCCCCGTGCCGACCTCGACGCCCATCCGCTCTTGGCCGGCCTCGGCGTCGAGCCGACCGGCAACGCACTCGACGCGGCGCTGCTGGCGCACCTCTTTTCCGGCAAGGCGGCGCCCCTCAAGGCCGCGCTGCTCGACCAGCGCCTGATCGCCGGCCTCGGCAACATCTATGTCTGCGAGGCGCTCTCGCGCGCCGGCCTCTCGCCGCGCCGCGCCGCCGGCTCGATCGTGAAGAAGGACGGCGGACCGACGAAACGCGCCGAACGCCTCGCCACCGCCATCCGCGAGGTCATCGCCGAGGCGATCGCCGCCGGCGGCTCCTCCCTCAACGACTACATCCATGTCGACGGCGAGCTCGGCTACTTCCAGCATTCCTTCCGCGTCTACGACCGCGAGGGCGCGCCGTGCCCGACGCCCGGCTGCCGCGGCACCGTCGCGCGCATCGTCCAATCCGGCCGCTCGACCTTCTGGTGCCCGGTGTGCCAGCGCTAGGGCGTTTCCGGGCGAGGCGGACGCCGGTTCGCCGTCCGCAAACGCGATCGAACAAAGACCGGAAGCCATTTCGCGTTTCGACGACAAAGTGAAAAGGCTCCAGCGCATCCTGCGAAAAGGCCGGAACCGGTGTTTCGCGAGAAACCCGGGTGCGCCCCTCGACGGCCGGCGGGGTTGCGTGGGCCAGCCGGCTCGTTTACGCCTTTTGCGTCCGCCGGCACGCTGCTGCGCGTCCGACAAGCCCTGACGAGGAACCCAAATGGCCTACAACACCATTGTCGTCGAGACCCGTGACCGTGTCGGTCTCGTCACGCTCAACCGCCCGAAGGCGCTGAACGCGCTCAATTCCGAGCTGATCGGCGAACTCTCCGAGGCCCTCGACGCCTTCGAGAAGGACGAGCGCATCGGCTGCATCGTCATCACCGGTTCGGAGAAGGCCTTCGCGGCGGGCGCCGACATCAAGGAAATGGCCTCCCTCGATTTCATCGATGCCTATGTCGGTGATTTCATCTCGTCCTGGGACCGGGTCGCGCGCAATCGCAAGCCGATCGTCGCCGCGGTCGCCGGCTATGCCCTCGGCGGCGGCTGCGAGCTCGCCATGATGTGCGACTTCATCATCGCCGGCGAGAACGCCCGCTTCGGCCAGCCCGAGATCACCCTCGGCGTCATGCCCGGCGCCGGCGGCACCCAGCGCCTCACCCGTTTCGTCGGCAAGTCGAAGGCCATGGACATGTGCCTCACCGGCCGCATGATGGACGCCGCCGAGGCCGAGCGGGTCGGTCTCGTCTCGCGCGTCGTGCCGGTCGCCGATCTGCTCGAGACGGCCCTCGATGCCGCCAACAAGATCGCCTCTTTCTCGCTGCCCTCGGTCATGATGACCAAGGAGACGGTGAACCGCGCCTACGAGATGACGCTCGCCGAGGGCATTCGCTTCGAGCGCCGCATGTTCCACGCGCTCTTTGCCACCGAGGATCAGACCGAGGGCATGAACGCCTTCGTCGAGAAGCGCTCGCCGCAGTTCAGAAACAAGTGAGCAGGCGCATCGGGCGCGCCTCTCTTGCGTCCCGGGCCTGAACCTGCCATATCGAGGCCGGGAGGTTGGCGGCGGGCGAGCCCTTCGCCAACTGGGTCAGGTCCGGAAGGAAGCAGCCCCAACGAATCCGGTTCGGGTCGCATGTCCAGCCTCCCACCTGCGCCTTCCCCGCCTCGCTGCGGGTGCCGAGGGCGCCATTCCGGTCGCGTATCGACCGGTCGGTGACCGACTACCAGCTTACCGTAAAAAGGGCAGGGCGATGGACGGCACGAGCACGACCGACGCCGGCGGACGGCCCGCCGCCTACCGGGTGCTGGCGCGCAAGTATCGGCCCCAGACCTTCGACGATCTCATCGGCCAGGACGCCATGGTGCGGACGCTGAAGAACGCGTTCGAGACCGGCCGCATCGCACAGGCCTACATGCTGACCGGCGTGCGCGGCATCGGCAAGACGACGACCGCCCGCATCCTCGCCCGCGCCCTCAACTACGATATTCCCGGCAAGGTCGACCGGCCGACCATCGACATGCCCGAGCTCGGCACCAACTGCCAGGCGATCATGGAATCGCGCCATGTCGACATCATCGAGATGGACGCCGCCTCGCACACCGGCATCGGCGACATCCGCGAGATCATCGAGGCGGTGCGCTATCGCCCGGTCTCGGCGCGCTACAAGGTCTACATCATCGACGAAGTGCACATGCTCTCCGGCGCCGCCTTCAACGGCCTGCTGAAGACGCTCGAGGAGCCGCCCGAGCATGTGAAGTTCATCTTCGCCACCACCGAGATCCGCAAGGTGCCGGTGACCATCCTGTCGCGCTGCCAGCGCTTCGACCTGCGCCGCATCGAGGCCGACGTGCTCGTCGCCCATCTGCGCCGCATCGCCGACGCCGAGGGGGTGGCGATCGACGACGAGGCGCTTGCCCTCGTCGCCCGCGCTTCCGAGGGCTCGGTGCGCGATGCCCTG